>JBAWEZ010000069.1:0-74372 GCA_049591475.1 Candidatus Acidiferrales bacterium
CCGGAGCACAAGTGGCGCCTCTCGGAAGGGATAACGGCGAGGATCGAAGACGAAGACTTTTGGACCAGAGTCCACAAGCACGACGAGATATTTGAGGAAGGTGACCAACTTCTAGTTAGTTTGCGAACTCGAACTAGGCGTGACAAGGAAGGTATCCTCCACACCGAGAACGTCATCGAGAAAGTCCTACAGCACGTGCACGTACCAAAACAGCCCAAGCTTCGCTTTTAAATCTGGACAGCCGCTCTCGCCCGTGCCGGTATGACCGCCGAATAGTCGACCTGTACCTCCGACCAGTAGAAACCTGTACCACCGACCGTGCTAGCGTCGATCTGTGGTCATGCGCGCAGACGAACGCTTCGTCGCCAAAGCGGCTCATTTCAGCCGGAGGGAAAACTCCGCCTCGGCCCGCGCGAAGTCCTCGCGTCTGCCCCTTAGCCACGCGCCACTATTCACTAGCCACTGGTCCGTTCTACCCGGAACACTCAATCGAGTAACAATGCACGTAAGTTATAGAAAACAAAAGGTCGGGCATGCGCTTACCCGGAACGTCCCGTCACATCGGCATTACTCGGAAAACCGGAGCGCGCGGTGTGCGCGAGATGCCGGAACACGGCTCGCAAATCGCGTCGCAAAGGGCGGAACAGTCAATCAACCTTCAGCACACGTAAGTCATAGAAAACAAAAGACCGAGCACGTGCAAGGGCGGAACGTCCCGGTGCAACCGTTTTTCGCAGTTTTCGGCCCAAATCCAACCGCCGGCGAGACGCCCGCGCTACTAAGATTCACGTCGCAGATCGGCCCGCGCTCGACGCCGCGTTCCTGCAGTTTAGGGGGACGGAGCCTCGGCTCCGTCATAAAGTCTCGCAGAGACGTTCCACACTTTTCGCGCAGCTTCACCCGCGCGAAGTGTTTGGTTCCCGCGACCCATTGGCACGTTTCATTTAAAGGCTGCCGCGCTGGAGATCGCGGCGCTGCGTCCAAACCTTCGGCGCCACAACTCCCGCTACTTAATTCCGAGGAGCTTGAGCGCGTTTTTGTAGTAGAGGGCTTCGCGGTCGGCGCGCGAGATATCGAGCGAGTCGATCACGCGAATGGTTTCGCGGATGTACATGGGGCCGCCTTCGGGATCGAAGGGCGCGTCCGAAGAGAACAGCACGTGGCCGACGCCGTAGAAGCTGAGAGCGCAATCGAGCGCGGCCTTCGAGCCGAACGTTGCCGTATCGGCGTAGAAAAACTTCTTGAAGTATTGCAGATGAGGCAGCTTCAGTTCTTTCAGCAGCCCGCTGTAGTCGGTGTCCGAGGTGCGCTTGCCGAGCTGGCTCCAACCGGCGCCGACGCGCCCTTCAAAGAAGGGGACCATGCCGCCTGCATGGTGGATGATGAACTTCAGGCCGGGCATATCGTCGAGCATCTTCGAGAAAACGATGCGCGCCTGCGCGGCGCTCGATTCGTAGGGCCAGCCGAAGGTCCACCAGATTTCGTAAAGCGATTTTTGCTCGGTCGAGAAGTCCGGAATATTCGCGGTGCGCGCGGGATGAATCCAGATGGGCTTGCCGAGCTTTTCCATCTCCTGAAATACGGGGCGGAATTCGGGCGCGTCCAGCGCTTTGCCGGAGACGTTCGCGGGAATCTGAATGCCGCACGCGCCAAGTTCCTTGATCGCCCGGCGCGCTTCCGCGACTCCACTTTCGGGATCGCGCATCGGAACCGCTGCAAGGAAGCTCGGAAAGCGCTCCGGATACTTCTGGCAGAGCTCGGACATGCCGTCGTTGCCCAGGCGCGCCAGTTCGCGCCAGTCTTCGGGCGAGCCGGCGGCATCGGGCGGCGGAGAAGCCAGCGAAAGAATCTGCTGGTAGCCCGGGAATTTGTCCATCACCTGGAAGCGCACGTCGAGATTGGTCATCATCGGGACGGCTTCGCTGCGGCGGTGCATGTCGCGCATCTGTCCGGTGGTTTGCAGCAGCTTTTCGTGGAACGCTTTGGGCCAGATGTGCGTGAAGATGTCGATTTTGCGGATGGCGTTTCTGCCGCTAGTGCTGGCGGCGCGGGATTTTCTAGCGCGCTCTCTCAATTGCATTTTCTTCGCTCGTGTTGGCATGTGTGTTCCACCCCCTCCCGGTGCGTTCAGATTCTTTCCGTCGCGCTCACTTCCATTCGACCTATTTCCACTCGTCCGAGGTTTCGTTGCGGCCAATATACATGCCATTCCATTCGGGATGCTGGCCAGCGGCGATTTCGACGCAGCGCTGGGCGCATTTTTCGATCTGGGCGTCGGCGCCGGGCTGTCCAGCGCGCTGGTCGTCAGTTTGGGCAATCATGCGGCGGAGATTGGCGACCATTTCGGGCATCCAGAGCTGCGCGTCCGGCGAGTTGATGGTGGCTTCCGCCATTTTGGTGATGGCGCTGCCGGGATCGACGGCCACGGCGGTGACGCCAAAATCCTTCACTTCGGCGGCGAGCAGTTGCATCAGGCGCGCTTGCGAGGTTTTCCCCAGGCAGTAGGCGGAAAGATTCGGAGTGACCATTTTTCCGCGCGGCGAGCAGATGGTCAAGATGCAGCCTTCGCGGCGCTCCTTCATTTGCGGCAGCACGGCGCTGATAAAAAGAAATGGCGCACGCAAATGGACGGCTTGCGCCGCCCACCATTCGTCCGGATCAATTTCGCCGATGGGGCCGAACGGGCCGGGAAGCCCGGCGTTGCTGACGAGAATGGAAACAGGCCCGAGGCTGTGCTGCGTTTCTGCGACGACGCGCGCCACGTCCGCGCGGTTGGCGGCGTCACCGGCGATGGCGATGGCACGTCCGCCGCGGGATTTTATTTGCGCCGCGGTTTCGTCAAGCTGCGATGGAGTGCGCGAGGTGACGGCGACGGCGGCGCCTTCATCCGCAAAGCGCGCGGCGATGGCGCGGCCGAACCCTCCGCCCGCGCCCGTGACGATGGCGACTTTACCTGCGAGCGGTTTCGACATGCTCGCGGGGCGAGGGGGTGTGGTCGAGCTCTTCCGCCGTCACCCAGTTGCCGTGCACTTGATTGCGCAAGCGAAGCGGCAAATGCGCCGTGGCGATCGGGCCTTTATCGACGTGCTCGGCTTCGAAAACGAGCAGATCGGAAAGCTGCGTATCGTGCAGGTCGGCGACCAGCGCGAGATAGCCTTCGTGGCCGGGCGTCTTCGATGGGATGTGGACTTCTTCCTGCACGCTCACCGGGCGATTGGAGTGCCACGATTTCAGCTTGCCGCTCTTCACTTCCAGGCGGCTGAGCGTATTGAATCCAATGCCCACGGGCCCGGCCATCAGCGGTGCGCCAGCCTCGGGATCGAAGCGCTCGTAGTAGCCGATGGAGTAGTCCTTCATGTGAACTTTGTTGGCGATGCGCGGGAAATCGCCGGCGGGCGCGAGGTTGTACTCCTCGAATTTTTCGCCGGGCTTGGACATGTCGAACGACCAGCGGACAACGCGGCCCCAGCGCACGTCCTCCGCCGTCGGGTGGACATGGCCCGCTTCCAGCATGAACGGGAACGGCGCGTATTTGCTGATGCCGAAGTCGAGGTGCACGAATTTCCCTTCCGTGTAGGCGTTCATGAAATGAAACGCAGAGCAGGAGGGATAGCGGAACCAATGCATGTCTTTCACGCTGCCATCGCGCGGCATGATGCCGATGTGCGTTTCCTCTTTCGGATCGCAGGCCCAATGCGCGCCGCCGGCTTTGAGGCGGTCCAGGTCGCAGGTGGTGGGGAACACCGGGAAGATGGCGTGCTCTTTGGTGACGGCGAAATCGTGCATCAGCGAAACGTACGGCACCTCGAACCATTCTTCCTTGACGAGCTGGCCTTCTTTATTCGCGACGCAGTAGGAGACGTCGCGCGTGGCCAGGCCGCCCGCTTCGTAGCCGAAGAAGTAGAGTTCGCCGGTGTCTTCGTCGAGGCGCGTATGAGCGGTCATCGTCTGGCTGCGCATTTTGCCGCCATAGTTGTAGACACCGATGGTGTCGAGAGTTTTTGGGTCGAGCTCAACGGCGAGGCCGTCCTCTTTCAGCGCGAGCAGGCGGCCGGCGTGGAAGATCGGCGTGGTGTTGTTGGCGCAGCGATTGACGCCTTTGACGCTGGGATCGTCCGTGAACGGATTGCGGTAGAGGCCGAAGAGGCCGCGGCGCGCTTTACGATCGGCTTTCAGGCGGTCGGTCATGATGTAGCGCATTTTGAAATCGATGTGGCCATTTTCAAAGTTAAAGGCGCTGATCATGCCGTCGCCGCTCAGGTACGTGTCGTGGCCGAGCATGGGCGGATACTGCGGATCGGGAATGGTGCGAAACCACGAGCCGTTGATTTCCTTCGGCAGGTTGCCCTCGACGACGAGGTCGTAGATGTCGCATTCGACGCGCATTGGCGCATTGAAACCGGCGTAATCGAAACCTTCTGGAAATTTTGTGGTCATGCCTGGATCACCTCTCGGAGTTTTTAGATTATCTCACGCGCCGGGCGCGAATCGGCACGATTGTAAATTCATTTCGGCCAGCGGCCGGTAACCGGGTGTGGATAGTGAAAGGGCAGCACGTCGGTATCGGGCCAAAGCACGGGCTTGGGATCTTCGAGCGCGTCTGGGCCGACCGGATCTTTGGGATACGTTTCGGAGAAAAACGCGACGTATTGCGGGCGCGTGTGCGCCCAGCCGGTCTCGTAATCGGCGTGCCAGACGGGACGATAATTCAGGATCTGGATTTTCCACACGCCGTCTTCGCGCACGTAGGAATTTTCGTAAAGGCCGCCTTCCCACCACTGGCGCGTGCGGCCGACGGCGCTTTCGTGCAAGCCGGCCTGCATGTTGCAGCGGAAACGCGCCTTGGCAGTTTTGCGGTCGGGAGCGACGTCGATGATGTCCTGCATTTGCGGGTGATCGAGAAGGAAGCCGAAGATCGGGCCGTTTTTCCCGTTGGTGAAATTTGTCCGGAAGCGCGCGATGTAGAGGCGGCGCACGCCTGCTTGCTTGCCACGGAAGATTCCGCCCATGAAGCGAACTTCACCATTTTCGGCGAAGAGGTCGACGGTTTCGTCGTAGAGGCATTTGTCGATGTAGTAGCCATAGGCGTGCTGCAAGCGGCGGATGGCGTGCGTGTCCTCGAGGACGCCGACCTGATTCGACAATTGCTCGATCTTCTGCTCCAGCTCTTCTATTGAATAGGTTGGCATGCGCACCCTCGCTTTATTGCCCGCGTCACTTCGCCGAATCGCAATCCTGGTAACGTTTCCTATCATTTCATCACAGGGTGCGTCAACGAGTTCACGAACGCGCCGCCAAACCGAACTGCGATTCTGTGGCGGCCGAGGCAATATGCGGGGGCGTAGGAGCATCCGGAGAGAATCACTACTTGCCGTGGGAGAACCAGCGCGAAAGGTTGTCGCAGTAGTGCGCGGTGATTTACTACTTCGCACGGGTAAAGCAGCGCGAAAGGAAGCTGGTGAAGCGGGAACTTTTATGTTGGAGCTTCAGCTGAAGCTCCGCCCCCTAAAACCCGGAAACGAATTCCGGGCCAGGGCTAGGCTTCGCTGATGAATTTGGTGACGAGGCAGGCTTCGAGGCCCTCGATGCCTTCCTCGGAGCCGTGACCGCTTTCTTTTACGCCGCCGAAAGGCGATTCGGGGACGGAGATCGCGAAAGTATTGACGCCGACCATGCCCGCTTCGAGCTTTTCGCCGAGGAGCTTGGCGCGATGGGCGGAACCGGTGAACGCGAACGCTGCAAGGCCGTAGGGCAGGCGATTGGCTTCGCGGATCACCGCGTCGAAATCGGAGAAGGAGTTGAGCACGGCGATGGGGCCGAAAGGCTCTTCGTTCATGATGCGCGCGGAATTGGGCACGTCCGAAAGGACCGTGGGCGCGTAGAAATAGCCGGGGCTGTGGAGGCGCGCACCGCCGGCTTGGACTTTGGCGCCGTGCTGCTTTGCGTCGGCAAGGAAGCCTTCGATGGCCACCAGGCGCCGCGCGTGGATCAGCGGGCCCATCTGCGTCTTGTCGTCGAGTCCATCGCCCACGACGACGGCTTTCGCGCGGGCGGCAAAACCTTCGACGAAGCGGTTGTAGATTTTTTCGTGGGCGTAAAAGCGCGTGGGCGAAACGCAGACTTGTCCGGCGTTGCGGTATTTCGCTGACACGCAGGCATCGAGCACCTGGTCCACATCCACATCATCGAAGACGATCACCGGCGCGTGGCCGCCCAGCTCCATGGTGGTGCGCTTCATGCCTTCGGCAGCGAGCTTCATCAAGTGCTTGCCGACGGGAATCGAGCCGGTGAAAGAAATTTTGCGAATGATCGGCGACGCGAGCAAATAGGTGGAAATTTCCGCGGGTACGCCGAAAACGATGGAGAGTACGCCTTCGGGCAGACCCGCTTCCATCAGGCAACGCGCCACGGCGAGCGCGGACGCGGGTGTTTCCTCCGCAGGCTTTAGGATGACTGAGCAGCCCGCGCCTAATGCCGCCCCGATTTTTCGCGCCGGATTGCCGAGCGGAAAATTCCAGGGCGCGAACGCGGCGACCGGTCCGACCGGTTCCTTAATGATGGCGAGGCGAGTGCCCGGAGCGCGCTGCGGGAGGACGCGTCCGTAGGCGCGGCGTCCCTCTTCCGCGTACCACTCGAAAATGTTGGCGGACATTTGGACTTCGATGCGCGTCTCGGCAATGCGCTTGCCGGATTCGGTGGTGGCGATGCGGGCGATTTCCTCGGCGCGCGAGCGGAGCAGTTCGGCGGCTTTTTTCAGGACTTTGCCGCGTTGGTCGGGGAAGACGGCGCGCCACGTCTCGAAACCCTTTTGCGCGGCTGCGAGCGCGCGGTCGAGATCTGCGTTGGTGGCGTGCGGGACGCGGCCGATGGCTTCTTCGGTAGCAGGATTGATTACGGGAGAGGTTCTTCGGTCACCCGCGGGCACCCATTCGCCGCCGATGAATAGCCCCAGTTCAGCGTAGTCCGCCGCTAGTTGCGTTGCCATTTACGCGCTCCTTTTGATTACTGGAGGGATGATTTCATTTCGAGATGTGGGCGTCAAGAGAACGCGGAGCACATGGCTGGGGTATCGAGCCCCTTATGCTTTGACTAGCGGCACGCCTTCAGAAAGAGCGGCTTTGCGAAGGGCGGAATCGTTGGTCGCCAAGGGAAGGCCGAATTTTCTGGCGAGGCTAAGGTATGCGGCATCGTAATTCGTGAGGTTGTGGGACCGCGCGAGAGCAGGCAAGGCGAGAAGGTCGAGAGGCACTTCTTGCGCGGCGTCGATCGGAAGAGCCTGCAAGCGCGTAAGAAATCCGTCGATTTGATCGGCGGAAATTCGTTTGCGCCGGTGAGCCATTACGAGGCCGTTGCCGACCTCGTAGAACCACAGAACAGGGACCATAGCGCGTTTTTCAGAAAGACTTGCGAGAATCGCCACGCTGTATTCGCGATTCGTTTCGTCGTCAAGAAACCATTGGAGTGCCAAAGAGGCGTCGAGGACAAAATCGCTCACAAACGGTGACCCTCATGGATCAGCTCCTTCACGGATACTCCGTCCAGGCGCACGCGATTCTTTTCCACGAACTCGATCATTTCCCGCACAGCTTCGCGTTGAGTGCCGTTGGAACCGGCAGCGGATCTCTCTTTGTCGCGCAGCGCTTGCAGAGCTTCGCCAATCACTTCCTCGACGGAATGGAAGCGGCCAGCCTTCATCTCGTTTTGGACGATTTGCTCTTGCTCGGGCGTGAGATCAACATTCATCCTTGCCCTCCGTCGCACCTACGGAATTACCAAATGATAGCAATGTCGCGTCTCTAGGGCGCGTCCATTTGCGCGCTCCTCCCGTGTATGGCGGAATGATTTCACTTCGCGTGGAGGGCGTCAAGAGAATGCGGGGTTGGACGCGCGCCGACGGGGCTGGCAGTGCACGCAGGTATCGCTGGTGTCGGCGAGGTGTCCACCGCGTTGCGGCACCGAGATTCCTCCTCCTCGCCACTGCGCGCAATTTCCGCGCAGCGCGTGGCCAAGTGACGCGGAAATCGCGCTGCTCGTCCCCGGAATGACACTTCGATGAGGTGTGGTGAAGTGGAGGTCGCGCTAGCCCAGGGTTAATTAATACGCGAGGCGCCTACGCTTGGCAGACAGATGTACTGGCCGTCCGTTTACACTGAGGCACGCCGCCAAAATGGGAGCAGATGATGCGATCACTCGTCGTTCGAAGGATCGTTATTGCGATTGTCTTCGGGTTCGCCATCGCCTTTCTGAACAGGGCCCTCTGGATCAAGCCGACCGTAAGATATGAACCCCCGATCAGTGAAGCAGAACTGAGAGCTTACGACGCCCGCTCGGTAGCGGCCCTCGAGTCGTTTATGAAGTCCCGAGCCGTACGCATGACGCGCGTGCAAGTTCTATCTGAAGAGCTGCGCACCCCCACCTATTGGCGCTGGTTAGCGGAAGACAGCCTCGTGCCCGCCTGCGGTGTGTTCATTGCGCTGCTTCTAGGCAGCGCTGTGGACCGCCGACGGAATTCATCAGCGCAACACTAAAAACACTATGAAATCAATTCCGTGGGATTGGTGACGGCCATGCGATGCACGTCGGCGGGCTTGAAGCCGGCGTCGAGCATTTTCTGCGCGAACATGGCGAAGCCATCGGCGACGGGCGGATTGATGGTCTGGCCAAGATCAGTCGAGAGGAAGATGCGCTCAGGGCCGACTTTGCGGACTGCGGCGAAGTAGGCGTCCCACGGAGCTTTGTTGGTGTACATGGTGGTGAAGCAGTGCTCGATCATGGCGCCCATGTTGGCGACTTCGAGCTGCTCGTCGGCGGTCATATTTTGCGACGGGAATTCGGCGTGAGTGACGACGACGCGCTTGAGTCCCATTTCCTTGGCGGTTTTCACCAGCTCGCGAATTTCTTTTTTCGAGAGGTGGCCGGTTGCCAGGATCATGTCGTGCTTGCCGATCAGTTCGAGGCAGCCGCGGGCGGCGGCGGTGACTTTGCCGTCGGGACCGAGCACGGAAAGCGGCGGAGGCGCGATACCTGTGGCGGAAAGTTCGCGCTGAATTTTGGCCCAGAAGGGCAGCTTGTCCGTGGGACCGTCGGAGCGTCCGGCGGTTTCGTTGGCGGCGTCAACGGTGGGCATCCAGACGATTTTGTTTCCGGAGCGTCCGGCGATTTCAAGGGCGACGGGATTGAGTCCGCCGACGCTGTGATTCAGCGTGATCGCGCCCATGGCTTTGATTCCCGGCACGGCTTTGGTGACCACTTTGGCGCGCTCGTAGGTGGGTGCGTAGTGGGATTTCAGGACGAAGCCCTTCAATTTGTGGGCGAGAAATTCCTTGGCGAGATCGAGATCGTCGATGCGGCGTGCGATCACGTCTGGCGCCACGTGGACTTGCAGGTCGTATCCGCCTTCAATTGCTTGCCAGGCCGCGTCGGTGATAGCGATAGGAGCGGCGGCGGTTTCGGTAGCCATGTTTGTTTCCCCTTGTGAAGTTCTCTCAATGATCCGCGGGCGATCTGAAAGGATCAGGCCAAAATCGCGGCGACATACCAACGCGCAAGTCTGACAAGCCCTGCTAGGCGGTGTCAACCATACTTTGCGGGTGCACGGGGATTCTCGGCGGGAAAATCGGAAACAATACTTCGCACGGACGCTGCGCAATGGCGCGGATATGGCCGGGGGAGGCTAAGGCCTGTTATTCTCCGGGTGCAAGATTCTCGCGTGCGCCGCGCGACTGTTTTCAGATTGGGCGGTGCGGGAACCTTTGATGCGCAACGCGATTGGGAATTGAACGTGCGGCGGAGGCGGAGCACGCGTCAAGCGACGGAGATCGCGCATGAGCGGATTCGAGACGTTGATTGCCGCGGCGCGGCAGGCCCGCGAGAGCGCACACGCGCCCTTTTCGAATTTTCGCGTTGGCGCGGCGGTGCGGGCGAAGTCCGGGCGGATTTACGGCGGCTGCAACGTGGAGAGCGCGAGCTACGGGCTTGCGTGTTGCGCGGAGTGGGTGGCGATTTTCAAGGCTGTGTCTGAAGGCGAGCGGGGATTCGAGGCGATTGCGGTGGTAACGGACGCGGACACGTTGACGCCGCCGTGCGGAGCGTGCCGGCAGATTATTTGGGAATTTTGCGGCGACGTGGCGGTGATTCTGGCGGACCTGGCGGGAAACTCGGAGCAGATGCGGTCGGCGGAGTTACTGCCGCGACCATTCGACGCGAGTTCGATTAGCGAGGCGTGATCAGCTACCGGAGCCGCCCGCTTTGCGTTTGCGGTGGAGCTTGACGGCGGAAGAGCGCAGCGTTTCGGGAACGTTTTTATTGGCGCAAAGCTTGGCAAGATCGGTGGACGTGAGCCGCGGAAACAGATGCAAGGAGACGTCGAGAGGCGTCTTGGAATTGTTGACCAGATTGCGGACCACCGAATAGCTTTTCATGAACGAGCGCGTGAGAGAGATTCCGCGCAACGTCTCGGCGGGAAGACTGGCCATCGCGGCGAAACTTTCCACCTCCGTGTCCGTCAAGCGCGGCGATTGCAGCACGCAGCGTTGCACCAGCTTGTTGGGATCGCGAATCAGAAACATGCGCTCGGAGCGGCCGCCTTTGAGCGCGAGCGTGAGGCGCTGAACGACGTTCATGTGCGCCACGCGCTGCTGCAGTGACTCGCGTTTGCCTTTGTCGGGCTCGATTTCCGCGGCTACCTGCTCGATTTCGTTCATCGAGATCGCGCCCTTTTCCATCTCGTTCAGCAAATCGCGCTGCTCGGTCGTGGGTGCTTTGGACTTGTGCACGGCCATGACCAATTGAGGGTCGCTGATCAGGCGATCGAGATTATCGAGAAGCGCCTGGATTCCGGCCGGGGTGAGAAAGGGAGCGACGCGGGCGACGTCAGACGTGGCGCAGGTGGGGTTCTTCGCTAGCGCATCGGCGATGCCGGGCTTGTCTCCCAGATTGTCGGAGCAATAGGCGCTGAGATGCGGATCGATTTCGGTACGCGCGAGAGCCGCGAGAAAATGCTGCAGCGGCTGGGTTAGAAGGACGCCTTGGGCGCGCTCGGCGACGGCGGAATCCGGGTCGAAGGCTAACACGGCGAGCAGTTCGAGGCGTTCGTCGGCAGCCAGCGGGATGCTGCCGGCGCAGATGGCCACCTTCTGCTCCGGGCGGGCATGGCCGGAGCAAATCTGTGTGCGGAGCTCGCTACTGATGAGGATCTCCAGATGGCGCAGCCAGATCGCTGCGCGTGAGAGTCACCGATCCGGGCTGGCCCGGTGTGCCGATGGGAGGAACGGTCTGGCCGTTGAGTTCCAGCAGCAGGGCGCTTGATTCGCTTGACGATACTTCGAACTTGTCGCGCGCCTGGAATTGCTTCACGTCGTTTACCTGAACGGGGCCCTGAAAGACCACGTTACCGTCGGCCACAACTTTCACGTTCGCAGACTTGCCGGCTTCCAATTTGAGCGTCAGCGGGGTGGTGTTTGCTGGAGCCGCGCTGGCGCCTGAATTCCGGTCAGCCGATTCCGCAGGCGCGGCGGAGGAGACGGCAGGCGGTCTAACATGGAGTCGGTGGACGCGAACGGATACCGCCGAAACGCCACGAGACAGTCCGGCAGAGATTCTCGCGCGATTGTGAATGTAAACAAAGATGCCGCCAGCCACGAGCAAAACTACAACGCAAACTGCAGCGACGGGGCCCCAGCTTCGCGGCATTTTTTGAGCAGGAAAGGAGACGGGATGGTGAGAATTTCCGTTGCTTTTCGTGTCCAGATCGTATTCGGCCACGAGGCTATCTTCGTCCATGCCAAGATACCGCGCGATGGAGCGGAGAAAGCCGCGATTAAAGACACCGCCAGGCAGTTGGTCCCAGCGCTCGTTTTCGATGGCTTCAAGGAAGCGCGTATTAATGCGTGTGGCGGCGGCGATCTCCTCCAGGGAGACACCGCGCATCTCCCGTTCGCGCTTGAGATGTTCGCCGAAGGCTGTTGAAGACATCCGTAAGGGACCAGCAAAAAATATAGGCGTGAGGGCTTGGAGTGTCAATGCTACACGAAGAGGCCGCGAAAGTCGCGGCGGGCTGGGTGATTGGACTTTCGGCAATAGCTTCGCAATGGGCGTTGCAGTTTGAGAAAACGGTTCACTATAATCCTGATGTTGCCCTCCGAATCCCAAGACGCGAAACAAGCCGCCGCTGCCGAGCCTGAGCGACGATCGACGGATCATAAGCAGTTTCCCGCTGTGGAACGCCGCCGGCAGACCCCGGTCGCGGTGGACCTCGCTGAGAAGAGCGAAGTCACCGTATTCCACGAGCTTGGCAAGGCGCTGACGTCGTCGCTGCAACTTGACCAGGTGCTGCGCACCATCATGGAAAAAATTAACGAGGTACTGCGGCCGGATACATGGTCACTTCTGTTGATGGACCCGGATAAGCACGAGCTTTATTTCCAAATCGCGACTGGGAAGGGCGCGGACGCACTGAAGGACGTGCGCATCAAGCTGGGCCAGGGGCTGGCGGGCTGGGTGGCGGAATCGGGCGAAGCCGTGGTGGTGCCGGACACCAGCAAGGATTCCCGGTTCTTCGGCAAGGTGGATGAGCGAACGCATTTGGCGACGAATTCGATTGTGGCCGTGCCGGTGCGCTTTCGCGACCAATGTCTGGGCGTGATCGAGCTGATCAATTGCATTGGGCCGGAAGGTTTCAGCCAGCGCGACCTCGCGCTGCTGGAAGCTTTGGCCGACTATGCCGCGATTGCCATCGAGAACGCTCGCCACGTGCAGCGGATTCATGAGCTGACCATCACCGACGATTGCACCAGCCTGTACAACGCGCGGCACTTGAATTTCATGCTGGATACGGAAATCTATCGTTCGCACCGGTACGCGTTCGAATTTTCGCTGATCTTCATCGACCTCGATCACTTCAAGAGCGTGAACGACACGCATGGACATTTGATGGGATCGAAGCTGCTGAATGAGATCGGCGCTGCGATCAAGGAGCACTGCCGGCTGATCGACCTGGCGTTCCGCTACGGCGGGGATGAATTCGTGGTGCTACTGCCGCAGACTTCCAAAGGCAATGCCTTAGCCGTGGCGCACCGCTTGCATGATTTGATCGGCGAGACGGTTTGGCTAAAAGATGCTGGACTGAATGTGCATTTGACCGCGAGTGTGGGCGTCGCGTCGTATCCCGGCGATTCGCGCACCAAAGCCGAGCTGCTGCACCTGGCGGATGAAGCCATGTACCTGGTGAAGAACACCACGCGAGACAACGTGGCCGTGGCCGGCGCGGGCATTGTTTCCTCCAGGGAGTAGCGAGCCGGAATCTGCTCAGAAACTTCCGCCAATCTCACCGCCCCCGCGCGATCTCGCGCAGTTCGATCCGTTCATGATGAGCTGATGCGTTCGCGCCGCAGTTGTAGCGCGCAAACCAGTTCCCTATACTCGGCTTCTAACTGAAAAGGGGGCGCGAACTTTGCGCAATCGCGAGGCGGCGCGCTACGCGCGCTGGTCGGCTATCGCCGCAGGGCTGATCGTCCTGGGCGTAGCCGGCACGTACATCTATCGAGCGGTGCTGCGGGCCAGGGCCCGGAGTGAAATGCCTGCAGCCGTTCCGGCCAGCGTGGAGCGGCAATCCGCGCAGTTTACGTTTTCGAAAGTGGAACAGGACCGGACGCTTTTCACCATTCGCGCCTCGCAAGCTACACAGTACAAGGACCACGATCGCGCGCTACTCCAGGATGTCTGGATCACAATTTACGGCCGCGATGGAAATCAGAGCGACAACATCCATACGCGCGAGTGCAGCTACGATCCGCAAACCGGAGGAGCCCGCTGCGAGGGCAGCGTTCAGATTGATATCGGCGCGCCTAAAAAACCGGCGGCGGGCTCGTCCATCACTCCAGCTCTAACGCTGGTGACCAGCGACTTGCTATTTGATCGTGATACGGGCAATGCATCCACGTCCGCGCCGGTGCATTTTACGTTCCCGGGCGGCAGCGGCAGCGGCGTGGGCGTGGATTACAGCACGCGCGACGCGACGGTGCGGGTAGAGCGTGCCATTCAGTTTCAGCTTGCTGCGTCGGAGAAAACCGGCGGGTCGCCGGTGATCGCGTCCGGGAGCAGCCTGGAAATTCATCGCGACGACCGGACTGTTGCGCTGAACGGGCCGGTAACCGTGCGCGAGGGCCAGCGCGAGCTGTCGGCAGAAAAAATTTCAATCGGATTCGACGCAGCCAACCGGGCTCGACAGGTGCTGGTGCAAGGGCAGCCGCAAATTCGCACGAACGAAGGCGGAAGCGACGTGGCTGTTTCCGCGGCGCAATTTCGAGGACTGCTGAATTCCGCCGGATGGATCGAAAGCGCGACGGCGGACGGAAATGTCCACGCGACGAGACATACGAAGGCTGGTGAAGGCAGCTTTTCGGCGCAGCACGTTGAGTTCGCGATGGTTCCGGGGCGCAACTTGATCCAGCAGATGACGGCAAACGGCGGTGTGACCGCGCGATCGCAGCAAGGCGCGGAATCGGACGCCTTGCGGACGGACGCCTTGCGTCTCGAATTTGTGACCGCTGGAAGCGTGGCGGAAGAGCGCGGCAAAGCGGCGCCCGACGAAATTGCGAAGGAGCAGATCGAAAGCGCTGAAACGCTGACTCCTGCGACCCTGGAGCTGGCAAAAGGCAATCAGACGACCGTGGTGAGCGCCAAGAACTTGGTCGCCCGGGCGGCCGCGGATGGCCGGATTCGAAAACTGTTCGGACACTCAGGCGTGACCATTCGTAGAGTTATAGCGGGCGGCACGCCACAGATCGTTTCCGCGACTGAACTTGCAGCAACGCTCGGCCCGCGAAGCGAGTGGGAAACGGTCAATGAGACTGGCGGGGTACGCATACGACAGGGCGATCAGCGGGCCACGGCAAAGAGCGCGCGAATCGATCGCAGCACGGGCGCAGTTAGTCTGGAGGGTTCGCCGACGGTAACTGACGGCGAGAGCCGAACGACGGCGAAAGCGATGGTGTTCGGTCAGGAATCGGGTGTGCTCAAGGCCACGGGTGGCGTGGTATCGACATTTGAGCCAGCCGGTAAGCAGGAGACGATCAGCCTGGGCAATGGCGCGGCGCATATTTCCGCGGAGACTTTGACGGGTTCAGCGAGCTCTGGGCATGTGACGTATCGGGGGCACGTGCGCCTTTGGCAGGGCGAATCTGTGCTAGAGGCGGATCGGATCGACGTTTGGCGCGGCGAGAAAAAGGTGCAGGCGTCCGGCAATGTGGTGGCGGTATTCCCGCAGAGCGCCGAGCCGTCCATTCCGGATTTCGCGCCTGCGAAAAAGAAATCGGCGAAGTATTCCGGGCCGACTTTGTGGAAAATTAACGCCCCGATGCTGACGTACTGGGCCGATCAGGGCATGGCGCATCTAGAAGGCGGAGTGGTGGCGAGTTCGGATCAGGGGACGCTTCACTCGCGGACGCTCGATGTATATCTAGGTCCGTCGGTGGTGAAGTTCAGCACGAAACAGCCGCCTGGTCCGGCCACGGCGATGCCCGATTCCGGATTGACAAATTTCGGCGGTGACCGCCAGCTTAGCAGGGTGATTGCAAGGGGGCATGTGGTGGTAGAGCAGGGCGACCGGCGCGGTCTTGCCGAACAAGCGGAGTACACGGCGTCGGATGGCAAATTTGTACTTTCCGGCGGCGAACCAACGGTCACCGACGGTTCTAGCAACACCGCTACGGGCAGTTCGTTGACCTTCTATGTGGCCAGTGATACGATTTTGATTGATTCGCAGGAAGGTTCGCGCACGCTGACTAAGCATAAGGTTGAGAAATGAACCGGCATGTTGAAACTCCGGGCCGTCGATCTTAGGAAGTCATACAGAGGGCGGAAAGTCGTCGACGACGTAAACCTGGAGATTCAGCAGGGCGAAGTGGTTGGGCTGCTCGGGCCGAACGGCGCCGGTAAGACCACGACTTTTTACATCCTGGTCGGCCTCGCTCGTCCGGATTACGGGCGCGTGCTGTTGGACGCCGAGGATATTACCGACCTCCCCATGTACCTCCGGGCCCGCAACGGCATCAGCTACCTTCCCCAGGAACCTTCGGTATTTCGGAAATTGACGGTCGAGGAGAACCTGCTCGCAGTGCTGGAAACGCTTCCATTAACGCCCGAGCAGCGGCGCGACCGAATCGAGGAACTATTGGCGCAGATGGGACTCGAAGGGGTGCGGTACAGCCAGGCATACGTGCTTTCTGGCGGCGAGCGGCGCCGCCTGGAAATCGCGCGCTCGATGGTGCTGTCACCGTCGTTTGTGCTATTGGACGAGCCATTTGCCGGAATCGATCCGCTTACGGTGGTGGACATCCAGAAGATCATTGCGGATCTGAGCGGCGCTGGAATAGGCGTGCTGATCACGGACCACAACGTACGCGACACGCTGGCGGTGACCAACCGCGCGTATATCATTAATAGCGGCAAGATTCTCGCAACGGGTACTCCCACGACGCTTTCCGACGATCCGGAAGTTCGCCGGATTTATCTGGGCGAGAAATTCCGGCTGAACTGACCATGAACTTTCTCGCGCCAAAACTGCATCTCCGCCTCGCACAAAAGCAGATATTGACGCCGGGGCTCGTCCAGATGGTGAGCGTGCTGGCGCTCAACCGGCTGGAGCTGCGCGAGATGATCAATCAAGAAATCATGGCGAATCCGGTGCTTGAGGAGCTGTCCGAAGAGAGCACGACGGCGGAAAATTACACGGACGAGGCTTTTCTAAAGAAGGAAACGGAAAATGTACCGGAGACGCCGGCGGCCAATCCCTTCGATGAATTCGATTTCGGGTCGTTTTTCACGCAGTATCTGGACACCGGCGCGGAACGGGTGGCCAGCAGCGAGCATGAAGAAATCGAAAAGCCCTCGTTCGAGAAGTTCCTTTCCTCAGCTTCCAGCCTTGCCGACCACCTTGAATGGCAACTGAGTGTTAGCATTTGCACGGAAACGGTGCGCGAGATAGCGGACGAGATCATCGGGAATCTAGATGAAAACGGCTATCTAACGGCAACGCTCGAAGAACTCGCGCAGAGCGGCAACTACTCGATGGAAGACGTGGAAGAAGCGCTGGCGATGGTGCAGGAATTCGATCCGCCGGGGATGGGGGCGCGCGACCTGCAAGAATGCCTGCTGATGCAGATGAAAGTGCTGGATCCGCAGAACACGCTGGCGCAGCAGATCATTACGGGGCATTTGAAGTTTCTGCAGAACAATCAATTGAAGGAAGTGGCGCGCGAGTTGAACCGTCCGATCGAGATGGTGAAGCGCGCCGTGGATGTGATCAAGCAGCTCGATCCCAAGCCTGGTCTGCGCTACAACAAAACTGAGCCACGCCTGGTCGAGCCGGACGTGCAGTTCCGCAAGGTTGATGGCGAGTGGCAAGTTTTCATGAACGACGATGACGTGCCGCAGCTGCGCCTGAATCCCACGTATCGCCGCCTGCTGGCGCGCGACGCAGCGGACCGCGACGTCCGAAATTACGTGAAGGAACGCTTCACGGCCGCGATTCAGTTGATGAAAAATATCGAGCAGCGCAAGCACACGATCTTGCGCGTGTGCCAATCGATTTTGCGCCGGCAGGCCGATTACCTTGATTACGGCCCGGACAGTCTGCGCCCGATGATGATTAAGGAAGTGGCGGAGGAAGTGGGTGTGCATCCATCGACCGTCAGTCGCGCAGTGGCGAACAAATACGTCCACACGCCGTCTGGCGTATTGGAGCTGCGCAGTTTTTTTTCGGAATCCGTCAACGGCCCGCAAGGCAGCGAGATGTCGCTGCTTTCGCTGAAGCGCCGCGTGAAACAGATGATCGACGAGGAAGACACCGCCCACCCGCTCACCGATGAACAAATCACGAAGAAATTGAGCGACGAGGGCATTCAGGTTACGCGCCGAACCGTCGCGAAATACCGCGAGGACATGCGCATCCCGAGCACGCACCGCCGCCGGATGAAGGCTTAGCCGCTCACACCGTGAAGCGTTCGGAGAAGAAGCGCAACGCTCGCCAGCTTGTGATCCTCACGGGCTTATCGGGATCGGGCAAGGGCTCTATCCTGAACACATTTGAGGACTTAGGGTTCTACTGCGTCGATAACCTTCCCGTTGCGCTGATTCCCACGTTTACTGAACTTTACGAGGAGGGCCGTGGTGAAGTGGACCGCGCGGCGCTGCTGGTGGACGCGCGCGAAGGCGCGGAGATCGAGAAATTGCCGCGAATTTATCGCAAGCTGCGAAACGCGCACTCGGTTACGCTCGTTTTTGTGGAGGCGAGCGATGAGGCGCTATTGCGCCGCTTCAGCGAAACGCGCCGCCCCCATCCCATGGGACACGACGACTCGGTGATCGAAGGCATTCGCGCCGAGCGCCGACGCATGGCTCCGATTCGTCGCGCGGCGGACGTGGTAATCGACACCACCAAATTCACGGTTCACGAGCTGCGGCAGTTCATCATCGACCAGTTTCAGAATCCGGGCCGCCGGCCGCTGCTCATTTCGCTGGTGAGTTTTGGTTTTCGCTACGGAATTCCGGCGGATGCGGACCTGGTGTTCGACGTTCGCTTTTTGCCGAATCCTCATTTCATTCCGAAGCTGCGTCCATTCAGCGGCAAGGATCCGCGCGTGGCGCGCTACATTCGCTCATTTCCGCAAACGGGAGAATTTCTGCGCCGCATCGAAAGCCTGCTTGCTTACCTGATTCCGCATTACATCCGCGAGGGGAAAAGCTATTTGACGGTTGCGCTGGGATGTACCGGGGGGCGGCATCGTTCCGTGGCACTGGCCGAAGTGATCAGCCGGAATTTGCAGCGCAAAGGGTACGCCACGAAAGTAGTGCATCGCGACATGGATAAGACATCAGCGTGAGAGCGGCGGCTATGCTTCGTCGAGCGTCCGTCGGTGCGGGGGTTGCAATCCAGATGCTGCATGGATCTGCGAATGGTCCGACGGCGCGTTTATGGCTTGCAACACGCCCAGGTCCTGCTTACGCTAGAAAGCTTGGAATCGGGACAATTCGGCGGGATCGGCCAATAGCATCGCAATTTACGGTGGTTTCAGAGACGGATCGCGGGGATCCGCGCGCCTAACCTATGGACATATTTCCGCAGATCACCGAACGGCAGGAAATTCGCAGGCTGCTGAGTTATTTGCGGCCGTATATTCCGCTTTTTTCGCTGGGTGTGATCCTGATCGCGTTCATGGGCGCGATGGACGGCCTAATTGCATTCGCAATCAAGCCCGCGCTCGACGTAGTTCTCACCCGCCATTCGGCCAGCCACACTCTGACGCTGTTTACAATTCCCGGTACGCAGCACGTCATTAGTCTCAATTCGTTCGTGCCCCATCAAATTCACTGGGTCTGGTCGATATTTGCGGTGGCCTTGCTCGTTATCTTTGTTTCCAAGGGGATCGCGGAATATTTCGGCAGCATCTTGATCCAGTACGTCGGCCTTTCGGGGATTACCGACCTGCGCGATCAAACCTACAGCAAAGTTGTGCAGCAGCCCGTCGGATTCTTTCAGCACAATCCGGTAGGCCGCGTAATGTCGGCCACGATCAGCGACATCGAACAGATCCGCAGCGCGTTTTCCGACTGGCTCGCTGATCTGGTGCGGCAAGTCTTTAGCTTAATCGCTTTCGTGGCCGTGCTATTGATCATCGACTGGCGGATGGCTCTGGGTTCGGCCGTACTTGTGCCCCTTGTGGTCCTTCCCGTCGGGAAATTGGGCCGCAAGATCCGCCGGTCGTCCGAAAAAAGCCGTTCGCGATTGGCGGACTTGAGCCAAATTCTGCAGGAAACCGTTAGCGGTAATCGCATCGTGAAAGCATTTGGCATGGAGCGGTTTGAAATCGACCGCTTCCGCGAAGCGGGACGCAAACTCCTGCGGGAAAACATGCGCTGGATACGTGCGTTTGCCATCACTTCGCCGATGATGGACGTCCTGGGAGCGGTGGTGATCTCGGCGGTACTGCTGTTTGCTCGAGGCGAAATCAATGCCGGGCGCATGACGATCGGCGCATTTGGAGCGTTTACTTTTGCGCTGTTCAAAGCATACGAGCCGGTGAAAGCGATCGGCCGCGCCTACCAGCTTTTTCTGCAGGCCGCCGGCACGTCCGCGCAAGTGTTTGCGTTCATCGACCGGCCCGAAGAAGAAATGGAGGCGGCCGGGGCTAACGTGTTGCCTCGCTTTTCGAGTTCCATCGAGTTCGATCGCGTGTCGTTCGCGTATGAAAGCGGCCCTCTAATTTTGAGAAACATCAACCTGGAAGTTCCTGCGGGCGCCGTGGTAGCGTTCGTCGGATCGAGTGGCGCAGGAAAGACGACACTGGTAAATCTGCTGCCGCGCTTTTACACTGCGATGTCCGGATCGGTACGCATCGACGGCTGTGACGTCCGCGCGATCACGCTACGTTCGCTTCGCGAGCAGATTGCCATCGTCACGCAGGAAACCATCCTCTTCAACGACACCGTTTGGAGCAACCTCTGCTACGGGCGCCCCAACATACCGAAGGCAACAGTTGAGGCTGCGGCGCAGGCGGCCCTGGCGCACGACTTCATTATGCAAATGCCCAAGGGCTACAACACGATGATCGGAGATCGTGGCGAACGGCTTTCCGGCGGGCAGCGCCAACGCCTGGCCATCGCGCGCGCACTGCTGAAGAACGCGCCGATCTTGATTCTTGACGAGGCGACATCGGAACTGGACTCCGAGTCCGAAATGCTGGTGCAGCGCGCGCTTAACAATCTGATGACTGGCCGCACCGTTTTCGTGATCGCCCATCGCCTTTCGACCATTCGCCGAGCGGACCTCATCGCCGTCCTCGAAAGTGGCACGATCCGAGAGCGAGGAACGCACGAAGAGCTTCTGGCCCGTGCCGGGATTTACGCGCGTCTGTATGAAATGCAATTTCGCGATGCCGAGCCGGTGGCGCGCGGCGTGGAGTCTGCCTGACGATGCTTGCGTCAAAATCGCAATCAGGAGCGGCGAGCGCTGCTCCGGCGGCATCGAAGGCACTGAAATCGATGACCGGCTACGCCCAGGCGCAAGCCATCGGCAAGGGATGGACTCTTAGAATTTCCGTGCGCAGCGTGAACCATCGTTTCCTGGATTTACATTTGCGCTTGCCTGAGGGATTTGAGGCGCTCGAGCCGCGCATGCGCCAGGCCGCGCGCGAACGCATCCGCCGCGGTCACGTGGATGTGACGCTGCGCTACGAGGTTTCCGGTCCGTCCGCCGTTGGCATAAATAAGGAAGTAGCCGCCAGTTATGTACAAGTGGCCAACGCTCTGCGCGAGCAATTTGGAATTCGCACGGAGCCCGATCTCGCCTCGATCCTCCGCTTGCCGGGAGTGATCGGCCCGCCCACAGCTTCGCTCGATGACGATCTCTCGCAGCTCGAAGAGCTAGCTGGCCGATGCCTGGGCGAAGCGCTGGATCGGCTCGATCGCATGCGCGAGCAGGAAGCGGCAGCGCTGCGAGAGGAAATGGCGGAGCACCTGGCGAATTTGGCCAGCCTCGCGTCGCGAATTCAGACGCTCACGGCGCGCGCGCGACCAGCGTACGCGCGCCGGCTGGAAGCGCGCCTGAAGGAATTGCTCGGAGACACAGTTCTCGACCCGGCACGCATCGTTCAAGAAGCGTCTCTCGCCGCTGAACGCAGCGACGTATCAGAAGAGCTGGCGCGCTTGGCCAGCCACATCGGTCAATTCGAATCGATGCTGTCCGGTTCCACGGATGTGGGCAAGAAACTCGATTTCCTGCTGCAAGAAATGCAACGCGAAGCCAACACGCTGCTTTCGAAGACGCCCGGAAGCGAAGCCGAGGGCCTGCAAATCACGGAACTCGGACTGGAAGTGAAATCCGAGATCGAAAAGATCCGCGAACAGGTTCAGAATATCGAATGACTCCGACGGCGCCATTGGTGCTCATCGTTTCCGGTCCCTCCGGTTCGGGAAAGTCGACGCTCGTGCAGAAAATTTTAGAGCTGCCCGGAACCATGCTATCGGTTTCGTGTACCACCCGCCCGCCGCGCAGGACGGAAAACGCCGGTAAGTGGTACAATTTCGTCACCGAAGCCGAATTCCAGCAGATGGTGACCCGGGGCGAGTTCCTTGAATACGCGCAGGTTTTCGGGAAGAATTGGTACGGGACTCCGAAGAAGTGGCTGGACCGGGCGCTCGCAGAGGGGAAGAATCTGGTCCTCGAAATTGATGTAGCTGGCGCGCTGCAAGTAAAACAAAAGCTTCCGGAAGCGGTGGCCATTTTCGTGGTGCCTCCTTCCCGAGCAGACGTCGAGCAGCGCATTCGTGCTCGCGGGCAGGATTCCGAAGACGAGATTCGCCGCCGGTTGGAGCGCTCACGGCAGGAGATGTTGAAGTATCCAAGTTACGATTATGCGGTAGTCAACGACGATCTCGAACGCGCCGGGCGCGAGGTGCAGGCCATAACGCTGGCGTCGCGTTGCCGCATGATGCGGCAGGAGCATCAAATCCGCGAGATCGTGAAGACATTTGGAGGCTGATTCATAAATGGCTCTTACTCAGGCACCGGACAGCAAATTCGCCTACGTGGTTCTCGTGGCGCGCCGAGCGCGCCAATTGATGATCGGCGGGCGCCCCCTGGTGGACAACCCGCGTTCGCGCAAGAATACGCGAATCGCCGAGGAAGAATTGTTACAAGGCCGCCTGGAATACGAATTGCCGAAAGTGCCCGAAGGCACCGAGGACCGGGACGGCAAGCGCCGCAAGTAGGTTTGCTGCGGCCGTAAGAGCTCTGTTGAACTTGCGTCCGGGCCATTGACCCAATAGCCGATTGGATTGACGCGCTATGAAAATTGCTCTGGGCGTGACAGGCGGCGTGGCGGCGTATAAGTCCGCGGAGCTCGTTCGCCGCCTGCAGCAGGAAAAGCTCGACGTCCAGGTGGTGATGACGCGTTCCGCGCAGGAATTCATCACTCCGCTCACCTTCGCAGCGCTCACAGGAAACAAAGTAATCACCGAGATGTTTGCGCGCGGCGACGCCGCGCCTGCTAACATCGAAAGCGCCATCGAACACATCGCCGTCGCGCAACGCATCGACTTGCTCTTGGTTGCGCCTGCTACGGCGGACGTGCTGGCCCAATTCGCCCACGGCGTCGCCGGCGATTTTCTGTCAACTGTCTATTTGGCCACGAAAGCTCCGGTGGTTGTCGCGCCCGCGATGAACGTCAACATGTGGGAGCACCCGGCCACGCGCGAGAATCTGTCCACGTTGCGCGCGCGTGGCGTACATGTGGTCGATCCTGGCGAAGGTTATCTCGCTTGCGGAATGGTCGGTGCTGGCCGGCTGGCTGCCACCGAAGCGATTGTCGAAAACGTTTGCAGAGTCCTGGGGCTGCGGCACGATTTTGAAGGACAGACGGTTGTCGTTACCGCCGGGCCCACCCGCGAAGACGTGGATCCGGTGCGCTTTCTCACCAACCGCTCGTCCGGGAAAATGGGCTACGCGCTCGCCGAAGCGGCGCTGCGGCGCGGCGCGCGCGTGGTGCTCGTCAGCGGACCTACGAATTTGCCGGCCCCGCAAGCGGCCGACTGGGTGCCCGTTCGCACTACGGAAGAGATGCGCGATGCCGTGCGCGAACACGCCTCCGAAGCGAATGTCGTGATCATGGCTGCGGCAGTTTCGGATTACCGCCCCGCCGCAGCCCAGGCGCAAAAGATCAAGCGCGGCGGCGAGAGCATCACGCTGGAGCTGGAACCCACGCCGGATATTCTCGCCGAGCTGGGCCGCGACTGGCAGAGCGCTAAACCTGTGAGCGGCAATGCCTCGCGCCGCGTGCTCGTCGGTTTTGCCGCGGAAACCGAGCGCGTCGCCGAAAGCGCCCGCGAAAAGCTCGCTCGCAAGGGCGCGGACATCATCGCCGCCAACGACGTCACGCAGGAAGGCGCCGGCTTCGATGGCGACACCAATATCGTCACCCTCTTCCTCCGCGATGGCCGCGAAATCCCGCTGCCCAAGCTCTCCAAATTCGAAGTCGCCAATCGGATTCTCGATCACATCATCGAAATTCAGAAGTGCTAGCTCCCATCCGACAATTCGGACTTCACGGCTTTCGTTCGTGACATTTTTCCGTCCGCGTCACGCGCTGCCCTTTGCTATAGTTTGTTTGCGACCGCAGCACCAATCTCGAACTTGATAGCGGGTTCAAAGGGCTCAATGAAAAATTCGCGCGCCGAAGCATGGCTCCGTTACGCCGATGATCTTGGGCTGGGGCCGTTTCACTTGGCTCGTGCGGCGTCGAATGCGCCGCAAAATGCCGAGCCGCTTGCGGCGTCCATGGCTGCCGCGGCAACCGGCCCGTCCGAGTCGGTATCGACGCACGCATCTCCGACAGCGCCTGAGCGCACCGCGCCGCGAATCGCGGCTGCGCCGAAGGCGGCTCCCTCGCCGGCCTTCGTCCCGCAGGTCGCTGGACCCTCTCTATTCGAAGAGCGCATTGAAAACGATTCGCTGGAGCTCATCCGCGAAGACATCACCCCCAATTGCACACGCTGCAAGCTGCATAAGGCGCGCAAGCAAATCGTCTTCGGTGTGGGCAATCCGAAAGCGCAGTTGGTGTTTGTTGGCGAAGGCCCGGGACGCGACGAAGACGAGCAGGGCGAGCCCTTCGTCGGTCGTGCCGGCAAGCTGCTGACGCAAATGATCGAAGCGATGTGCCTTCGCCGCCAGGACGTTTACATCTGCAATGTGGTGAAATGCCGCCCGCCGGAAAACCGCTTGCCGGAAAAGGACGAGATCGCCACCTGCTCGCCCTATCTGATTCGCCAGCTCGACGTGATTCATCCCAAAGTGATCTGCTGCCTCGGGGCGTGTTCCGCGCAGACGCTGCTCAACACCACGCAAGGCATTTCGCGCTTTCGCGGCGAATGGTTCGACTTTCGCGACGCGAAATTGATCGCCACGTACCACCCAGCGTATCTCTTGCGCAATCCCGCCGCCAAGGCCGAAGTCTGGAAGGATTTGCAAAAGGTGATGGCCGTGCTCGGGCTGCAGCCGGCGAAGAAGACAAAATCTTCCTAGACCGTTGAATTTGCATCCGCCGCACCAATTTCTCGCGTGCTGCTACACTATCCGCACCGATGGCATCCCGCTATTGCGAAGTCGCGCTTCCTGTGCCGTTGCGCTCAGCGTTCACGTACGCGGTTCCCGCATCCCTTGATGGCGAATGCCTGCTGGGTCGGCGCGTGGTGGTGCCTTTCGGACGTCGCGCGATGGTCGGCGTTTGCATCGGCGAATCGCAATTACCCCCAGCGGCGGCACCGGTTGCCTCGCAAATAAAAGAAATCGCCAGCGCGATGGATTCGATTCCGGCGCTCACACCGAATCTGATCGTGTTGGGGCAGTGGATCAGCCGGTATTACGCAGCGCCCATCGGCGAAACGATGCGCGCCATGCTGCCACCGGAAATCGAGCTCCGTCGCGACCGCGAATATGCGCTCACAGACACGGGCCGCGTGTATCTGAAGGAGTTGGTTGCCGCCGAAGAGCGCACAGATACCGAGCAACGCGAATTTGGTCTGCTTGATTCATTGGAAGAGGTGACTCCCCGGCGCAAGCGGGTGAATGAAAATCTCGCCGAACACCTCGTCCGGCTCGGGTACCTGACCGCGCGTGACGTGCTGCGTGACCGCAAAACACGTACGCAGAAAATTATCGCGTGGAATACGGCAGCAGAAAATGAACTGCCGGCAAACGCGATGCCGGCCGAACAGCGCATTCGCGAAACGCTCACTGCAACGCGCGGGCCGCTGCCGCTTCCGCTGCTACTCGAAAAAGCGGGCGTATCTCGCGCAGCCGTCGCGCGCATCGAGAGAAGAGGATTGCTCAGCACCTGGGACGAGCCGCTCACCGCGGCCGAAGATCCATGGGACACGGATTTCACGCCTCCGTCGAATGTGCTCAACGCTGAACAGAACGAAGCTCTCGGGGAAATCTGGCGATGGTTAGTCAGCGGGCAATTCACCGCCGGCCTGTTGCACGGCGTCACCGGCAGCGGGAAAACGGAAGTTTATATGGGGGCAATTGCCGCAGCGCTTTCGCGCGGCAAATCGGCGATCGTTCTTGTTCCGGAAATTGCGCTGACTCTGTGGGTCGGTCGTCTGGTGCGCGCGCGCTTCGGCGAAGGCGTCGCGGTGCTCCATAGCGGCCTGGCCGATATCGAGCGTGCCCGCGAATGGTGGCGCGTCCGCCGCGGAGAAGCGCGCGTCGTCGTCGGCACCCGCTCCGCCGTGTTTGCGCCGGTCGAGAATCTTGGCCTGATCATCGTCGATGAAGAGCAGGAATCCGCGTACAAGCAGGAGGAAACCCCGCGCTACCACGCGCGCGACACGGCCGTTTATCGCGCTCGCCTGGAAAACGCCGTGGCGCTGCTCGGTTCTGCTACGCCTTCGCTTGAGACGTATCACAACGCGCGCGCCGAAAAATACCGACTGCTGAAACTTGCCTCGCGCGTTGAAAGCCGGCCGCTTGCCGAAGTCCGCATTGTGGATCTGCGCGAGGAGTTTCGCGTCCACCATCGTGCCGCACCGATTTCCGAGGCGCTGCGGCAGGCCATCGCGCTGCGGCTAGCCGAAAAAACTCAGGTGATGGTGCTGATCAACCGCCGCGGATATTCCTGGTCGCTGCTATGCCGCAGTTGCGGCGCGTTCGTGCAATGCCAGAATTGCAGCATAGCGCTCACGTACCACAAAACACGCCAGCGGCTTGAATGTCACTACTGCGGCTACATCGCCAAGCCGCCGAAGGAGTGCCCGAAATGCGCCGGCGAGTACATGTATTTTGTGGGAGATGGCGCCGAGCGCGTGGAGGAATATCTTCGCGAAACGTTTCCTGATGCCCGCATCGCGCGGCTCGACCGCGACACGGTACGCACCAAGCGTGAATACCAGAAAGTTCTGGGCGCGTTCGCCAAATGCGATCTGGACATTCTCGTCGGCACGCAGATGGTTGCTAAAGGCCACGATTTTCAGCGTGTGACGCTCGTCGGAGTTGTCGCCGCCGATTTGGCGCTCGGCCGCCCCGATTTTCGCGCCGCCGAACGCACGTTCCAGCTTTTCACCCAGGTTGCGGGACGCGCCGGCCGTGGCGAACTTTCCGGAGAAGTGTTCGTCGAGACCCACTATCCCGAGCACTACGCCATTCAATTGGCCGCGCAGCAAGACTACCAGTCATTTTTTGAGAAAGAGGCGCAATTCCGTCGCGTGCTGCACTATCCCCCATTCACGGCGCTGGCAAGCGTTCTGGTGCGCGACCGCAAAATCGAAAATGCCATTCGATGGTCGCGAGCGCTGGCTGGATATTTGGCGCCGTACGAAAAGCGCGGGATGAAAATCCTGGGACCGGCTGCGGCACCGCTCGCGCGCTTGCGACGAGAATATCGATTTCAGTTTATCTTAAAGTCGGCGCAACGCGCGGCACTGGGGCAGGCCCTTGCCGGCTGCCTGGATTTTTGCGCGCGTCACGAAGTCCCGTACACCGCCATAACCGTCGATGTGGACCCCGCCAATTTGTCGTGATTTAATTTGAGCGGCGAGAACTTCCTACCGCGCGGCGATCATCGCGCGGGCCAAAGCGTAAAGCTCAGAACAAAAATCGCCAGTGCTGCGAATGCCCACATGCGGCGTGAAGGGTCGAGCGGCTCCCAGGAGTTCATCAGAGGCGGATGCCGGAATCGCAGGGAGAGCGCCAGCAGAATGATTCCCCAAAATGCCCATCCCGTCCAGCCGTAAACGCCCAACGCAACCAGGGCCAGTCCGACAGCCAGCGAAATTCGCTGATGATGGCGGCTGGTCAGGCTATAGACGATGTGCCCGCCATCGAGCTGCCACATCGGCAGCAGATTCATGGCTGTTGCCAGCAATCCCACCCATGCAGCCCATCCCACGGGGCCCAGCAGAATCCAGTTCGTGTTCACGCCCGGATGAAACAGCCAGTCGAACAGCAAGATGAGCGGCGGGTTGCCGAAGTGTATCGCCGCGTTGGCCTGCGCTCCCGGAATGATTTTCGCGGTGGCCACGGCCCACGCCATCGCCGGAACCGCGAACAAGAATCCCACCACCGGGCCGGAGATACCCACGTCGAATAGAGCTTTACGCGTGGGAATCGGCGACCGTATCGAAATCACCGCGCCAAAAGTGCCGAAGAAGTCCGGCGCGGGTATGAAATAAGGATAGCTGACGTCGATGCCGTAGTAGCGTCCCGCAAAAAAATGTCCCAGCTCATGGGAGAGCAGAATCAGCAGCAGCGTGAACGAAAACGGAATGCCCAGCAAAATCATCGCCGGGTGATACCATGCCAATTCGAACCCGGAAAAGATGCTCTGGCTCCCGGAAAACGGCACCACTCCCTGCGCGTAGGACTGCGCATAATCTATCCCGAAGAGAAGCGTGGAAACCAGCGTCAGCAGAAAAAGGGTCAGCGAAGGCCACAATTTCTGCCGCCGGGGCGAGACAACGAAGCTCCTCGGCTGATCGCTGACCACCCGGAATTGCGGGTTGACGATCTCAACCGGAACTCGGCCGTGTCCGTTGCCTTCGCTCATGCGCAGCCCGTAGCTTTAAAAAAAGTTCTCATACATCTTTGGATGCGCCGCCATGCGAAACGGCCTAAATGGCAGTTCGCGCAGAAGCGTCCGGACGAACTGCTGAGCGGCGTCGAGACGTGTCTCCGAAGCTCGATCGACGCGCTACGATTTGCCGGAGGATGTTGGGAGCGACTGAAGTTCCTTGCCTGGCTTGAACCGCACCGCTTTGCCGGGAGGAATATTCACCTGTTGCCCGGTGCGAGGATTGCGCCCGATTCCGGTCTTGCGAGGTTTCACGTTGAAGACGCCGAAGCGCCGCAATTCGATCCGGCGCCCGCTGCCGAGCGCTACTTTCATGGCTTCAAACACGCCTTCAACCGCTTGTTCCGCTTTTCCCCGGGGTACGTTGGTTTTTGCAACGATGGCGTTAACTATGTCGAGCTTGATCACGAATGCCTCCCACTGAGCGGAACTCCATGCTAGACAAGGGGTTGCACCTTGTCAAGCGGCTCTCCACCTGGCCTCTGCCAAATTCGAAGCAGTTGATGGACGCTGTGTGGTTCCAGCAAACCGCGCTTCAAACGCCGCGTTTGGCCTCGTCTATTTACCGGTCACTGGATTCTTATAGTGATAGGGCGGCACGTAAACGTCCGGGTAAAGCTTGTACGTCGCTGTTGGAGGCAGGTCTGGCGGGAATCCAGGAATCGGTCCCGGCGGCGGGTCGCCACCCTGGTCCCATCCTTTGTAGTAGTTCGCGTAATACGTAAAGTAGGCGTGAAGCTTTTTGATTTTCCAGACGCCATCTTCCTTTACGTATTCGTTTTCGTAGGTCGCTTCTCCCCATTCCGCGGTTCGATGCAAAATTCCCACCTGCATGATCGAGCGCCAGCGGCCTTTGGCCGTCCTTCCATCGGACGCCACGTCAATCTTCGGCTGCAGTTGCATGTGATTGAACAACGTTCCGTACTTGAGCTCCGGGAGCTTGTGCAGGTACGCGCGTACGCGATCTTGCCCCACGTAGACACCGCGCAGCCCAATTTCGAGTGTGCTGTCTTTGGCGAAGAGATCGGCTGCTTCATCCCACTCGCACTTATCGACGTAGTATCCGTACGCAGTCTGTAGGTTATGGATGGCGACGTAATCTTCGTTTAGCTCTACACGGTGCTGCAGCGCGGCAACTTGTGCCTGCAGCGCTTTCACCTGAGCGGCCAGATCGTCGGATTTTCCCCCCCTGCCCGCGGCCAGTGCCAGCGGAGAAAAACACAGGATCGTCAGTACCACATAGATCGCGCGAACGTGCATGTCCTTGTCGCCTCCTTCGTGTGTAGTGCGCCCGGGCGCCATCGTGCTCCCGGCAAGATGCGCGAGAGTATCAATCGCCGCGCCCGCGCGCAACATCCAGGTGCGAAGCGCGCATCGCTGCACGCCCGATTTTTTGCAGAAGGCGGCTGCACCCGTCCCGGAGGAAAATCGGAATCGGCGGCCGGCTCTAACGAAATGATCGTTACGGTTACTTAGTAATTGACATAGCGAATCCGACTCTGATATAGCCGCGACAAGTATTTGGGTTCCCAGGGCCACGCAAGCGAACCGATCTCAAGGGGGGACTATGAGACTCCGGTCAGCGGGTGGAGTGGTTTTCTTTTTCCTGGTTGCATCGATCGCTACTCTTGCGCAAGTAATTTCCACTTCACAAATACGTGGGACCATCCAAGATTCCAGTGGCGCGGCCATTCCTGGCGCGCAAATCACATTGACGCAGACGTCCACGGGCGCCGTGCGCACCACCACCAGTGCGGCCGACGGGAGTTACGCGCTGCCCGACCTTCCGGTCGGAACTTTTCAGATGCAGGTCACAAAACAAGGTTTCCGCAAGTATAACGCCACCGGGCTGATACTCACCGTCGGCGTCACTCCCACGGTTAACGTGACTCTGTTAGTCGGCTCCGTAACCCAGGAAGTGCAAGTGAACGCGAGTGCGGTGATGGTCGAAACGCAAAGCGAAGGCGTCGGCGAAGTGACCCCGCCCGAAGAAATCCAGCAATTGCCCCTCAACGGACGACAATTGACCGATTTGTTCCAGTTCTCGCCCGGCGTCGGGAACGGCATCGGTGGCCGCCCGGCCTACGGCAACACGACCGACGCAACCTCCAACTACGCGGTAGCTGGAAGCATGCAGGGCGGCGTGTCGTTTTGGCTAGACGGTGCTTCCTATATGGATCCGCTCAGCAACCAGAATCTCCCTCTGCCCTTTCCGGACACGATCGAGGAATTTAGCATCGAAACCAGCTCCACTCCCGCTCAGTACGGCGTGCACGCTGGCGGCGACGTGAACACCATTACCAAGTCCGGCACCAACCAGTTCCACGGCGACGCCTTCGATTACCTTCGCAACTACATGTTTGACTCGCGGGCCACAGGCGGCTATCAATGCGTGCCCACTCCGCTCGACACGTCGGCTAGCAATCCTGATACCCGCTGCCCTCGCGATAATTTGCATCGCAACCAGTTTGGTGGCACGCTCGGCGGCCCGATCATCAAGAATAAGCTCTTTTTCTTTGCCGGTTGGCAGGACACCGTTCAGAGCACGGCCGGATCGAGCTTCACCTCGTTGCCAACGCCGGATATGCTGGCTGGCAATTTCCAGCCTTGCCTGGGCGCCACGCCAGCCCTTAGCGGGCCATTCGGAACCGGCGGCTCCGGCGCTAATCAGACCAACCCAGCGAACTACAGCCCTGTAATCACGGCACTGCTGAAATACCTGCCGGCGCCCAACGTCCCAATCGGCGGGGCGACGGCGTGCGGCACAGATGACTATCAATACAATCTTCCCGTCCACTTTTCGGAGAACCAGGGGCTCGGCCGGATCGACTACCACATCAACAATACGAATACGTTTTTCGCGCGCTACTTCATATCGCACCTCTCGGAGCCCTCGCCGGCGGTTCCTATGCTGTCCGATGGCAATCCGAATCTGGTATTCCAGGCAACGCAAGGCTTCGTGAATCAGGTAGAGGGCCTGGTCTTTGGAGACACATGGGTATTTGGCGGCAATCTCGTTAACAGCGCCCATGCAAGCGCGAATCGCGTGGTGAATCGCTCGCTCTTGAACCCAATGCCTGCGGGCATCTATGATCTGTTCTCCCAAGCGGGCCTTAGCGTTCCCACGACCAACATTTATCAGTTGCCCGCCAATTCTTTCGCCAAGTTCCTCCCAAGCTTCAGTTTCGGCGGCCCTAACACAACAGAAACGGCCAACATTCAGCCCTACGACACGATCGAGTTTTCCGACGACATTGCTTGGACGCACGGAGCCCACCAGCTTTCTTTCGGCGTGGACTGGATCAACTACCGGGCCTTCGCGTACAACTACTTGGCGAATCAGGGCGAGTATGTATTCGACGGCAGCCGAACAAGCTTGACGGGATCTGCAACGCTAGCACAGGACTTTCCCGATTTTCTGCTGGGTGAAACATCCGCCAGTTCTGGATTCGAGCAGGATGCGCCGATTCCCTCTCTACAACATCAAAACGTCTTCGCTCTTTATACTCAGGACACCTGGAAGGCCACCCGCAAGCTCACTGTCACGCTGGGACTTCGCTGGGATCCGTTTTTGGCGCATACGGTACCAGGCGGGTTGGACGCCGTCACCTTTTCGCTCCCCAATGCCATTGCCGATGTCCACAGCAAAAGGTTCCCAGGTGCGCCTGCCGGCTATCTCTTTGATGGAGACCCGGGAGCGCCCACGGGAAACAAGCTAACCGAGAACGCACTCGATAGGTGGAGCCCACGGATCGGCCTCGCGTGGGATCCGCGCGGCAACGGTCGGATGTCGATTCGCGCCGGATTCGGAATATTCTATGATTTCCCGGCTTTTGCTTTCGATCAGCTCGGATTCGAAGAACCTTACGGCGGAATCGTAGACGGACCGCCCGGCGCCGCCTGCACCAGTTTCCCGTGCAACACGGACCTCACCAATCCTTGGGCTGGCATGACCTTTATTACCGGCCAAGGCGCCACCGAAACTGGCAATCCATATCCCCAGTACGTTGGAAGCGGCCCCGCAAATGCCGCATATCTGCCCGGTGCCGAGCAATTCAGCTATCCGCAGTATGTGAAGCCGACGTACGTGATGCAATACAACCTGAGCATTCAAAAACAAGTGGCAAAAAACTGGCTACTATCCGCCTCTTACGTCGGCAATCAGATGCGCCATCTCTGGTCCAATATCGAGGCCAACCCAACGATCCAGGGTCCATGCCCGGGCGCGTACCCGGACGGATATCCGCTGGCTCCCGGAGTCACATGCACGGCTCTAGCAGGCGGCGGTGGCAACACCGTGGCAGGGCCCTGCCCGACTAGTTTGGGGGGGAACCCTCTTCCGCCTTTCGTCTGCGGAGCCATTTTTGGACCAGGCGCCTCCCTGAATGCCAATCGCATGCTCTATCACTACAACAACGGTAGTCCTGTTTATCTCGGCTCGCTGTGTGGCACACCGACGCCATTTTCACCAGCCGCTTCATGTTACGGCGAAGACTTCGTGCTGGACGAGGGAGGAACTGGCAACTACAACGCGCTAATCCTTTCGGCTCAGCACCGCTTCAGTAATTACACTTCGACAACGAACTTTACTTGGGCCCACTGTATTTCCAGCAACTACACCACGGAAGTCGGGCTGTCCCTGTTCACCAATATGGTGCCTTACGATTCCAATGCCGATCGTGGCAATTGCCCCGGCGCCGACACTCCTTGGGTGTTCAACCAGGCGCTCGTGGCCAATATGCCCCATCTCTCAATTTCCAATCGGTTTCTAAGCGCGCTGGCCAACGACTGGGAGTTCTCCGTCGATGGCATCATCGAATCCGGAACCAACCTTTCGGATCTGGCATTCAACGCGCCGTTCCTGGTCCTCGACTATTCGGGCACCGGAAACGGATTCACCCAAAGACCCGAGGTCGTGCCCGGCCAACCGCTCTATTGCCATCCAAAAGGCCGCAGTTGCTGGCTGAATCCAGCCGCGTATACCACGCCTGCCCCGTACACGTTCGGAGATCTTGGCCAAGGCTCTCTCTTTGGCCCGGGACAGATCACGTTCAATACCGCATTGGCAAGGACGTTTAAGCTCGCCGAACGGCAAAGCCTGATGTTCCGGTGGGAAGTCTTCAATATTGCTAATCACGCCAATTTAGGCTTACCGGGCGTCGCCGCCCCACTGGGAGGAACTACGCCGACCTTCGGAGAACCGTCCGTGGGCAGCGCCTACTCCGGGGTATTTGCAGGCGGCATCGCGCCTCAGCCGCGAATTATGCAGTTCGCGCTGAAGTACAGCTTCTAGGGAACTATCGCTTAGGACAAAAATCCGCGGCGTCGGCAAACGCTGCGGTTTGTCCCGATTCGGTTTCCTCGCGCATCATTGCCAGACCGTGCCCGCTCGCGACGCAAAATCGAGGGCTTGCGGTCGGTGCCTCTTTAGTGGTATTTGTGTCCGCCGGTGCAGGGAAGATCTGGGCCGCGTCACGGTAAGCAGTCGCACAATGCAGAAATTCATTCGGGTGTAGGTGCGCTCATGAATCGAACTGGCACTTTTTATTTTTGTGGCGGCCTTGGCCTTCTCGGTTACGATTCTTCCACAGGAACCCGGCTCCAGGCGTCCAGGCTTTTCCACTTGGATCGAAGGCTGACATATTGAGCCTCAGGGTCAATCTCAGTTCGATTCAGCCGGTCAGAGCGTCGTTCTCAGTTGGGCAGTGTGCCTATTGGAACGATCCGAAACCTGACGTTTTTTAGAAATCTCAGGCCGTACACGAGGTTTAAGCAATGCACACGTTATATTCACTCTGCTACTGGCTCCAAAACACTTTGATGGGGAGTTCGATACACAACTCTGTGTGGCTGTTTCCGGTAATCGAAACCTTCCATCTTTTCGGCGTTGTCATCCTGGTAGGTTCCGCTTCCGTTTTGGACCTGCGCTTGATGGGCGTGGCTTTCAAAGATTACACGGTGTCGATGGTAGCAGAGCGATTCCTGCCTTGGATCTGGGCTGGTTTCGTGGTTCAGGTGGTGACGGGAATACTCCTGTTTTCGTCCGAGGCGGCGAAGATGTATGGCAGCGATGTGTTTCGAGTCAAGATGCTGTTGATCGCTGCGGCAGGACTCAATGCACTTGTCTTTCACGTACTTGCTTACCGTAGCGTCGGAAAGTGGGAGAAAGACCCTGTGGCTCCGTTCTCGGCCCGTTTTGCCGGGACCTTTTCGATCCTGCTTTGGTTCGGTATCGTTGGCGCGGGACGCTGGATCGCGTACAGCTAGTAATGGCCGAACGGGTGGATCGAGGGCCCGTCTCCTAAGCCATTCCTGCTCGCGGGGTAGGCGCCAACCATTTCTGTAGTTTCAAGACGCGCGAAACGGAGAGAGGTTCGATGGTCAAAGTTACCGGTGGGCGAATGCTTAACCTGCGAGGCGGCCTAGCATGACGCCAGCGTATTCCTTTTGTCACTGGCTCACGCAAACGTATATCGGCAGGGAGATGCAAGGTAATGCTTATCTCTTCCCGACAGTGGAAGCCCTTCACGTCATGGGCAGCGTGGCCCTGGTTGCATCTACTTCGATCCTAAGCCTGCGCCTCGCGGGGCTTTTCTTGAGGGAAGTACCTGTTTCGAAGGTCGCAAAGCAGTTTCTGCCATGGGCTTGGTTGGGCTTTGCGTGTCAACTAGTTACGGGAACCCTTTTGTTTATGTCAGAGGCCACGCAGGCGTATGACAATGTGATCTTTCAAGTCAAGATGGCGCTTATCGTCTTGGCGGGCATCAATGCGCTTATTTTTCAGCAGACCGTCTATCGCCGGGTGAAGACTTGGGATCTCTCCAATCCACCTTTCTCTGCCAAGTTCGCGGGTTATGCTTCGATAGTGGTATGGTTTGCGGTCATCGCTGCGGGACGGTGGCTGAATAGCTCTGTCGCTAATTCGCCCATGCCACCGCCCCCGATGTAGCAACACGACCGAATCGTGAGGCTACTCCGGGGGCTTTGGCCCCAGGCTATCACGGTGAAAAGCGCTATCAACGCTCCGGCTGGGGTTACCTCGCGCCAGCCGGAACAAAGTTGTCGAGTATTTCGCCGTTTGCCTTCGTTGCACTGGCGAGGGTTCCGCCCTTCTTCGAGGCATCTTTGAACGGGAAAAAGGAGACGGTGATCTGGTCGCCCGGTTTCAGTGAATCCCGCGTCCATCCGCGGCGCCCCAGGTAATTTGGGCTCATTCCTTCAAAGGCATAAAGGGTGATACCTCCCTTACCATTGGGCACGTCGAGCCAAAGCCACGTATGGGGATTCGTCCATTGGAGAACTCTCACCTTCCCCGCCACCGTTTCGTGACGCGTCATGTCGTAATCCGCGAATCCATGATGTGCGGTTGCCGTGCCCGCTGTCACCATGAATGCTGCCATCAGGACTGCGAAGAACGCCGCTTGGTTCAACTTCACCTTCATCGAGGGCCTCCTTATACTAGGGTTCCGGCGATACTACTTAAAATCGGGTTCCGGGGGAGGCGGAGGGATGGTATCCACCTCAGCTTTGCCGCCGCTGGTCACGGAGTTTCGATTGTTCTGCTCACAGATGTATTCATCGATTATCCAATTGCGATAACGCTTTAAGATGCGAGTCGTTGTGTATGGATGCGTCAAAGCGATGGGATCAATAACCGTCGTCTCGATACTCATGGTGTCGGGGTCGAGAAGCCGAAAACGCTCGATGATTTTCATCTTGTCGCTGTGGGGAACGCCGGGTTCGATTTCCGTCTGAGGAGAGAAGCCCACGGACTCGGCCACCAGCGTGTTCCCCTCCCAATGACCCACCGACGTACCGAAAAAATTAGGATCGGGGTCTTTGGGAAGCTTGCGCCCATCGGTATAGATATGACGAACGATCATGTAGGCCTCGCCTACGATCGTCACCTGGCCGGGGGTAAGCAAGAACTCATACGGATAGGGCTGCCCCATGATTCCCGGCATTCCAGGCGGAAGGCAATTCGCGGAGTCGCTATCCTGCGCGCCGCGCGCCTTCAAAGCTTGCACTTTGGCAGCCCATTCAGGCGTGAGAGGCAGGCCTTGCCGCATTGGGAAGCTAGGGAATTTAGAGTGGCTCGCTGATTTCTGGGGGCTCTTTTTAGCCGCCCCAGGTGGAATAACTAGCGATTTTGCCCCTCCTCCCAGCGGCGCTTCCCAGACGCCGGTGAAGTCGGGCAATTTGGCAAGCGCTGTCCAGTCCGCAGTGGTGGGCGTCGGGCGCGTGAAGTTTAGCCACGTTTGAGCTGGAGTGACGGTAACGAACAACGCCGATGCGAGCGCCACGACAATGAATCGCCCGAAATACTTCCATGCTTGCTGAGCCATTGCGGCCCCCTCTAAATCAGATTATCAGAAGCTCACCGCCGCGAAAAATAACAAGGTCCGGGGCAGAAAGCAATCGCCAAAAAAGTCATGTAGGAACGCCCGCCACTTTCGCCGGGCCCTAAAACGCTCGGGTTCGCGATTTCTACTTCGCTACGATCGGTGATGGCTTGCCCCACTCGCCCGTGAACACAAAAGATGAAGCGGGCTTGCGTTGCCGCGGACCCATCTCCCGCTCTCGTAGTTGATCTGGCAACGACGTCGGATCGCCCGGATATCCCAGCGCAATTCCCGCAACAGCTTCGTAACCCTCGGGAATGTGAAAAATCTCCCGGGCTTTGTCCGGCATAATTCCCGCCATCTGGTGCACTTGCAGGCCCAGTGCCGTCGCCTGCAGCGCCAAGGTTGCCGCGGCTTGGCCCACGTCGTGGTATGAGTGACGGTTTGGCTGCCCGTTGTGCTGGAATGTCATTCCCGCCACGCTGATCGCCACCACCGGCGCGCTCTTCGCCCAGCTCTGATTGAACTCCACGAAACATTCGAGCACTTTGTTGAAATTCGCCGCGTCGTCCTTGGTCGCCACGATGAAATACCATGGCTGGGCGTTGAACGACGACGACGCCCAGCGGGCCGCTTCGAAAAGCGCGCGCAGCTTTTCGGGTTCAACAGGCCTGGTATCGAATGCACGCGGACTCCAGCGGTGCGTCAGAATTTCGTGAATCGGTGTCTCGGTGGGAGCAGGATTCTTCCGGTCAGGCATCAATCGTCGTCCTCCGTCGGACTTGGGAGCCGCCAATTATGAACGAATTGCTGGTCGCGCGCCACTCGCGACGGGCGCGTCGTTCCCGATCGCGAAATTTACAAGCGCCACGATCAGGACTGACGTCTAGCCGCCGGCCTACGGCTTCTGCGTGGGGCGCAAGGAGACTTCGCTGATGAAGCTCTGCGGCGCTTGAGTCAGGATCATCGCCACGGCATGAGCCACATCGTCCGGCTGTAACATCTTGCTCCGGTCGCGCCCGCCGGGGAGCCCGAACTCCGTGGCCACCGACCCGGGGCAAATCGCACTGACGCGAATGCCGTGAGCTCGCAGATCTTCCGCCATACACCCGCTCAGCCCGAGCAATCCCCACTTCGACGCGCAATAGATTCCGCCGCCCGCGAATACGTTCTTACCTGCCAGCGAAGCGATATTCACGATGTTTCCGGTCCCCATTCCGATCATCCCCGGCACCACCGCGCGGCTCAACAGGAACACCGCCTTCAAATTGGTGTCTAACACTTCGTCCCAATTCGACTCACTGCCATTTTGAATCGGACCGAAGTAGCCGACTCCTGCATTATTGACCAGGATTTCGACCGGCCCGAGTTGGCGTTCAGTTGTCTCGAGGAGCTTCGTGATGTCTGCCGCTCTGGATACGTCGGCGGGCACAGCAATCGCCTCGGAACCGGCGCGCTCGCACTCACTCGCCGCCGATTCGAGCCGCTTTGCGTCACGGGCACATAGGCTCACGCGCGCCCCCATCAAGGCCAGTCGAAGCGCAGTCGCCCGCCCGATCCCGCGGCTTGCCCCGGTGATCAGTGCGACCTTGTCTTGGAGAGGCTTTTCGGTGTTCATATCGCAAGTTCGCTGGGTAACGCGGCGGCAACATCGGACATCTTACCACTCAGGCGTAAGGGTCAGGGAACCGCAGCGCCACACGCGGACTAACATATTCAAAGTATTCGCGCTTGCGCGCGTAGAATCGTTTCCCTATAATCCGGTCGATTTATCAAGGGCGGTATCCTACCCGGTTGTGGTCTGGTCTGCGATTGGCCACCCGATGAACAAGTAGCCCAGGAGGCATGGAACTGACTATGCGAAAGTCTCTCAATCGAATCGCCATAGCTGTGGCTGCTCTTTGCGTGCTGCCTTTTGCCGCCAGGCCAGCTGTTGCTCAAGCCGCGCAGCAGTCCAAAGCTCCATCATATACCATGCCGGAATACAACCAATTCACGGCCTGCCAGGCGGAGAAAGATCCTGCCAGCAAGGTCAAGTGTCTGGATGGATTCGTCTCGCAATTTCCGAACTCCACGCTGACGCAGTATGTCGACGAGATCTACTACCAAACCTATTTCCAGCTGAAGGAATACAAGAAGGCCATCGACTACGCAGACAAGCTTGTCGCTCTTGGAGACAAGGCCGACTTGGCTCGTCGCGTTGCGGCTCTGCAGGCCCGGGTAGCCCTGTTTCCTTACGCCTTCAACTCGCAAACACCGGACTTGCAAGACCAGCTGACCAAGCAGCGGGATGCAGCTTTGCAAGGCGCGAAGCTTTTGCAGCAGTACAAAGCTGCACCCACCACCAAGATGACGGACGATCAGTACAAAAAGTACATGAACACGTTCTACTCGGCGGCCGGTTATGCGGACCTCCAATTGAAAGGGAATTCCGACGCCGTGCAGGCATTCAAGTCCGCTCTGCAAAACGACCCCAACGACGCCGTTTCTGAATATCGCCTCGGTCTAGCCTATTTGGCGCTGACGCCGCCTCAATCCCTGGATGGATTCTGGGCGCTTGCCCGTGCTGTGGACCTGAAGGTTCCTAACGCTGACAAGGTAAAGGACTATCTGCGCCGCGCGATGTTGGCGTACGAACAGCCTGGTTGCGTCCCACAGGTTGATCCGCAGTTGACGAGTCTTCTCCAGATGGCCGCCAACGCGCCCGACCGCCCCGCCACCTACACGATTCCCAGCGCCGACGACCTGAATAAGATCCGTCAGTCGAGCAACATCATCACTGTAATCCAATCGCTCAGTGGCGGCGGCGACATTGCCAACCAGACTTGGCTGGCCATCTGCGGTGCTGAGTTTCCCGAGGTTGTAGGGAAGATTATCGACGTCAACAAATCCGACGCCTACGTGGATTTCATGGCGTATTCTGGCGCCACGACGCAAGACATGCAGGCAGCCACCACCGCCAACATGGACGTAAAAGTCTGGACCGCTCCTCCGCCCCCAGGTGCTGCGCCCGCGGCTCCCGCAACTGGCGCTGCAGCTCAGGGCAATGGCGCTGCGGCAGCGGCCCCTCCGCAAATCACGCCGCAGCCTGACGTGCTGCGTCTCCAGAAAGACGACGGCATTCGTTTCTCAGGCACTTTGGTGAGTTACGATCCTTCGCCTTTCTTGTTGCATTGGGACGATGTGAAAGTGGATCCCAGCATCATTCCTGCAAAAGCTGCTCCCGGTAAGCGCGCACCACATCGCGTGCCTGCCAAGTAGTCTGCAGCCTAAAAAATCACGCGCGATTGCCCAGCCGGTTCCGCTAGGGACCGGCTGTTTTATTTTGGTGGTTCCGCAATTTGGGTGAGATTGCAGCAGTTCGCAACGAATTGCGCGGAAAGTTCAGCGTCGGCGGTTGGTTCGGTCGAGGTGATATTCGTCGATTTTGCGGCTTAGCGTGTTGCGATGGATGCCCAGAACTTTCGCGGCGCGGCATTGATTCCCATTCGACCGTTCCAGAACTCGCTTGATGAACTTCTTCTCGAACTCAGTCACCGCTTCTTCGAGCAGAATCCCGCGCTCCACCATCATTCCCACCAGCGATTCCAATTCCTCTCTCACGAGTACACGCTCCGCGGGTGGCGCCCGCCAGGATGACGCGCCTTAGCTCAGTCGAGTGCGTGGCCGGTGATGCGTTCGTAAGCCTCGCGGTATTTTGCGGTTGTCGCCGCCACTACTTCCGCTGGCAGCGCCGGCGCCGGAGGCTGCTTGTTCCATCCAATCTTCTCCAGGTAATCGCGGACATACTGCTTATCGAATGACGGTTGCGAGCGCCCGGCCTCGTACTGATCCGCGGGCCAGAAGCGCGACGAGTCCGGCGTCAGCGCCTCGTCGATCCAGATGAGTTGGTCGCCCTGCAGCCCGAATTCAAATTTTGTGTCGGCAATGATGATGCCGCGGGCCGCTGCGTGTTCCACCGCGCGCTTGTAAATTTCAAGGCTGGTGTCGCGCAATCGCTCGGCAAGCCCTCGCCCCACGCGTTCCACGGTCTCTTCGAACGAAATGTTTTCATCGTGCCCGGTGGTGGCCTTTGTCGACGGAGTGAAGATCGGTTGCGGCAACCGGTCTGACTCTCGGAGTCCTGCAGGCAGCGGAATGCCGCAAATTTTCCCTGTCTTTTGATAATCCTTCCAACCAGAGCCAGTGATGTATCCGCGCACCACGCATTCGATGGGTGCCGGATCAGTTTTCTTCACCAGCATCGCGCGTCCCTTCAGCGATTCGGCGTACGGCGCAAGCTCGCCGGTGAATTCGTTCGCTGTAATCACGTGGTGCGGCACCACATCCGCCAGCTTGTCGAACCAGAAGACGGAGAGTTGCGTCAGCACGCGCCCTTTGTCCGGGATGGGCGTCGGCAGTACTACGTCGAACGCCGACAGCCGATCCGTCGCGACGATCAACAGCCGGTCACCCAGCTCGTAGATGTCGCGAACCTTTCCTCGGCCTCTAAGTTTGAGGCCCGGAAAATTCGTTTGCGATACAACTGCATTCATTTGTGGAGAAGCCACTGGTCTCGTCCTTGATTGCGGGAGGGCGGTATTCTAGCGCAGAGAGAATAAGTGTCAACCGCTAAAGCGCAGCTGCGTGATATTGAATTTGCGAACGCGCACCAGCTTCAAAATGCGCGGCTCGTTCAGAATAACGTTCCGCGAAATGAATCTCGCTGCCCGAAATTAAGCGGCGTTGCTTGCTGCGGCAGGCGTGGCGGACGCCGCGTCCGATTCTTCCCATTTTACCGAAACGAGTTTGGAAACACCCGGCTCCTGCATGGTCACGCCATACAGCACCGATCCCATTTCCATCGTCCGCCGGTTGTGCGTCACCACGATGAACTGTGTCTGCGCGCACATGTCCGCGAGCATCTTGTTGAAGCGCCCCACGTTTGCTTCGTCGAGAGGCGCATCCACTTCGTCCAGAATGCAGAATGGGCTCGGCTGATATTTGAATACCGCGATCAGCAGCGCCAGCGCCGTCAGCGCCTTTTCTCCGCCGGAAAGCAGCAGAACGTTTTGCAGTTTCTTTCCGGGCGGCTGCGCCACGATGTCGATTCCGGACTCGCCGGAGCTGTCCGGCTCGCTGAGTCGCATCTCGCCGTGGCCGCCGCCGAAAAGCGTATGAAATGCTGTCGCAAAATTCGCGTTGATGAACTGAAATGCCTCTTCGAATTTTTCCCGCGATACTTGATCGAGCTCATTGATCGTCAGCTGCGTATTCTGGATCGATTCCACCAGGTCGTCACGCTCGCGGCGCAGGAACGTTTCGCGCTCCTCGGCCTCGCGGAATTCTTCGAGGGCCATCATATTCACCGGACCCATCGCCTCCACACGCGCTTTCATTTCATTGTAGCTTGTCTCCGCCCCCACCAGGGCTTCGCCTGCGAGCATCTCCTGCTGTTCCAGCGTGAGCTCCTCGGGTTGCGCGTTCAACTCCGCCACGCAGGTTTGCCGCAAATAATCGCGGTCCGCGTCGTTGCGCGCTTTTTCCACTTGCCGCTGGCTGCGCTCCGCGCGAAGCTCATCCAGAGATTGCCGCTGGGTGCGCAGCGTTTCCTCGATCTGCCCTGCGCGCGTCCGCGCCGTATCCCACTCAGTTTCAAAGGCGGCCTTGCGCTCCTCCAACCGGATTTTTTCGTTGCGCAGGTCCCCGGCTTGCTGTGCCAATTGCCCGCACGAGGACTCGATCTCGGTCTTTTGCTGGTCGAGAGCTGTCTGCTGGTCGCGCAGCGATTCCACGCGCGAACTTGCCAGCGCCCTTTCTTCCGCCATTCGGCGCTCGGCCGCTTCCGCGCTCGCCAGCCGCTCGGACATCGTCGCCAGTTCTTCCCGCCCTCCCACTACCCGTTCCTGCAGCGACTGCAAATCGCTCCGCATCATGGAGAGCTTGTCTGCAGCGTCTGCCGCTTCTGTCTCCGCTTCCGATCGTGAACGGAGCGCCGAAGCGTGTTCCTCTCGCAACCGTGCCGACCGCTCTCGCGCTGCTTCCGCTTCCTGGCGCAGCCGGACAATCTCCTCTCGTCCCGCCGCCAACTGCTGGTTAACGCGTGAGAAATCGTTCCGCGCCTGGTCACGCTGATGCGTTGCGGCCACCAGCGCTTTTTCCGCCTCCAGGTGCTGTGCCGTCGCCAGCGAGAGATGCGATTCTGCGCCCATAATTTCCTGGCCTAGCGCCGTCAGCGCTGATTGCTGGTCCTGAACGATAGCCTCCAGCCGCGCCACTTCCGATTCGTGATGGCGAAGCTCGCGCTTCAGCGCCAACGGGCCGGCATCATTTTTTCGTCCGCCGGAAACCATTCGTCCGTGGTAGCAGGTTCCGTCCGCGGTCAGAAAATAGCTGTGCGGATTTTCGCGCGCCATGCGCTCCGCGGTTTCCGGTGACTCCACCACATACGCTGTTCGCAGCTTCGAGAGGAAATATTTCGTGGCTGGTCCCAGCGGATCCCGGAATTCAACCAGCCGGTCGAGCCGCGCAAGCACGCCTTCCGCTGACGGCATCTCTGCGTCGGCTTCCGGCATGTCGATTTTCAAGCTCCGCAGCGAGTCCACGAAAAACGTTGCGCGCCCGCCCATTTCTTCGCGCAATAGCGCCACGCCCGCCCGCGCATGGTCGAACGTTTCCACCACCACGTATTCCAGTTCCTCGCGCAGGAATTGCTCCACCGCGCCTTCGTATTGCTCTTGCACTTCCGCGTAGTCCGCTAGTAGTCCGACGGCACGGAACCCTCCCGCAGCGGCAAAATGGCTCGCGCCTGTCCCACTCGCGCCAAAAAGCTTCTGCACCGCATCGGCTGTATACGTGCGCTCGCTCAGGATCCGCTCGAGCGACGCTTTTCGCGCGCTCTCGCCCGAAAGTTCCCGCCGGACGCGTTCCAGCTGTGCACCGGTTTCCTGCTGCGTTTGCCGCAGCTCTCCAATGCGCGACTGCGCCTCTCGAACCACGGCCGCCAATCGTCGCGACTCATTTTCGGCGTTCGCAAAACCCATCTCAGCGCTTGTCGCGCGCGCCCCAAGAGCCGCGCATTCTTCTTCGACCGCGCGCAGGGCTTCCGCTCGATGTGTTTCCGCCGCCGTGTGGCGCGCCGCGGCTTCCTCCGCCTGAAGTGACTCAGCCTGCGCCCGCGCCGATTCTTCCACCAGCCGTGCCGCCAGTTGTCGCAATTGCGCAATCTGATTTTCGAGTGTGGCCTGCTCGGCCACATTGTTCGACACGCGCTCCGATGATTCCCGCAGTGCCGCTTCCAGCTCGAAGGCCTGTCCGCGCAGCGCCGCTACCGATTGGTGCTGTTCGTCTATGCGCGCCGCCAAACCCGCAGTCTGGCTCGCTGCCTGCTCGATTTCCGCGGCAAGCGCGCCAATGCGCGCGTCAAGTTGGGCCGCCTGCTCTCGGTTGAAAGTGATGCGATTTTCCGCGCGGTCCAAGTCCAGCGAAGTTTGCCCCAGCAAATTGTGCGTCTGGCGCAGCTCGCCTTCCATCTCGTACGTCCGCGCCGTCAGCCGCTCCTGCTCGTCGCCCATTTCCTGCACTGTGTGCGATTCGCGCGCCTCGGCCGTGTCCATCTCCCGGAGCAAATTTTCCAGCCGCGCTGCTTCGGTATCGAGATGCTGCGCTTTGCTCGCCAGCACCACGCGCAACAGTCCGCGCATCTGGTCGCGAATCTCCGCGTAGCGCCGCGCCTTGGACGCTTGCCGCTTCAGCGAAGCCACTTGTTTTTCCACTTCCACGTAGATGTCGTTCACGCGCGAGAGATTGATCTTCGACGCTTCCAGTTTCGCTTCCGCCAGCCGCCGCTTCGTTTTGTACATCGTGATTCCGGCGGCTTCTTCGATGATCGCGCGGCGGTCCATCGGCTTGGAATTCAGCACCTGCCCGATGCGCCCCTGTTCGATGATCGCGTAGCTGTCCGGTCCCAGGCCGATGCCCATGAAAATTTCCTGCACATCGCGCAGGCGCGCTACGCGCCCGTTGATCAGATATTCGCTCTGGCCCGAACGATATAGCCGCCGCCCCACCACCACCTCGCCGGGGCGCAAACGAATCGAAGCTTTTACCTCCGCACGTTTGCGTCCTTTCCGTTTCGCGCCCGCGAAATCCGCGCCAAGGTTTTCGCCCTCCGGCGATGCGAACGCACTCGCATCCGCACTCTCGGCATCCGCCTCGATCACGGCAATCGAATCATCCGACGCTTCCGCCATCGACATCGCTGGCGTCCCAGATTCGTTCGACAAATCTGCCGCATCCTCCTGCCCGTACTCCTGCCCGTCGATTACCTTGGCCACCGCTTCCGAAAGCTCCGGGTCGACCAGCGTCAGCGTCACTTGCGCCATCCCCAGTGGCGGCCGTTTCGCCGTGCCATTGAAAATGCAGTCAGACATCCGTTCGGCGCGCAGCATCTTGTGGCTTTGCTCGCCCAGCACCCACGTGACGGCATCGACCACGTTGGACTTGCCGCATCCGTTCGGGCCCACGATGCACGTGATGCCGCTGCCGCTGAACGTGATGGGAGTTTTCTCAAAGAAAGACTTAAAGCCGAATAGCTCGACTTTACGAAGTTTTAACACCAGTCCCTCGCTTTGACAGGATGCACAGTTCTCTCCGCGGATTTCCGCAGGAGATGCTTCAGTCTTTGCCTAATTCGGAGGTATTTCGGGACAGAAACGTTGGGAGGGACGATAATCGATGGCCCTTCCGCCTGGCGCTACCGGATCGGCGGTTACGGGACGACAAATTAACACGGCCCGCAGGCGCTGTAAAGCGCCGTTTTGCCGCGGGAGCAAGAAAGTCCGATGTGCGCACCCGCCAGACATCCCACCCGTAGCTACGTCTAATCTAAATATTGCAAAATGCAGCCATTGCATCGGGTTTGCGCGCGCGGTTCGCCTCAGGCTCCTTGGTAATCGCGCCGCGAACGCAAGTACTTTCGAGTAGTTGACTTAGCCCATGCCGCAGCCTAGCATGGCGCGCACCAAAGGGGGATCGTTGAAGGAAAATTCCCAGCCAACATTGCGCCGCGTCGTAGCAAGTGCGGCCGTTTTGGCGGTGATCGTTACGTTTTGCTTGCTCGCTCTCCATCCCCCGCACGGCAAAGCGGCAAGTGCGCCGGCTGCCGAATTTTCTGCTGCGCGCGCGCTCGACGCGCTGCACCGCGTTCTGCCTGACGATTCGCCACACCCAATCGGCAGCGTCGCGAACGACGCCGTTCGCGTGCGCATCCTCGCGGAACTCAACCGGCTCGGGTACCAGCCAGTCGTGCATACCTCCTTTCAATGCAGTGACGCCGGTGTTTGCGCCACCGTGAATAACATTCTGGCCCGGCTCGACGGCAGCGAGCCCGGCTCGGCCGTGCTTCTTTCCGCGCATTACGATTCCGTCCCAGCCGGGCCCGGCGATTCCGACGACGGCGTCGGCGTCGCCTCCATTCTCGAAATTGCGCGTGCCCTGAAGTCAATGCCGGTTCCACGCCACTCGGTCATCTTCTTGTTCGACGAAGGAGAAGAGGCCGGTCTGCTCGGCGCACGCGCTTTTGTGGATTCTGATCCATGGGCTAAGCAGGTTCGCGCGGACGTCAATCTCGATAATCGAGGCGCATCCGGGCCAGCACTGATGTTCGAAACCGGCAGCGACAATGATTGGGCGCTGCGGCTCTATGCACGCAATGCCACTCGCCACCTTACCAGCTCCGTTTTCTACACAATTTACAAGCTGCTTCCGAACGATACCGATTTCACGGTTTTCAAGGACGCCGGCTACCAGGGCCTGAACTTCGCCTTCATCGGTAGGGTGGCTCTCTACCACACTCCGCTCGATAACTCCGCAAACGTGAGCATCGCAAGTCTTCAAGACGAAGGCTCGAACGGCCTCGCATCCGTCGTAGCGCTGGCCAACGCAAATTTCCCCTCCGGACCCGATGCCGACGCCGTCTATTTCGATCTCTTCGGCCGTAAAATTCTGCACTGGCCCGGCAATTGGACGCTTGCGCTCGCCATTCTTGCCGCTTTCCTGTTGCTCGGCCAGATCGCATGGCTCGTGTATAGGCGCCGCTTGGTTCTGCGGCAATTGCTTTGGGGGCTGATCGGCTGGATAGCGATTCTTGTGGTGGCCGGAATCGTGGGCCTGATCCTCCGTGTGATATTCGCGTTCGCCGGAGCTGCCCCGGTACAGTGGGTCGCCCATCCGCTTCCCGCGGAAATTGCCTTTGCCTTGCTGGCTGTGGGCATCGTCGTGGGCTGCGGCTCGATTCTTGCCCGCGGCGCAGGATTTTGGGGATTGTGGGCTGGCGCGTGGGGATGGGGCGCGATTCTCTCGATCGTGATTGGCGCCGGAATTCCCGGGTTCAGCTACGTTGTGCTGGTGCCAACGATCGTGGCCGCGCTGGCCGGCTTGCCGGCCGTGTTCGATCCCGGTGACGGTGACCAGGCTTGGACCCGCGATCTTGCCGTGATTCTGCCGCTGGTCGCGTCGGCCATTGTGCAAGCTCCGCTGATCTTGTTGCTGTATCGCGCCATGGGCAATCAGGCGCTGGTGGGAATCACGCTTGCTGTCGTGCTGCTGGTCACACCGCTACTCCCCTTGTGCGCCGACTTGCAGCAGGCTCGGGGCATTGGAGGTCTGGCGCTGCGCTGGTCTCCGCTACTGGCCGTCGGCATTGCCGCGTTCGCTGCTGTAGTCGTGCCTGTCTATTCTGCCAAATCACCCGAGCGCGTGAATTTCGACTACGCATTGGACGCCGACTCCGGCGTGGCTCGCTGGATTGTCTATCCTGATTCCGGCCGATTGCAGGCTCCGATTCAGCTCGCAGGCGCGTTCCGGCGGACGCTATACGGGGCTTTTCCGTGGGACGATCACGCCAGCTTCATAGCCGATGCTCCGCATCTCGACCTCGCCGCGCCCACGTTCACTATTCTCGATTCATCGCTTTCCGGTGCTCGGCGCCAGTACACCGCCTTGCTTCGTTCCGAGCGTGGCGCGCCCGATGCTGCGGTACTATTCCCGCCGGGAGCGAGCGTCGAGTCCGTGCGCGTCGAAGGCCAGCCCCTGCAAACGATCGCGCCTCGGCTGACTCGGTACTTCAACGGCTGGACCGCATACTCGTGCCCCGCCATGCCTGCCGCTGGGATCAAGCTCAGTTTCACATTGCCGGTCGGCAAAACCGTGGAAGTCGCCGCCATCGACCGCTCGTTCGGCCTGCCATCCGTTGGCGCATTTCTATCTAACGCGCTTCCCCTCACTGCTACACCGTCGCAAGACGGCGATGTCACCGTCGTCTCCCGCCGCGTTCAACTATTTCCGTAGGAACTCCTCTGCTGCTGACTTCAGTTTTCGCGCAAAGAACCATTTCGCTTGTAAATTAAAAGTGACATTGCTATTTTCTGGGCAGTGCCGAGGAGGGCCAAAACCGCTCGTTCCGGATGTCCGGTAAGCGTATCGCTCGAAGTTCTCGGCGACCGCTGGTCCTTACTGATTGTTCGCGACCTTATGGTGCGCGGTTTCCGCACTTTTAAGCAGTTCGAGGGATCGGGCGAGGGAATCGCCACCAACATCTTGGCGAATCGTCTCCGAAAGCTCGAAGACGGCGGAATTATCGCAGCCGAACACGATTCAGCCGATCGCAGGCGCGTCATCTATCGCTTGACTGAAAAGGGAATCGACCTTGCTCCCCTTGTGCTGGAATTGCTTATCTGGGGCGCGCGGCATCAGGAAACCGAAGCGCCCTGCGCGGTGATCGACGCGATGGCGCAAAATCGCGCGGCCATCCTCGGCGAAGTGCGCCGCCGCTGGGCCGCTCGCGATGACAGGCCGCTGCAGGTTAATGGACAATGGATCTGGCCATGAGAAAAGTTTGGCCGGCTGTCGATCCTGCGCGACCTGATTCGACTAATAGCAGAAGCCAGTTGGGACCCGGCCTCGATAAGTGGCTCCATACGGAGCCGAGGAGTTCAGGGTGATAACGTTGACGCCATATCTCTTATTTGACGGTGCTTGCCGCCAAGCGATGGAGTTTTACAAATCCTGCTTCGGGGGCGAGCTCACTCTGATGAGAGTCAGGGATTCTCCGGCCAAAGACCAACTACCGGCATCCCAGCAAGACAAAATCATCAACGCGCATCTCAGTAGCGGCGCGTTGAGCCTTTCTGCATCGGATTGGCTGCGGCCCGACCGTGTTCCGGTTCCTGGAAATACCGTTTGTCTTTATCTTAGCGGCGGCATGTATCAAGAGCTGAAAGCCCAGTTTGAAAAGCTTTCCGACGGGGCAGAAGTCACCGACCCTTTGAAGCAGCTATTCTTTGGCGCCTACGGCGCACTCAACGACAAGTTTGGCGTGCGGTGGATGTTTCAATCCAACGAAAAACATTAAGGCACTGAGGAGTTTCAGGTCCAAGGGCAAGTGCGTGGAATTTTCTGGGCCGAAGATTTTGCCTCGGTGGGTAAAGAAACTATGGAACGGCACGCCGGTCTCCAAGCCGGATCGGAGCGTCTGACGCAAAGCGCCAACAAATGACTTTATCGGAGCCAAAAGCCGGTAAAAGAAACAAAGAGGAGAAACTATGAGCAAAGTGCGCGTGTTGGTCGGAACCCACAAAGGCGCGTTTGTTTTGTCGTCGGACGGAAAAAGGAAAAACTGGGATGTGAGCGGTCCCTTCTTCGCCGGTTGGGAGATTTATCACATGAAAGGCTCGCCAGCAGATCCCAACCGCATTTACGCCTCGCAAACCAGCGGCTGGTTCGGTCAAGTCATTCAGCGCTCAAGCGACGGTGGCAAAACCTGGGAAACTCCCGGCGGCGAGAAAATGCCGACTCCCGGGGAACCTCCCGCCGGAGCCAGCAACAAATTCGTTTACGACGTCTCTCCCGAAACCGGCACGCCGCTCACCACGCATCAGTGGTACGACGGCACGCAGCATCCCTGGGAATTCAAGCGCGTCTGGCATGTCGAGCCCTCGCTCAACGATCCGGACACCGTTTACGCCGGGGTCGAAGACGCCGCGCTCTTCAAATCCTCCGACGGCGCGCGATCCTGGCAGGAGTTGTCCGGCCTCCGCGGCAATGGCACGGGGCCGAAATGGTCTCCTGGAGCTGGCGGCATGGGTCTGCACACAATCCTGATCGATCCCCAAAATCCGCAGCGGATGTACGTCGCCATCTCCTCGGCCGGAGCGTTTCGCACTGACGATGGCGGCAAGACCTGGAAGACCATCACCAAAGGCCTGAAATCAAACTACATCCCGAATCCCGAGGCGGAGATCGGCCACTGCGTTCATCGCATCGCTCTGCACAAATCGCGCCCCGATGTCGTCTTCATGCAGAAACACTGGGACGTGATGCGCACCGACAACGCCGGCGATCAGTGGCGGGAAGTCAGCGGCAACCTGCCCACCGATTTCGGCTTTGTGATCGACGTGCACGCGCACGAACCGGAAACCATCTACGTCGTGCCCATCAAAAGCGACTCCGAGCATTTCCCCATCGATGGAAAGTTACAGGTCTATCGCAGCCGCACCGGCGGTAACGAATGGGAGCCGCTCATCAAAGGTCTTCCGCAGCACGATTGTTACGTCAACGTCCTGCGCGACGCCTTGGCCGTCGATTCGCTCGATTCCTGCGGCATCTACTTCGGCACCACCGGAGGCCAGGTATACTGTTCGCCGGACGCTGGCGACAACTGGGCGCCCATCGTCGAGAATCTCCCGGCTGTTTTCTCCGTCGAGGTGCAGACGCTGCCATGATTCGGGTAGTGCTTCCGGCGCATCTCCGCACGCTAGCGAAAGTCGATAGCGAAGTACAAGTCGATGTCGCGGCTCCGGTGACCACGAGCTCGGTCCTCGACGCGCTCGAAGCCCGTTTCCCGGTGCTGCGTGGCACGATTCGCGATCACGTTACGCAGCAACGTCGCCCTTTCTTGCGCTTTTTCGTTTGCGCCGAAGATTGGTCTCTCGAATCGCCCGATGCTCCATTGCCGCAAGCTGTCGTCAACGGCACGGAGCCTTTCTTTGTCATCGGCGCCATCGCCGGCGGATAACTGGCGTCCGCGCGCTTTTGGCCTGCCTGGAGGAGACGGCAGGATTAGCTTGTGAAGCTTCACAACGGCTCCTGGCACGCGCACTTGCAAAACACGGCATAGGGGGATGATTGCACCCTCGTGCGCCACTCCTTCGTTTTTTCTGTAACGGAATTTCCCGCCGCCGAGTCTGAATACTTACGGAGAGCCCAGCCAAGCTTGCAATCCGCCACGCGCGGTTGTATCTTGCCGGGCGTCCACTCCAGGCCCGATATGCAGAATGCGATAAGTCCCAGGGGGACGGCTTGGTGCGGGCGGAGCACGAAATCTATTTTCAAAGTTTCGCAATGAGAGGAATTCTTCCAATGCAGATCTTCAACGGTAGAACTTGGTGCGTCGGTGCGGAGTGGTGCATCGTCGGGCTGATGCTGGCATTATCGGCAGCCGCCGCTGCGGCGAAGCAGCCTCGGCGCGTCAACACTAAGGCGCTCGACAACGCCGCGAAGAACGGCGACGAGTGGCTCAGCTACGGCCACGACTACAGCGAGCAGCATTACAGCCCGCTCAAGCAGGTCGATGCGAGCAACGCCAGCCGCCTCGGTCTCGCGTGGTATTACCAGACCGAGGATGATCCGGGCACAGTGGAAGGGTCTCCCATTGAGGCGAATGGAACATTGTATTTCACCGCAAGTTGGGACGAACTCTTCGCCGTTGACGCTCGCACTGGCCAGCTCAAGTGGAAGTGGATCCCCAAGATCAGCCACGAGAATTTTAGCCCCATGAATCCGAACGCTACCGACCGCATCCGCGTCGGCCCCAGCGTTTGCTGCGGTCCCGCAAATCGCGGGGTGGCCATCTATGACGGCAAGATCTACATGGGCACTCTGGATGGACGCCTTATAGCGTTCGACGCCGCCACCGGCAAGATCGTCTGGCAGGTTCAGTCCGCGCCCGAGGGGCAGGACTACAGCATCACCGGAGCGCCGCGCATCGTGAAAGGCATGGTCGTGATCGGCAACGCTGGCGGCGAATATGCCGTCCGCGGATACGTCGATGCCTACGACGCCGAAACCGGCAAGCAGATCTGGCGCGCCTACACCGTTCCCGGCGATCCTTCGAAGCCTTTTGAGGATCCTTTCTTGAAGCGCGCCGCGAAAACCTGGAAGGGCGGCGATTGGTGGAAATTGGGTGGAGGCGGCGCCGTATGGAATGCCATCACCTATGACCCCAAGACGAATCTCGTTTACCTTGGCAGCGGCCAGGGCGGTCCTTGGGTGCAGAAGTATCGCAGCCCCGAGGGCGGCGTGAACGAATGGCTGTGCTCTATCATCGCGGTGAACGCAGATACGGGAAAATACGTCTGGGCCTATCAAACCACCCCAGCCGATAACTGGGATTACGACGCCACCCAGGACATGATCCTTGCCGATCTAAAGATCGACGGCAAGAAGCGCCGCGTTATCATGCAGGCTCCGAAGAACGGCGTGTTCTACGTTCTCGACGCCAAGACTGGCAAATACATCTCCTCGGCGCCATATACCAAGGTCACTTGGGCCACCAGTTTCAATCCCAAGACGGGCATGCCGACCATCAACAAGGCGATGATTTATGGCAAAAGCGGGACGCTGGTCTGGCCGGGACCTGCGGGCGGGCATAGCTGGTACGCCATGTCTTTCAACCCGGAGACCGATCTGGCGTACATTCCGGAAATTAAGAGCACGTTTCTCTACAGGGAGGCGGCGGACTTCAAGCCCGAAATGGGCGTGTACAAGTGGGGCATCACGCTTGCCCCGCCCAAGGCTGTGCCTGGTGCCGCGCCACCGCCGCGTCCCGGACCTGGGGGTAGTGCGCTTGAGGCATGGGATCCCGTCGCCGAAGCGCAACGCTGGAGCGCTGAAGGCTACGGCGGCAGCAACGGCGGCACCATGACCACCGCGGGCAATCTCGTTTTCGCTGCCTCCATGGACGGCGATTTCGCGGCTTTCGCCGCGGATTCCGGCAAAAAGCTGTGGGATGCCAAGGTTCCGTCGGAAACGGGCAATCCCATCACGTACAGCATCGACGGCAAGCAGTACATTTCCGTTCTCGCTGGACGGGGTGGCAAGAGCCGCCTCTACACGTTCGTGCTTGGCGGCACTGAGCCGATGCCCAAGGTCGAACCGCAGAGGTTCAGGTTCGGTCCGCCACCACCAACTCATCAGGACGGCAACAACAATCAGCACTAAGTCGCAGTCGCAGCATTTGTTTCAAACCGCGAGCCCGGAGGTTCACCCCTCCGGGCTTTTTTTTGGACCCGCGAGTCCTTTGCCTAGGGCAACGGTTTTGTGGCGTCGGCCTTTGTGCTGTCTTTAGGATCTGCATCGTGCTTCTCTTCATATTGAGCGGTTCGTTTTGCGATACGCTGTGTGACACAGGAGAATGTCGTGGCCGGTAAAAACCCACACGTGAACCAATTCCAAAAGCCGACTGGGCAGGCAGGCCGCGCCTTGCTAGCGCGCATGAATAGGTTTCATTCCAAGCTGACGGACTGGGGCTTGGCGCGCGTTTCCATCGAAAAGCACTATGCAATCCTCGATGTAGGTTGCGGGGGCGGCAGGACGGTCAGTAAGCTGGCCGCAATCGCTACGGAAGGAAAAGTCTGGGGCGTCGACTACTCGGAAGAAAGCGTCGCTGCCACCGAGAGAACCAACGCGCGCCGGATAAAGGCGGGCGGCGTGGAAGTCCGCCAAGCCTCCGTCTCTCAACTTCCATTCGCGCAGAACACCTTCGACCTCGTTACCGCAGTGGAAACGCACTATTTTTGGCCCGACCCGTACAAAGACCTGCAGGAAATCTTTCGCGTGCTGAAAGCCGGCGGCACATTCCTGCTCATTGCGGAAGTCTACAAAACGGCGAACACCACGTCCGCTGAACTCGTGGAAAAATATGCGGATCTCGCCGGCATGACGGTCTTAACTCCAGATGAGCATCGCGTCTCGCTCGTCAACGCCGGTTTTTCTGACGTGGTCGTCGCCGAGGAAACCAATAATGGTTGGATTTCTGTTATCGGCAAGAAGCCACGCTGAGAACGCCTGGCAACGGCGATGAGATATCGTCACGCAGGCTGCGGTACGGATCTCGTTTTCGCGTTGCGGACGCGCAATGCGCCGCCGATCCAGGCAGCGGGAATGCACACGACGATGCCGACGATCCACGAATAAAGCGGCGCCTGATGAAATGATGTGGACATGACCCACCCCGTAAGCAGCGCCTCGACGACACCCATGATCACCGCGTCGCGCATTGGAGCATGGCGCGCGATCCAAGCGGTGACGTAGCCGCCCGCCACGATCGAAAGAAACGTGTACGCGAACATCACGATATGCGCCGGAACGCTACGCTTAAGTGCGTTCGCGTCCGGAAGAGCGCGCGGGAAGAGATGCATCAACAGCGGGTCAGCGGCGGCTTCAATGGCGAACGACAAGGCCGTCAGCACTGCGATTCCCGCGATGATACCTGCGATGGAGAGCAAAACCTTGCGCCACATTTGCGGCGGAGTCTAACGAAACTGGCAACCGCTGTCATCAAATTTTCGCGGCATGGGCGCTGATCCGAGGGCCGAAAAAGGCGAAGGTGCGGCGAACAATCAGTGCAGCACAATGGGCAATGTGCTTGCACCCAAAAGCGCGCATTGCCACCGCGATCGAGGCGGAATTTGGCCGGGGAATGGCACGTTCGCCGGGCTTACGAGGCCATTTCGATTGCGAGGCGAATTACATGCGGCGCGCTGGGCGCGGATGCGTCCGCGCGTATTCGATGGCGAATTTTTTTAGCGCCGGGCTGGTCATGCCGAGTTCTGTAGCTTCCTTGAAAGCCCGCTCCTCGCTCCAGTGATCCACCACCATGCGCTTGATGAACCACATCGTCGACGCGCGATTGCCCCTCGAGCAATGGATGTAAGCAGGCTGGTTTCCCGGCGCAGTAATCACCTTGAGAAATTTATCGACGGCCGCGTCGCTTGGATGCGCATCTTCAAAAGGGATGTTGTAATAGCGTAACCCAACGGCTTTGGCCGCCGCTGCTTCGCCTTCCACGTTCGCGCCCGGCTCACTGGACCGCCGCAAATTGATGTCGGATACGAAGCCCATTTTCCGGATCGCGGCCACTGCCGCAGGAGTGGTCGCCCCGCCGCACGCAATCGTCGTGCTCAGGCGGCGGAAATGAGTCACGCCGTCCACGCTCGGCGCGGTCACCTCCTGCGCGCTCAGCGGCCATACCGCAGTGCATAGCGCCGCGACCACAAAGCAAGCGAGCTTCAATCGATATGGTGATTTCACGGCGAACCTCCGTTCGAACCAGCGATAAGCTACCGAATTCCCGCGCCCCGTGCAATTCCGAACCGGAGAGGTGGGCATTCGCAAGTTGGGGTGAGACCAGTTTCATCTTGCTTGAACGACGAAAAGGGCCTAGTTCGCCCAAACGTAAAGACGCCTCCGCAGACCGCATGGTGGGTGTGAGCCGATCAATGTGTTCCCAATTCCTCGCCCGTCGTTGCCGCGCGCTCTAGCGTCCGCTACAATAGCCGTTTTCGGGTGGCCACCAAATTGACAGAGATCATCCTGCACAACACGCTTTCGAACCGCGTTGAACCGCTCACGCCCCTTCATCCCGGCGAGGTCCGCATTTATACCTGCGGGCCGACGGTCTATTCCTTCGCGCACATCGGCAATTTCCGTACGTTCGTATTTCAAGACGTGCTGCGCCGTTTTTTCCGTCTGCGCGGCCTGCGCGTGCTGCAGGTGATGAACATAACCGACGTGGACGATCGCATCATCCACAATGCCGCCGCTGCCGGCGTTCCGATTCGCGAATACACCGAGAAATACATCAAAGCGTTCCTCGAAGATATCGATGCGCTGCATATCGAGATGCCCGAAGAACTGGTACGCGCCACCGACCACATTGATGACATGGTTGCGCTGATCGAAAAACTGCAAGCCAAAGGCCTCACGTACAATAGCGACGGCTCGGTTTATTTTCGAATCGCGAAATTTCCCGCATACGGCAAGCTTTCGAAGATCGACGTGAGCGGCATGCAGACGGGGACGCGCGTGGACGTGGATCAGTACGAAAAAGACGACGTGCGCGATTTCGCGCTCTGGAAATCTCCGAAGCCTGGCGAGCATTTTTGGGAAACGAGCATCGGCGCGGGCCGTCCCGGCTGGCACATCGAGTGCTCGGCCATGGCCATGAAATATCTCGGCGATACCATCGATATTCACACCGGAGGAGTGGATCTCGCTTTTCCGCATCATGAAAATGAAATCGCGCAGAGCGAGTCCGCCACGGGCAAGCCGTTCGTGCGCATGTGGCTGCATGCCGAACATTTGATTATCAACGGGCAGAAGATGTCCAAGTCGCTCGGTAACTTCTACACGCTGCGCGATCTGTTCGCCAAAGGCTGCAAACCTTCTACAATCCGTTTTCTGCTGCTTTCCGTGCCGTATCGCCGGCAGCTGAATTTCACCGAAGACGGTCTGCTACAGGCAAAAAATTCGGTCGAGCGGCTGCGCAATTTTCTCGCTCGCCTGAAAAACGAGCAATTCGCAGACGGCTCAAATCCCGAAGTGCACAAGCGCATCGAGAAGGCCGAAGCCGATTTCGATGCCGGCCTGGCAGACGACGTGAATGCAGCCCGAGCGCTGGCCGCGATTTTCGATCTGGTGCGTGATGTGAACGCCGCCATGGACCGCCGTGAATTCTTGCAGCAGGATGCGCCGCGCGCCGTAGCTGCCATGGAGAAGTTTGATTCGGTTCTGGCGCTGCTGATCGATGACGATGACGAAAAACTCCGCGGTCTGGGTATCGCAACTAGCAAGGCGCAGTTGCAACCTGCGCAGATCGAAGCGCTCATCGAAGAGCGCAACAACGCGAAGCGCAGCCGCGATTTCAAACGCTCCGACGAGATACGCCAACAGCTCTCCGATTCTGGTATCCTCTTGGAAGATACGAAAGACGGTAGTGTCCGGTGGAAGTACAAATGAACTTTTCTGACGCAACGATGCATACGCGCCTCCCCTGGCGCCACGTCCAGCCTTCCCGCGAACGGCCGAATCTTTTCGGCGTCGATTGATCTGTTTTCCTCGGCCGTGTTAGGCGCCGTGGCGTGCACGCCCAGCGCCAGAAAAATCGATCGCCGGAGGAAATCATGCAAACAACCGAGAAAAAAGTCTCCAAGCTTCCGCACCTGGTCACGGCGTTGCCAGGACCGAAAGCGAAAGAGATTGTCGAGCGCGATGGCCGCGTCATCTCTCCTTCGTATACGCGCGATTATCCGTTGGTCGCCAAGCGCGGCCGCGGTGCAATCGTTGAAGACGTGGACGGGAACATGTTCCTCGACTTCGCCGCGGGCATCGCCGTGGTCGCCACGGGCCATTGCCATCCGCAAGTTGTCTCCGCGATCCAGCGGCAAGCGTCCGAATTGATTCACATGTCCGGCACCGATTTCTACTATCCGGGCATGGTGGAACTTGCGGAAAAGATAGCGGCGATAGCGCCCGGGAAATCGGCGAAGCGAGTCTATTTTGGCAATTCGGGCACGGAAGCCATCGAAGCGGCCATGAAGCTGGCGCGGTATCACACGCGCCGCGACAAATTTATTGCTTTCCACGGCTGCTTCCACGGGCGCACGCTCGGATCGCTTTCACTCACCGCCAGCAAAGCGGTGCAGCGAAAAAATTTCGGTGCGCTTCTTGGGGGCGTCTTCCATGCTCCGTATCCCGATAGCTACCGCGGTGCGTATGGCGTTCGTCCCGAACATGCCGCGGCCGATGCGCTCGCGCACATCGAGCGCGAACTGTTCAAGCGACTCGTCGATCCTGAAGACGTGGCGGCAATTTTCATCGAGCCGATTCAAGGCGAGGGCGGTTACGTGCCAGCGCCGGTGGAATTCCTGCAAGGGCTTGAAAAACTCTGCCGCCACCACGGCATTTTGCTGGTGGTTGACGAAGTGCAATCGGGAATGGGCCGCACTGGAAAATGGTGGGCCTCCGATCACTCCGGAATCGAACCGGATATGGTGTGCACGGCAAAGGGCATCGCTTCGGGCATGCCGCTGAGCGCGGTGATCGCCAAAGCCGACGTGATGGATTGGAAACCGGGCGCGCACGCGTCGACTTTTGGAGGCAATCCCGTCGCTGTTGCGTCCGCGCTGGCTACGTTCGAGTTGTTGGATCGGGAATTGATCGCCAATGCGAGCCGGATGGGCGAATTCATTAGGAGCCAGACTGCTGGTTGGCTGGACCGTCACAAGGTAGTCGGCGACGTCCGCGGAAAAGGACTGATGATCGGCATCGAATTCGTTCGCGATCAGAAAACCAAGGAGCGCGCTCCGGAGATTCGCAACCGGGTTCTTCAGGCGGCATTTCAGAAAGGCCTGCTGGTCCTGGGCGCGGGGGAAAATGCGTTGCGGCTCGCTCCGCCGCTGATCGTTGATGAAGAGCAGGCCGAATTCGCGGTGCGAACGCTGGATGCATGCATTTCCGAAGTCGAGCGAACTATCTAACGGCAGATGGTGGAGATTAGTCGCGAGTGATTGCACATTTCATGTTTGCGGCCATGAATTTCGCGGCGCGCAAAGGCCTGGCGGAATCTGCGCTTGAAGATACGGCGCCGGGCGCGCCGCGTGAACGAGCGCGCCGCACCGGAATACGGGGCGAAACGTATGCGTATTGGTATCTTCGCCGCAATCACTATGTGATGGTGGCGCGCAATTACACCGCGCCTGGACTGAAGGGCGAGATCGATATGGTCGGTTACGACGGCGAAGTGCTCGCGTTCGTGGAGGTGAAAACACGAACGAGCTCGGACCCAGAGCAACCGCGACCGGAGGAAGCGGTGAACGCGGAAAAGCAGCGCCATCTGGCGCGGATGGCGGGACAATTTCTGCACGCGAGGAAACTGGAAGGCGTGCCGCACCGGTTTGACGTGATCGCGATCGAGTCGAGACCGGACGCGCGGCCGGTGCTGCGTTTGCACAAAGGGGCGTTTACTTCCAGCCCGCACGCGCGCAGCTGAGGGGGCGGGGCTCGCTTTAGAGGAGTATTATTCTGGCACTGAGGTACGCGTGACGCGCCAGATCGAAGCGCGGTAAGGGAGACGAGAATTTGCCGGAACTTCGCAGAGACCCGATCACGGGCCGCTGGGTGATCATTTCCATGGACCGCTCGAAGCGCCCCACCGATTTTGTCCGCGAAAGCGTGCAAATCAAGAATGTGGGCATGTGCCCGTTTTGTCCCGGCAACGAAGGGAAGACGCCTCCGGAAATTCTGGCTTACGGGCGCAACGGCTCCGGGAGGAACACGCCGGGTTGGTCGCTGCGCGTGGTTCCGAATAAATTCCCCGCGCTGGGCATTGAAGGCGGACTGGACCGCGAAGGCGAAGGGCTTTTCGACCGGATGAATGGCGTGGGCGCGCACGAGGTGATCGTGGAAACGTCTGACCATTTTCAGACGCTTGCGACCATGCCGGTGAAATCGCTGGAAGAAACGCTTTGGGCCTATCGCGACCGCATGCTGGACTTGAAAAACGACCGCCGCTTCCGCTACGTGCTGCTGTTCAAGAATCACGGGGAGGCCGCGGGCGCCACGCTGGAGCACACGCATTCGCAACTGATCGCGCTGCCGATTGTGCCGAAACGCGTGCGCGAGGAAGTGGACAATTCCAAGCGCTACTTCGACGAAAAAGAGCGCTGCATTTTCTGCGATATGATCCGGCAGGAGATGGAGGCGGAATCGCGAGTGATTCAAGTGGACGACCACTTCATCGCCATGGCGCCGTACGCACCGCGGTTTCCGTTCGAAACGTGGATTTTGCCGAGGCAGCACAGCTCCGCGTTCGAAAATATGCCGGCGCCGTATTATCAGAATCTGGCGAAAATCCTGGGAGAGTTTCTAACGCGGGTTGACGGAGCGCTGCTGCACCCTTCCTATAATTTCGTGGTGCACACTTCGCCGATCGGCGAGGAAATCAACGATCATTATCACTGGCACATCGAGATAATGCCCAAGCTGACCAAAGTCGCCGGATTCGAATGGGGCACGGGTTTCTACATCAATCCCACCCCTCCCGAAGAATCCGCGCGCTTTCTCCGCGAAGCGAAGTAGCGCTCCGCGACGCATCTCCGCGTGGGAAGCCGCATCGGAGATTTCCTGCCGCTTAAGATTGCTTTAACTTTTTCCGCGCGGAAATAAAAAGAGTGATGGCCAAAGCAAAGAAGATAGCGACACCGAGTTCCGGGCGCTGGCTCAGATAAGGCATCGAACGGTGGCCAAACGCAACTGCGCCTGCGGGCCACGGCGCGAGTGGGGCAAAGCAACACTGCGGGAACGGAGGGGCAAGTTACAACTTGAGGTTGAACATGTTCGGCAACTGCGCTCGCGGGGTGTTTGACGGCTGGCGCTGTTACCGCTATTCTTATGTGAGAAGCTCCGATGTTCGCCGCCTTTTATTAGCTGCCGTTCATCTCCCGTCCATCGCGGACGCTGCTCATACCGGGTAACCTGTTTTTCGCATCCAATTTGACCGTGGAATCTTTGAGGCCTCGCCATGCCGAATGAAACGCTTTTTGCAAAACTTGATGAGATCGAGTCGCGATTCGACGAGATGACGCGCGAAATTTCCTCGCCGGAAATTCACGACGATGCTTCTCGCTATCAGAAGCTTGCCAAGACGCATTCGGAACTCGCAGAGATCGTGAACAAGTACCGCGAGTGGAAGGGAATCGAGAAGGGAATAGAAGACGCGCGGCACTTGCAATCCGACTCTGACGATCCAGAGATGAAGCAACTAGCGCACGAGGAGCTGCGCTCGCTGGAAACGCAGCGGGATGATGTGGAGCGCGAAGTGAAGCTGCTGCTGGTGCCGAAGGACCCGAACGACGAGAAAAACGTAATTCTGGAAATTCGCGCGGGCACGGGAGGCGACGAGGCGTCACTTTTCGCAGCTGAGCTTTTCCGCATGTATTCGCGATACGCGGAAACGCAGGGGTGGAAAGTGGAAGTGCTGGAAAGCTCGCCTTCGCCGATCGGAGGCGTGAAGGAAATCGTCGCGTCGATCCAGGGGCGGAAGGTGTATTCGCGGCTGAAGTATGAGAGTGGCGTGCATCGCGTGCAGCGGGTACCAGCGACGGAACAGCAGGGCAGGATTCACACGTCGGCGGCGACTGTGGCGGTGCTGCCGGAGGCGGAAGAGATCGACATCAAGATCGACGCGAAAGATTTGCGCGTGGATACGTTTTGTTCTTCGGGGCCGGGCGGACAATCGGTGAACACTACTTATTCCGCCGTGCGAATCACGCATATTCCAAGCGGGCTGGTGGTGTCGCAGCAGGACGAGAAATCGCAGATCAAGAATCGCGCCAAGGCGATGCGCGTGCTGCGGTCGCGCCTCTACGAGATGGAGCAGGAAAAACAACATCAGGCGCAAGCGGCAGAGCGGCGCGGGCAGATCAAGACCGGTGACCGTTCAGAAAAAATTCGCACGTACAATTTTCCGCAAAACCGTGTGACCGATCACCGCGTCAATCTGACGCTGCATCAGCTCGATCTGGTGATGGAAGGCAAGCTGGCGCCAATTGTGGATGGGCTGGTTACGCATTTCGAATCCGAAAGGCTCAAGCAGGAGCTTACGGCTGCGTAAGTCCGTGAGGCCGATCAAGTTTTCATGGGCTTAACAATGAAAGCAATGGCCGCCAATTCAACCGAGAGTAATTCGTCTCCTATGGCGTCACCAATGGACGTGCGGTCCGCGTTGAAAGAGGGAATGGCGCGGCTGCGCGCGGCGAACGTTGTGTCGTCGACGCTAGCGGCGGAACTGCTGCTGATGCATGTGCTCGGTCGCGATCGAGCATGGATTTACGGGCACCCGGAATCTGTGCTCGGGCTGGCGGAGTGGGGAGAATTTTTCGAACTAGTGGCGCGACGCGCTGTCGGCGAGCCGACGCAGTACCTGACGGGCAAGCAGGAGTTCTGGGGGCTCGATTTCGAGGTGACACCCGCGGTTTTGATCCCGCGGCCGGAGACGGAGCACGTTATAGAGGTTGCGCTGCAGCGGCTGGGCGAGCAGCGGGGGATCAAGATCAATATGCGCACCGGAGCGCCGAGTCCGGTGCTGAGAATTGCCGACGTTGGCACCGGATCGGGGTGCATCGCGGTGGCGCTGGCGAATGAATTGCCGCACGCGGAAATTTTCGCCACGGATATTTCAGAGGACGCGCTTCAGGTTGCGCGGCGAAATGCTGAGAGACACGGCGCGGCGGATCGCGTGCATTTTGTGCGCACCGATTTGCTGCAGGAACTGTCCGACCGGATGGGCGCGTCAGATGATGACGCACAGCTGTTCGATCTGATCGTCAGCAATCCGCCGTACGTGGCGCGGAGCGAGGCCGACGAACTTCCGCGCGAAGTTCGGGAGCACGAGCCCGCTGCGGCGTTATTCGGTGGACCTACGGGAATCGAACTGTACGAGCGCCTCATTGAAGAAGCAGCGGCGCTACTGGATCGGCGTGGAATCCTGGTGCTGGAGTTGGGCTACAATTGCGCAGACTCCGTTCGCGCAATACTTTCGCGAAAGGGAGTGTGGGCGAGCGTGAGCTTGACGAACGATCTGGCTGGAATTCCGCGCGTGATTGCCGCCGAGCGCTTTGGGGATAGCAAGGGCATTTCCGGCGGCAGCAGGCCACCAGGGTAAGAACCCGCTCCTATGCCGAAGCTGGCTCAATTCCGCGCCAAGCAGGAAACCCTTCCAGCCACTTCGCCCGAAACCACTTCTTCAATTCTGCATATCGATATGGACGCGTTTTTTGTGTCCGTTGAGCTGTTGGCGCGCCCGGAGTTGGCAGGCCTGCCGGTGGTTGTGGGTGGACAGCGCGATCAGCGCGGAGTGGTCACTTCGGCGAGCTATGAGGCGCGGCGTTTCGGCATTCATTCCGCGATGCCGCTGCGCACGGCAGGGAAGTTGTGTCCGCAGGCGATTTTTCTCGATGGACACCACGAGCTGTATGCCAAATGGAGCGACCGCGTGGCTGCGGTTTTGGGAAAATATTCGCCGGTGGTGGAAATGGCGTCGATCGACGAAGCGTATCTGGATTTAGCGGGAACGGAGAGGATGCACGGGCCGCCGTTGTGCGCCGCGCACAAATTGCTGCGGGAAATCACGGCTACCACTGGACTGCCATGCTCGGGCGGGTTGGCCGCCACGCGGCTGGTGGCCAAAGTGGCGAGCGAACAGGCCAAGCCGCGCGGGCTGGTGTGGGTACCAGCGGGAAGCGAGGCTGCCTTCCTGGCGCCGCTGGCGGTGCGCAAGATTCCAGGGATCGGCCAGGTGACGGAGGCGGCTTTGATATCGCTCGGGATTGAGACAGTCGTGCAATTGCAGAATCTTTCGAGCGAGAGGCTGGAGCAAGAGTTTGGACGGTGGGGCACGGCGCTGTTTCGCAAGTCGCGAGGGATTGATTCGTACGAATTTTTCGTGGATGCCGAGCCGAAGTCGATTTCGCATAATTGTACTTTTGGAGAGGACACCAGCGATCGCGAGCAGTTGAATTCGACGCTCAGTTTTCTGTGCCAGAAAGCAGGGAAGCGACTGCGCGACGCCGGGCTACATGCGCGAACGATAACGCTTACTATTCGCTACGCAGATTTTACGACCATCACGCGCAGCCATACGCTCGCCCAGCCTTCGGATCTTGATTCCATGTTTTTGGGGGCGGTACGAGAGCTTTTCACTCGCGCTTGGAATGGCGCGGCAAAGCTGCGACTGGTGGGAGTGGCGCTATCGTCTTTTTCGCACGGAGCGCAACAGATGGATCTGCTCGACCCTGTGTTGCGCGAAAAGCTCGAGCGCCTGGCGCAGACTGCCGATCGCTTGCGGGACAAATACGGATTCGACAAAGTTCAGCTGGGCGGATCGTTGGGGAAACGGGGCCGGCAGCGGGAAGGGCCAGAATGAATCCGGCGAGACAGCTTGCCGAAAATATTTGCCAACGTCTGCGCGACTCGGGGCATCAAGCGTATCTTGTGGGCGGATGCGTGCGGGATATTTTGCTGGGCCGAGAGCCCGCGGACTACGACGTCTCGACGGATGCAACGCCGGAGCGCGTGCAGCAGCTTTTTGGGAACAGTTTGGCGGTGGGCGCGCAGTTTGGCGTGATCATCGTAATGGGCGAGGGCGTGCTGGACGATGTGCAGGACGCCGATTCACCCCAGGTTGAAGTGGCGACGTTCAGATCGGATATCGGTTATTCGGATGGGCGGCATCCTGATCGGGTGGAGTACACGCGGTCGGCGCAAGAGGACGTGAAGCGGAGGGACTTCACTATCAATGCGCTGCTGCTCGACCCGGCGACGGGAGCGGTGATCGATTACGTAGGCGGCCGCGACGACCTGAAGTTGGAAATTATTCGGGCGATCGGCCTCGCAGAAGACCGGTTCCGTGAAGACAAGCTGCGCATGGTCCGCGCGGTGCGGTTCGCTGCTCGGTTTCACTACGCGATTGAGGCGCAAACGGTTGGCGCGATTAAGAAGCTGGCGCCTGAAATCCGCCAAGTTTCGCCGGAACGTCTGCGGGATGAGCTTACCAAGCTGCTGACGGAGGGTTCGGCTGGCCGAGGATTTGAGTTGCTAGATGAGACGGGGCTTCTTATCGAGCTATTGCCGGAAATCGCGCGGATGAAGGGTGTGGAGCAACCGCCGCAATATCACCCGGAAGGCGACGTTTGGGTGCACACGCTGCTGATGCTCGAGAAACTGCCGGTGGGGTGCTCGCCAACTCTGGCGTGGGGCGTCCTGCTACACGATGTAGGCAAGCCGCCGACATTCACGCCGCCTGCCGGACCGGGTGACCGGATACGATTTAACGAGCATGCGGAAGTGGGGACACGCATGGCGGAGGATATCTGCAGGCGCTTCCGATTTTCCAACGGCGTGACAGAACAAATCGCTGCTTTGGTTGCTAATCACATGCGGTTCAAGGATGTGCCGCAGATGAAGCCGGCGACGCTTAAGCGGTTCGTGCGCTTGCACGACTTTGAAGAACACTTGACGTTACACCGGCTGGACTGCAGTTCAAGCCACGGGAACTTAGAGAATTACGACTTGGTGAAGCAATTCCTTCGGGAAACCCCGCCCGAGCAGGTCCGTCCCCCGAAGCTAATTTCAGGTGACGACTTGATTGCGTTGGGTTTGCGGCCAGGTCCAGAGTTTAAGACCATCCTAGAAGCAGTCGAGGAGGCCCAGCTGAATGGCACTTTGGAGTCCCGGGAGGAAGCCTTGCAGCTCGTTAGGGAGCGGGCTGGCGCTCTTTGATCTAAATGCTAAGCCACACAGGTTCAGATGGGATTGGAGCTTTTCGGCATCGAAGTGATTCTGGCGGCTTGCACTAAAATCCTTAGTGGAGTATGCTCACATTTGCTTACAAATGGATGCGAATGAATCGACATCTTTTATCCCCATTCCGCATCTAAACCTTCGGATAGCCGATAAGCTGTCTGGAGCCGGCTTTAGCCCGATGGTTCGGGGCAGGGCTGGCCAAGGGGGGTCATTTTGAGTGCATCTAGAGTCATTCCCGAAGAACTTTCCGTCCTTCCAGTTCGGGACACGGTTTTGTTCCCGGGCGCGGTGATGCCACTGCCTGTCGGGCGCGAGAGCTCGCTTGCGTTACTCGACTCGTTGGAAGGACAGGAAAAGCTGCTGGGCGTGGTCGCTCAGCTCGATCCGCGTGTGGAATCGCCAACCGGATCGGACCTTCACAGCGTTGGGACGCTGGCAAAGGTTCACAAGATGGTCCGAATGCCGAATGGAAACGTCGTAGCGTTTCTGGAAGGGCTGCAGAGGATTCGTGTCTCCGAAGTGATCGGCCTGAAGCCGTTCTTGCGAGCTCGCGTGCAACAGGAACCCGATACCGAGGACCAGCGCGACGCGGAACTCACGGCTCTGGAGCGTAACGTACAGGAACTCTTCCGCGAGGTGGTGGCGCGTTCACCGCAACTTTCCGACGATCTGCAGACGGAGGCAATGAACAACGATTCGCCGTCGCGTCTGGCGGATTTCGTGGCCAACACGCTGCCGTCACTGAATACGATGGTGCGTCAGGAATTGCTCGAAACGTTCAACGTTCGCAAGCGCTTGGAAACGCTGATCGGCGAGCTGACAAAAGAGAAGGAAGTGCTGCAGCTGCGCAACAAGATCCACGAACAGGTGCAGGAGCAGGTGAGCCAAAGCCAGCGCGAATTTTTGCTTCGCGAGCAGATGAAGGCAATTCAGAAAGAGCTAGGGGAATCCGACGACGGGCAGTCGGAAGTCGAAGAGCTCCGCAAAAAAGTGGAAGAATCCGGCATGTCCGCGGAGGCCAAGAAGGAGTGCGAGCGGGAGCTGAAGCGGCTCGCGAAAATGACGCCCGCGTCGGCGGAGTACATGGTATCGCGGACCTACCTGGAGTGGATGACCGCGCTGCCGTGGAGCAAGACGTCTGCGACCAGCGAGCAGGAGATCGACATCGCGAAAGCGCAAGCCACTCTCGATGAAGATCACTACGACCTGGAAAAGGTGAAACAGCGGCTGCTGGATTACCTGGCGGTGAAGAAGATTCAGCCGGGAATGAAGGGGCCGATTCTCTGCTTTGTCGGGCCGCCCGGAGTTGGCAAGACTTCGCTGGGCCAATCGATCGCCCGCGCGACGGGGCGCAAATTTGTGCGTATCTCGCTGGGAGGGATGCACGACGAGGCCGAAATCCGCGGCCACCGGCGCACGTACATCGGCGCGTTGCCCGGGCAAATCGTCCAGGGAATCCGCCGGGCCGAGACCATGGATCCGGTGCTGATGCTCGACGAAGTGGACAAACTGGGTCGGGATTTCCGCGGCGATCCGTCCGCGGCGCTGATGGAGGTGCTCGACCCGGAGCAGAACTCCACGTTCCGCGATCACTATTTGGACGTGCCGTTCGATCTGTCGAAGGTTCTGTTCGTGATGACGGCGAACTGGCTCGATCCGATTCCGGAACCGCTGCGGGACCGCATGGAAATTATCGAGCTTCCGGGTTACACGGAAGTCGATAAGGTCCAAATCGCGAACCGTTTCTTGATTCCGCGCCAGGCCAAGGAGCACGGTCTGAAGCTTGGCGAGCAGATCGAGTTCACGGATGAGGCTTTGCACGACCTGATTCACCACTACACGCGTGAAGCAGGCGTCCGCAACCTTGAACGAGAAATCGCGACGCTGGTCCGGAAGCAAGCGCGGCGGATGGCAGAAGGCAAAACCGATAAGCTGGTAGTGACGCCTGCCGTTATCCAAGAAGTGCTGGGAGTTCCGAAGTTTCGGCTCGAGCACGAGGTGGAAGAGCGGGTGCAGAAACCCGGAGTTTCGGTGGGGCTGGTGTGGACGCCGGTGGGCGGCGACATTGTCTTCATCGAGGCCAGCAAGATGCGCGGCGGGAAACAGTTCACCATGACCGGGCATCTGGGCGAAGTGATGCAGGAGTCGATGCGCGCCGCTTTGACCTGGGTACGCGCGAATTCCGATCGCTACGGGATCGATCCCGACTTTTTCCGTAAGTACGACTTGCACATTCACGTACCGTCTGGCGCGATTCCGAAAGACGGACCGTCGGCGGGCATCGCGATGGTGACGGCGCTGGTGAGCTTGCTCACTGGACGTCCGTTGCGGCCACGCTTGGCGATGACGGGAGAAATCTCGCTCACCGGAGTGGTGCTGCCGATTGGCGGAGTGAAGGAGAAAGTGCTGGGCGCGAAACGGGCGGGAATCCGCGAGGTAATCCTGCCGTCCGAAAACGAACCGAACGTGAAAGAAGATCTGCCAGCCGAGGTGCTGCAGGATGTGCAGATTCACTTCGTGCGCACCGTCGACCAGGTCCTCGAAATTGCCCTAGGCAAATTCGAGGAACCTGTACCAGCGCCGAAAAGCGGCCCACGCGGCGCCGACCGGCCGTTTACGAGCCCGGTGCACTAAACAATTAAACATCGGCCGCGAATTGCGGCTGAATGGAATGAAAAAAGAAAAGGCCTGGACTCCAAGTCCAGGCCTTTTCTCTTATGGCACGCGCGATGGTTTCCAGTTGCGGCGCGGGGCGCAATCGCGTACAGCTTAGTTCCGATGCCGTATCGTCCTCGAGAACTGGTGGTGCGCGCGCGGGAGGCCGCGGGGCTGTTGCTTGCGGCGCTCGATCGCAACGAAATGGTGGCGCGTTTTTTGGACATGTACGCCGCCGAATACCGCCGGCCAGGACGCGCGGATCATCCGTATTTATACCGGGAGCAGCTATCCAGGATTCGGCGAGAGGCGATCCTTAGCATGGTGCTGCGCATTGAGGCGGCGCTGCCTGCGCGGCTAAAAGTAAGCGTGGCGCTGGGCGGAGCCAAGCAGCGCAAACCGATTCGCAAAGGCAAGAAAACGGCGCGAACCTCAAGGCGCAATAAGCAACCCGACCTGGAGCTGGCAATACCGTTTTTGGACCTTTTTCGCGAGGAATTCTTCGTGGCGCTGGGGCAGGCGCTGCAGTGGACGGACGATGAGGCGGAAGAATTCTGGCGCGATCTAGAGCTGTACGAAAGGTTGACGCCTCAGGAGGCTCAGCGGACAGGAGCAGCGAGCCGGAGATTCTCGGTTTCTGGACCATTCGTCGATCGCGTGGGCCTGCTGCTTGACCCGTCGCTAATGGAGCAGGCACGCCGCGAAGCCTGCAAGTTTGAGCTGGATCTAAACGCGGCGGCAGACCGCGTTCTGCGAGTTGTGTTCTCCCGGCGTCGAGCCAACTGAATTTCGTTGCCATCCCCCCGTGCATCTTAGAAGACGCGTGATGCGCACCGATGCCGCGCGGAGGTGCAATTTTGCTATCCTCGGATCGTGGTTGACATTTTCTACATACTGATCGTGGTGCAAATTGCGGTGGGGCTGTATTCGCTCTGGGACGGATTTGCCTGGTTTCAGATGGTGCGGAAGCGGCTTGGGTCGCATGCCGGTTTTTATGCCCCTATGGCGGCGGTGATCTGTCCGTGCAAAGGCACGGAGCCGGGGTTGGAAGAAAATCTGGCGGCGTTGACGCGCTTCGATTACGCGAATTACGAAATCTATTTTTCCCTTGCGACCAGCCTGGACCCGGCGTTGAAAACCATCGAAAAAATCAAAGCTGCGAGCCAGCGGCCGGTGCATATCGTAATTGCAGGTCCGCCAGAAAACTGCGGAGAGAAGGTCTTCAATCTTCGTCGAGCGGTGGAGTCGCTTCCTGAAAATTTCGAGGTGGTGGTTTTCGTCGATACCGATGTGCGGATCGGCCGCAGCTGGCTGGGCAAACTCATTGCGCCGCTGCAGGACACGCGCATTGGCGCGACGACGGCCTACCGCTGGATTATCCCTAGCCGGCGGATTGGCGAAGGAGGCTTCGCCAGCGCGCTGGCGTCCACCTGGAACGCCTCGGTGGCCACGCTGCTGGGCCGGCCGCGCGAGAATTTCTGCTGGGGCGGCGGGACGGCGATTCGCCGGAAAACGTTCGATGATGCCAACGTGCTGGAATCGTGGAATGGCGCCGTCAGCGATGATTTCGCGCTGACCAACGCGTTGGAAGCCGCCGGAAGATCGATCGTGTTCTGTCCAGAATGTCTGGCCGCCACCCTGCATCCGTGGACCGGGAAGACGCTGCTGGAATTCACCAACCGGCAAATACTGCTGACCCGGGTATATTCGCCGAAGCGCTGGTTGATGGGTTTGGCCGCGCATTTGAGCTACTCACTCACTCTGATCTATGCCGCGTTTGTGATCCTCGCCAGCATGGTGACCGGAGATCCGTGGTTCAACCTGCTTCTTATTGCCTTGGTCGTACCGCTTCTGGCTGCGATGAAGGGCGCTATCCGCACCATCGCCATCAGCGAGCTGCTGCCGGAATGGAAGGCTCAACTCAGCCAATGGAGTTGGGTGTGGACGCTGCTGGCGCCCTTGGTGCCGTTTCTTTTCTCCTGGAACTTTATTGCGTCGCTGCTTAGCCGGCGAACGCGCTGGCGCGGCATTCGCTACGAACTGGTTTCCCCTACGATCACCCGGGTACTCACCCGATAACCTTCTGGCCCTCCGAATGGCTAAAAGTACCTGTAACATACAGTGACTCGCCCGCGTAGAATCTGCCAGCAAGCCAACCGTCCCTGTCCTTAGATTGGAGGAGATATGGCCACGACGAGCACTGCGCCGGCGCAGACCCCGGAAAGAGGATCCAATTCATTTGGCCGCGTATTCGGAGTGCTTTTCAGTCCGAAGGCGACATTCCAATCCATCGTCCGGCGCCCTACGTGGTGGCTGCCGATGGTGTTGCTAATTCTGTTAGCAATTGCGGTGGTCGGCATTTTCGGCATGCGCGGCGGCTGGCCGTCCTACATACAAAAACAGTTGCAGGCCAACTCACGATTTCAGCAACTGACCTCGCAACAACAGCAGCAGCAGGAGGCGCTCACGCTGAAATACACGTCGCGAGTTGCCTATGGTGAGGTCGCGGTGGTTGTGCCGCTCGCCATGGTTATTATTGCGGCGATCCTGCTGGCAACTTTCAACCTGGGGCGGGGGACGCAGATCAAATACAAGACGGCGCTAAGCATCGTCTCGTATGCATGGGTGCCAGGTATCATTTCTGGTTTGTTAGGTATCGTGATTATTGCCTTAAAGGACCCAGCTACGGTGGATTTGCAGAACATCGTGGTTGCAAATGCCAGCGCGTTCATTTCGCCCGACGCCGCCCGATGGAAAGTCATGTTGCTGAGCTCGATCGACATCTTTACGTTTTGGGAGATGTTTCTGATGGCCATCGGTTTCGGCGTCGCCGCTCCTCGGAAGCTGACCACCGCTAAGGCGTTCGCTTCGATTTTCGTTATATGGCTGATCTGGATTGCCATCAAGGTGGGGGCGACCGCGGCGTTCTCCTGATACACTTTCGCGGATGCCATTTCAGTTCGAGGTTCTCGCCACTGATCCTACAGGTGCGCGCCTGGGGCGGTTGACGACTCCGCACGGAATCATCGACACCCCTGCGTTCATGCCTGTGGGAACGGCCGCCACGGTGAAGGGGCAGACGCAGGAAGACCTTGAGGAACTCGGCGTCCAGATTCTCCTTTCCAATACCTACCACCTGTACCTACGTCCGGGGCATGAACTGATTCGCGAAGTGGGGGGGCTGCACCAATTCATGTCGTGGCCTCACGCGATTTTGACGGATTCGGGAGGTTTCCAGGTTTTCAGTCTTAGCGCGCTGCGAAAAATTACCGATGACGGTGTTACCTTCCGCTCGCATCTCGATGGCTCGGAGCATTTTCTTTCGCCGGAAAAGGCGCTGGAAATTCAGATCGCACTAGGCTCCGACATCTGCATGGTTCTTGACGAGTGCATCGAGGCGCCGTCGACCGAACCGTGCGCGCGGGAAGCGGCGCGAAGGACGCTTGGCTGGGCACGACGCTCGCGCGACTACTTTCAGCGGCATGGCGATCCCGAACGTCAGATGGTTTTCGGAATCGTGCAGGGCGGGACGCACGCGGAGCTACGCCGAGAGAGCGCTGCCGCGCTCGTGGAGCTTGAGTTTCCTGGCTACGCGATCGGCGGGCTAGCCGTAGGCGAATCGCATTCGATCACTTGCGAGATGACGCAAGCGGCGGTTTCGGCGCTGCCCAGGGATCGGCCGCGATACCTAATGGGCGTGGGTAAGCCGGAACAAATCATCGACTACGTGGCGTTGGGAATCGACATGATGGACTGCGTGCTGCCGACGCGTAGCGCGCGGCACGGATGTTTGTTTACGTCGCAAGGGCGCGTGCTGATTCGCAACGCGCAGTACGCTCGCGATTCGCGCCCGGTCGACGAAAATTGCGGCTGCGAGGTGTGCCGCCGATACTCTCGCGCGTACCTGCGGCATTTATATTCCACGGGAGAGTTTCTCGCGGTCATCCTGAACACCCACCACAATTTGTACTTTTACCTTGACACCATGCGTAAAATTCGCGAGGCTATCCGTTTTGGGAACCTCGAAAGGTTCCGCTCTGACCTTCAGGCACGCCTCACATAGGCAAACCCAAGCGGGCGCTGGGAAAGAGGCAGGTCAGCATCTTCGGCGAAATGGGCAGCCCGCTGGTCCTGGCGGGCAAACGGCGGCGGAAAAAGCGAAATGTTTGCTAAAATGGTGCTGTTGATCCCGGGGACGATTGTCCTCGCTCTGCAATCCTCGTCACAAGCTGGCGGTTTGACGCTATTTCTCCCGATCATCCTGCTGATGGTGATCTTTTATTTTCTGATGATCCTGCCTGCGCAGAGACGTCAGAAGAAGGTCGCCGAGATGATCAGGAACCTGAAGAATGGCGACAAGGTGATCACCAATGGCGGCATCTACGGGACGATCGTGGGACTTGAGAGCGACAGCGTACAGGTGCGCATCGCAGAGCAGGTGAAGATCAAAATATCGCGCAGCGCCGTTTCCGGGCTGCAGCCGGATAGCGAAGCGGCCCTAGCCGGGCGCAAGGAGAGTTAGCGGTCCGCATGAATTCTCAGCTTAAGTGGAAATTTACTTTTATTGGTACTGTCGTGCTGCTGTGCATCTACGGCGTGCTCGGATTGCCGAATTTTCCCACATCCGTCTCGCAACTAGGGCAGAACGTCGCCAATCGCATTAAGCTCGGCCTGGACCTGAAGGGCGGCAGCCACCTGGTATTGCAAGTGGAGGTGGATAAGGCCATCGGACAACGGTGCGACGAGGCGTACGATGATCTCAGCAAACAAATCCAGGGCAAAAATGTGCTCTCGCCGAGCGGCGAGATCCGCCGCGTGGACGATACCCACATCTTGGTGCGCAACATTAACGCGGATTCGTACAACACATTCCAGGACATCGTAAACAATCAGTTTTCAGACTGGAGCGTGGCTCCGGCAGCAGGCGCGCCGAACAATTATATTCTAACTTTTAAGCCTTCCGCCGTGGCCGACCTGCACAGTCAGGTGATGAGCCAAGCTGTTGAGACGATTACTCGGCGCATCAACGCGCTCGGGCTTACCGAGCCACAAATCGCTCTCACGGGTCCGAGCGGCGAAAACGAAATACTCGTCCAGCTGCCCGGTGAAGGTGATCCAACTCGCGCGAAAGCAGTGATCCAAGCGGGCGGCCAACTCGAACTGAAGCTTTTGGTAGACGATCAGGCGTATCCCTCGGAAGCTGCGGCGCTCGCCGCGCACAATGGCGTGCTGCCACCGGACACAGAAATTATCCCGGGTAACCCGGAAGGCTCCTCGTCAAACAGCCAGTCGGAGGTCTACTACCTTGTGACTCGGGCTCCCGTGGTAACCGGGCAAGACCTTCGCGGGGCCACCCCCGAACCCAGCACTGATAATCCAGGGGAATTCGAAGTCGACTTCCAATTATCGTCTGCGGCGGCGGCAAGGTTCGGACCCTTCACGGAATCGAATATCGGGAAAAGGCTAGCCATCGTTCTGGACAACAAAGTCTACGAAGCACCCACCATCAATGGACGGATCGATGATCGTGGCCAGATCACCGGTAACTTCAGCCAACAGTCGGCACAAGACCTGTCGATTGTTTTGAAGGCTGGGTCGCTGCCTGCGCCCATCCGATACCTCGAAGAGTCGACGGTCGGACCGTCGCTCGGCGCGGATTCGATTCGCGAAGGGGTGCGCGCGTCGGTTGGCAGCCTGATTGTGGTGATGATCTTTCTAGTCATTTATTATCGGCTCTCCGGCGTGAACGCGGTGGTGGCTTTGCTGCTGAACCTGGTGGGGCTGGTCGCCTTCATGGCGTATGCTGGCGCGGTCCTGACGTTGCCGGGCATTGCCGGGGTCATATTAACGATCGGCATGGGCGTGGACTCCAACGTGCTGGTTTTTGAGCGCATTAGGGAAGAGCTGCGCGCGGGGAAGGCGCCAGCGCCGGCGGTCGATATCGGCTTTGATCGGGCGTTCTTGACTATCATCGATACCCACGTAACCACGATGGTGTCGTGCGCATTTCTCTTCGTGTTCGGTACTGGGCCGGTGAAAGGCTTCGCCATAACATTGGTAATCGGCTTGATAGCCAACCTGTTTACATCGATTTACGTCTCCCGGGCGATCTTTGATTACCATCTGGCGCATATGAATCGGCAGGCGGAACTGAGCATCTGAGCCGAACCTGCCTTGCATCAGTCAGGGGCGCGTGCAGCGAGCTGTTTCGGGAACAAATAGGCATCCAGCGGTGTCAAAACTAGGCGGATAGAACTCGGCATGGAATTCTTTCACGACGTAAACATCGATTGGATGGGCAAGGCGAAGTACTTCGTTGCCCTCTCTTTAACACTTTTGGCGGTGGGTTGGCTCTCCA
>JBAWEZ010000070.1:0-74533 GCA_049591475.1 Candidatus Acidiferrales bacterium
GGATTGCTCTTCGCGCATCTTTTGCTTCATCTCGGATTTGTACTGCGGCATCTTTTCTTTCCAGCCTTTAAACTCAGAATGTGCAGCCAGTGGGGATAAGAAGGCACTCAGATCTACTCCTTATAAATTGTCGCCCAGCCTGGAGCGCAGGTATATCCGAACATCCCCTAGGATTTCGAGGCGATCAGGTGCGGACTTTCGAAGCGTTCGCGCGGCTTGCTTTGTTGTACAGCTGGAGGAGTTGCTCGCCACGTCGAATCAGGTCCGAGGGAACGTCGCCGGGATTGTAGTCGATCCAACCGACGGCATGAGTGAGGGTGACGTCCTCGCCGGAAACTTCCATTTCAAGGTTGCCGAGGCGGTCGAGGACGCGTTTCGCATCATTGAGGCCGCATTCGGGCAGAGCCAGCAGAAAGCCGTCCGTTTCCAGACGCACACCGAAATCAGCACCGCGGCTGGCTTTCCGCAGCCGGACGGAAAACTCCTTAATCACGGTTTCGCCAGCAGCCGCGCCGTAGCGCTGCGAAAACTGAGCGAGGTCGTCGAGCTGAATGGCGACAAGGCTGAGCGGCGATTTGCGGCGGCGCGAGCGGGCCACTTCCTTGCCCAGCAAGTATTCAAACGAGGCGCGGGTGCACAGGGCGGTGGCCGGATCGAAGCGGAAAGAATCTTGCGGCGCGGCATCCGCTGAAATCAACAGCGCTTCCGCGGATGATGCGTGTCCACGCAGTTCCCTTCCCGAGCGGCGAAACGACCAGAACCGGTAAATCATCCAGGCGTTAAAAAGCAACAGCAACGCGAACGCGGACCACCGCGCCTGCGCCGCTGACATTTCGTAGAAATGACCGGCGGGGGAAAAGAGCGAACGAAAGGCGGAAAGCAGGAGCACCGCACCCGCCAGCGCGGTGACGAGGATGGACGAGAACCACAACCACCACTCGCGCCGGGCAAGACGCTGCAGGCTGGTTTGCATCGTATGGGCCGAAGCTTGCAAATCGCGGAAAGAGAATGATCCGGCGGCTAGGCTACGCGCGGTGTACAGGTGAAAACAACTGTCTGGAGGGACAGGTGGGCGCACCTGTACTCAGGTTCTACAGGTCGGTGATGCGATGTGGGCCAGATCACGGTTGCGCGTTTATTTCGATTTCCTGTTCGACGGCGGAGAGAACGCGATCGACGGACAGCGCCAACATGGCGGGCGAGTAGGAATCCTGGCGGACGTAATCGCCGCGAACATAATCGGGAAGCTGCGACGGGTCGGAAGCAGCCTGGACGACCAGTCCGCGCGGAAGCGGGCCATTGCGAGCGGGATCGGTAGCGCCGAAGAGCCCAACGACTCGGGTGCCGAAAGCGGCGGCCAAATGCAATGGGCCAGTATCGCCAGCCACGACCAGGCGGGCGTCCGCGAGCAATGCGGCGAGTTCGTGAATATCAAATGAAAGTGCGATGGGCTTGGCGGGTGCGGCGGCGAGAACGATTTCGAGCGCGATCGCTTCCTCGCCCGGCGCGATATTCACGACCGACGGAAGATGATAGGTGCGGTCGATTGCGAGGGCGAGCGCGCCGAATCGCTCCGGAGGCCAACACTTCGATTTCCATCCGCCGCCGGGGCTGAGCACCACGTACGGCGCGGTGACGCCCTCGCGCGACAGCTTTTCGCGTACGCGCTGGGCCGCTTCGGCCGGAACTCGCAAGGGAAACTGCGGCTCGGAGGACGGAACGGCGCCCGCGCGCACGGCAAGATCGACGGTCATATCAACTATATGGCGCCCGGTGGGAATCACACGTTCCGTATAGAAGAGCGCGGCACCGGGCTCGCGGGTTGCCGCGGCGGCGCGGCCGATGCGCCGGGGCGCGCCAGAAAGCCAGCTGAGCACGGCCGAACGGTAGCGGCCCTGCAGATCGAGAGCGCAGGTGTAGTGAGTGCGCCGAAGACGCGCGATCAGCGCCAGCACTTTGCGCGGCGAGCGATCAAGCGGAATTGTCTGGTCGATGCAGGTGACCAGTTCGATCAGCGGGGACCAGCGGCGGTCCACCACCCAATCGATTTGGGCGGAGGGAAACGTGGCGCGGAGCGCGGCGACGGCGGGAATGGTGTGCACCAGATCGCCCAGCGAGCTAAGGCGCACAACCAGGATTTTTTGTTCAGCTGAGTTCATTCGGGGCGTCGCGAGCTATCGTACGGGATTTCCGCGCGCGAGGCTATGGCGGCAAGTCACATCTGTGAGGGATCTTGCGGTTGGGGATCGCGCGCTGGCCGAATGGCGCCGAAGAGGTGCTTCATGGAAGCCGAGAGGCGGTGCCGGAAAATTGCAAGGCGCTGATTGCTGGTGTCGTTCACCCAATTGAATTGAATCACGCGGCGGTCGCCGAGAAAAGGCAAATGCCCGTGCCAGGAACGATCGGAGCGCAGAAATGCGACCAACGTGCCGCCCGACGGCGGAACTTCCGCGGCGAAATCGTTGATGTCCTCGCGCGAGCGCAGCAGGCGCAGACGCCCGCCGGAATCGTCCCATTCAGGATTTACGTAGAGGAGCACGGTGATGATTTTGCTGGCGGAATCGCAATGGATGTTGCCGTCGCGAGAGCCGCAACGCCCGCGGGCGGTGATCGTGGTGGGGCGGTTGGCGAGATCGACGCCGAATTTCTCCTCAAACGCCGTGCGGAACTCGGCGGATTCCAGCGCATCGACTAGCTCCTGAAAGCCCACGCCGAATTTCAGCGAGTCGAGCGGAAAGCTGCCGGTTTGCTCGATTTGTGGGTAATCGGCGTTCAATCGCGCAAGCGCCGCCAGCTTGACGAAACGCGGCAAGACAAGATGCTCGTACGGGTCGCGCACCAGCGGTGCGGCTCGAAATGCATCCAGATCGAGAATATCGTTGACCATGCGGATCGATTTACAACGTACCTTGCGGCATTCGCAGTGTCAATGCTGACAAACACTGCTCGTGGCGCAGGCGGGGCCGGGCGCTCCCGGCTTTACCCTTTCGCGGCCAGCCTGCCAGTGATGCTGCTCCTGGCCGAGCGCTGATGCTAATGTAGGAAGTTCGACGGAGCACGGGGTGAGCGAGACAGCTACTTCCGCATCTGAGACTCCACAGCCCAGCGGCGCGGAGAAGCGCCGAAGTACGCGTGTGGTGCAAGCAGTGCCAATCATCGTGGTGGGCACGGACGCGCTCGGACAGCCGTTTCGCGAGTCCACCAGCACGATGATGGTGGATTGCTACGGCTGCAAATTCCAGTCGCAAAATTACGTCCCCAAGAATTCCACGGTCACGATGGAAATCTTCCACGCGCCCGGCTGGGACCGCCGAGTGGTCCGCGGCAGGGTCGTGTGGGTGCAGCGCCCGCGAACCCACAGGGAAAATTATCAGATCGCCATGGAGATGGATGTTCCCGGCAACGTCTGGGGCCTGGCGCCCGGCCCGTCTGATTGGTTCCCTCACCCAGACGATGTCGCGCAAATGCCAATCGAGGTGCTGGACCCGCCACCGTCCGAAACCGTCCGTGAAATCACCGCGGAGGCGGAAGGAATCCGCGACGCGCAATCGGAGGCGGAATACCCGTCCCCGGAGGAGCAGATTTCCGAGGAACAATCGATAGTTGCCCAAGCTGAAATCGGGCCTGCCGATGCGGAAGAGTTCACCTTCACGCGCGAACAATTGGATGGTGAGCTTCGCGAGGCGATCGGCAAAACTTTGCGATCGATGATCGAGCGCGCGGCCGAAGATTCCGTTCGCGATCTGATTCAGGACGTGTCCGACCGCTCCAGCGCGCTGGTGGAAGCGGCGCGCCGGATTTCGCAGGAAGCCGCGGAAGAAGTGGATGCGAAGTTGCGAAACGTGCTGGATGAAACAGTGAAGTCCCTGCAGATCGAAATCCCCAAGTCACCCGGGCCGAAGCGCCGCCGCAAAGGCTCGAGGCGGGACTAGCAAATCAAGATTCCGCAGAAATCACGCGCCATCGGACAAAATCGGAAATTGTGTCGTTTCAGGCAGCAAATTATTCGACAGTCGCATCAGACACCTTTGACCCACGATGGGGCCTGTGCTAGCTTAAATTTGGGCCCAGTTCCAACATTCTTTTTTCAGGAGCACGCACAATTTTAGGCTCGGCGCTTTTCCTTTTTGCCAGCCCGGTTGGACTGCTTGAGCAGACCACCGGCGTTGCGCGCGTAGTTCTGGGTATTCTGCTATTCCTATCCATCTTCTCCTGGGCTTTGATCCTGCAGAAATTCTCGCAGCTGAGCGGGCTGGACAACAAAACGGCCCGATTTTTGCAGATGTTCCGTACCGGGCGAGGCTTGGCCGATCCAAACACGCTGCGCGCAGGAGCAGGCACCACTCCGCTGGTTGCCGTGTATGCAGCGGGCTACCGCGAGTTTGAAGCGCAACTGGGCACGGTTAACGCGCGCTCGGCCAGCGGTGGAACGGCGACAGTGGCGAAGCTGAAAAACGCCAATGCTGTCGGAGTCGAGATGCAAGTAGCAGCGGGCGAAGAAGTGCGTCGCCTGGAAAAGGGCATGTCTACGCTCGCGACGATTGCATCGGTCTCGCCCTTCATCGGTCTTTTCGGCACGGTGTGGGGTGTGATGGACGCGTTCGCCGGATTGGGAGAGGCCGGCACAGCAAGCCTGCGGGCCGTCGCGCCTGGAATCGCAGAAGCTCTGATCACCACAGCGGCCGGCCTGTTCGCAGCTATCCCGGCGCTAATCGCCTACAATCACTTCCTTCACGGAATCCGCAGCCTGGCCACGCGGATGTCCGATTTCGCTTCCGAATTTGTGGCGAAGATCGAGACGCTTTACACGTCCTAGGAAATTTCCATGCCGCAAATACAACGCGAGACCGGCACCTCCCTTTCAGAAATCAACATGGTGCCGTTCATCGACGTGGTGCTGGTGCTGCTGATCATCTTCATGATCACCGCGCCGGTGTTGCAATCAGGAATCGATGTGGACGTCCCGAAAACAAAGACCGTCAAGGAATTGACGCAGGTTCGCATGGTGGTCACCATCGACCGCGGGCAGCGCGTGTATTTGAATGATAAGCCGGTGAACATCCACCAACTCGGCCAGCAAATCGTCTCCAAGTCGCAAAATCCGAAAACTCAGTCCGTCTATATTCGCTGCGACCAAACCGTGCCGTTTGGAAGCTGGGCCACGGTGGTGGACGCGCTGCGGCAGGCCGGGATTCAAAATATCAGCGTGGTGACGCAGCCGTTGAGCGAGCGGCCGGCGTCACAATGATATGGCTTACGCGGCGGCAGTCCGGCGAGACGACACTCTCAAGCGATTCGTTTCGTACTCCGTTATTTTGCATTGTGCGCTTGGCGTGTGCGTCGCGGTTTCCGCATATCTCAATCGTCCGGGGCAAAACTGGGGCGGACCTGGAGGGGCGGTGACGGTCGGACTGGTTGGAAACGTGCCGGCCATACCGCTGCCGCGACCGGAGGTTGAGAGTCCGAATCGCGTGGTGGATAACACCAAAGGCCTCTACAAAGCAGTGCCCAAACCGCCGGAAATCTCTCCCGACGCTGTTCCGATTCCCAAATTTCTGAACAGCAGAATTCCGAAAATCAAGAAACCCAAGGAAACTGCAAGCGAGATGGCTCCGCCGCCAAAGTACGTGACGCGGCCATCGAAGGTGCTGGAAAACAAAGCTCCGCCACCGCCCAACGCGGTTCCTTACGGAGCAGGCGGCGCTCCGACGGTGCCTACCACGTCCTTCAATTTGGGCAATACCGGTGCAACCGCGGCGGGAATGAGCTTCGGCGGAGCGCAAGGAGGCGACTTCGCCTCACGTTTCGCCTGGTACGTGCAAGCAGTGCAACGGCGAGTCAGCAGTAATTGGTTGCAATCGACGGTCGATCCTAGCGTGGCGTACGCGCCGCGCGTAATCGTGACGTTCACTATTTTGCGTAACGGGACCATCACCAACATTCAGATTCAACGATCGAGCAACATCGGTTCGGTCGACAGCTCAGCGTATCGCGCGGTTCAGAATTCCAGCCCGGTGCAGCAGTTGCCTGCGGGATACTCCGGCTCGGAGGTAAACGTGCAGTTTTGGTTTGATTTTCACCGATGATTCATGTGCTTCAAATTTGCAAGGACTCAAGGTTCTTATCCATGAGACGACGACTCGCATTGTTTGCGGTGGCAATTGCAGTAACGGGAGCGATCTGCGGTACAGCGCCTCAAGCCTCGGCGCAGGATTGGTTCAGCACTGGGACCGGGCTAGGCGTTTCGAAAGTCCGGTTGGCAGTACCGGAAACGGCGGTGCGCTCCGCCGCAGCCCAGCCATTTCAAAAAACGTTTCACGACGTGCTGTGGGCCGACCTGAACTATTCGGGAATCGTGGAAATGGTGAGCGAGAGCTTTTATCCGCTCTCAGCCCCGAGCCAGCCCAGCGAGCTCAACGCGCAACAGTGGTCCGCGGCGCCGTGCAGCGCGTACATGGTGGCGTACGGAAACCTGAACATGGCCGGCTCGAACCTCTCGCTCGCCGGCTACCTTTCAAGCGTGAACGGAGCGACGGGAACCACCGCGCTGCAGAAAATTTATACCGAGGCGGCGACCGACGAAGGCGCACGCATGCTGGCGCATGAGTTCGCCGACGATATCGTTTCCCTGCTCAGCGGCGGTCAGACGGGCATCGCACAAACCAAGATTGCGTACGTGAGCGCCCACAACGGCGACAAAGAAATTTGGGAGATGGATTACGACGGAGCGGATAAAAAGCAACTGACACACCTCCACTCCATTTCGCTCACGCCGCGCTGGTCGCCTGACGGATCGCGTATCGCGTTCACCTGCTACGTTCCGTATCGTGGCGCACCATCGGCGCAGATCTGCATGTACTCGATGCTCACCCACCGCCTGGTGGCGTTTCCGCATTTTCCGGGGACAAACAGCTCACCCGCGTGGTCGCCCAACGGCATGCAGCTTGCGTTCATGTCCAGCCGCAGCGGCGATACCGAGCTTTATGTCGCCAATTCGGACGGCACGCACATGCAGCAGATCACCTACGCCGCTGGGGTGAATACTTCGCCGGTATTTAACCCAAAGACCGGGCAGCAGATTGTTTTTGTGAGCGATCGCGTGGGCGATCCAGTTTTATACGAGGCTAACTCCGATGGCTCCAACGTGCAGAAAATCAACCTGCCCGACATGGGGTACGTGGTCGACCCGGCATGGTCACCGAATGGACAATTGCTCGCATTTAGTTGGCGCAGACCGGCAGGAACCTACGATATTTACGTTATGGACATTGTGAGCCATCAATTGGTCGAGTTGACCAAGGACGAAGGCCGGAACGAGCGCCCCACATGGGCGCCGGACGGGCGTCATTTGGCTTTCGAGTCCACGCGCACCGGCACGAACGAAATCTGGGAAATGCTGGCCGATGGCAGCCAGCCGCGGCAGTTGACGTTTCATGGGGAGAATGAATCGCCGAATTGGTCGCCGAAGGACTGAGCGGCGGAAGCGCTTTCCGCACCGTGTATTTAACCGCTTGGGGCGAGAGAGCGCAAGACAAGTTCCTCGCGCGTGTTAGGGGAAGAAGTAGTTCAGAAAGACAGATGTAGGGTGTGCTTTCGTAGAAGTCAGAAACTTGGGTAGAGTTCGAGATCTTTAAAAAATTCATTTTCGAACTTCCGTAAAGCCCTCACGGAAGAGCGAAGGAGAGAACGATAATGCAGCCCAGTAGTGTATCGAAGTGCGTTCTTACATTTAGCTTGCTTGCCTTAGCCGCGGCCGTTGGCGGTTGCAAAAAACAGGTCGCGGCCACCACGCCCGCGCCCGCACCAGCGCCGGCAGCGTCGCCCACGGTAACGCTCAATGCGACGCCGACGTCAATCCAATCCGGACAGACCTCCACGCTCGCCTGGTCTTCCACAAACGCCACGGACCTCGACATCGAGCCGGGCGTCGGAAAAGTTTCACCGCAAGGGTCCACGCCGGTAACACCGAGCGATTCGACCACCTACACGATCACGGCCACTGGTTCGGGCGGCAGCACCACAGCCAGCGCGCGCGTGGAAGTGGCGGCGGCAGCCACCGCGGCACCAGCGCCGGCGCAGCCAAATCTGAGCGAACTTTTCTCGCAAAACATCAAGGACGCCTTCTTCGATTTCGACAAATCCGAATTGCGGCAGAATGCGCGCGACGCGCTCACCAAGGACGCGGAATTCTTGCGCTCCTATCCGCAGGCGCGGATCTCAGTCGAAGGACACTGCGACGAACGCGGCTCGACCGAATATAACCTAGGACTCGGCCAGCGTCGCGCGGAAGCGGCCAAGAACTTCCTGATCTCCTTGGGAATTTCAGCCGATCGCATGACCACCGTCAGCTGGGGCAAAGAGCGGCCCTTCTGCACCGAGCACACCGAAGAGTGCTGGTCTCAGAACCGCCGCGCCCATCTCGTTCTGGTGGTATCGAACGGCTCGGGCCAGTAACTGAGTTGATCCCGAGGGCGCCGGCCAAACCGGCGCTCTTGGGGTTTTTATAGGCGGCGCGGCGCTCGAAGCGAAAGCCGTGCGAGAATAGACGCGGACGATTCGCCGGGCTTCTCGCCCGCGAAGGTTTAGCCCAGTCACATTTCCGTCAGGAGGCATCCCATTGCGAATACGATGGATTGCGCTCGCCATTGCAGCTATGTTCTGCGGCGCGCTCGGGGGGGCCATTTTAGCTCCGCAACCCGCGGGCGCGGTGTCGCGCGAGATCATTGAGCTGCAGCAGCAAGTCTCTCAGCTGATTCAGGGTCAGCAGGATTTGACCACCGCCTTGGCATCGGACACTGCCACGTTGCGCACTCTGGTGCAACAATCGCTCGACTCCTCCAATCAACTGCACAATCAAATGGGCTCGCTTCAAAAAGTCGTGCAAGACATGCAGGCGAACACCGGCTCGACGATCAGTTCGATGACCCAGCAACAGCAAGGAATCTCGGACAACCTGCAGGACGTCCAGGCACGCTTCGCCAAACTTTCGCAGCAGATTAACGACCTGCAAAGCGAACTGCAGAGCATCGACGCCAAAGTTTCGCAACAGGGTGGTGTAGCGCCGGGCGGCGTGGCGCCAGGAGCAACTCCCGGTGGAATGGCGCCGGCAACAGCCCCGAATGGAGCTCCCGGCGCCGCGCCGGGCACGCCTGCTCCGGGCGGCAACACAACGCCGGATGCAGCGGCTGCCCCAAATGCGGCCGGTCCTGCCGCGATGGCGCCGATCTCAGCCGACACGCTATATCGCAACGCGCTGCGGGATTACACCAGCGGAAACTACGATCTTTCGCGCCAGGAATTCTCCGATTACATCGAACATTTTCCGCAGAACGATCTGGCGTCCAACGCGCAGTTCTATCTCGGCGAAATCGCCTACTCGCAGGGCGACTACAAGGCCGCCATCGCCGCGTACGAGACAGTGCTTTCAAATTATCCGCAGAGTTTCAAGCTGGGCGCCTCCCTGCTCAAAAAAGGCATGGCGGAACTAGCTCTGGGGATGAGAATCAGCGCGCGTCGCGACCTGCGGGACGTAGTGAAGAGATTTCCGGGCTCGGACGAAGCGCGTCGCGCAGAAGCAAAACTGCGGCAAATGGAAGTGTCGTCCACGCGGCGCTGAAGTCCTTTGCCGCGACTACGATGTGAAGACGATCGATTTCGCGAGCCTCGACCAGATCCGCGAACTCGCGTTCGTAAATCGGCGGGCGCGGCGCGAATCCCGGCAAGGTTGATTTTTACTACGAAGCGTTTTCCGCTATACTCCTGCGCATGTCCGTTAATAAAGCGATTCTAGTTGGGCGTCTCGGACGCGATCCTGAGACGCGCTATACCTCAGGTGGCCAAGCCGTAGCGAATTTCACCCTGGCTACCGACGAGACCTTCAAGGACCGCTCCGGCGAGCGCCAAAAGCGCACGGAGTGGCACCGCGTGGTTTTGTGGGGCAAGCTCGCGGAAATTTGCCAGCAATACCTGAAAAAGGGGATGCTGGTGTACATCGAAGGGCGCATCCAAACGCGCCAGTGGGAAGACAAGCGCGATGGTCAGAAGCGCCAGACCACGGAGATCGTGGGAAACGTGATGCGCATGCTCACTTCGCGCAACGAATCAGCAGGTGGGGGGATTGGTCCCGGCGCAAGCCGTCCCGCCGATGCGGATATGGAAGGTGTGATGCCGTCTGACGAGCCCGCTGCCGGTCCGGAAATTTCCGACGAAGATATTCCCTTCTAGAACTGAGGAGAGAGCTAGTGCGGTGTGCCGTTGCCGTTCGGCGGCGCGTTCTCCGCGCCCTGTACCAGATCTTCGTCCTCTGCCGGAAGCGTCGGCAAGACCTCCAAAGCAATCGAGCGGTTCTGGATCAGCACGTCCTTCTTCATGCGTCCATCACGAAACTCGATAGCGCGTTTGGCGTATTGCGCGATATCCGTCTCGTGCGTAACGATCACCACCGTCAGTCCGTTCTCGGTGTTGAGGCGCTGAAAAATGTCCATGATTTCGACGCTCGTGCGGCTGTCGAGGTTCCCGGTGGGCTCGTCCGCCAAAAGCAACGCGGGGTTATTCACCAGCGCGCGCGCGATCGCCACGCGCTGCTGCTGTCCGCCCGATAGTTGCGAAGGAAAGTGGCCCGAACGCTCCGAAAGCCCCACGCGAGCCAGGGCCTCGCGCCCGCGACGTTCGCGCTCTTCCGGAGGAACGCCCGCGTAAATTGTGGGCAACTCCACGTTTTCGAGCGCCGAAGTGCGGGAGAGAAGATTGAACTGCTGGAACACAAAGCCAATCTTCTGGCTCCGAATTTTGGCTAGGTCGTGCCGCGTCAGTCCGGAGACGTCCTTGCCATCCAGTAGATACCGCCCTCTGGTCGGCTTATCGAGGCAGCCGACGATGTTCATCAGCGTGGACTTGCCGGAACCTGACGCTCCCATAATGGCAACGAACTCCCCGGGATAGACATCGAGCGACACGCCACGCAGCGCGTGGACTTGCACTTCGCCCAGGTCGTAGGTCTTGTGGATTCCCTCCAGCCGAATCGTGGGCGTCGCGCCAGAGGCGGCGGAAACTCGTTCGGATTGCGCTTCTGCGGCGGATAAATTCTGATTCATAGGTTGTGGCCGGATATGATCTCTCTAGGACGGGCGCTCGCCCGCGCTGAACTCCTGGGTTTTGCCGCGCGCTGCGGAACTTTAGTGACCCGCGTTGCCTGCCGCAGCCGCTGCGGCTTGCGTCTTGCGGTACTCATCCACGTGCTTCATGTACTCCTCGAATTTCGGAACCTGTGAGGGCGTCAAAATCGCGCGGATGCGGGCCCGCCCCTCCTGCCGAATCTCTTCTTTCTGCGGATTGAGCGGCGCGTACAGCGCTCTCCACTTCGCTTCGGTATCGTCCATGATGCTGCCCAGTTGCTTGCGCTGCTGAGGGGTAATCTTCACCTGCTGGCAGAAGTTATCAATCATCTGGTCGTTGGTTGGGTGCTGCACCTTGGTGACGACAGTAATCGGTTCGCCGGAAACGTGTTGATTCCACAAGCGGTCACCAACGCCGCCAAATACCACTCCCAGCACGAATACCGCAATGAACAGAATCGCCGCTTCGCGGCGTGCTTTAGTTGCTTCCATGAGTCGATTCCGCGACCATCATTAGCACTTCGTCTCGATTTGCCGGCGGTTGCGCCGGGTCAGATCCAAAGAAAAAGTCCGTCGCTTGTATAGGACGTACAGCTGGCTGGCTAGGTTGCGCGTGCCGCGCATGCCCTGCGCCATAAGCCACCAGCAGTACCAAAGCGAGAGCCGCTGTGGCCGTAAATCGCCATCCCAAAGTGACTAAAGATTGCCAGAATCCCGCGCGTTCGGCCGTTATTTCCGATTCCGCCACGCGAATCCGGGCCATCACCGTCCGCGAAAATCCGGGGTCGGGAACGACCTGCTCCGGCGCAGCAGCGCGAAACAGTTGTGCGCTCGCCCGCGCACTTTCTAATGCCGCGCGGCACGTACCGCAATTATCCAGATGTTCCTGTGCGCGTCTGGCGTCCATGGAGTTCAAACCGGAGTTTAGATAGTCCTCCAGCAGCGCCTCGTATTGCGAACATGCCGCGTTCGGCATACTCATGTCGACGGCCATGGTGCTTACTCCTTCCCCCGCGTAGCGGAAGCGGACCCTGCTTTGTGCATCGGATCCAGGCGACGCCTGTACGTATCCATGATTCTGCCGCGCGCCCGGAAGAGCCTGACTTTTACCGTGTTCACGTTCAGCTTCAAAATCTCCGCCAACTCCTGCACCGAAAATCCGGACATTTCTTTCAACACCAGCAATTGCCGGTCTTGCTCCGGCAGGGTCTCCAGCATTCGCTCCAGCATTTCCCGCGATTCGGCGCGCTCGGCGGGCCCCTCGGGCGGATGCGTCAGCGATACGATGCCGTCCAGCCGCGATACCTGCTCTTCGGAAAGGTCGGCCTCATATACCAGCGGCCGAACTTTCTTCTTGCGCAGGTAATCCCAGCATTCGTTCACGGCAATCTTGTAAAGCCACGTCGAAAACGCCGCCCGCTGGTCGAACTTTTTGATCCCAAGATAAGCCTTCAAAAATACCTGCTGCGCCACGTCTTCCACATCTTCGGGCCGCCGCAATATCCCGCCGACTAGCGCGAACACGCGCTGCTGGTGGCGCCGGACCAATTCCTCAAAAGCGCGCTGCACTCCGCTCTGGCACTCGCGCACGAGTGTCCGGTCGTCCTCCTGCTTCGCCGCGCGGTCGAGCGGCAGAGACATCGCCGGAGCGCTGGATACCATGTCTTTAATGACGTTCGCCATCGCTATTCGGTTACGCCCTCTCGGCCAGCGGTGCTGTGTAAATTGTTCTTGCAAGCATTACTAGAGCCATGTAACAATACCCGGCATGATAATCGGAGAACGTATTCGCCTGCTACGCGAAACGAAAAAACTGTCACAGGGCGACATCGAAAAACGCACCGGCTTGCTCCGCTGCTACATTTCTCGCGTCGAGAACGGCCACACTGTTCCAGCCATCGAGACGCTTGAAAAGCTGGCCCGCGCCATGGAAGTGCCGCTCTACCAACTATTCTACGACGGCGAAGAACCACCCGAACTGCCCAATCTTCCCAAGCGGAAGAGCGCCGATGATATCGCCTGGGGCAGCACGGGAAAAGAGGCTCGCTTCCTGGGCCGCTTCCGCCGTTTGCTGGGACGAATCGAAGATACCGACCGCCGGTTGCTTTTGTACATGGCCCAGAAGATGGCCAACCGCTAGTCGTATTCATCGCCCAGTCCTCGAATAGCCAGTTCACATTCAGTCGGCGCCAACGGTGGGATTGAGCCGCGGCGCCGCTTCTCTATCTATGGCTTCACTCCCACTCAATGGTACTGGGCGGCTTCGAGCTGATGTCGTAAACCACCCTGTTGACGCCGGGTACTTCATTCACGATTCGCGTCGAAATCCGTTCTAACACTTCCATCGGCAGCCGATACCAGTCCGCCGTCATGGCGTCGAGGGATTCAACCACCCTCACCGCTATGGTATCACCGTAGGTGCGGTCGTCGCCCATCACGCCCACGCTGCGCACGGGCAGCAATACCGCAAACGCCTGCCAAACTTTCTCGTAAATTCCGGCTCGCCGAATTTCCTCTACCACGACGGCATCAGCAATCCGAAGCGTTTCTAACCGATCGCGGCTTACCTCTCCTAGCACCCGGACCGCCAGCCCCGGCCCCGGAAACGGGTGTTTCACCAAAATCTCTTCGGGAAGGCCCAGTTCCCGCCCGATTCCGCGAACTTCGTCCTTGAATAGATCGCGCAGCGGTTCGATCAGGCTGAACGGCATGTCCGCTGGCAACCCGCCCACGTTGTGATGCGACTTGATCACCGCCGAAGGCCCCTTCACCGAAATTGACTCGATCACGTCCGGGTAGAGCGTGCCCTGAACGAGAAACTTTACCGGCAGCCCGCCCGACGCGTCCTGCGCCAGCCTGCGCGCCTCCTCGGCGAATATATGTATGAACTCGTTGCCGATGATCTTGCGCTTCTTCTCCGGGTCCGTCACCCCTTGTAGCTTTGAAAGAAATCGCTCGGACGCATCGACGCCGATCACCTGCAGCCCCAGGCGCTCGCGCAATAAGTCAAGTGTGTCGGCAAACTCATTCCATCGCAGCAAGCCCGTATCGACAAAGACGTTCGTCAGCCGGTTCCCGATCGCCCGTGCTACCAACGCCGCGGCCACCGCCGAATCCACGCCGCCGCTCAGCGCGCAAATCGCTCGCGTGCCTTCCGCCTGCTTGCGAATCGATTCCACCGCCCCGGCAATGAATCCCGCCCGGTTCCAATTACGCTTCGCGTTGCAGGCTCCGAAAGTAAAATTGCGCAATATTTCAGTTCCGCACTCGGTGTGCTGCACTTCGGGATGAAACTCGACTCCGTAGATCTTCCTCTCGGGATTCTCAACGGCAGCGACCGCGTTGTCCGTTCGCCCGGTCACGTGGAATCCCTCCGGCAACCCAACCACATGATCTCCGTGGCTGTTCCAGATTTTCAGCGTTCCCGGCAGGCCCGTGAACAACGACGAGGAGCACTCGATTTCCAGTTGCGCACGCCCGTACTCGCGGCGGCCGGCCCGCTCCACTCGTCCGCCCAGTTTGTACGCCAGCCACTGCATGCCGTAGCAGATGCCCAGCACGGGAATTCCAAGCTTCAACATGCCGGGATCACACACCGGGGCATCTTTCTCGTAAACGGAGCTCGGGCCGCCAGATAGCACCAGCCCCACCGGCTGATACGCGCGGACTTCCTCAATCGAAGCCGTGCACGGCAGAACCGCGGAGAAAACTTCCTGCTCGCGGATCCGCCGGGCAATCAGCTGGGTATACTGACCGCCGAAATCGAGCACCACGATTCCCTGCCGCGTCCCGGCTGAAGCTTCGGAAACCTTCTGCAACCCCGCTCCGCTTTCGGTCATAGTTTTGCGCCCACCCACTTAGCGCCACTCCATCGGTTGGAAACTGCAAGTTCGGAAGAACATCTGCACTGAAGAATATCACGAAGATCAAGCGCCCGGTCCTGAGCGCAAATCCGTTGAGCCGTCACCGAATCACTATGTTGACTAGCTTATTCGGCACGACCACCGTTTTCACCACTTCCCTGCCAGCAATTAGCGGCACGACATGCGGATGTTTGGCCGCCTGTTCCTTTAACCGTTCCTCGCTTAGCCCCATCTCCACCGTAATTCTGGCCCGCACGCGCCCATTGACCTGCACCGGAATCTCGATCTGCTCTTCGCGCGCCAGATCTTCGCGATACGCCGGCCATTTCTGGCGGTAAACGCCGTCGGTATGCCCGAGCATCTCCCACAATTCTTCGGCAATATGCGGCGCCATCGGAGAAAGCATCAGCACAAGTCCATCGAGAACGCTCTTCAGCACCGAGGGTGCTACATCTCGATCGAGCGGCTCTTGCGCCGCCAAATCGTTCACTAGCTCCATGATCAGAGCTATCGACGTATTGAAATGCCAGCGCGTCTCAAAATCCTCCGTCACGCGCTTGAGCGTCTGATGCAGCCTGCGCACCAGCAGCTTTTCCTTGACGGTCGAGCCCACATCTTCTGCGCCGGCTGACGACGCAGTTTTCAACTGCGGGCCGTACTTATCGATGAGTCTAAAAATTCGATTCAGAAACCGCGCCGAGCCCTCGATGCCCTGCTCGTTCCACTCCAAGTCTTTTTCCGGTGGCGCGGCGAAAAGCGTGTAGAGGCGCCCGGTATCGGATCCGTATTTTTCGGCCATTTCGATCGCGCCCACCACGTTACCGCGTGATTTCGACATGGCTACGCCGCCCTTCTGCACCATGCCCTGGGTGAATAGGCGCGCGATCGGCTCATCGTGTTTTACCAGTCCCAAATCGCGCATCACTTTACAGAAAAACCGCGAGTACAGCAGGTGGAGAATCGCATGCGTGATTCCTCCGACGTACTGGTCGATCGGAAACCAGTAAGCGACCTTCGCCTTGTCGAATGGCGCTCCGGAATTGTGCGGGTCGGTGTAGCGGTAGAAGTACCACGACGAATCGAAAAATGTGTCCATGGTGTCCGTCTCGCGCCGCGCGGCCCCCCCACATTTTGGACAATTTGTATTGACGAACTGCGGATCGTTTGCCAGCGGCGATTGGCCCTGTCCCGTCAGTTTCACGTTCTCCGGCAACCGCACCGGCAGTTGATCGTCGGGAACCGCCACGATTCCGTCGCGTTCGCAATACACCACCGGTATGGGCGTGCCCCAATAACGCTGCCGCGAGATGCCCCAGTCTTTAAGCCGATAGGTAGTCTCCCCAGCTCCGATTTTTCGTTCCGCGGCATCCGCGGTCATCTTTTCGATCGCTTGTTCGGACGTGAGTCCCGCGTAGTGCCCGGAATTGACCAGCCGACCGTACTCGGTATATGCCTCCTGCATGCGATCGGCGCGCAGACGTTCGCCCGTTAGCGACTGCACCACCACCTTCACCGGTAAATCGTATTTTTTCGCGACTTCAAAATCGCGCTGGTCGTGCGCAGGGACGGCCATCACTGCGCCAGTCCCGTATTCCGCCAGGACGAAATTCGCCACCCAAATCGGCACCTTTTCGCCTGAAAACGGATTGACCGCGAATCGCCCGGTGAAAAATCCCTCTTTTTCCGCGGTTGCGATATCCGCCGCTTTCGTGCTGCCCTGTAGCATGGACTTGGCCTGAGAATCCATAGCCGCGCGGCCGCGCACACCTTCGAGTAGCTCGCTCAGCCTGGGGTGACCGGCTGCGATGACTAGTGCCGATACGCCGTAAATCGTGTCGATGCGCGTGGTGAAAACTTCGAGAGCCATGTTCGCGCCGTCCACAGCGAACTTCACTCGAGCACCCCGCGATTTCCCGATCCAGTTCTGCTGCATCAGCAGGACGCGCTCCGGCCATCTGTCCCTCAGTTGCTCCATGCCGGCAAGAAGTTCATCCGAATATTGCGTGATCCGCAGGAACCACTGATCGAGTTCTCTCACCTCGACGCGGGTCGTCTCATGCCTCCAGCAAAACCCGTCGATCACTTGTTCGTTAGCCAGAACCGTGGCGCACTCCGGGCACCAATTCACTTTGCTCTTCTTGCGAAATGCGATGCCCTTTTCCAGCATGCGCAGGAAGAACCACTGGTTCCACCGGTAGTATTCCGGTTCGCACGTGGAAATTTCGCGCTGCCAATCGTAGCTGAAGCCAAAGCGCTGCAGAACGCGCCGAAACTCGCGACTGTTCGTATTTGTCCACTCGCGTGGATGAATGCCATTCTTAATGGCTGCGTTTTCAGCGGGCAGGCCGAAGGCATCCCAGCCCATGGGATGCAGCACGTTGTAGCCGCGCATGCGTTTGTAACGAGCGACGGCGTCGCCAATCGTGTAATTCCGCATGTGGCCCATGTGCAGAGTGCCGGATGGATACGGAAGCATTTCCAGTACGTAGTATTTTTCGCGCTCCGAATCGCCGTCGATCGCGCGGAATACGCCCTGCTCTTCCCAGACCTTCTGCCATTTGGATTCGATCCGCTGCGGGTCGTATTCCGCCACTAGCCTCTCCGCTGAAGAAGTCTCGCCGTCGTTCTCCTAGGATTGCGCAGCCGCGCGTTTTACCGGCGCTCGCCGTGCCAACTTTGTCTTTGCCGCTTTCGATGCCTTTGCGCCTCTCGCCGATGCTGAAAGCGGCTTACCCGCCAATTTCCATAGAGTCGCCACGTTTCTTCGGTCATCGCCGGGCTTATCGATCGGGGTCTCCAAAATAAACGCTCTCCCGCTCAGCAGCGGATGGCTCAAAATCCGCGCGAACGCGTCCGTGCCGATTTTGCCTTTGCCGATGTGCTCGTGCCTGTCCACGAGCGAACCGAGCGGCGTCTTCGAATCATTCACGTGCACCACAGCCACGCGCGCAAGCCCAATTGTGCGGTCGATGTCGCGCAGCGCCGTTTCCAGTCCTTGCGCGGTGCGGATATCCCAGCCCGCCGCAAAGGTGTGCGCCGTATCAATGCAAACTCCCAGCGGCACTTCGGGGCACGCGTCCAGAATTGCTTGCAGCTCCTCGAATTTCGACCCGATCGAGCTTCCCTGCCCAGCAGTGTTTTCCAGTAAAATTTTCAACTCGCCGAGTTTCAATCCTCGCGCCGCTTGTCTCAGCCCCTGCCCAATCGCGGAGATCCCCGCATCCACACGCCCGTCGCAGAAGCTGCCCGGATGCGCCACCAAATAATCCGCACCCAAATCGATTGCCCGCACGAGTTCCTGATGAAACGCTTGCATCGAGCGCGTCCGCAGAACCGGATTCGGCGAAGCCAGATTGATCAGATAATTGCCGTGGATCACCACTGGCCCCAGATGCAGTTCTTGACGCCGCGCCCGGAATCGCTCCGCATCCGCGGGCGTCAGCCGCCCGATGCCGTGCGCCCACATTCGCGGGCTCGCCGAAAAAATCTGCAACGCATTCGCGCCCAATTCGTGCGCGCGATCGAGCGATTGGCTGATGTCTCCGGCAATAGACGTGTGAATCCCAATGCGCAAGCTGCCGTCTTTCCACGCTGGAACTTCCGGCGGTGGCGCAGGTTGCGGATGGTATTCGTCGCTAACGTCGTATTCGACAGTAGCCCTGTAGCGTTCGTTTGGCATGCGCTTGGCGTGTGTGGAAAGCAGTCGATGCGGTCGGACGCCCGCCTATGGTGGAAGCAGAACGTTCGCAACTTAATTTTATAGGAAACGGCCGTGCCGCGCAAACCGCGTTTCGGAAGCAATTGACGGCATCGGGGCCAGAAAATCCTGGCGCACCCAGCCTCGCGCGATGCTATGATACCGAGCTGTTGGACGTGAGGCGCGGTCGCCAAGTGGTAAGGCAAAGGTCTGCAAAACCTTTAACGGCGGTTCGATTCCGCCCCGCGCCTCCAGTTCAAGTTCCCGTGTTTCCTCTCCCCTATTTGGCAGCGAATCAAATGTTTGCGCCCATGCGTCGCCGGGTGGATGCCCGCGCACGATAGCGCCGCGCACCGCGCATGAAGATCCGCCTCAACTACCGTCTCGTTGCGCTGCTAGTGATTCTGGCGGCGCTGGCCGTCCGCGAGGTAGCTTTGGAGCTGCGTCCTTCGTTCCTCCGCCCCGGCTTGCACTTGATGGCCTACGTCAGCAACACGGCGGACGGTACGATCACCGCCATCGACCTTGTGAAACTGCTTCCGGTGGCAACCATTCCGGTTGGCGGCGAACCCACCGGCATTCGCGCTGATCCCGCGCGCAAGGAGCTGTGGGGACTCAGCGCCGCTGGCGGCTATGCGTGGGTGCTCGACGTAACTACCGACAAAATCGTCGCGCACATTCCCGTGGGAGCCGCGCCTTACGCGCTCGATTTTTCGCCCGATCACTCGCGCGCTTATGTAGCCGCGTCCGGATCGAATACCGTGGTCGAAATCGACTGCGGCACTCGCCGAATCATTGCTCGCGCCCACACGGGGCGCCGCCCCTGGATCGCGCGCATTTCTAACGACGATAAACTCCTGCTGGTCTCGAATCGCGACGACGGCACTATTTCGGTTCTCGACCCCGTCACACTCGCGACGCGCGCTGTTATTCGCGTCGCCCCCGACCCTGAGCAGATTGCCATTCTTCCTGATGACTCGAAGGCATTCGTCACCTCTGGCGCGAAAGACGAAATCTCCGTGATCGACCTGAAGCAGGACGCGTTGCTTGCAAACCTCGACATCGGCGGAACGCCAAGCGGGCTTGTCCTGAAACCGGACGGCGGAGAGCTTTATATCCCATCCAAAAGCGCCCACGGCCTTGTGGTTGTCAATACGCAGACGAACGAGGTGGGCGATTTCATGTTGCTTGGCCGTTCGCCCGTCTACGGCCTATTGGCGCCGGACGGCGCGACTCTCTACGTCTCTGACCAGGCCGCTGGTCGCATTATCCCCATCGCAATAAACGTACGCCAGGCTTCCAGCCCGATTTCCGTCGGACAAGGTCCTCAAATTTGCCAGCTCACGCCCGGTGGAGACATGCTTCTCGTGGTCGATACCGCCTCGGGCGATCTGGCCGTTATACGCGCGAAGACCGGCAGCTTGATCACGCTGATTCCCACCGGATCGCGCCCGCGCGATCTAGCTGTTGAAACTTACTGACGCGCGCTGGCGCTATTCGACCGTAAGCGTCAGTGACGCTGTCTTCGACGAAGATGTTCCTCCGCTCATAGTCGTAGCGGTCACGGTAATCGTGTACGTTCCGGGCGGCGTTCCTGGATCGCTCAGGTCGGACGCCGGATCACTTCCGCCTCCTGAGCCGCACGCGGCCATTCCCAGCGCCAGCCCCACCACTATCCCAGCAATTTGGAGAAACCGAACCAATCTGCTGCTGGGGTAAGCGAAACCTCCGCGTTGACCCCAAATGGCACAGGCCAGCAATAACAAACACACGATGCCCGCGCAGATCATGGGTGCAAATCGCGTGCTTGTGCCCGCCGTCGGCGGTAATCCGCGCGGAAATACCGCGCTCGGCGCTACCGTCGGAACGTTCACCGTGAATTGCCCCGGCGCAGTCGGCGTCACCTGCACCGAAAAAGGATTCGACGCAGGAGTCGTAGCGATCGAGCATGGCCCAATCTCGTCGCCCGAAGGTGAAGCGCACGACAAAGTCACGGTTCCTGTAAATCCGCCGGTCGATGCGATCTCAAGCGCGTAGCTCGCCGTTTGTCCCGGTTGAATCGGAGCCGTCACCGGCTGCCCATTGCTCGATGCCATGCAAAAATCAGCCGCTGGCCCGGCCAGCGTGATTGTCTGCGGACTCCCCGGTGCATTGTCCTGCAGTTGCAAGCTCGCGCTACGGCTGGGATCGTCGCCGCAGGTGGCCGCCGACTGAGGCTGAAACGCAATTTGAATTGTGCAAGAGCTTCCCGGCGCAATCGACGCGTTGGCCCCCGCCTCGCACTGATTCGTCGTAATGGCGAAATTCGATTTGTTCGCCCCGCCGATGCTGATTCCCGTGAACGCCAGCGCTCCCGCAAGCGTTCCGCTGCTGCTATTCGTGATCGTGATCGGCTGCGGCGCGCCCGCCGTTCCCACAAGCTGCGGCGCGAAATTCACGCTCGTCGTGAACGAAATCGTCGGCTGCGTCGCCGTGCCGGAAAGAACCACCGTCGCGGGAGTGCCTCCCGGAATTTTCAGCGTGCCCGATCGCGTTCCAGCCCCCGCAGATTCGGCCGGAGCGAACGTCACTGACACCTGGCACTGAGTTCCAGCGCTCAGCACCGGCGGACATGCATTCTGCTGCGCGAAATCCGTAGATCCAGCCGTCGCGATTCCTGAAAGACTCGCCGTGCCCGATCCGCTGTTCGTGATCGTCAAGATTTGAGCCGCGCTGCTTGTCCCTTCGCCCTGCGACCCGAAGTTCAAACTAGCGGGTGAAACTGTCAGTGTCGCCGGACTCGATGCGATTCCGCTCAGCGCGACCGTCTGCGGACTTCCCGTCGCGTTATCCGTGAAACTTAGCGTTGCTGTTTTCGTGCTGCCCGCCGACTGCGGTGCCAGTTGCACTTCCACGGTGCACGTTCCTCCGCTGGCAAGCGTGCCCCCGGCCGTTGGACACGTTGTTCCAGTAATCGAAATTTCGAAGTCGGCAGCATTCGTTCCGCCGAGCGAAATTAAGTTCACCTCCAGCGCCGCGCTGCCCTGGTTTTGCAGCGTCACGGATTGCGGCGTGCTCGTCGATCCCAGCAGCGTGTTTCCAAACGTAAGAGTCGCCGGGCTGACCTGCGCTAGCGGAGCTGGTGTCGTTCCGTTCCCATTCAGCGAAACCATCTGCAGTGCGCTGGATTGGTAGTCGGAGTTGTCCACCAGATCGAGTTGTTCTTGGGCGGGCCCGGTCGTCGTCGGCGCAAACACCACTTGCAGCGTGCAATTTGCGCCCGGCGCCAATATTCCGTCGTTCGGATACGCGCAATGATTTTCCTGCACATTGAAAGGCGGCAGAAGGAAAGGGCCCTGCGTGAACGACAGAGTTTGGTTCCCGGTGTTCGTGATTGTGATCGTCTGGCCCGCTGACGCGCTTCCGCTCGGCTGATTTTCGAAATTCAGGATCGCCGGCAGCACCTGCGCGTGCGGCGCGGCGCCTACACCCTCCATTTCGAGCAGTTGTGGGCTCCCCGGTGCGTTGTCCGTCACGGCCAGAAACGCCTCTTCGGGACCCCCAACCGAGGGCGTGAAGCGCACATCCATCGAACAATGAGGCGTCGTCCCTGGCGCAATCGATGTCCCGATGCACGCCGCCTGACCCACGGTGGCGAAGTCGCTAGCGTTCGGCCCCACAATCTCGATGTCGGAAATTGTGAGTAATCCTTCTCCTCCATTCAAAACCGCGAGCGGCTGCCCCGATGCATTGGTGCCCAGATCAAACGAACCAAAATTTTCACTTCCCAAGTTGAAATAAACGCTCGGCTCCGCCGTTGAGATCTCTGTAAGCGCCAACACAAACGCGTCGTTGCTCGGCAAGGCCTTCTGGCAGCTCGTGCACGTCTGCTGGAATCCGTTGGCCGCCCCGGACGTCGTGATCGCCGTTGGAAAATCGGCGGCCGTCGTTTGCCCGGTGACGTACACTTGTCCCGTTCCGCTAGCCGCAACTCCGCTCGCCGCCGCACTCACTGTGCCGCCGGGTGTAGAAGTTCCTGCCAGAGGCGTTGAATAAATGAACGATGACGCACCCGAAGATGTTGGGTCGAACTTTGCGAGGAAAGCATCGGCACTGCCATTAAACGGCTGCAGATTGTCGCGCCACGGAAAATCCGGAGAATTCGTCTGGCCAGCCACGTACACACTGCTCGCCGCCGCTACCGCGATGGAAAGTCCGTCGTCCGTGGCCGATCCTCCCAAATAACTCGAATACGCAAGCGAAGTCTGCCCCGAAACCGCATCCTGCGCGATCACCGCTATAAACGCGTTCTGCGAACTGGGCCCGCACAAGCTCGCGCACAATGTACTTTGATAGGCCGCATTGAGCCCATTCACTGGAAAATTCGTCGATTGCGTCGCTCCCGTAACGTACGCCTTCGGCGGGATTCCCACCGGAAGGGTGCTAGGAGGGTCGAGCGCGATTCCCAGAATTTCGTCCATTCCGCTGCCGCCGAGGAACGTCGCATAAACTAGGTCCGTCGGCCCTTGTGCCGTCGGCGCGATTTTCATTACGAACCCGTCCGAAGCCCCGCCACCGTACTCGCTCTGAATCGCGTTCAGCGCTAGAAATCCATACGACGGGTTCGAAGTCGTTCCTGCAACGTACGCGTTGCCGTTTGAGTCCACTGCAACGCCGCCTACCGCGGCCGGTCCCGCGGAATATGTCCCGAGATATGTGCAGTACGTGAGGCTTGGCGCTCCGCCGGTTTGCGCGGGCGGTGCGAACACTGCCAGGTATCCATCGCTCTCCTCGCCGTCCCAGGTCGTCTGAAACGCGCCGTTCGTCACCGGCAAATCTGGCGAGCCTGGATCGGCGGCGCTCGGCTGTGCGTCCGACGCGATATAAACATTCCCCAGTTGATCGACGGCGATTCCGCCCGTGCCGTTCTCGGAAAGCTCTCCGCTGCCTCCGAAGTACGCCGAAAAATTCAACTGATTGCCCTCAGCATTTATTTCGCTCACCACCGCGTCGTTTCCGTCGCCGCTGGTCAATCCTTGAGTTGGCTGGCTCGATCCGGTCACCGGAAAATCCGTTGAAGTCGTCGTTCCCGTGACCGCCACGTCGCCCGCGCCATCGAGCGCAATGAGCCCGCCCGTCTGCGTTCCGCTTCCGCCAAGAAAGGTCAGATATACGAGCGAATTTGCGCCTGTAACGGTTGGATCTATTTTCGCCACGTAGAAAGCGGAAGCGCCCACCACGGGCCCTACCGTTGCTGCGCTGGCTTCAGGAAAACTCGACGTCGAAGTGGTTGCGCCGCTGACGTAGATTTTCCCGTTCGCGTCGATCGCTACGTTCCCCGTCGTCTCGCTTCCCGCCCCGCCCAAGAAGGTCGCGTATGTCACCGTCAGCGACGGGTCAATCACCAGCGTCGCCCGCGGATCGTGGGGCCCAATTCGGAAGCCCACGCTTCCGTCCGCTTCCATCACGTACTCGCCGCTTACAATCGTCCGCGCGCCCCCGGCCAGCTCGGCGAAGATCCTCGGCTTCGCCATCCGCAGCTCGCGGCCGCCCGCGTGCAAAATCACACCGCCGCCAGAAAGCTCCATTCGCTTTGCGCCAGAAAATCGCAGCCGCAGTTTCGTCGCGTCCGCGCCTGGAGCCAAACGCAAATCGTACTCAACTCCTTTGCTCGTTCCGTAAACCGCCATTCCCACACGCCCGTCGGAATCCGTCTCGCCAATCGCGCGCGCAAAATGCGGCACATTCGTTTGCCACTCCCGTGCATTCCGTCCGATGAAATAGTTGCTCATCGTCTTCAGCCGTTGCGCGCCGCGCCACGAAAACTTCGTGGCATCTTTCAATCGTCGATCGCTCCGTCCAACCCAACTCAGTCTTACCCGCACGACGTCTATCCGCTGCGTCACAGCGCGCGACAAATCTGCCACCTCCACGTCCATCCCCTTGCGCGTCAGCAAAAGCGTCATCCCCGTACCGCGCCCCAGGTATCTCACGCGCGCATCGAACTGCCCGACGTTCGGCTCGAACGTCATCGCAATGGAAATCGGCGCAGATCTGCGTGAAGTAGCCGCGCGCATGCGCGCTCGATTCGCGTTGACGCCAGCCACGTGCGAGCCTCGGCTCAATGCGATGTTGCGAGATTGCGATTCAGGAGGAACAGGGGGAAATGATAGCCGCTCATTACCCCTAAAGCGGCCCGCGGAAAAGCTCGTGATTCCGGCAAGCGCCAGAATACACACCGACACTAATCGCCTGCTCATTTAGGCCCTCCTCCGGACGCGAACTTCCTCGAATCCGGGTTGGGCAGCTCTCGAACTGCGAGCCGACTGCCGTTAGTAGTTGTGAAACTCCTCCGCTGCCGGAGGCGCGGCGAATATCTCGCGCCACGCCGCGAATGTCAAGTCAACTCCCGCCCCTCTCACTAAAGGTGGGCGCGAGGACGCGGCGCCTAGCTCCGGGCGTCGCCGCCGTCTAGCCGCACGCGCTCAGCTGTTCTTTCGATCCTCGCACTTGATCAAAAAAGGGGGGAGTGCTTGCGAGCGGGGCGTGTGGGGTGAATTCCCACCCGCAAGCACGTTTACTACAGGGGGAAACTTAGTTCTGCGGTGCCGGAGCCAGCCCCGGCCCGTCATCCGGTGGCGAAGGCGGCGCTCCCACGCCAAGCCTCATTCGGCGGCGAATCCTTGCGACCCGTCCTTTCTTCACCGTGTAATCCGGCGGCACTTGAAATAGCGACGCTTCGGGCTCACCCATTTGAATATTCGTCAACTGCCGGACGCTGTTGCCGCGCACTGGATCCGTCGTCTTAGTCATCACGTACATTTGCAAGTCGGGCGAATACCAGCGCTCCGTGGTAATCACGATCGGCTTTTCGTTGCCGATCTGTCCCGCCGGAATAGTACGCGTGTAGCGCGTGCCCTGCGCTTGCACTCCGTTGATCGTTTGCGTGCCGAGCGATGTAGTGGCGACGTTAGAGTCATCCCCCGGAGGTGCCGCGTTGTTCTGAACCCGAAAGCGCCCGCCTCTGCGATCTAATCGGACCTGGTGCGCAATCTTTCTATCTGGCTCCAGGATGTACTGCGTTCCGGCAACCACGTCGTTGATGAAGATCACGTGTGGCGCGCCCTGACTCGTGGTGGCAAACGCGCCAATCGCAGGCAGCGTCATCTCGCGCCGAACTCGCCCTTGGCTATCGCGCGCAACCGTTCCCGTGGTCGTGCGATTGATCTGGTTTCCGTCCGCCAGCATCTGCGTCTTCTGCACACTGATCGTTGCCGTAAACGGCGCGCCGGTCACCGTCTTACCGCCCAATCCGGCTTCGAATCCGATGAAATCCATGGCGTCACCCGCGCCCATTGCCCCTGGTCCCGTCCGCATAAAGAGCACGTTGTCGCCTGGCCCGGAAGAATTGGTCGGAGATGGCGGCGCTGATTGCGCTCGAGCTGCATTGACCACTGCACCGAGCCCGGCAAGCAAAACCGCAATCCCAACCGTTTTCGACGTCTTTCGGATCCGCATTCGACTCCTCCCTGCCCCTTCCAAAATCCTCATCGCTGGGCCGCTGTGCTCGGGTCATCCTGTGAAACCAGACGGATAGCTTGTGGCGTGCCATCCGCGCTCACAATCAAATCCGCCCGCACTGTGCCGTCCCCCTCCATCGCCTCCACAGGTAGCCCAAATGACGCCAGCGCGGCCCTCGGCATCACTACCTGCACCACCGCTCCATCGTCCAGTGATATCGGATAGTCCGCGTCCGGCAGCGGGATGAACGCGGAGGCATCCTCACTGGCGAGCTGGCTGGGCGCGTTGGACGCCGCGCCTCCCGCGGGTTCCTGACTCACGCCACGATGCACCGCCCCCTCCGACCGGTCTTGCTTCGCGACTTGCTGGTGTGGCAGCCGCGCATTACCGACCTCGACTTTGCCCGGCGTGGCGACATGTCCGCCGAGATCTCTCGCAACCCGAATTTGCGAGTTGCCAACAGATCGCCGGTACATCCAGAATCCCAATGCTAGTAGCACGGTTGCCGCAATTCCGATCGCCGCCGCGTACCTACGCATGGACTGCGCGGCCACCGCGTCTTTTCGCTCGCGAAACGCGGTCAACACATAATCTTCGACCCGCGCCGGAACCAGCGCACCCGCCTCCCGCTCCGCCAGACGCCGCAGCTCCGAATCAAGCGACTCCGTTTCCGTCAAAAGCTGCCCGCAGTCGCCGCATCCCTCCGCGTGGGCCAGCGCCTGTTCGCGCAGTTCCGAAGTCAGCATTCCCGGCCGGTCGAGATCTGCCAACGCCTCCCGGAATTGAGAACAATCCATCATCGCAACATCTCCAAATTCATTCGCCAACCGCCGAGGCGCGCTGCATGCGGCGCTCGTCCCGCAATTTCTCAGTCAATAGACCTCGCGCGCGGTGCAACCGAGATCGCACCGTGCCAACCGGACATTCCAGCGCCGCCGCCGCTTCCTCGTAGCTCATTTCCTGCAAATCGCATAACACCAGAGCTTCGCGGTAATTCCCGGGCAACGTCCCGATGGCGCACTTCAGCCGCTTCATCGCCTCGTCGTCATACCGATTTTCTGCGTGCCGCGCCGATCCATTCCTGCTCACCGAAATCATCGGAGCGACCTCATCAGCATCGCCCTCAAACGGCACGAACCGCTGCTCCTGCTCCCACCGCTTCCTCAGGTGGTTTCGCGCGATCCCAAACAAAAAGCCCGCCAAGCTCCCCTTAGCCGGGTCGAATCTCCCTGGGTTGCGGATCACCGCCATGAATACCTCTTGGGTCACGTCCTCAGCCACCGCTGCGTTCCCGCTCATGTGCAGCGCAAACCGATAAATCGGTCCTTGCTTACGCCGGTACAGCCGCGCGAACGCCTCCTCGTCTCCGGCGATGGCCTGGCCCAGCAGACCCTCGTCCGACGGTTCAACGGCCCGTTTCATTTCGCCCATTTCATTTGGATAGTTCGACGGCCGGCCTGGGCCTTCGTTTCCTTTTCCCATTCGCCCGCCCCGAAGTTCCCGAAAATTGGCCCAGCCGCCCTGCAGAACGTCTAACCCGGCCGACGCGATTTCCACTCCCTCCGAGCGGGGCGAGACAGGAGGGCCCGGGGGACCGCCCAGGAACCGGCACATCGGTGCACCGCAAACGCCAGGTTAGGACGTCCTTGACCCCGGACATCCCGGAGCGTAAAATTTAGAAAGTGGATCGCTGGTTCCAAGCCGGGGCCTGTTTTGCCTGTTGTTGGACAGGCGCAGCCGGGGTGGGTTTGCGATCCGAGTAATACTAGCTGCACGAATCGGATACATCAGCCCGCAGGCCAACATAACGTATGGCGCGCGGGTTTTTGCTTTTTTAGGGCATTTTGGGCTCGCAATAATGGGAGAAGCTAGTGAGTAGCAATGGTAACACCAACCCGAACTCCAATCCGGTCAAGGAAACCTCGGCCCAACGTACCGAACGCCTGAAGCAGGCCAAGAATCCCTGGCAAGCTTTGCAAGAAATCCGCGAATTTGCCCGAACAGGCCGAGATTCCATTCCCCCCGAATGGAGCCTGTATTTCCGCTGGTGGGGAATCTACACGCAAGGAGACGGGCGCGGCGCCGTAGGCGGGGTCGGCGGCGAAGGAAAATCTTCCCCCTATTTCATGCTGCGAGTTGCACTGCCTAATGGCCTGCTCACCTCAAACCAAGTTCGCGCCATCGCCGATATTTCCAGCCGCCATGGTCGCGGCGTTGCAGATATCACCGTTCGCCAGAATATCCAGCTTCATTGGCTGACCATTGAAGCCATTCCCGAAGTTATTGATATGCTCGCGGCGGCCGGACTTTACACCAAAGGCGCGTGCGGCGATACCGTGCGCAATATGACCGGCTGCCCCCTCGCTGGCGTTGCCGCTGACGAAATTTACGACGCTTCTCCGCTTCTGCTCGAAGTTGCCTCCATCGTGCGCGGTCAAACGGAGTTCTACGATCTACCCCGCAAATTCAAGATCTGCATTACCGGCTGCCCGGTCTGGTGCTCATATCCTGAAATCAACGACATCGCTCTCACCGCCGTTCATCGCCACCAGAACGGGCATCGCGACGTCGGATTCTCGGTCCGCGTCGGAGGTGGGCTCGCCACTGAGCCGTTCCTAGCCGCGCGTCTGAATTGCTTCGTTCGCCCAGAGCAGGCCATCCCGGTTGTTCGCGCCATCGTTGAAATATTCCGCGACACCAACGTTCTTCGTGAACATCGCAAGCGAGCCCGAATGAAGTATTTGTTCATGAAGTTTGGCTGGACTCCTGAGAAATTCCTCGACGAGATCCACAGCCGCATCGGCTTCGAGCTTGATCCCGCCGTCGAAGAGCATCCCCCAGCCGACGTCTTCCGCGACCATGTTGGCGTCTACGCGCAGAAGCAGCCGGGTCTGTGCTACGTCGGGGCGTCCGTTCTTCGCGGACGCGTCACTCCCGATCAAATGCGATTGGCAGCCGATCTCGCCGAGCGCTTCGGTAGTGGCGAGATCCGCGTCACGAATATGCAGAATTTGCTGCTCGTCAACGTCCCGAAGGATAAGGCCGAAACCGTGGCCCGTGAACTCGACTCCGCCGGCCTGCCCGTCGCCGCATCCCCCTTCCGCCGCGGCGCAATTTCCTGCACCGGTATCGAATTCTGCAAGCTGGCCATCACGGAAACCAAAAGCTACACCCGCTGGCTCATCGACGAACTCGAGGAGCGCGTGCCAGGATTCGATCAGCAGCTGAAGCTCAACGTCACGGGCTGCACCAATTCTTGCGGCCAGCACTGGATCGCCGATATCGGCCTCGAAGGCAAGAAGCTAAAGTCCGGCAAAGACATGCTCGATGCCTATTACTTTTCGCTCGGCGGAGCCGTCGGCGAGTACCAACGCCTCGCGCGTCCCGTCGGCTATCGCTGTTTCGCTACCGAAGTGCCAGACGCCATCGCGCGCTTGCTGAAGACCTATGTCGGCTCGCGCGATCCTGGCGAAAATCTCCGCGCCTATTTCGCGCGATTCTCTGACGAAGAACTCCGCGCCCAACTCGCCGGAATTCCCGTCACCGCCGTCGTTCGTGATCCGGCGCCCGGCCCGGTTCCTGAAGCGGTGTCCGAGTGAGCTTTGTGAGTCGCGCCCTCAGGCGCGACATAATCGTCGGAAAAGGAGTGAGGGCGTTCGGCCCTGAAGCTCTTTTGAAATATTAGGCGCAACCATGATCGACAGGGGAAAAGTTTATTTGGTTGGCGCGGGCCCAGGTGATCCGGACCTGCTCACTGTAAAAGCGCACAAGCTGCTCGCGCTTGTGGATGTAATTCTTCACGACGATCTCGTGCCCGCGGCGATTCTTGCCCTGGCGGGCCCGCGGGCCGAGGTCGTCAATGTCGGCAAGCGCTGCGGCGCCAAAGGCGCCACCCAATCCGAAATTAACACGCGCATGGTTGATGCCGCACGCGCGGGTCTTTCCGTCGTTCGCCTCAAAGGCGGCGATCCCGCAATCTTTGGCCGCCTCGCCGAAGAAATCGACGCGCTCGAATCCGCCGGGATACCCTGGGAAATCATTCCCGGGATCACCGCTGGACTTGCCGCCGCGGCAGCTCTTGGCGCATCTCTAACTGATCGCCGCAAAGCCGCGCGCGTCGTCATCATCACCAATCATCGCGCTGCCGGAAGCGAAGCACCCACGCAGCGCGATTGGCAGTCACTGGCGCGCGAGGATGCCACGCTCGTCATCTACATGCCCGGCCACGATTTTGAAACTCTGCGCGAACAACTCCTCGCCGCCGGCTTGCCGCCGGAAATCCCCGCGGCTGTCGTTTCGCGCGCCACGTCGCCGGAACAGTCTGTCGAATGCGCTCCTCTCGGCAAACTCAATTCTCTGCCCCGCGTCCCCGCGCCATCAATCCTGCTCGTCGGCTGGTCGCTCGACACCGCTGTCCGCCGCGCTCTCGCTGCTAGCTCCGCCTCGCTCCTCGCCGAAGCCGAGCTTATTATTTCGGCGCGGTAGCCCGCAGTTCTGCGTTAGCGAATTGGCGCCGATACAAATCGGCGTAAAGTCCGCCGCGCTCCAACAGTTCCGCATGCGTTCCCCGGTCGATGATCTTCCCTTCCTGCACCACAAGGATTTGATCGGCTTCGAGAATCGTCGAGAGGCGATGCGCAATCACCAGCGAAGTGCGCCCGCGAAGCGCTTCCTGGAAAGCGCGCTGGATGGCTGCTTCCGACTCGGAATCTAAATGCGCCGTCGCCTCGTCGAGAATGACGATGTCCGGGGCCTTCAGCAGAAGTCGCGCAATGGCGAGCCGCTGCTTTTCGCCGCCCGAGAATCGGTATCCCCGCTCACCCACAAGCGTATCGAGCCCCTTCGGCAACGAGTCAATCAGCGGCAGTATCTGCGCCGCGTGCAGCGCTTCGTTCAATTCGTCATCCGTTGCGTCTGGCTTCGCATACAACAGGTTCGCGCGAATCGTATCGTGAAACAGGTGTGCCTCCTGCGTGACCGTGCCGATCCGCTGTTGCAGGCTCTCCAGCTTCGCGTCGCGAACGTCGACGCCGTCAATCGAAACCGATCCAGATTGCACGTCGTACAGCCGCGGTACCAACTGTGTGATCGTTGTTTTGCCTGCGCCCGACGGCCCCACCAGCGCCACTAACTCGCCGGGCTCAGCAACGAAACTGATGTCACGCAGTACGATTTTTTCCGGGAGCCTGTCCGGCACCGCGATTGATTCGAGCGACGCCAGCGACACTTCCGCCGCCGTCGGATAGCGGAATGACACATGTTCGAAAGAAATCCGCGCCGGCCCTTTGGGTAATTGGACCGCGTCGGCCTTTTCCCGAATCATCGGCGGCAGATCGAGCACCTCGAAAACGCGATCGAACGATACCAGCGCCGTCATCACGCTTACCTGAATATTCGAAAGCCCTGCCAACGGTCCGTACACCCGACCCAGAAGCGCCGCCAGCGCCACCACCGTGCCAACGTCTAACGTATGCACCGCAGCAAGCACGCCTCCCCAGCCATAGACAAGCGCGGTCGCAAAATAGGCCATCAACATCAGCCCCATGAAAAATAGTCGGCCATAGACCGCTTGCGTCACGCTGATATCCGAAACCCGCGCGGCCTTCGCGGTGAAGTCGCGGTTCTCGTCCTGCGCCCGTCCGAAGAGCTTGGCCAGATGCGCCCCGGCCACGTTGAAACGCTCCACCATCAGGTTGTTCATCGCCGCGTGGAGGTCGTAGCTTTCGCGCGTGATTTTTTGCAGCTTGCGTCCCCACCAGCGCGCCGGGAACAAAAACAACGGAATCAGGACCATCGACGCCACAGTGATGCGCCACGAAAGCACGAACATCGCTCCGAAAACGAGCGCGACCGTGATCAGATTGCCGACCACGTTGGAAAGAATGTCAGTGAACGCGGTTCTCGCCCCGCTCACGTCCGTGTTCAAACGGCTAACCAGCGCGCCGGTCTGCGTGCGGGTGAAGAACGCCAGCGGCATTTTTTGAACGTGCGCGAAGAGCTTGCTGCGCAGGGAAAGTACGATTCGCGAACCGACTTTCGCCGCCAGATACGACTGGGCCAGTCCAAGCGTCGCATCGAAAGCTCCCAGAATCCCCGCCAGCACCGCCAGCTTGATAATCAGCGGGATATCGTCCTTCAAAATTCCCTTGTTGATGATGACGCGGTAAATCAGAGGATTGGCGATCCCAACAGTCGCATCCACGATCACGACGAGCAGGAAAATCGCCAGCAAACTGGCGTACGGCCGGGAAAACTTCAGCATGCGCTTCGCGGTTCCCGGCCTGACGCTCTGCTTCAAGACCGAGTCGTCCTGCCGCAGCGACCGCATGGCCCCAAGTAATCTTACGGATCCCATTTTTGCTCCAGTTTGGCGCGCATTTTACCACCGCGGAGTCAGAGGGCGAAGCACCCACGAAGCGCCGTTGAGAATCAGGCGCGCTCCGCCGCGTTCCTGCTCTCTGCTCGCTCCGTGCTTCTGTGCCCCGGTGGCTCATTAGCTAGTTCTAGCCCGCAAGTACAGGTCACCGCACCTGTACTTCTTTCTTGTTTCACCCGTCTTCGCTCGTGCTAACGTGAATTGCTTATGGACGAGATGTCAAAATCCGCAAAGGCAGCCCCACTCGCACTAGATCCCCGCGCGGACCAATCCGCCTCACACGCGGGGCCCTCGTCCGCCACAAATCATGGATCACTAGTCACGAATCAGTCCGTGCAGATCGACACAGCGTGCCAATCTAATCCCTCCGTAAGTGATTCAAAACAAAGCACCGTCCCTCCTTCAGATCGACACAAATTCGAAACCTCCTCGAAGCACATTTCGCCCTCCCGAAATTCTCGTGCTACAGTCGGGCAAGACTCGCCTATGCAAACCGAGCGCGCTGAACATGGCTGGGGGCTCTTCTACCGCAAGGGTGCGGCCGTCGATTGGATCGACGTTGTCTGGCTGCTTTTCATCGTCGGCCTGGCCCTTCTTCCGCCCATCCACGAAATTCACAAGCAACTGCTCCTTGCTGGCTTCGTTGTTGTCCAGTTTCTTGAAGGCACATTAATCGGCCAATATCCGAAGTCCGGACGCTACACCGTCGTAATAATAAAAATAATTCTCGCTACCGTGCTTCTCGATCACACTGGTGACATCGGAATTAACAGCAGCTACTGGCCAATTTATTTTGTGCCCATCATCACCGCCGCGATTTATTTCGGCCCGCTGGCCACGCTGCTCTGGACCGCTGTCGCTTCGGCCTCCTACTGTTCGTATTTGATTCCGGCGCTGAAAGTGTACGAACTGACCCCAGACGCCAAGGCGACGCTTGCGATTCGCATCCTCTTTTTCTTTCTGGCCGCCATGCTGGTGAATCGCTTCGTGGTCGAAAACCGGCGGCAAGTAAAGCGTTACCAGGAGCTTTCCGAGACTCTAGAAGAAACCAATAAACAGCTGCGCCGCGCCGAAGCCGAGGCGCGCCGCTCCGAGCGCCTCGCCGCTCTTGGCCAAATGTCCGCCGGCCTCGCGCACGAAATCCGTAATCCGCTCGGCGTAATTAAAGGCTCGGCCGAAATGCTTTCCCAAAAGCTGACCGATACCCAGCCGCTCGCCGCCGAACTCGCCGGATATATTTCCTCCGAAGTGAATCGCCTCAACGCGCTGGTCGCCCGTTTTCTCGATTTCGCCCGCCCGATGCAGATTGAGGCGCGCCCGCACCGGATTGCCGAAATCGTTGATCGCGCGCTCGAATCCGTCGAACATCAATTTCCCAACGCCAAGGTCCGTGTCGAGCGCGCATACGCCGCCGCGCTTCCGGATGTGATGGTCGATGAGCAGCTCAGCGAACGCGCGTTCATCAACCTGATCCAGAACGCTTTCCAAGCCATGGACGGAACTCATCTGGCAAGCGATGCGAATTTAAAACTTGCGATCGTGGCCGACACTTCCAACGGACGCAAGGGCGTGTCGGTTATGGTTGAAGATTCCGGCCCCGGCGTTCCAAAGGAATTGCGCGAGCAGATTTTCAATCCGTTCTTCACTTCGAAGAAAGAGGGCGTGGGACTGGGCCTCGCCATCGTGGCAACGATTCTGGACGAGCACGGCGGCTCGATAAGGCTGGAAGATTCCCCGCGCGGCGCGCGCTTCCGCGCCTTTCTTCCCTCTGTCCCACTGACAGGGAACGCACAACGAAAATGATCGTCTCGAAACCATCCATTCTCGTCGTCGAAGACGAGCCGAAGTTACGGCGACTGCTGGAACTTCAGCTCGCCGACGAAGGATTTCGCGCGCGCGCCGCGGAGTCCGCCGAGGCAGGACTCCAACTCGCCAGTAAAGAGCCTTTCGAACTGGTGCTTTCCGATTTCAAGCTTCCCGGCATGACCGGCGTCGAATTCCTTCAAGCGCTCAAGCGCATCAACGCCAATCTGCCCGTGATCATAATGACCGCCTACGGCACCGTCGAAGCCGCGGTCGAGGCCATGAAAGCCGGCGCCTCCGATTATGTCTTGAAGCCCTTCTCTCTAGCCGAACTCGTTCTGGTAATCCGCAAGGAGTTGGCCACGCGCGAACTGCGCGACGAAAATCGCGCGCTGCGCGAGGCTCTTGGCAGACGGTACGAATACAAGAACGTGATCGCGCAAAGCGACAAAATGCAGGCCGTTCTCGCGCTGGTCGAGCGCGTCGCCGCCACCAACGCCACTGTCTTGCTCGGCGGCGAGAGCGGTGTTGGAAAGGATTTGATCGCGCGCGCCATCCACGAACATTCCCAGCGCGCCGCCGGCCCATTCATCAAAATCAACAGCACCGCCATCCCCGAAAACTTGCTGGAAAGCGAGCTTTTCGGCTACGAGAAAGGCGCGTTTTCCGGCGCCACCACTACCAAGCCCGGAAAATTCGAACTTGCCGACCGAGGCACTCTTTTTCTGGACGAAATTGGCGACGTGCCGCCCGCCACGCAGGTAAAGCTGCTTCGTGTACTGCAAGACCGTGAATTCGAACGCCTCGGCGGCACAAAAACGCTAAAAGTGGATGTTCGTCTGATCGCCGCTACCAACCGCGATCTGCGCGCGGCGATCGAAGAAGGCGCATTCCGCGAGGATCTCTACTATCGTCTCAACGTGGTCGCCATCGATATTCCTCCGCTGCGCGATCACAAAGAAGATATTCCTGCGCTGGCGAGTTTTTTCCTCGACAAATTCGCGCGCGAATCCAATCAACCGCTGCGCAGGCTCAAGCCCGAGGCGCTGCACAAGCTGATCGATTACCATTGGCCCGGAAACATCCGCGAACTCGAAAATATAATTGCTCGCGCCTCAACCCTGGCACCTGGCGACTTGCTGGACGCCGCTGACATTTACGTCGATTCTGAATCGCCCTCACGCCGTGCGGTTGCCAACGCGGCACCGGTACTGCCCCCGGGCATCACGCTCGAAAAATGGGAAGAAGAGATGATTCGCGAGGCACTTCGCCAAGCGAATGGCAATAAATCCCAGGCCGCACGTGCGCTCGGGCTTTCGCGAAACGCGCTGCGCTATCGCCTGTCTAAGATGGGCGTTGCGGACCCAGAGGAAGCTTCTGATAAAACCCAGTCCTCAGCCCCTGAAGTGCCTCACGGTGGTTGAAAACCACCACCTCCGCGCCAAAACCACCAGTCGCACAATACCAACCGATTTGAACAAATTCGGGCACGGCGTAACCCGCTATCTTTCTGCCACTTACAAACACCTTAGAGGTGTACTTTGGCACGGGCCATGCATCAGTGATGTGCGGGATTTCAGGTTTCGCTATTCGGTAGGAGGTTGGCTATGAAAAGGTTTCTGGTCGCTTTCGTCGCGGCGGCTTTCTTATTCGCCATTGTTCCGGTCCGCGCGCAGGACCAATCGGGTCCGCCAGCACCGCCTCCCAACGATCAATCCAATGGTCCGTCCACCGTCGCAACGGACGCCAGCCCAAACGCCCCGGGAATGGCTCGCGTGAGCTTGGTTCAAGGCAGCGTCTCTACGCAGCGCGGCGACAACGGCGAGTGGGTCCCTATAGTGGTGAATACACCGGTCGCGGTTGGTGATCGCATAAGCACGGGTAAAGACGGCCGCGCCGAAATCGAACTCGATTACGCGGACATTTTGCGGATGTCGAGCGACTCGACGGCAAAGATCGCACAGCTCAATAAAAACAATATCCAGGTGCAAGTTGGCCAGGGCCTGGCCACGTACACGGTGATGAAGGATGCCCAAGCCACACCGGAGATCGATACTCCCAATGCGTCGCTACATCCCAACGGACCGGGCGTATACCGTATCCTGGTGAATTCAGATGCGGAAACAGAAATTACTGTGCGCAAAGGTTCGGCGGACATCTCTACACCGCAAGGCAGCACGCATGTGGATGCCGGCCAGTTGATCACCGTCGCCGGAACCAGCAATCCCGAGTACAAAACTTCCACGGCCCCGGCGGAGGACGCATGGGACAACTGGAACAACGATCGCAACAACAAAATTGAAAGCGCGCAGAGCTGGAGTAAGACCGATCCATATTACACGGGATCGGGAGACTTGGACGGCTATGGCACGTGGTCGGAAGTTCCAGATTACGGCCAGGTGTGGATTCCGTCTGAGGGCCCGGACTGGGCGCCGTATCGCGACGGGCGCTGGGTTTACGAACCGTATTACGGCTGGACGTGGGTTTCCTACGAACCGTGGGGCTGGGCTCCGTATCACTACGGTCGCTGGTTCGTTTATGGCGGAAATTGGGCGTGGTGGCCGGGTCCGGTTGCCTACGATCCCTTCTATTATCCGGTTTGGGCTCCAGCGTATGTCTCCTTCTTTGGCTGGGGAGGAGGTGGCTGGGGCTTCGGAGTCGGATTAGGCTTTGGCTATGGGTTCGGCCGCGTAGGCTGGTTGCCGTGCGGACCGGGTGACTGGTATCACCCGTGGTACGGCCGCTGGGGCCGCGGCTACAACTTCGTCGGAGCACACGACGGTAATTTCCACGAAGGGTTCGCGCCGCTCGGGCGCGGAGGGCGCGGAATATCCAACTTCAACGAGGCTATGCGGAACGATCGCGTTCGCGCCGGCTTTTCTTCCATGGACGGACACAACTTCGGCCGGGAGGCGGTTTCGATGCACCAAAGCCGCATCAGCGCTTCGCAGTTCAATCAGGCGCGGATGGTCGGCGGACGGATGCCATTCCAACCGACCCGGGCAAGCTATAGCCCCACCGGCCGTGCCGCCAATCCTAGTTCGTTCCGGTCCGCTCCCCCGGCCTCGCAGCATTTTTTCAGCGGCGGGGATCGGACAAACGCGAACGGCTTTAATCGTGGCGGCGGATTCAACAGAGCCGCAAATCGCAACGCAGGCTCGTTTAGGCAAGGGCGAATCTCATCCGGATCGCGCAATTCGTTCACACCGACAAACGCGAACCGTGGCGGCAATCGTGGGCCGGTTACCTCCAGCCGCCAAGGGTGGCGCACCTTCACGCCTCCGCAAGGCAGCAATTCGCGCGGCGCAGAGCGCGGATTTCAAGGCAGCCATGGAGCAAGCAACTCAGGCCGACAGTCTTTCGGAAACCGCGCGAATGGATCTTCATTCGGCGGCTCGGCGAATCGCGGCGGGGGATGGCAGCGTTTCACGCCGCAGTCGCGGGGATCGAGCGGCGGATTTTCTGGCAGGGGCGAATATCAGGGACAAGCTGATCGCTACCGCGGCGCATACGGCGGTTATTCGAATGGGCGTTCTTCTCGACCGCCTCTGAACATGCACCAGCCAATCGTCCAGCCACGCGAAGGGTACGGCGGCCGATATGGATCTCCGTACGGAAACGGCGGACCTCGTGGCAACTACAACGCTCCCCGGGGTTACAGTGCTCCTCGTGGTTACAGCGCCCCGCACGGCGCGTATAGCGCACCTCACGGCGGCGGTGGTTATCGCGGTGGTGGCGGCGGGTCGCGCGGTGGCGGCGGTTCTCGCGGGGGTGGCGGCGGTTCTCGCGGGGGTGGCGGCGGCCATGGCGGCGGAGGCCATCGGTAAAAAAGTTCAAGCAACCAACTGGCGATGAAGCAGACGGCCCCGAGAAATCGGGGCCGCGCTGTATATGGCCCTATAAAAGAGAATCGATGAGTGTCGCTGATCTGGCCAGCGTCGGCTCGAAACTTGCGAAGCGCTGTGGTGTTGGATAAACAGGAGCGGAGAAACACAATGTCAACGACGCGTGTTGTCGCATGGTTTACATGGCTCACAGCATTTCGTTGGACGAGGCAGGTAGCTGTACTATCAAAGCAACAACTCTCCAAAGGAGCCACTTCCGTGAGCAACGCTTTCTGGCGCTCGTTACCCGTGCTTCTGCTATTGGCCTTCGTGGGATTGCTGGCGCATCCAGTTTTCGCGCAGGATCAAGACCAGCAGGATCCGCCGGGCCGCGTCGCGCGGCTGAACTACATGCAGGGCTCCGTTTCCTATCAGGTTTCGGGCGACCAGGATTGGGTGCAAGCAGATCCAAATCGTCCGCTGACTACCGGCGACAATCTCTGGGCCGATAAAGATTCGCGCGGCGAAGTGCACATCGGCAGCACCGCCATTCGCATGTCGAGCGAGACGGGTATTTCGTTTCTGACTCTCGACGATCGCACGGCGCAGATTCAACTGGCGCAGGGCACCATCGAAGTGCACCTTCGGGACCTGACGCCAGGCGACGACTATGAAATCGATACGCCGAATCTGGCGTTGACGCTGACGCGTTCGGGCGAATATCTGATCTCGACCGACCCGAACAGCAATGTCACTACAATTTTGCTCCGGGAGGGCGAAGGCCAAGTGACGGGCGGCGGCCAGTCCTGGGACCTGCAGGCCGGCCAGCAATACGTCCTGAGCGGTACCGACCAACTGACCTATGACGCGCAGCCTCTGCCGGCCTTTGGTGACTTCGAAGCATGGTGCCAGGGTCGCGACCAAATCGAAAACAATTCCGTCTCCGCGCAATACGTATCGCGCGACGTTGACGGTTACTACGACCTGGACAACTACGGAAAGTGGGAATCCGACTCTGACTACGGCGAAGTGTGGGTGCCAACTGCAGTGGCCGCTGGCTGGGCCCCGTACCAGATGGGTCATTGGGTCTATATCGGGCCTTGGGGTTGGACGTGGGTTGACAAGGAGCCATGGGGCTTCGCGCCATTTCATTATGGCCGGTGGGCGATGGTCGGAGGCAACTGGGGCTGGGTCCCCGGGCCACGCGTAGTGCGACCGATTTACGCTCCCGCGCTTGTGGGATTCGTCGGCGGCGGTGGATTCGGAGTGTCTCTATCATTCGGCGGAGGATTGGCCGGAGTCGGCTGGTTTCCGCTCGGCCCACGCGATGTGTACGTCCCGGCATATCGCTGCAGTCCGCGATACGTGCAGAACATCAACATCACCAACAGTCGCGTCGTGAATGCGATGCAGGTGACGAATGTCTACGACAGAGTGGTGATTAACCGCAACGTGGCGCGCGTCAACTACACGTACGCGACGAACGCACGCGCGGTCACGGTCGTTCGGCGTGATACGTTCGTGAACGCGCGGCCCGTGTCGCAAGGAATGCTTCGCGTGAACTCACAGCAGATTGCCGGTGCGCGCGTGGTGGATTCGGCTCCGATTGCACCGAGCCGCGCAAGCTACGTCTCGGCTAGCGCGCGGGTTTCCACCGCAAAACCCGCCGTGCCGATTGCTCAACGCCCTGTGGTGGTACGGCTCAATCCCGCCGTCGCCAGGCAAAATCGTGGCGGGGCAGTCTACACAAATGACAACCGCGAGTTCAATCAGCCTGCGCGAACCGCTGCCCCTCAGCAGCCTTCGCGCGACGGTTTCCGCCCATTTCAGCCACCTGCAGGATCAACCCGGAATCAAGCACCTGTCGAGCGCAATCAGAATCAGGGCGCGCAGCCGAATAACCATACCCAACAAAACGAACAGCGCACATTCCGGTACGCGCCTCCCGCGCAGGCGCACGACAACATGTACGACGTGCATCCGCCGCTGAACAAGACTCAGAACCGCTCGCAGCCCGCGCCAAAGACGCAGCGGAACTCCGCTCCAGCACATAAGGCGAGCCACGGCGGAGGACGCAGCGAAAAGAAAAAGTAGTCCAGTGAATTTGACGCGCGTGGAACATACGGCCTGGGAAAGCAGGCCCTTGTTTTTTCGCGCGAGTCGCTCCGAGTTGGTCAAGCTTTTTACTCTAGTCGCGGTGAACCATCAAGATAAAGCCGCGGCGGAAGTAGCGCCGTAGAAATTGAACCACGGCTTGGCTGCTTTCAGGTGGTCGTTGACGTTGCTGATGTTTTTCACGCCCTGATCGGCGAGCCAATCGTCGAGCGCCTTGGCCCCCTGCTTAGCGTAAACGGGGATGCCGTCTTTCCAAGTGGCGCGGCCGCAGAGAACTCCCGAGAAATTCACGCCCGATTCGGCTGCAAGTTCGAGAGTTTCGGCGAAAACATCGTTGCTAACGCCGGCGGAGAGATAGATGAATGGCCTTTTCGCAGCGGCGGCTGCGCGGCGGAAATGTTCCTTGGCCTCGTCGCGGGTGTAGGCTGATTCCGCTTTGCACGATTTCGTGCCCGCGACAAAAGACATGTTGACCGGAACTTCGACTTTAAGAATGTCCACGGCGTACTGCGGCTTCGAAAATTCCTCCATGCTGTGGGTCACTACGTCTGGTTTTTTGCGCGCGAAGCCGATTCCCTTCTCATCCGCGCCCTCTTCGTAGCCGACCATTTCCAGGAAAAACGGAACATCTTCGGCGATGCATTCCGCGCCGATGCGTTCGACCCAGGCGTGCTTGATTTCGTTGACAGTGGGTGGATCGAAAGGCGTGTAGTACAGCAAGATCTTGATGCAATCGGCGCCAGCAGCAACGAGGCGACGGACGGACCAAATATCGAGCAGGTCGGGAAGACGGCCGGGTTTCGTGTTGTCGTAGCCGCTATTTTCATATGCAAGCAGTAGCCCTGCATTCTTGGCGCGCTGGCGTGCAGCGGGCAGGCCGTATTCCGGATCGAGCAGTATGGCACTGGCATGAGGGGTGAGTACGCGCGCGACAGTGGTCTTAAACTCCTCGAGCATCTGCGAAGTGACAGCCCCTTTGTCGATGCCCTTTTCCTTGGCGATGGCGCTTTTCAGAGAGCCGCGCTGGTCCATAGCAGCGGCCGCGATCACCCCGCGCGAATCGGAAACCGCTTGCAGTCCCTTTTGCTTACCGGGCGTCAACTTCATGATGTGCGTACCTCCAAGGGCGTGTATGAGTCTCAGCGGACTTCAGGAATTTTAGCACGCAGCGATCTCCAAATTCCGCTAAGTTCGGGAACCTAGAACCGGGGCGAATCTACAGGAAAATAATCTGGTGCTCGCGCGATTTGGAATCGGCGGCGGAAGGAGACCCCACGTAGCTGACTTGCAGAAGCTTATCCAAGATATCCGATCCATAGGCTGCGAGGAACGGCAGAAAGCACAAACTGCGTTCCTGCAAACCGCCTTCGGGATAGAGCGCGTCGAACAAAATGTGCTGGTGGCGATCGAGAACGCCAGTGCGGAAATTTTCCGCTCGTCCGGCTTTGCCGCGCAGCTGATTGAACTGATGCAGGATTTTTTCCTGCGTGGACTGGAGTGCGCCGACCAGAGTGACGTCAAGATTCTCCAGGGGAGCTTTAAATTCATCCAGTAGATTTCGCAAGGCTTGCTCGGACCGATCGAACCGGCTGGAGAGGCCGCCGGGCAGTGACTTCTGTTCCATTTTTGCGCGCACATGCTGTGGGCCGGCAAGTATGTCGTTGAAACCGAGATCGTATAAAGCGAGAAACCGCGAGATTGGCGGTTCGACGAACGTAAAGCTGGCGCGCGGGAGGACGGCGGGCATGCGTCCCAGGATGCGCTGATAGATCACCTGAGATTGCGCGAGGTATGCGACTTCGGCTGGGCCGCCGATGTAGGCGGCGGTGGGAAGAAGCGCATCCTGCACGATCGGTCGAAGCAGTGCATTGGGGCTAAACGCTTCGGGCGTTTTCTCGATGACCTGGGCCAGTTGCGGCGACGAAAACTCCGTTTCGCCAGCGAAAAATCTACCGTTGCGGGTGCGAACGGGCTCACGGCGGCCGTTCACGGTGAAGAAAAGAAGCGTGGACTCGCGAGTGACTTTTACCTGCGCGTGAAAACCGGCGGATTCGAGCTCCTGGGAACGGGCAAGAAGAGCTTCGCGGAGCTCACCAGATTCGGCAAACGCGCGAGAGAAAATCGGAGCTGCGATCCGATGCAAGCGCGAGTCGAGCGGATCGAGAAAGATGATCCCTCGTCCAGCAAGGAGACGCGACATAAGCTTGGCGAACGCGGAGCCGTAGGTTTCGTCGGGCGAGTAAGACTCGCGGAGCGCGGCGGATATGGTCTCCATGCAGGCGCCGTCGAGGGTTTTCGCGGCGTCCGCGACCGTCGATTGCACGGAGTCGCCCAGAGGAACGTCGCCCACGCGGCGACCGGTGAATTCATCGCGCGCGGGAAGTTCGTACCGCGTGAGGCCCTGGCGCGTGTTCCAGAATGTGTGATTCACCTCGGCGAGATCGTGATCCTCCGTAGCAATCCAGAAGATGGGAACGGCCTCAATTCCGCGGCGCGTTGTTTCTTCAGCGCAGCGTATTGCGGAAAGGGCCTTATAAAAACTGAACGCCGGACCGGAGAAAAGCCCCGCCTGCTGGCCAGTGACGATCGTGACTGCGCCCGCGGCGAGACGGTCGAGATTTTCGCTGACCGCTGAATCAATTTGGTCCGAGGGGCCGAAATTGCGATTTTGCTCGCGGAGCACGTCGACGACGGCGCGGCAGGTTTGCGCATCGAGACGCACCTCGCGCGCGGCGGCGTCGATTCCCGATGCGTCAGGAGTGTGCGAATAAAATCTAGCAGCGCTGGAAAACTCGTCAAGATATGCGGCGAAGAGATCGGTGGTGTGCGGAATATCGCGAAACGGAACGGCCTGCGGTTCCATGGAGGCGCTCATGATATATGGCGATCCGCAGTAGAGCAACAACAGACGCCCTCAACATGGCTCCGCAGGTGAGCAATCCGCATGGTGGTCATTGGATGAGACGGCAGCGCCAAGGATTCAGCTTCACGACGGGGAGTGTGCCAGTGATTTGGACAAGGATCTCAGGAATGTTCGGCCTTGGCTGATACTGCGGATTTGCGGAGATGCAGGTCCTGCAACGCCGCGACGTCGGCCGCGTGTCCGGCCATCGCGCGAATGCCGCGAGCGGCGGCGTTGGCCGCTGAAAGCGTGGTAATGCAGGGCACGTTGTAGCGCACAGCGGCGCGGCGAATGGATTTTTCGTCGTAGAAGGATTCGCGACCGAGCGGCGTGTTGATGACGAGGTTCACTTTGCCGGTTTTGATTAGGTCCACGATATTGGGCCGGCCTTCGTTCACTTTATAAACTTCCTCGAGTTCGATGCCCGCGCGCGTGAGCGCGGAGGCCGTGCCGCGCGTGGCGATGATTTTCAGTCCCGCAGCGGCGAGATCCTTGGCCACGATGGCTACCGAACGCTTATCATGATCGTTCACGCTCATAAAGACGGTTCCGGAAAGCGGCAGACGTTGGCCGGCGGCGAGCTGGGCCTTGGCGAACGCGAGACCAAACGTGGACGAGATGCCCATCACTTCGCCCGTGGAGCGCATTTCCGGGCCGAGAATGATATCGACGCCGCGAAACTTGTTGAACGGGAACACCGGCGATTTGACGGCGTAGAAATCGCGCAGCGAAAGTTCCTGTATTCCGTTGTGCTCGACGACGGGCAAGTGGAGGTCGGCGAGTTTGCGTCCGGTCATCAGGCGCGCACCGACTTTCGCGAGTGGAACACCTGTGGCCTTGCTGACGTAGGGCACCGTGCGCGAGGCGCGCGGATTCACTTCAAGCACATATACCGTGTCGTGCTGGATGGCATACTGCACGTTCATCAGGCCGACCACGTGAAGCGCGCGTGCAAGACGCGCGGTGTACTCGCGAATCGTTTCGAGCACGGCGGGTTTCAGCGTGACAGAAGGAAGCACACAGGATGAATCGCCCGAGTGGATGCCGGCTTCCTCGATGTGTTCCATGATTCCGGCGATCACTACGTCCGTACCGTCAGAAAGCGCATCGACATCGACCTCGGTAGCGTTTTCAAGAAACTGGTCGATCAAGATAGGGCGCTTGGGATCGGACGCGGTTCCGATGAGTACCGCCTGTGCTACATATTCTTCGACGGTTTTCAGATCGTATGCGATGACCATGGCACGGCCGCCCAGAACGTAGCTGGGGCGCACCAACACCGGCAAGCCAATTTCATTGGCGACCTGCACAGCCTCCTGCGGAGCAAGTGCGGTACCCGCGCGAGGCTGCGGGATTTTCAAATCGTTGAGCAGCGCTCCGAACAACCGGCGATTTTCCGCCAGGTCGATCGACTCAGGATCGGTGCCGATGATTTTCGCACCGTTGCGTTTCAGCTCCAGAGCGAGATTCAGAGGCGTTTGCCCGCCGAACTGCACGATCACACCCTGCGGCTTTTCGCGTTCCAGGACCGCGAGAACGTCCTCGAGCGTGAGGGGCTCGAAATATAGGCGGTCGGCTGTGTCGTAGTCGGTGGAGACGGTTTCGGGATTGCAGTTAATCATCACCGTCTCGTAGCCATCCTCTTTCAGCGCGATGGCGGCGTGACAGCAGCAGTAATCGAACTCAATTCCCTGCCCAATGCGGCTGGGCCCGCTGCCCAGAATAACGATTTTGGGGCGATTGGAAACGTCGGCTTCGTCCTCTTCCTCGTACGTTGAATACATGTACGGAGTGAAGGACTCGAATTCCGCGGCGCAGGTATCGACGCGCTTGAACACAGGCATTACGCCGAGTTCGCGCCGGCGCGAGCGCACGGACGCGGACTTTACGTTCCATAGCTTGGCGATTTCTTCATCGCTTGCGCCGGAACGCTTGGATTCCAGGAGCAACTCGCGTGAGCATTTCGAGAGCGTGGTACCAGCGACGCGCCTATCCACGGCAAGCATTTCTTCAAGTTGACGAATAAACCATGGATCGATCTTGGTGAGGTCGCACACTTCGTCGCTGCTCATACCGCGATCGAGAGCTTCGAAAAGCCAGTGAATGCGATCGGGGTTCGGGACGTGCAGCTTTTCGCGCAGTAGAGCGGTGGTCACTTCCGCGGGCGGCCGCCACGCAGAGCTTGGCTCCAGCGCGCGAATGGCTTTGCAGAGCGCTTCCTGAAACGTGCGGCCGAGAGCCATCACTTCGCCCACGGACTTCATTTGCGTGGTAAGCGTAGTGTCGCTGCCGGGGAATTTCTCAAACTGGAATTTAGGAATTTTCGCAACCACGTAATCGATGGTCGGCTCGAAGCACGACGGCGTCTTGCGCGTGATGTCGTTGGGAATTTCGTCGAGCGTCATTCCAACGGCGAGCTTGGCAGCAATCTTGGCGATCGGGAAGCCGGTGGCTTTGCTGGCCAGCGCCGAACTGCGTGAGACGCGCGGGTTCATCTCGATTACGATCATGCGGCCGGTCTCGGGATCGATGGCGAATTGAATATTCGAGCCGCCCGTTTCCACGCCGACTTCGCGGATGATCGCCGCCGCGGCGTCGCGCATGCGCTGATATTCCTTGTCGGTGAGCGTCTGCGCCGGGGCCACAGTGATCGAGTCGCCGGTGTGAACGCCCATGGGATCGAAATTTTCAATCGAGCAGATGACCACGAAGTTGTCTCGGCAATCGCGCATCACTTCCAGCTCGTATTCCTTCCAGCCGAGGACGGATTCTTCGATCAACGCTTGGTGAACCGGGCTGGCGTCAAGGGCGCGAGAGATGGCGTCCGCAAACTCTTCGTGGTTATAGGCGATCGAGCCGCCCGTGCCGCCGAGAGTAAACGACGGGCGAATTACGACGGGATAGCCCATTTTGTCGGCGAAATCGATGGCTTCGGGAATGCTGGTGACCACGGACGAATCCGGCACGTCCAGGCCGATCCTACGGCATGCGTCTTTGAAAAGGAGGCGATCTTCCGCAACTTTGATGGCGCGGAGCTGCGCGCCGATGAGTTTCACGCCATACTTTTCGAGGATGCCCGCTTCGGCTAGATCGACAGCGAGATTCAATCCGGTCTGGCCGCCGACTGTGGGCAGCACGGCATCCGGCCGCTCGGCGGCGATGATCGCTTCGAGATATTCTCTTGAGAGCGGTTCGATATACGTACGGTCGGCCAGTTCCGGATCGGTCATGATCGTCGCAGGATTCGAGTTGACCAGGATCACCTCGTACCCCTCCGCGCGCAGCGCCTTGCAGGCTTGCGTGCCGGAATAGTCGAACTCGCATGCTTGGCCGATGACGATCGGACCGGAGCCGATGATCAGGATTTTCTTGATGTCAGTGCGCTTTGGCATTGTTCTTGGGTTGAATCTCGCGCGACTTCGTCAGCGGTGCTCCCTCCGCTGGGTCATTTGCCGGGTTTTTGGCTCTCCATAAGTTTCACGAAATCGTCGAACAAATAGCGCGCGTCGTGGGGGCCGGGCGAAGCTTCCGGATGATACTGCACGCTGAAGAGCGGCAGCGAGCGATGGCGCAGGCCCTCGTTCGTATGATCGTTCAAGTTCAGATGCGTAATTTCGACATCGCTCGAAGGCAGCGAATCCGGATCGACGCAGAATCCGTGATTTTGCGCCGTGATTTCCACTTTTTCCGTGAGCAGATTTTTCACCGGATGATTCGAGCCGTGATGGCCAAATTTCAGCTTAAAAGTACGCCCGCCGAGCGCCAACCCGCAGAGCTGATGTCCGAGGCAGATGCCGAAGATCGGCACCCGTCCCGTCAATTTGCGGATGTTTTCGATGGCGTAAGTACACGGCTCGGGATCGCCAGGGCCGTTGGAGAGAAACACGCCGTTAGGTTTGAGCGCCAGCACATCTTCTGCGGAAGTTTTGGCGGGCACGACCGTTACGTCGCAATTGTGGTCGACCAGAAGGCGCAGAATATTCTGCTTGATGCCGAAGTCGTAAGCCACAACTCGATGACGAGGCTGCGAAGCCGCGTCGCCATTTGCGCGCGCGTGGGCCTTCGCGGACGCGCCGGCAACAAAAGACTTCCCTTTCGAACCAGACGCAGATGCAGCCGGGGCAGCCGCGATCGGCATCGACAACTCAATTGAGCCGCGCGTCCAGTCGTAAGGCTTCGCAACGCTAACTCGCCCGGCCAGCTCTTGCCCAGCCATCGACGGCAGCGCGCGCGCCTCAGCAATCAGTTGCTCGACGGGCGTGCTGTCCGTCGAAACGATGCCGCGCAACGCTCCTACGCTGCGCAAATGACGAACCAGCGCACGGGTGTCGATGTCCCAAATCACCGGGACGCCATGCTGCTCCAGATATTGCTGCGCGGTTTCGGTGGAGCGCCAGTTCGACGAAAGCGGCGAAAATTCGCGCACGATCAGCGCTTCGATGAACGGCTTTGAGGATTCCTCGTCTTCCAGATTCGTGCCCACGTTTCCAATATGCGAATACGTGAGGCAGACGATCTGGCCGGCGTAGCTTGGATCGGTGAAAACTTCCTGATAGCCGGTGAGGCTGGTATTAAAAACGACTTCGCCGCCCCGGCGCGTTCGAGCGCCCGCCGCGCGGCCTTTAAAAACTCTTCCGTCCTCTAGCGCCAGCGTCGCGCAACCTGCGAGGGCTTCGGTCAGTGTGTCCTCCAAGGATGGTCATTTCGATGCCGCGTTAACCGTACTCGAAGACGGCGCGAGTGAGCCGATATGGTCCATCGGCCAATACGCGAAAACCGCCTTGCCGTAAATGAGCGACCGCGGCACAGGCCCAAACACGCGTGAATCGTTGGAACTGTCGCGGTGATCTCCCATAACGAAATACTGATCGGGCGGAATTTTCAAGGGACCATAATTCGATCCGTCGAGGTAGTTCGGCGGCACGTATTGGTCCGACAGCTCTTTGCCGTCTATAAATACATCGCCCGCACGAATCTGAATCGTCTCGCCCGGCAAACCCACCACTCTCTTGATGAACGACTTCGAGCGGTCCAGAGGATACCAGAAAACGACCACGTCGCCGCGATCGATCGGCTCAAAGTGGTAGACAAATTTGTTGATGAAGATGCGCTCCTGATCGCTCAAGAGCGGATTCATGCTGTTGCCCTCGACCTTCACCGGCTGATAAAGGAAAATCATTACTACGATTAAAAGGCCGAGCGCGACAGCCAGGTCACGAGTCCAGTTACGCAATTCGTGGCGCAATGGGGATTGAGGAGGGCCGACAGACGGTTCCGGTGTGCCAGCGTGGTCCATATCCTGCATCGTCGTATTTATATTTATACCACGACCGCGCAATCGCGCGGAAGAGTGAGCCGAAGCGCGTCATCGACGTGCAGTCGCGAAATTCGGCCACTACTAATTGAGACTTCCGCGCACGCCAAAGGTTAGCCGAGCGCGAAGCCAAGAATGGCCATCGCTGCTAGGACGGCGGTTTCCGCCCGCAGGATGTTTTTTCCGAGTGAGGCTTCGACAAAACCAGAGGTGCGCGCTTCCGAGAGTTCTTCATCGGTCCATCCACCCTCGGGACCGATCGCGAGCGCCGCTGAAACTGGCTGCAAGCCAGGTGACTCGCCGCCCGGGCGAGACGGCAACACATCGCGCAGCAGAGCCGCATCCGCGCGCTCGGACAAAATAATTTTGTGATCCGCCGGCGATTCCGCGAAGGCCGCTCGGGGTGTGAGAATCGATTCAGCCAATGAGCCCTTCCGCTCGGTAGCAGGCTCGATGTGCAATTTCGGCGGGCGCAGACGCCGTGATTGCTGCGACGACTCGACCAGAATTTTCTCCCAGCGCGCGCTGCGCTTTTCCGTCGCCGCGATCAGGGGCTTATCGGAACGCGAGGCGGCTAGCGGAATAATTTCGTTCACACCTAGTTCCGTGGCTTTTTCCAGACACCATTCAAAGCGGTCAAATTTGATAATCGACAGCAGTAGAATAATTCGAATGCGCGGCTCGCGGGCGTTGATCGGCTCGACTAGCGCGAAGTCAATGCGGCTCTCGCCGCGCTTCGGTAATTCGACGCGCTCGATTCGCGCGAGCCACACCCTCCGCCCGTCGCTCAATTCGCATAGCTGTCCGGGTTCGGCGCGCAAGACGCGGCCAAGGTGTTCGGCGGTCTCGCCGAGAAGCGTGGCCGAATGCGGCTCGAATTTGTCGACGAAAAACCGGCGGCGCATCAGCAGATTCTAACTCGGAGGCGCGTCCGCGCGCCAAGACGAGGAATAGCGGACGAATCCCGCAGATCGCGAAACGTTGCGATCAGCCGAAAATGTCCTTCACTTTGTCGAAGAAGCTTGAAGAATGCTCGACGGGCTTGTTCTGGATCTTGAGCGTGCGTCCGAGTTCTTCGAGTGAATGACGCTGCTCGCGACTCAACTTCGAAGGCACGTCAACGCGCACGCTGACGTACATGTCGCCCCGCCCGCCGTGTGGATTGGGCAGGCCTTTACCTTTGATGCGGAAAATCTGGCCGGACTGTGTGCCTTCGGGAATCTCGAATTCCTCTTCGCCCTTCAGAGTGGAAATGATGATCGTCGCGCCGAGTGCAGCCTGCGGGAAGCTGACCGGAATGGTACTGTAAAGGTCTGCTCCGCGCCGCTCGAAGAAGGGGTGCTCCTTCACTTCGAGGAAGACATACAGATCACCCGCAGGACCGCCGTTCGCACCCGGTTCGCCTTGGCCGGTCATGCGCAACCGCGTTCCCGATTCCACTCCCGCTGGAATGCCCACTTCCAAAGTGCGCTCGCGCTCCACGCGGCCTTGCCCACGGCAAGCGGCGCAAGCCTCGCGCACCACTTGCCCGGCTCCCTGGCACGCCGGACAGGTGCGTGTGATCGAGAAAAACCCTTGCTGGTAGGACATCTGGCCGCGTCCGCCGCATGTGTGGCAGGTAGCCATTCCGGTGCCCGGTTTCGCGCCCGTGCCTTTACAGTGTTCGCAGATTTCATGGCGCGTTAAATGCACCTGGGTAGTGACCCCCGAGGCGGCTTCCTCGAAGGCGAGTGAAATGTCATATCGCAGATCCGCCCCGCGCTGACCGCGTGCACCTCGCCCACGACGGCCCGCGCCTCCGGACGCATGTTCGAATCCAAAAAGATCGCCAAAAATATCCTGAAACTCGTCGAAGATTGAGGCGTTGAATCCGCCCGCATCGAAACCGCGGCTGCCCAACCCTGCGTGGCCGTAGCGGTCGTAAACGGCGCGCTTCTGCTCGTCCGAAAGCACGCTATATGCCTCGCTGCACTCCCGGAATTTCTCTCCGGCTTCCTGCTTTTTGTCGGGGTTGCGGTCCGGATGCCACTTCAGCGCGGCTTTCCTGTATGCAGACTTGATCTGGTCCGCGGTTGCATTGCGCTCCACCCCGAGCACTTCGTAATACTCCACTTGATTGGCATTCGCCATGGCGGCTGGGCCCCTCCCCTATTGCCTACGACGCATAGTTGCCCCGGCTGCGCCGCGTCAAAAAAACTTCTCTTCCGCTCAAATCATATTTCGAGAGCTCGAACTAATCGTTCGTTTTAGACATATGCGCCGATTCGGATCTGGCTTCCGTGGCCACGCGAACCATCGCGGGCCTCAAGACGCGCCCGTGAAGCACGTAACCGGGCTGCAATTCCCCAATCACGATGCCGTCGGCATGTTCGGCGGTTTCCACACGCTCGATGGCATGGTGGAAATGAGGGTTGAACTCCTGGTCCAGCGCGTCGATGCGAACCAATCCCTCCTTTGCGAGCGATTCCCAAAGCTGGCGCCGAATCAGTTCAAATCCCTTGCGATATTCGAGATAGGCCGAATCGCTCGATTGGGAAAGCGCGCGATCGAAGGCATCGAGAACGGGAAGCAGATGCTCGATTAGCGTTTCGTTGGCTCGCTGGCGATCCTGAGCGCGTTCTTTTTCCACGCGCTTGCGGTAGTTTTCGAAGTCCGCCTGCCGCCGGACCAGCGTGTTCATCAGATCCTGCTTTTCCTCCTGAAGTTTTTGGAGTTGTTCGGACGCACCGTCACGTTTTCCATCAGCGGCCGGCACGCTGGCGCTGACGTTTTCATCTGCGTCTGGCGCGACTTCGGCGCGCTTCGTTTTTTCCGCCTTCTCTTTCGCTGAATCGTTATGGGACATCACCAACCTCAGCTCTCTTCTGCGTTGTCAGAAAATAGTTGCGCCATGAAGGCAACCGCGGTAATGACCCGCTCGTAGTGCATACGCATGGGCGCTAGGATGCCCAGCGTTCCCTGAACCTGGTCATTCGTCGAATAGGACGCGGAAACCAGTGCCAGATGCTTTCCCGCGTTCGACATTTGATCTACCCCGAACTCGACGTGCACAGGCTCCGGCGCTTCGATGCAGCCGCTCAGCAGTGCAATCAACCGGTCTTTTTCCTCTATTGCTTGCAGCAATTCTCGCAATTGGTCCTGGCTGGTGAATTCCATCGCGGAGGCAATCTGCGCCGCGCCCTCCACGTAGATCTTCCGCTCGGTATCATCCCCGAGTACCGCCCGATCGCACAGCATCAGCGCGGCGCTGGCCAAGAGTCCGTACTGCTCGCGCTCGCGCTCCACCTGCCGCTGAAGATCGGCTCGCATATCTTCAATCGTCCAACCGGCGTAGTGCTGGTTCAAGTGCGCGGCGACGCGATCAAGCTCTTGCTGCGAAATATCCCGCTCCGGACGGATCAGCTTGTCCCGGGTAACACCACCCGTAGTAACCAGAACCACCAGGACACGACGATCAGGCACGCTAAGAAACCGCACGTGCTCGACGACGGTTCGCGCGAGCGGCGGCGAAATGAAAATGCCTAAGCCGCGCGAAACAGCCGAAAGGACGTGACTGGCGCGCTCCATTACCGCTTCGGGCGTCTGCGCTGCTTCCAGTTCGCGGCGAATCCACTGGCGATCTTCGGGGCTGGCTGTGGCCTGCGCTGCAACCTGCTCCACGAAAAACCGGTACGCGGCAGCAGTTGGAACGCGCCCGGCCGAAGTGTGCGGCTGATAGAGATAGCCGCCTTCCTCGAGATCGGCCATCACGTTACGAACGGTGGCCGGACTCAGCGGCTCAACATGCTGGCGCGCAATGCTGCGCGAAGAAACGGGCTCGCCCGTCTCGATGTACGTGCGTACTACATCGGTAAGAATCTGTTGATGACGTTTCTGTTGAAGCGCCGCCGGAGTCATGGCTTTCCCTCAATCCCGCGAGCTGAATCGCGCCTCGACGCAGTCGCCTGCGCCCTCATTCAAGTTTAATCGGCAGCGCATCCGCCGTCAACTTGACCCACTCGGCGCGTTTTCCTGAGCGAATCGCGCATAGATCCATTTCGTGGCCTTGGCTGAACTTTTCATCTCCGTACCCAGACCCATCGGGATCCGAAAGACAAGCCAGACTAGGAATCTACGTCTGGAATTTCGTCGAGCTGGATCAGCCACGCGCTCGCTTCCGCGTCGCTCGGAGCGCGATAGTCGCTGCGAGGCGAGAGCGAGCCGCCCGACCCGACTTTCGGAGCGTTTGGCAGTGCGCTGCGCTTGAATTGGCTGAATTTAAAGAAGCGGTCCAAAAAAACCCCCAGCCACCGCTTGATTTCCCCGATTTCGTATTGATGGCGCTTCCCTTCCGGAATATCCGGCCAATTGCCGCGCTGGCGGTCGTGCCACGCCGACCAAGCCACGAACGCTACCTTGGTGGGCGCATAGCCGAAGCGCAACGTATAGTACAGATGGAAGTCTTGCAATTCGTATGGGCCGACCACCTCCTCGGAAAGCTGGGTGGAATGGCCGTTCCCGTCGCCAGGAACTAACTCGGGGCTGAACTCCGTTTCGAGCACTTTTTCGAGGACCTTGCTCGCCTCCGCTCCAAGCTGGCCAGATTCCGCTTCCCAGCGGATCAGGTATTGAATCAAAGTTTTCGGTACGCTGGCGTTCACGTGATAGTGCGCCATGTGGTCGCCCACGCCGTAGGTGCAATAGCCCAGCGCCAGCTCGCTTAGGTCGCTCGTGCCGACCACTAAACCGCCCACATGATTTGCCAGACGAAACAGGTGGCTGGTGCGCTCGCCTGCCTGCACGTTTTCAAATGTGGTGTCGAACACGGTCTGGCCGTTTGCGAACGGATGGCCGATGTCCTTGTACGTCTGCATGCAGCTGGGACGGATATCGATTTCGCGGCTCTCGCATCCGATGGAGGCCATCAATTGGCGGGCCTGCTGCAGAGTGCGTTCGCTGGTAGCGAATCCGGGCATAGTGACACCGAGAATGCCTTTGCGCGGCAGCTTCATCGCGTCCATGGCGCGGGCGCAGACGATCAGTGCCTGTGTTGAGTCAAGCCCGCCGGACACACCAATGATCGGACGATTTACTCCCGAAGACTCAAGCCGCTTGGCGAGTCCCTGCACCTGAATTTCGTACACTTCGCGGCAGCGTTCGTCGCGTCGGAAAGATTCGCTGGGAACGTACGGAAAGCGCTCCAGCGTGCGTTCGAGCGGGATGCGGCGGTCCAATGGCAGCTTGGCCTCGAATTGGATGGTACGAAATTGCGCCAACTGCTCGCGGTATTCTCGGACGGAAATCCCAAACGTATTCTGACGCATGCGGTCCGCGACCAGGCGATCCAGGTCGATATCGGCGGCCACGAGCTGCGCATCCCGCGAGAATCGCTGGCTCTCCGCCACGCGCGTTGCGTTCTCGTAGATCAAGCCATGACCATCCCACGCCAGGTCGGTTGTCGATTCGCCCTGCCCAGCGGCGCAGTAGACATACGCGGCCAAGCAGCGTCCAGATTGGTCCGCCACAAGCAGCCGGCGATAATCCTCTTTGCCTACCGTTACGTTCGAAGCCGAGATATTGACCAGCACCGTCGCGCCAGCCATCGCAGCATAAGACGACGGCGGAATCGGCACCCAAAGGTCCTCGCAAATTTCTATGAAGAAAGTGAATAGCGGCTGGTCCGCGGCCTGAAACAGCAGCCGGTTGCCGAATGGAACGTCGCGCTGCCCGGCGAAATCAATGGCATTTCGATGGCTGTGCGAAGCGGGCGAGAATTGCCGCATTTCGTAAAACTCGCGGTAGTTCGGCAAGTACGTCTTTGGAACGATCCCGAGTAAACGGCCCCGATGCACCACGGCCGCGCAATTGAACAGCAGATGATCGATCACGATTGGCAAGCCGACCACCGCAATGGTCGAAAGCTCGCGCGAAGCTTCCAGAATGCGCACGAGCGCATCGCGGCTGGCGTCCAGCAGAGCTTGCTGGTGAAAGAGGTCCTCACATGAATACGCGGAAAGCCCCAGTTCCGGGAAGGTGACTAGCAGGGCGTCGCGTGAGTTCGCCTGGCGCAGCAGCGCGATCACTTGCCCAGCGTTAAACGCAGGGTCGGCGACGCGCACCTCTGGTATTCCCAGAGCCACACGCACAAAATTGTGGCGATATAAATTAAAGAAGCTTGTTGGAGCGTTCATTTTTCGGCCAAGGCCGATACCGCCCGCACACCGATTCCGCTAAGCAACCACCCAAACTGTTATATGAGATAAATCCCACACGCACAAGTCGCACAAATCAAAGTGTTTCCCGCGAGTTGCACATTCAGCGCAGAGAGAGCCGGGCACCGGATTGCAGCCTCACGGCTGGCTGCGGCGTTCCGCAACCCATGCAAGAAAACGCGCCATTCGAGCGCGCTCGCGCCACAGCAATGCGAAAAATTGGCTGGCGCTCGAATGCGCGGCCTCGGGCCCAAAAAAAGTTTCGAGACGCCATTGGATGTAGGGCGACTTCCAAGGACGCAGGCGATAGCCCTTGGCAATGATCCAGTAGTAGCGCAGCGCATTGAACATCGGCTATGCGCCTTGCGCCATCGGCGGCCTGAAGTGATGCGACGCGAGCATCACGGGAGCGGGCGCACCCAGATACGCTCCGTAGCGGGTTTGCCGAGGTGCATGCGGGCAGAGCCGTGTCCGGCGACAGTTACCGACATCGTCTGATCGTATTCTTGCCCGACGATGCGAAGGCGCGCTGAAGGCCGCAGGTTGCGCTGTTCGAGAAATTTCAGGAACAGCGGATCTTTTTCATAAACACGCAGGATTTCGTACGAGTGCCCCGGCCTGGCCTCCGATAAGCGCACCGCGCCGAATTGACGCTGCAGACGAGACATGCCTCCGAACAGCGGCACGCCATGCGGACAGCGACTGTCGCGCCCAAATCGATGCAGCAGCAAGCGCACGATTTCCGGCGACATGCCGTGCTCTAAATGTTCGGCCTCTTCATGAGCACTCGACCATTCCAGACCAATAATTTCCGTGAGCAGCTTTTCCGCCAGCCGATGACGTAGGACCAGATGGTGAGCCGCGCCCTTGCCTTTCGCGGAAAGCGCGATGCGCCCTCCGCGCAATACGCGTAGATAGCCGCCGCGGGCCATGCGCTTCAGCGCGGCGGTAACGGCGGGCGGCGTCACGCTCAAGTCTTCAGCCAGACGCGCGCTGATTGGCGTCTGCCCTTCCTGCACAATTTCCCAGATGGCCTTCAGGTAATCTTCCTGGGAAACGCTTGTAGTCACTCGCCGCATGGAGACTTATTGTGCCTTGCGGCGCAAATTCGCGCCAGAGGAACGACGCACGAGCAGTGCGCCGCGATCGACCGCCGCGGCCCTCATGCGAGCGAGAGAACTATCTTGCCGAATTGTTCGTGATTTTCGAGGCGCTGATGGGCTTCGGCGGCGCGGTCAAGTGGCAGGACGCAATCGATGACCGGCTTGAGCAAACCTCGCTTGAAGAGTTCCAGCACCGCGAACAGCTCCGATTTCGCGCCCATAAAAGATCCCAGGATCGAAAGATGGCGCGCAAACAGATAGCCGATATTGATTTTGCCGTCGAAGCCGGTGGTCGCGCCGCAGGTCACCAGCCGCCCGCCTCGCGCCAGGCTGTAAATGCTCTGCTCCCAAGTGGCTTGCCCGACGTGTTCGAGGACCACGTCCACGCCGCGCCCGCCGGTGAGCCGCTTCACTTCGCGCGCGAATTCTCCGCCGCTGGAAACCACTTCGTCCGCTCCCAGCTCCTTGGCCTTCGCAAGCTTGGCATCGGAAGTCGACGCGGCAATCACGCGCGCGCCGGTTGCTTTCGCAATCTGAATCGCGGCCGAGCCCACGCCGCTGCTCGCGCCGATCACCAGCACTTCCTCCGCCGGCCGCAATCGCGCGCGGGTAAAAAGCATGTGCCAGGCGGTCAGAAAAACCAGCGGAATCGCGGCTGCTTGCTCGAAGGTTAGCGCGCCGGGAATCGGAATCACGTTAACCGCCGGCGCTTTCGCGAATTCGGCATAGCCGCCCTGCACGCCAGAGCCTAAAAGCGTGTACGCTTTGCAGAAATTGTCGTGACCGGCGATGCACTGCTCGCATTGTCCGCAGGAAACTCCCGGCGCGAGTAGAACTTTATCGCCGACGCGAACGCTCGAAACTGCGCTTCCAATTTTCGCGACTTCCCCGGCGATATCGCTCCCCAAAATGTGCGGAAACGCGAGCGGCTGCGTGGGCAATCCGCGGCGCAGCCACAAATCGAGATGATTCAGCGCGCACGCGCGAACGCGCACGAGAACTTCGTTCGCGCCCGTCTTCTCACCAAATTGGGGCTCCGGCATTTCCGCGACGCGCAGCACTTCCGGCCCGCCATATTCGTTCAGCACCACCGCTTTCATCGCCACCCTCCGCGCGTGTCTCGCCCCAAAACGCCGTCATTCCGACAGAGTCCCGGTGCGCGAGCGCGACGACCGGGGCGACCAGGAATCTGCTGTTCGCTTGTAGCGCCGGCGTCTCGCCGGCGTCTTTGCCTGTGCGTGTCCTGCAACGTAGCACCGACGGCCGCGCCACACAACCGCGCCGGACGTTAGGATAGGTTGCCCTCTCCGTTTATAATCGCTCCCGCATAGAGCAGCGAGTACCGCCTTGTTGCTCGTCTAGGATTCTAATGTCCCCTGTCTCTCAGCGTTTCGCCATTCCAAGCGACGACGATGATTTTGAGCTCATGTGCCGCGACCTGCTACGCCTCCATTGGTTCCGACCCGGTTTGGAAATATTCGGGAAACGAGGCGAGCGGCAGTACGGCATTGACATTCTAGACTTGAGCGGTGAGATGCCGCTTTATGCTGCGCAGTGCAAGCTTAAGGAAGAACACAAAAGTCTGACTCCCAAAGAAATTCAAGACGAAGTTGATAAAGCAAGGGAGTTTGTTGAGCCGCTCGGCAAATACGCGATTCTGACGACAGCCAAAGTCTCAACACAGTCACAAATGAAAGTGCGAGAAATTAATCTCGCACATCGTGCGAGTGGGCTTTTCGAGGTGGAACTCCTAACGTGGGAGCACATGTGTGCGCTGCTGCAACGGTACTCTGAAGTGCAAGCGCGCTTCTATAGCGACATCCCAATCCGGGAAGCTCAAAATATCGAGCGCGGGCTTCTAGCAATCAATCAAGGCGTTCAATCGTTGACAGCGAAAGTCGAAGGAGATGAAATCGATTCTCAGATTAACGAGGCGCGCGACGAGATCACCAACCGCCAATTTCAGCTAGCCACGTTCCTTCTAAACCGCATTCAGCGCAATAACAGCGCGCAACTTACGCCTCGCCAGAAGTTTCGAGTTCTGTCGAACCTCGGAGCTGCCGCGCTTGGCCAAAACAACGGACCGGCGGCGGCACGGTTTTTCCTCGACGCTGCGACACATCAACCTATGGACGAACACGCAAGAACGAATGAAGTCCTAGCATGTCTGTTGGTCGATGACATTACCACTTGTCATGAAAAAGCGAGTGAATTGCGACGCGAATATCCATCATCGGCCCGCCTCGCGTCTCTATGGGTAACAAGTGGTGCAAGGAATACCCCATTTGCTGAAATCGAGCGCGAACTCGACAGCATTTTGTTGACCGACCCCGAAGTTTGCGTCGCGCTGGCGCGTAGAGCCTTGATGGAAATTCAGCTCCCGAAGGCCCTTCAATATGCTGCAGCCGCGGCGAAAGCGGCACCCAAATGGTCCCAGCCGCACTTGGTGATGGCGCAGGCCAAGCTCGGAACAGCACTACATGTGCAATTCGGATTCAACGAAACAAGCAGTTTTCAAGAACAAACGCTTCTCGGTGCTGAAACAGAATCTTCCTTGGCCCTTGATCTTGCACGCGAAGAAAAAGACCCGCACACCGCAAAGATGGCTCTTATCCTCCGAACGGAGCTCAAATTGCTTCTGGGAAATAAGGATGATGCCTGGTCAGACGCTCAAGAGGCTGAGAGGCTGGACGCCGACGATCCTCAGGTGATGCTTGCACTAGCGGAGGTGCGTCTATCTACTGGCCGCCTTGATGACGGAATCGCCCTCCTGACAAAGGCATTTACGACCCACCCGGACGCCGACGTCGCTTTCGTTTACGGCAGGGCGTTATTCAATCGAGGACGAGACGAGGACCTCGATCAAGCTCTGCGTGTCCTCACAGCGGTCCACGTAAAGGACCTGCGACCGGAGCTCCGGCCGACATTCGTTACTCAGGTCTTTCAATGTTTCGCGAAAAAGAAAGATTGGGTGGGCGCGAATCAATACCTTACTGAGATCTCCGATCTTCTCGAAGCGGTTGTTTTGGAGACAATCAGAGGATATCTCTCACACTACGAGGGAAAGCCCAAGGAAGCCGAAGAGTACGCCCTAAAGGCGAAATCCCTCGTGTCGTCGCGTTGCAATTCCGACACCAAGCAGTACCTCGCCGGACTGTTAACGCTCGTTGGGAGGCCAGTGGATGCGTTGCCCATCTGGCAAGACTTATTCAATACACAGACCCACGGATTCGACCCAGGAAACTTACTCAACTGCGCCGCTCGGCTCCACAGAGATGACATTGTTTTGCAGACGTGCGAGGAGTTACACGCGCGAGGCGTGAACGATTGGCATCTTCTTGAGTTCGAGGTGTCGTACCTCCGAAAATACCATATCGAGAAAGCCATATCACGACTTCAGGAATTTACCGCCGGGCATCCCGAAAACAAGTTAGCTCGCTTACAGTTGTCCTTGATCGGTCTTGGGATTAATCGTCCAGAACTCGTGCACGGAACTGCCGACGATGTTCCTCCGGCAAAGGAGATTCCGGTCGACTACATAATTCCAGCGGTACAGGTGCTGAAATACGGCGGCAACCCAGATGTCGCAGTTGAGTACGCATATCGGTTCCTGCGCGGGAATTTCAGTCACATCGAGGCCCACCAGGCATTCATAATCAGCATGATGCCGAGTTATTCGTGCCCCGACATTCCCCCTGAGATTGAGACCGCCGGGCCCGGCTCAGCGGTTTGCTATCAGGAATTGCCCGACGGTCACGAGAAATGGGTCGTACTGGAAGACACTAGTGAGCCGAGCGCGGAATTCGAAGAAATCGGACTAATGTCTGCTCCTGCCCAGGAACTCTGCGGCAAAAAAGTCGGGGACACCGTCACGATAGCTACCGGGCATTTACAGAACCGCTTGGCGAAGGTTCTACGAATCGTTCCGAAATACGTGAGGCGCTATCAAGACGTTGTAGGCGAAATGCAAATAAGGTTCGGCGCCGCGAGCTCCATCGAGTCGATTCGAATTGCGACGTCACCCGAGAAGGACCCACGGGAAAACCTCAAAGTCATATTTGATTCGGTTGAAAAACGCGCAAAAGTTGTCTCTGAAATCCGCGAAATTTACAGAACGAAGGTAGCGTCCTTACACTGGTATGGTTGCTCCTTCGGCAAGAACGCTTACACAGCGGTGATAGACCTCGCTCTGGAAGAGAGCGCGAGCATCAAGTCCTCTCTTGGCACTCCGGAAGAGCGCGCAGCCTCTGTCGAAGCACTGAAGACGGCCAAGGGATTGGTCGTTGATCTGACAGCCCTCGCGACGCTTCGTTTACTTCAGTTAGAACACAAAGCCCTCTCGATAACTAAATTTAGGCTCGTGATCGCCGAACGGACTTGGGTTGAGATTAACGAGATGTTTTTCAACGAGCTGATCTTTTCAGGAGCGAGCGGAGGCACGCTGGCGTTCGAAGGTGGAAAGCATGTCATGTATGAGCGCTCAGCCGAAGAAAAGGAACAGCAGTCCCGAAAAGACCGAGAATTTCTCGATTTCGTGAAGGGAATTATGGAAATACGACCTGCGCCGGGTCTCGCCGCGTTAGAACCGGAAAAGCGCGACACGCTGACGAAGCTGTTTGGACCGTACGGCGCGGAGTCACTACTTCTTGCATCGGAACCTGGATATGTTCTCTGGACGGACGATCTCATACAGGGTCGAGTCGCCGCCGAGGAATTCGGAGCATCGAAGGCGTGGACGCAGCTTGTTTTAGGTGTTTTCGCCGATGACGGGCTCTTAGAACCTGATGACTATTACAATGCGACTGCCAAGCTAATCGGAATGAACTTCGTGGCAACCCAGTTCGACAGTGAATCGTTGCTCGCCTCGCTCCGATTGGCCAAATGGAACGTGGACGCACCACCGGCGGCACAGCTGTTGAAAATCTTCGCCGACCCGAACGCCGATCTACAAGCGCTTCTGAGAATTTTCGTTCAGTTCACCATCAAGCTTCATGCCGAGGCCATTCCGCCCGAAACAAAATGTTCCATCACGACGGCATATCTGGACTGCTTTGCGGAGAGGATCGGCGCGATGACCCTGTTGCAAGGATTTCGCAAACTGAGCCCGCGCCTTTTCGGTTTGAACCAAATAGGCCGCGTACAGTTCGAAGTATGTTTCGACCGTTGGCAGCGCCAAAGAGAAGGGCTAATCGTAGTTCCATAGCCCCGAATCCATGGTACGTTCTTGGACTGCGGGTGTGCGGTCTGGGCGTTCCCTCGCCGAAATTCGAGTCACCTGTACCAAACCTGTACTTCCGACCAGTAGAAACCCGTACCACCAACTATGCTAGCGTCGATCTGTAGTCATGTTTGCGGACGAACAACTCGACGACGCACCGGCCGACGCCAAGCGGCCAACTCACCTACATGCCCGTCCGCTCACCCCGAGACGAGTCGAAGGACGCTGTGTCAGCTGCGCGATCTTTTCGTCTTTCACGGATCACGAATCACCAGTTCCCGGTTCGGACCACGAGCTGGGACCCCGGTCCGGTGTCGGGACTCCGGTAGAGTCCACCGGGCTCCAAAGACGGGAGCGTGCGGTTCTTGCGCGATGCCGGGACACGAAGCACGCGGTTTCACACAGGGTCCCCAAAACGCCTCGCGTTTTGGGGTGGCTGCCCGGAACAGTCAATCCAGTAAGAACACACGCAACTCATAGAAAACAAACAACCGCGCAGCGCCTTACCCGGAACGTCCGGCCGCACCGCAGTTTTCGACCTTTGTTCGCGCCAGAGGGTGAATTCGCGCGCCTCGATAGCCGCAAATGCTGCTGCTCTAAAGGCCGCAGCCCTACACTCAAATCTTCGGAGAAGCCACCCTTTCCGTGTGCTTACAAGCCAGCGCCCCGAAGGCGCGGAAAGCGTGACAAAATAGGACTGGCGCGATTGACAGCGGTGGCTTGCGGACGTAGGCTACTTTTATCCATGGACCTATTCGAAGAAATCGTGCGCATGCGCAAGGCTGGCGAGCGCGGGGCGCTGGCGACGATCGTCCATACCAACGGGTCGATTCCGAGCTACGAGAGCTCGCGGATGCTGGTACGCGAGGATGGCTCGGTGGCCGGGACGATTGGCGGCGGATGCGTGGAGGCGGAAGTCTGGGCGGCGGCGAAGGAAGTGATGAACGTCGAACAGCCGCGCAAGATGACCTTCAACCTGAACCACGACGCCGGCTACGACATCGGCTTAATCTGCGGAGGGACTCTAGAAATTTTCGTCGAGCCGCTGCTGCCCCAGCCGATGCTTTACATTTTCGGCGGGGGGCACATCTCGTTGTCCGTGGCGCGCGCGGCAAACGCGGCTGGATTCGGCATCGGCGTGATCGATGATCGCGTCGCTTATGCCAATGCGGAGCGGTTTCCGATGGCTACGGATATTCACACCACTTACGAAGATGCCTTCGACAAATTGAAGCCCAATGCATCCAGCTATCTGCTGATCGTGACGCGCGGACACAAGGACGATATGAGCGTGCTGGCATGGGCGGTTCGAACTCCGGCGCGGTATATCGGCATGATCGGCAGCAAGCGCAAGGTGATATCCGTATACAAGGCGCTCGACAAGGAAGGCTATTCGCCCGAAGAATTTGAGCGCGTGAACGCGCCCGTGGGGCTCGACATTGGCGCGCTTTCCCCCGAAGAGATCGCCGTGAGCATCACGGCGGAGTTGATCGCCGTGCGGCGAAACGCTAAGAACCTGCCTCATAAGGCGGTGAAACTCGCCCACGCCGCCAGCCTTCCGAACGATTAGCTTCTCGAATGAGTCCAACACGTAGTGCGGCGCACCTACCGCTGGCCGCCGCAATCCTTGCCGCCGGTGAATCTCGCCGAATGGGCACGCCCAAGGCGCTGCTTCCCTACCGTGGGAAAAATTTTGCTGAGCATCTGCTGGAAGTGACCAACCATCCGCGAGTGGGCGTCAAGCGCATCGTGGTCGGCGCGCATGCCGAAGAAATCAGCTCAAACGTTCGCTCGGGAAACGCAGAGATCGTGGTCAACGAGGAATGGGAGCGCGGCCAGCTCTCGTCGATACAAGCTGCCGTTCGCAGCCTTCCGACTGGCGAGACTTCTGGGCTGCTACTATGCCCGGTCGATCACCCGTTGGTTTCCGCCACGCTGGTCGCGCAGCTAATCGAGGAATTCGATTCGAACGGTAAGCTGATCGTGCTACCGACGTATGGCGGAAAGCGTGGCCATCCGCTGATCTTCGCCGAGGTCCTCTATCAGGAGATATTGGCCGCATCTCCGGAGGTGGGCGCGCGCCAGGTGGTCTGGGCGCATGCAGCCGATGTACTGGAAGTTCCCACAGACGAAGAGGGCGTGATACTCAACCTAAACGATCCCGCAACCTTGAAACGCGCGATGGAGGCGCCGTAAAAGGCTCGCCAGCCGACTAGGGCCTTAACTTAGCTTCCGAACGAGCATCGTCACGGCATCGACACATAGCTGGGCCGCGTGAAACGTGGCTGGCGGTAGGCCGTCCAACGCTTGCGATATATCGTCCGCAGAAATCGACCGTGCCTCCGCCAGAGACTTTCCGGCCAGCAAATCGGTTAGGACAGAACTTGCCGCGATCGAGGCGGTGCAACCTTGCGTCTTGAATTTTGATTCGGCAATCCGGCCGTTTTCGACGCGTGCGCTTAGCCGCAAAATGTCACCGCAAACGGGATTGCTGACTTCCACGCTGGCGGATGCATCCGCAAGGTCCCCAACGTTGTGAGGATTGCGAAAATGATCGAGCAGACGGTCGTTGAACATGCCAAAAGTATAAGACACGTGAGTGAAGACGCAAGCTACGCGGGCTGCAAACGTGAAAAGTTTTTCGCAACCTTCCGCTTATTTTCCGAATCTGATTGACAGGAGTAGGGTTAGGCGTTATTTTTTAACTTCCCGAGCCCAAGGCTCTCTTGTAAGGGCGCAAGAGAGTGATCACCTAAATTGGCCTACAGAATTAACTTCAGGAGAATGCAGATGCGACGATTGGGATACGTTCTCAGCCTCGCGCTGGCTCTCGCTCTTATTGCGAGCGCTGGCTTCGCGAAGGATGGGGACGGGAAACTGAAGATCAAGGTATCTCCAAAGCAGGCGTACGTCTTCATTGACGGCAAGGCAATGAGAGATGGGAGTCGGTCCTACACGCTGGCTCCCGGGAAGCACAGCATCGAAGTGGTGAATTACGGATACCAGTCCTCCACCCAGGACGTGGATATTACGGCAGGCAAGGCCACTCCGCTCGATGTGAAGCTTCAGCCGGAAGGCGGCAAGGTCTCGGGGCCCTTCGGGCTTGTAATTATCGAGGGCGATCCCCGCGCCGCAGTTCTATCTAACGGCGACACGCCAGCGTATTTTGTCGGCCATGTCGACGAATTTGACAACGACTTTTTTGTTTGGCATCAGAATTTACTCCTGCCGCCGGGTACACACCATATTACGGTGACCCGTCATGGGAAGACTCTCTGGTCTGGCGACGTAAAGGTCGAGACCGACAAGAAGACGGTCATCTACGTTAATAGCAACAAGCAGAAGACTGTCAATTGGAAGCGCGGCGAAAAGATTAAGGACGTCCCGCGATTTAAGGCCGGGATTGCCAGCGCCCAGGTAGCCGTGGCTCCGGTCACAGGCAGCTTCAGCGCCTCACAGGCCAACATCAACTGCGGCCAATCCTCTACTTTGAATTGGCAGAGCGCGGATGCCGTGGATACCAACATCAGCAACGTGGGTAACGTGCAGGGTAGCGGAAATCAGTCTGTTACGCCGCATGCCACCACGACCTATGACTTTACGGCCAAGGGCCCCGGCGGCGCCTACAGCGGCAGCTCTACCGTGAACGTCAACACGAAAGTTGATGCGAGCATCAGCGCGAATCCGACGGAAGTCCACTACCACAAGATCGGCGATAAGGTCGTGCAGCAGGATTCGACTACGCTAACTTGGCAGACCTCGAACGCGTCCACGATCACGGTGGACGGAAAAACTGTGGATGCCAGCGGCAGCGAAACCGTGCAGCCCGCGCCAGCCGACACCTCCGAAGTTGCGGAGGGCCAGCCAGCTCGCACCATCGACGAGACCAAAAACTACGCTTTGAACGCAACGAACGTCTGCGGCGGCTCGGCGACGGAGAACGCGCCGGTGCACATTGTCGGCGAAATCGAACCGATCCCGCAGGTCACGTTGCAGAGCATTTTCTATCCCACAGCGTACCCGGAAACGCGCCATCCACAGGTCGGACTGGTGAAGAGCCAGCAGGACGCTTTGACGACTCTCGCAACCGGCTTCAAGAAGTACCTCGAATACGATCCAGATGCGAAGCTCTCGATCGAGGCGTATGCCGACGTCCGCGGTTCCGTTCACTACAACCAGGACCTCAGCGAACGTCGCGTCGAGCGCGTAAAGCAGTTCCTTGTCGATCAGGGCATTTCTGGCGACAAGATCGAGACCGCGGCTTACGGCAAGCAGCGGCCGCTTCCGCGCAGCGACGTGAAGCAGTTGGAGTCCACCAATCCACAGTCCCAGCCGAAGTTCATGGCGCGGCGGCCATACGCGGACTGGCTGGCATACAACCGCCGTGTGGACATCATTCTGCTGCCCTCAGGCAAGAAGTCGACGCAGTTCTATCCCAATGCTGCGCCGGATGTCCGCCTGATCTGGGAACAGCCGGTGCCTGGTCTCAGGAGAGTCGAGGCAGCATCGCAGTAGATCATTAGACTCTGCATTTGTGCGCGCCGGAGAGTGATACAGCTCTCCGGCGCGCTTTTGTTTGCGCCCGTTCCCGAATATTTCGAACCGAGATGAATCCTGACTGATGCTCGTCGTAGCCGCATTAATCCAGATCGATGAAAAGCTGCTGGTTTGCCAGCGAAAGCGCGGTGGCGCGTTCGAATTGAAGTGGGAATTTCCGGGGGGTAAGGCACGGCCTGGCGAGCGGCTCGAAGCGGCGCTGGAGCGCGAACTTCGAGAGGAAATAAACTGCCCGGCCCGGATCGGCCGCGAAATCTACCGCACGCGGCACAAGTATTCGGAAATGCCTGAATCGGTCGAAGTAGTTTTTTTCGCAGCGGAAACTGCGCCCGAAACAATTCGCAATTGCGTTTTTGAACGCATCGAATGGCGAGCACCCGAAACTCTGCCCGAGCTGGATTTCCTGGAAGCGGACCGCGGTCTGATCGAACTTATAGTCAGTGGACAGCTGAAATTGTGAGCGGGGCAATTTGCTTCCGAGCAGTAATCTCGCCGCACTAAATCGGCGGCGCGTCATGCACGTCAAACGAGACCAGACCTTCTTCCAGGCGGCTCTGGAGAATCTCCAGCAGTCGCACGCAGCGATTCCACCGGAGGATCGCATCGTCATTCTCCGGAGGCCGTATTGCCTCCGCTTCGGAATAGCAGCCAAGCGCCTGCTCCAGCAACGGTAGCAGCGTGTGCGGCGGCTGCCCCGCCTGGATTTGCGCCTTTGCGCGCCGCTCAAAAAGCAGTCCGGTGTGATACAGGCGCTCGTATCGATCCGAAAGCTTTTCGAAAGCTTCCTTCGCCTCGCGAAACCGATCCGTACCAACTCCCAGGAACTGGTCGGTGATAGCGAGCCCGAGCAGACGCAGCGCCTGTTGATTCGCGGGGTCGAGAGCCAAAATATCCCGGCAGATCGATTCAGACTCCTCCGGATCGTTGAGGAAGCGGTACCGCTCGGCCTTCGATGCCGCTTCGGGAATGCCGGCCCTTGATATCGACTTGAGCTTGTAGTCCATCGCGAATGCTTTGCCTATCACGGCCGCCTATGCCGTTTTCCCGCCGCGGATCTTCCGCCAGAGTTTGGCCAGCGGATCGTAGAACTCATCGACCACGCGCTCCTTCAGCGGAATGATCGCGTTGTCGGTGATATGTATCTCCTCCGGACAAACCTCCGTGCAACATTTCGTGATATTGCAAAACCCGATGCCCAGCGTCTCCTTCAGCAACGGCGTGCGGTCCACGCCATCTAGAGGATGCATTTCCAGCCCCGCCGTGCGCACGAAGAAGCGCGGGCCGCCGAAGTCGTCCTTCTTGCCGTGGTCGCGCAGCACGTGGCAGACGTCCTGGCATAAAAAACATTCGATGCACTTGCGGAACTCCTGGACGCGGTCAATGTCGCGCTGATACATCTTCCATTCCACGCCCGGGCGCGGCTGAAAGGGCGGAATTTTCTTGTTTACCCGATAATTCCAGGAAACGTCCGTCGCCAGGTCTTTGATAAGCGGAAAGGTCTTGAGAGGGCTCACCACGATTGGCTTGTCGGGCGGCAGCGCGTCCATGCGCGTCTTGCACATTAGCCTCGGCCTCCCGTTCACTTCCGCCGAGCACGACCCGCACTTCCCCGCCTTGCAGTTCCAGCGCACCGCCAGATCGGGCGCTTGATGCGCCTGCACCGAATGCACTGCGTCCAGCACGACCATCCCCGGGACGAGCGGCACTTGATAATCCACATGCCTGCCGGTTTCGCGGTCGCCGCGAAAAATCCGCATCGTCGCTTCGGTCATTTCTAACGCCTCCGCTGCCGGCTGCTTTCGGCCTGAAACCTGCAGCTACTTATCCTCGGCAAGCAATTGCTTCAGGTCTTGCGGTATTTCCGGCTTGGGCACTTCAAACATTGTCATCGTCCCGCGCCGGTTCGCGATCACATGATTTTTTTGGCCCCAGGCTTCTTCGGTCTTCGGAAAATCCAACCGACTGTGCGCCCCGCGGCTCTCCTTACGCGCCAACGCCGCGTGAGTACACGCCTCCGAGACGATCAGCATATTTCGCACGTCTTGCGACAAATGCCAGCCCGGATTATATAGACGCGAGCCCTCCACGCGCATGCGCTTGGCCCGCTCGTTCAGCTTGTCCAGTTCCACAAGCGCTTTCTGCAAGTCTTCTTCGTTTCGAAAGATGCCGACCAGGTGCTGCATGGTTTCCTGCAAATCATGATGAATCTGGTACGGGCTTTCGCCGTCCGACCGCTCGAAGGGTGCAAGGATCTGGCGTTCGCCCTCATCAATCTGTGCCTGATCAAGCGCTGAGGCCGGAACTTTCTTGGCATGCTCAGCGGCTGCTAGACCCGCGCGCCGGCCAAAAACCAAAAGATCGGAGAGCGAATTCCCTCCTAGACGGTTGGCGCCATGCAATCCCGCGGCCGCTTCGCCCGCCGCAAAGAGCCCAGCCAAGGACGATTGCCCCGTTTCCGCTTCCACTCGAATCCCGCCCATCACGTAATGACACGTCGGTCCCACTTCCATCGGGCCTTTGGTAATGTCCACATCCGCTAGTTCCTTGAACTGGTGATACATCGAGGGCAGCTTGCGGATCACGTAGTCGGCCGGTTTCTGCGAAATGTCCAGAAATGCTCCGCCGTGCGGACTTCCTCGCCCCTCGCGCACCTCGGTGTAAATCGAACGCGCCACTACGTCGCGCGTGGAAAGCTCCATGCGCTTCGGGTCGTACTTCTCCATGAAGCGCTCGCCATTCTTATTGCGCAAAATCCCGCCTTCGCCGCGCACCGCCTCCGTAACCAAAATTCCTTGCACTCCCGGAGGCCAGACCATGCCGGTGGGATGGAATTGCACGAATTCCATGTCCAGCAACTCGGCACCCGCCTCATACGCCAACGCCATGCCGTCGCCCGTGCATTCCCAGGAATTCGAAGTGATCTTCCAGCACTTCCCGATCCCGCCAGTCGAAATCACGATCGATTTCGCCGCGAAGGTGACGAACCGGCCCGATTCACGCCAGTAGCCGAACGCTCCCGCCACGCGGTCGCCATCTTTCAGTAGTCGCGTGATGGTGCATTCCATAAACACGTCGAAGCCCATCTGCACGCCGCGGTCCTGCAACGTGCGGATCATCTCCAGGCCGGTGCGGTCGCCCACGTGGCACAACCGCTTGTACGTGTGCCCGCCGAAGGCGCGCTGCATAATATCGCCGTTCTCGGTGCGATCAAAAAGCGCACCCCATTGCTCCAGTTCGCGCGCGCGATCCGGCGCCTCCTGCGCATGCAACTGCGCCATGCGCCAGTTGTTCAGCAGTTTTCCGCCACGCATGGTGTCGCGAAAATGGGTCTTCCAGTCGTCGGCTTTATCGACATTGGCCATGGCCGCCGCCAGGCCGCCTTCGGCCATCACGGTGTGCGCCTTGCCGAGTAGAGACTTGCAGACCACAGCCACGCGCGCGCCGTGCGCCAGCGCCTCTATGGCCGCGCGCAATCCCGCGCCGCCAGCGCCGATGATGAGCACGTCGTATTCGTGGTTCTCGTATCGATTTTCGTTTGCGGCGGTCATAGAAGTCGGATGTCCCTCACGATTCCCGAAGCGACCAAGCGGATGTATAGGTCCGTTAGCCCCACCGAAATCATGCTCACCCACGCCCAGAACATGTGGTGTTCGTTGAGCCGGGTCACTGCCCGCCAACCCTTGTAACGCGTCCGCCCTGACGCGCTGCACGAAAAACAATCCAGGCGCCCGCCAATTAAATTCCGGAAGGAATGACAACCAAACGTATAGCCCGTCAGTAAAATAATGTTCACCAGCATGATCACTGTTCCGACGCCCAAGCCAACGCCGTTTGGAAAGAAAAACGCCCGGATCGCGTCGTACCACAGGAAACCAATAAAGATCACCGCTACCACGAAAAAATAACGGTGGATGTTTTGCAAAATGAATGGAAACGCCGTCTCGCCACAGTAATTTTTATGTCCCTTTTCGCTTACCGAGCACGCCGGGGGATCGGTAAAAAATCCGCGATAGTACGCTTTGCGGTAGTAGTAGCAGGTCATCCGGAATCCGAGAGGGCCCCACAAAATCAAAATAGCGGGCGACCAGGGCCAGATGTGGTGTTCCGGATCAATCAGCGGAGAGTAGAAAGGCGAAAGATAGGGATCAGTCCAGTAATAGCGGCCCTCAAACGCGCGCCACGTGGTGTAAACAGCGAAAATCGTCATGACGATGACGAACGGCAGGTTCTCAGTCCACCACGCATCGCGCCGCTCGGTGCGTGGATGTTCCGCGCTTGGTAAGGAAACTAAGCCGCCCGGTGCCGCTGAATCCGCCACAGTTACTTTCCTTCCGGGCCTTTCGTGGCCCTGGGACTTTCGGGGGCTTAGACTATTCGAGAAATCACATTTTGCAAGGGGAATCTTCCCGAACTTAACCGCCGCCCACCGCCATCGGCCGGCTATACGAGCGTCCGACCTCCATCAACTGCAATCGTCTGCCCAGTGACGAAATCCGCCGTGGCCAGATACATCACTGCATCTGCTATATCGTCGCCGCGCCCCGTTCGATGCAGTGGCACTCGCTCGACGAATTCCTGGGCGTGCTGCGTCTGCGCGGAATCTTCGCCGGGAAATTCGATCGTTCCGGGCGCCACGCTGTTCACCAAAATGTCCGGCGCCAGCGCGCGCGCCAGGCAGCGGGTCAGCATGATCGCACCCGCCTTAGAAACGCAATAATGAGTATAGCCGGGCCACGCGAGGAGGCCGCCGAGGGACGTGAGGTTTACGATTCTCCCGCGCCCCTGTTTTTTCATGATCGGCGCTGCTTCTTGCGCGCACAGGTACTGCGACTTCAAATTGACGTTCATCACCCGGTCCCACTGCTCTTCCGTAAGCTCCGCGAATTTCGCCGGAAAGAATATGCCGGCGTTGTTCACCAGAATATCGATTCGGCCGAATTCCTTCTCCGCCGCAGCCATCAAGTTCTGCACGTCCGGGCGCTTGGTGACGTCCGCCTGCACGGCAATCGCGCGCCCACCTTCCGACTCGATCTCGAGGACGACCGATTCCGCCTCCACCTTTGACGTCGCGTAATTCACCACTACTGCGGCGCCTTCAGCCGCCAAACGCAGCGCAATGTTCCGTCCTATGCGCCTGGCCGCGCCCGTCACCAGAGCTACTTGACCTTCTAGCGGCTGCCCCTGCATTCCGCACCTCCCTGCGAGAACCATCGTCTCGCATCACACATTAACATCACCAGCAGCCTCAAACACCACCCACGCGTCCGGGCCGGCTTAGCCACTTCGGAATGGCACCTCCCATATTGGAACCCGATACTCACCATACTGTGTCGATCGATTCGCATCTACTTCAAATCGCATAGAGATAGTGACAGGTTGCCTCCACGCGTTAGGTACTCGCGTTGCTCTCGTTTTCACGGTGCCCGTCACTTCGCTGGGGTGTGCCGCAACGGCAGGTGTCGGTGCCGCGGCCACGTTTGATTGGAGCCGAGTTCATAGGGGGCAGGATATTTGCCGGTACGACGCAAAACTTTGGTGATTCTCGCCGTCACGATGTCGGCGTTCGTAGGCATTCTCTACGTCGCCTCTCGAACACTGCTGCTTGGTCGCTTTACTCAAATCGAGCGCGATTCCGTTCACCAGGATGTGGACCGCACTACGGCTGCGCTGGCTGCGGATCTAGGAGCCATGGATGCCCTGAATCTCGACAATTCCTCTGGCGATGCCGCCTACGGCTATATGGCTGACCCCACGCCGAATTTCATCAAGTCCGCATTCGGCCGGGCACCCGCCGGAGCATTCATTACCCAACATGACGATTTCCTGCTGTTCATCAATCGTTCCGGCGCGATTGTGGGAAGCAAAAATTTCGACGTGGCTCCCGGTGATTACAGCGCGCTCACGCAACAGATGCGCAACCGTCTCACTCCCGATTCGCCCCTGCTTCAGCTTCCAAAGTCTTCCCACCCGCTGGACGGTATTCTCATGCTCCCAGACGGCCCTTTGTTAATCGCAGCACGTCCCGTCCTGCCGTCCAGCGGCCGGGGAACACCGCGCGGAGCCCTTCTGATTGGGCGGTTGTTTAACGAATCAGAAGTGCAACGACTGGCCGCGCAGACGCGCCTCAATCTCTCGTTCCGTGCGGCAGATGACCGTTCTTTACCCGCTGATTACTCCGTCGCACGAGCGCGTCTTCCCTTCACAGGTTCGGTTTATGTCCATGCGCTGGATGGATCAACGATCGCGGGCTATACGCTTCTTTCCGACGTTTATGGCAAGCCCGCGCTCATCCTCAAGGCGGAGGCGCCCCGCGAAATCTATCGAGAGGGTCGCCTGAGCACGCTGCATTTTGCCGTGGCATTGCTGCTCGCCGGCGTCGTTTTCGGCGGAATCGTACAACTGCTGCTCGAAAAATCGGTCGTCTCTCGCCTGACTGCCCTGAATGCCACAGTCGAGGGTATGGCCGTCGGCTTGGACGAAACCAACTTCGGCGTCCGCTCGGGACGCGACGAGCTGGCAACGCTGGGGAATGCCGTTCACCGCATGATCGACGCCGTGCACCGATCGGAAAAGCAGCGCGACGAAATCGAAGCCCGGCACCGGATTTTTATGAACAATTTGCCCGCCATTGCGTGCATCAAGGACGAAGCCGGCCGCTATCTTTATTTCAACGAGCCGATGGCCAAAACCTTTCATTTGAGTCTTGAGCATCTGGAAAAGCCGCTGGAACCGACTTGGCTCCCGGCAGACGCGGAAGCGCATATTCGCAGCCACGAGCTTGAAGTCGTGCGGATTCTGCGTCCCATGGAGTTCGAGGAGATGGTTCCCACGCCGGATGGAGCCGAGCACTACTGGCTCTCACTCCGTTTTCCGCTTACGGGAACCGAGGGGCAAATCCTGATTGGCATGGTGGCCATCGACATCACCGCGCGCAAGCGCGCCGAAGCCGAACTCGATCTTGCACGTGAGAACGTGGAGCTCGCTTCCCGAACAAAAGCTGAGTTCCTGGCCAGCATGAGCCATGAAATTCGCACGCCAATCAACGGAGTTATTGGAATGACCGATCTGGCCTTAGAAACCAGCCTGACTCCCGAACAGCGCGAATATTTGGCCATCGTAAAATCATCGGGCCGGGTGCTGCTTTCACTCTTCAACGACATTCTCGATTTTTCCAAAATGGAAGCTGGAACTCTCGATTTCGAGCACATCGACTTTAATCTCTGCGCCGCGATCGAGTCGATTATCCGTTCGCTAACGACGGCCGTTCGCGAGAGCAAAATGGAATTAACTTCCCGCGTCGATGCCGGTGTCCCCGGCGCTATTCGAGGCGACCCAACCCGGTTGCGTCAGGTGCTGGTCAATCTGTTGCAGGCTGCAATGAAAGTTGCGCCATCAGGCAACGTCCTTCTCTCAATCGACGCCGAGATGGAAACCGAGGAAGAGGTCGTGTTGCACTTCGGCGTACACACGCCCGCCGAGCGCTTAGCGCTGCCGCAGTTTTCTGCCGCGACCGATTCCGGCTCTCCGCGCCGGAACAACGGAGACGCTCGGCAACTTGACGGAGCAGGCCTCGGCATGGTCATCGCCGCCCGACTGATTGAACTCATGGGCGGAAAGGTTTGGGTCGACGCCGAGCCTGGCGAGGGCAGTTCGTTCAACTTCAACGCGCGCTTCGATCTGCCAAGCCCGTACGCCGATTCAACCCGGCCCGCGACGATGTCTCAGCTGCGCCGCGCACGTGTGATTGTCGCGGATGATAATTCCGCGAACCGTCGCATTCTTGGCGATATGCTGACAGGCTGGCAGATGCGAGTCACACTCGCCGCTGGCGGCCAGGAGGCAATCTCCGAACTCCAAGCGGCGAGCGTCCACGGGGCTCCCTTTACCCTGGCGATACTCGACGGGCGCATGCCGGACATGGACGGCTTTGTTCTGACCGAAAAGATTCGAGCCAACCCTGAACTTTCCGGCGTGGCCATCATTCTACTTACCTCCGTGGGACTCCGCGGAGACGCGGCCCGCTGTCGGAACCTAGGCATCAAGGCATACCTGCCAAAACCAGTGGTACCCGCGGACCTGCTCTACTCGATCCGCCGCATTCTGGGCGGAATTCCCGGGGATTCCGGCGAACCTTCGATTTTGCTGACCCGCCATTCGCTTCGCGAGGCGCGCCGCCATCTGAGGATTTTGGTGGCGGAAGACAACGCCGTGGACCGCACACTTGCCGTCCGGCTGCTTGAGAAACGTGGCTACACGGTTGAAACGGTTGAGACGGGCAAAGCCGCCCTTACTGCTCTTGAGCGCAAACTGTTCGACGCCATCCTGATGGACATTCAGATGCCCGAAATGGATGGCTTGCAAGCCACTGTTGCGATCCGCGACCACGAGCGCCTTACTGGTCAGCACATTCCCATCATCGCCATGACGGCCTACGCCATGAGCGGCGACAAAGAGCGCTGCCTGGCGGCTGGTATGGACAGCTACGTTCCAAAGCCGCTCAATATCCAGCACCTGTATCAAACGATCGACGAGCTGTCTGCCTCCCGGTGATTGTCTTGCCAGTCAAGCGCCATGTGCTTGTTGAACCCGTTCTTACTTAAGCGTTTTAGCCATCAGCAAACACGGATTTTCTGACGACCACAGATCCGGAAAGACCTCAATCGGCACGAACCCGATGGCCTCATAGAACAGACGCGTGGCTTTATAGTGCGGATCGGGCTTTGTATCGGCCAAGGTCTTAACCGTTAAAAATTTAGCTCCCAGCTTACGCGCCATGCTTTCTGCCGCTTTCAACAAGAGATGCCCGCATCCCTTCCGATGCCATTCCCTGCGTATGCCGAGCACATAAGCTTCGATGGCCGACAGTGTTTGCGGCTTCAGGGCTATAAATCCGATGATCAGGCCTTGAGAAGCCTTGGCGGCAAGCATGGGCAACTCAGCCACGCCTTTCGCGTAG
>JBAWEZ010000071.1:0-3787 GCA_049591475.1 Candidatus Acidiferrales bacterium
AGCTTCGAACAATTTTGCGGAAACGCCTCAAACGTTTAGACTTATTCTTTGTGCTTCGGACCTCACTAGCGGAGCTGACAGTGGTACTAGGCCTGGAATATTGTTCGCACAACCTTGCTTTTCGTCCTGTTGATCATAATTCCTATGTGCTGATCATTTGTGTGAGGGTCGCCTGCTTGACGTGGACAACGGCCCCGCCGCTTTTGCCGGCTCGAACAACGCCGGGCTCTATGACGACCGCGGAATCGCAGTCGCCCGCGCGGCTCTCAAGATGGATGGGGTGCTGGGCGTCTGGTCGGCCAGAGAGAATCGGAAATTCGAGCAGCGCTTGCGCCATGGCAGGTTTGCCGTCGAAGTGGACCGCGTGCGCGGTCGCCTGAAAAAGGGTCCCCGTCACACGATCTTTCTAGGTCACAAATCTCCGGGGAGGTGAGAACACTCCAACGAAGCCAACTCCCGAAAAACGGCATTCTAGGAAGTAACACACCATGTTCTGGGCGGATGGTCGGCAATCCGGAAGTTACGACCAAAGTGCCGATAAACGGGGTTCTCGGAAAGTTGCTCGCCATCCAGACCAAGTTTGCGGTAAGCCGACTACACGTCCACTCGCCAACGAGTCAGGCTGATAGGCTGACAAATCACAGGTCGGTCGGAGCTTGACGCTTGGCCTTGAGTTGATAGGCTATGTCTGCCTTCACAGTCTTGATTGTCAGTGCCGTGAGACTTTTTGCCGTGCCCCTTTTCGTGGCCAGCAAGGATTCCAGCCGCGCGACGATTTCCTGCTTTTCTGCAATCTCAAATCGCAAAATCGAACTAAGCATCTTTGCGCCATCTTTTTCATCAAGGGATGGACGAAAAAGTTCTCTGTGGTCGCGCAGCACGGCGTACCGTGCCCACCAATCGGCGTAGTCGTAGTCTGGAGCGAAATCGGGCTCCGCGGCGCGCGCTTCCATGGCGGCAACGAGGAGGTCCGGGCGAGTCGTTGACGCAAGAAGAGGCTGCTGGAGCAAGCTTCCGCCGCCAAGTTCGCGCTCTGCGCTAATCTCTGCCTTCGTCATCATGTTCATCAGCATGACGCGCTCGCGAATGGCCGCTTCCGTGTCCAAAACGTTTAGTGCTTTCTGAGCTTGTACGAATTCCGTCTGATTGAGCCGATTTGCCGTGGCGACGTCCTGGCCAGTCTGGGACGGAATATTCTTGATGGCCTTTTCCAACGCGTGGTAGTTCGCGATGACCTGGGGATCCTTCAACTTCTGGAGGGTTTCCGCAAGGCGCTGTGCGTCCCAGGCTGGGTCGTCCGGTAAAATCGTGAGGGCGAGAATGTTTGATGTGACGGGCGTCTTGCTGGGTCGAAAATCATCCGGCTTACCTGGGCCCTTGAATACGCGCCATGTGGTGAGAAACAGGCGGTACGTTCCGGCCTTTTCGAACCGAAAGTAGTCGGTAAGCTCCCTCCGCAAGACTCTCGGCTGCTTCGAAAGGTAGCGCCGGTACGATTCACAGCAGGAGAAGGCCACCGGACCGAATTCCGACGTGCGCAGAAGGACTGCGTTCTCGGGTTCGATCTCGAACTTGTGCTTTTGTCCCCCGACGTTCATCACCTCGTCGAGTTCGATCGAGTATGTCTCTGGATGTTTGCTGCTGTACTCTAGTTCGATCGGGATCGTCTCGAAGAGGTGAAATGTGCGCCTCCCTTCCTTGGTTCTCAGCAATAACTTCACTCCAGGCGGGTTGCGGTCAATTGCTGCCTTGTTGCGGGTATAAAAGCCCGCCTGAGCGGCGCCGGAGTGGGCTAGCGGTAGTAGACTGGCCAGAAGCGCCGACGAAAGGAGGGCCATCCGTTTCACCATTCGTGTAGTTTGACACCTCCCCTAGACTGCTGGTTCTCGGTTTTTCGGAATTTACCTTTGTGATTAACCTCGCAGCACCTCTCATGCCAAGAGCGTATCCTGTGACGTGCCTGGCTAACGGAAACTTGCAGGAATGTCCGCTAACCCGACGCCTATCCACTGGCAGGCGTCATCACCACTGCCGATCTCGGATGACCTCGGTCATGTACCCTTGTGCTATCCTCACGACATTCCAACGGGGTTGATTCTCATTTGAGGGTTACGACTATGAAGAAAATGGTCTTACTTGCAGCGCTCGTTTTTTCTACAGCGTTCGTCGCCCAGGCCCAGAACATCGTTGGGGATTGGCAAGGGACGCTCAAAGCCGGCACTGTGGAACTCCGCCTCGTCTTGCACTTCACCAAGGGCGGTGACGGCAGTCTCAAGGCCACCATGGACAGCCCCGATCAGGGAGCCCACGGTATTCCGGTAACGTCAGTCTCGCTCAAGGATTCGGAGCTGACCTTCAGCGTGGATTCTGTCAACGGCTCCTACGAAGGCAAGGTCAACGCCGCAGGGACAGCTATCGCCGGGACATGGTTCCAGGGCCAATCGCTGTCTCTCGACCTCAAGCGCGCCACGCCTGCGGCGAAGGTGGAACACAAACCCGCTAAACCATCCGATATCGATGGTACTTGGTTGGGCGCGCTCGATACCGGCGCAACCACACTGCATGTCGCGTTTCACATCGTTAACACGGAAGACGGTCTCACGGCCACGATGGATAGCCTCGATCAAGGCGTGAAAGGGATACCCGTGACGGCCGTGATACGGAACGGCTCCTCACTCAAGATGGAGTTGAAAGGGATCGGCGGCACGTTTGACGGCAAGATCGACAAGGCCTTAACAACGATTGAAGGCACATGGACGCAGGGCAACGCCACTTTGCCTCTCGTGCTCAAACATAGCGCTGCAACTCCTAATTAACGCTTAGCGGAAGCTTGGTTCCACCCGAACGAATTGTCCGGTAAGCCGACTTATCAGGACTTCGCTTCATGGGCAAGCAAAAAACTGACCTTCTGAGGAGCTAGTTGCGTTGTCCAGATGAGGCCTCCACAAAAACAGCAAGCCGATGGACGCGAGCAAAAATAGCCACTCAGCCAGCCGCGTCTTGTACATGATACGCAGGAAGAAACCATACACCCCAACGGACATGGCAAGGACCATGCTCACTATCGTGATCTTGCGCCACTGACTGAGCGCCCTCGCATCGTGAGAGTTACGGAGCAACTCTCTATTTGCCAAATGAAGAAATCTCCTGCGCAGAATTACGGTAGAAATCACAGTTCCAAGCGCGAATATGCCGAGGCTCCACGCCGGGAAAGGCAACTTTCCGTAGTCCAATCCGGCTAACTTTTCGGCTACTAATGCGTACAGGGCGACGCTGGCGATCAAAATGCTTTGTGCCGCACGCGTGGTTAGAAGCGCGGATTGCCGCGTGATAGCCAATGGGAGGTGCGAAACTCTTCTTAGGTAGAGATAGGCCCGCAAAATAAAAACGACGATCACAATTCGAAGCACTGATTCAAAAGAGAGCAGCCCCCATGAATTAGCAGAAGCCTCATTGTCGGAGGCCATTTTCAAGGCCAGGCCCAGCAAGGATGCGATTAATCCCAGCGATTCTAAAACTAGGAAGAACAACGCGGCCCACTTCAGAATCGCCCTAAAAAATCTCGCTCGCAACCTCGCCTCCGTCTGACCTTTGGACTCGGGCGATAATCTCACATGTACCTGCGCCGTTCCATCATCGCGATGCCACTGGGCGATAAAAAACGCTAGAGCTTTATCGGGCGCGCGCTTTGGTGAAGCAGATAGAAGTGTGCACGGCGCTCTTCGCGCGTTCGATAAAGCCGTTAGAAGGAGGCCGCCCGTGGTTGCGGCGGACGCGGCTTTGCTAT
>JBAWEZ010000072.1:0-65012 GCA_049591475.1 Candidatus Acidiferrales bacterium
GATAGGCTGGCACACTGGTGAACGACACGATAGATCATGGTCGCGCGTTCGACTGGGGACGTACCTCATCGGACTACTCCCGGCATCGGCCTGGGTATCCGCCGAGTTTTTACCAGCGGATTACGGCGTTGGGAATTGGCCGAGCTGGTCAAAGAGTACTCGACCTGGGGACTGGAACAGGGAACCTCGCACGTGCACTCGCTCGCCGAGGCTGCAAAGTCACAGGCGTCGATATCTCTGAGCCACAGGTGTCCGAGGCTCGGCGGCTGGCCGCCGGAGAAGGCCTTAGCGTCGACTTTCTGGTCCGTCCGGCTGAGGAGACTGGATTAGCCGACCAGTCCTTTGACGTTGTCGCGGCGGCACAATCGTGGCTCTACTTTAATCGGGACCGAGCAACGCTTGAAACGAGGCGACTGCTCGCGCCCGGCGGTCGACTCATGACTTGTCATATCGGCTGGTTGCCGAGGCAGGACCACATCGCAGACAGACGGAACGGCTGGTTTTAAGCTTTAGTCCCGAATGGACAGGAGCAGACATGAGCGGGAATGTCTCGCCCTGCCCCGAATGGATCGGCCAGGATTTCTCTGTGGCGGCATTCTTCGTCTATGAGGAAGCGATTCCATTCACGCGGGAGAGCTGGCGGGGGCGCATTCGTGCATGCCGCGCGATCGGCGCCGAGCTGTCATTTGAGGAAACCGAAAAATTCGATAAGGAGCATGCCCAACTACTAGAAAGGATCGCCCCTGAAGAATTTACCGTCCTCCATAGGATTGATGCACATATCCTGAGCCAATGTAATTGGTTTGTCGAAACTCCACTGGTCACGATCGGACTCCCAGCATCGTCGATACCTGAAGGTACTAGCGGCGTGCTGCCGTCCCTGCGAGTTTCCTTGCAAAAATGGCGCATTTTCTGTAGCTTATTTGGTGCCGTTTTCGCCGCAGGGCTTAATCGCACGTGCAAAATTCCCCCTCATTAGGAGAGGAAGAAGATATGAGCAACCAGAGTTTGGAGGATGTGTTAAAGACTGCCGGAAACCCGGTAAATATGCTCCGCAATTCGCAAATCGGAGCCTATGTCTATCCAGTAGTTCCGCCGGAGTATTCCAATTGGCGCGAGGAGCAGCGTGCCTGGCGAGAGACCGCCGTGCTGTTCGATCAGTCGCACCACATGGCCAATATCTATGTGAAAGGGCCGGATGCTCTGAAGATGCTCTCGTACCTCGCGACCAATAGCTTCGCGAAGTTTCCTGTGGATCGCGCCAAGCAGTTTGCGCCCTGCAGTTACGAGGGATACGTGATCGGCGACGGCATCCTGTTCCATTTGGAGGAGAATCACCTGGTTTTCGTCGGACGCGCTCCGGCGGCAAGCTGGATCGAGTTCCACGCTGCAACGGGCGGCTACAAAGTGGAAATCACGAAAGACGATCGTTCGCCTTCGAATCCGCGCGGCAAGGCGGTGGTACGCACGGTGTACCGCTATCAGATTCAGGGACCGAACGCGACGCAGATCATCGAGAAGCTGAACGGCGGTCCGGCCCCCGATATCAAGTTCTTCAACATGGGCTACATCAACATCGCGGGCCGGAAAGTGCGCGCGTTGCGGCACGGCATGGCCGGCGCTCCGGGTCTTGAAATCTGGGGGCCGTACGAGGAACGCGAAGAGATCAAGGCGGCCATCGTCGCGGCGGGTAAGGATTTCGGCATGCGCGAAGTCGGCGCCCGCGCCTACGCCACAAATACTCTGGAATCAGGCTGGATTCCTTCGCCGCTTCCGGCCGTTTACGCCGGGGACAAAATGAAGGCTTACCGGCAGTGGTTGCCAGCTACGAGCTACGAAGCTACCGGCTCGATCGGCGGCAGCTTCGTTTCCAATAACATCGAAGACTACTACGTCACGCCGTACGAGATGGGCTACGGCCCGTTCGTGAAGTTCGACCACGATTTCATTGGCCGCGAAGCACTGGAAAAAATGTCCAAGGAACCGCAGCGGAAGAAAGTGACGTTCGCGTGGAATCCCGAGGACGTTCTGAAGGTTTTCCAGTCGCTCTTCAAGCAGGGCGACATTTACAAGTACATCGACCTACCGCTTTCGAATTACACCTCCGCGTCATACGACAAAGTGACCGCACATGGAAAGAACGTAGGGCTCTCCATGTTCAGCGGCTACAGCTACAACGAGCGCTCCATGTTGTCGCTCGGCATCGTTGATCCGGATATGGAGGTCGGCAACGAAGTGGTGATCACTTGGGGCGAAGAAGGCGGTGGAACGAAGAAGCCCACGGTCGAGCGCCACAAGCAGCTTGAAGTCCGGGCGCGCGTAAGCCCGGTCCCGTACTCCGAAGTGGTGCGCAAGGACTACGCGGAAGGCTGGAGAACTGCGGGGGCTCGATAGTCTGTTCGGAAGCGTTTTCGATCGTAAGGGGGGCGGATCAGCTGCGCCGGTTCGCCCCTTTTTATTTCCCGCCCAACCGGATGACCAACTGGCGCAACGCCGTTCCCAAATATCCCGGCCTTCCGTCTGCAGTATTTCGGTGGTGCACTCTGGCCATTCGGAACTACTACTGAACGGGCATCAATCCATCCAGTTTGGCGAAGCACTCGCGCCGCGCCGTGTCCAGAAAATCGCGGATGAACGGGTGCCGCGCCACTCTCTCAGTCGTCACGCCGTAGAGATCGTTCCATAGCCCCTTCTTGCCGATTCTCCTGGCGATCACATAGCCGTAACGCAGATAGTTGCTGATCCCCCAGCTGGGAAGTGCGGCGACGCCGCGGCGGCTTGCGACCAATTGCAGAATGGCAATGGTCAGCTCGGTCGTGCGCCGCTCGGGACGGATATGGGCGGGCTTGAGCACGTAGCGAATCAAGTCGATCCGTTCCTCGGGCACGGGATAGGTGATCAACGTTTCTTCCGCGAAATCCACCGCGCTGAGAAATGGCTTCGCGCGCAATGGATGGTCCGTTGGCAGCACCGCCAGAATCTCGAACCGAAACAGGGGGTGGTAGACGAGATTGCGGCGCGATTTACGCTCCGTGCCGATCACCATGTCGGCTTTGCCCTCCGTCAGGAGCGCCAGGGGATTGGGATGGAATCCCGACACGAGATCCAGTTCAACCTGCGGCCAGCTCTCGCGAAAGGCATCCATAACGGGCATAAGCCAGTCGAAACATGTGTGGCATTCCAGCGCGATGCGCAGCGTGCCAACCGGTTTGGCTGCGATCTTGGCCACATCGCGCTCGGCCGCCTGAATTTCGCCAACGACGGTGTGCGCCAGCTGTACAAGCCGTTGCGCCGGCTCAGTCAGTTTTACTGACTGGCCGTCCCGCGTGACCATGGCTACGCCGTAATGCGACTCCAGCGCTTTGAGCTGGTGGGACAACGCCGATTGCGTGAGATGGACACGATCGGCGGCGCGAGAGATGGTCCCTGCCTCTGCGATGGCCAGCAGCGTCCGTAAATGGCGAATTTCAAGCACAAGTTCATCCTTCTCTGTCTATGAATCTAATTCATTTCTCTTCAAACAACCTTTCATTTGACTCATAGCCGAGTCTACGCAACCATAAATGTGTTAGTCAACGGAACCGCACGTGCAACATTGCAGTTCGTTTCGGGAGGACTCGTGTCCGTGGAGACATATACAACCGTCAAATATAGAGCGGATCAGATAGGTAGTTTGCTGCGTCCGCCGGATCTGCTGGCAGCACGAAGCAACGGCACCGGTCCGGAGACATTGCGTGCGCTCGAAGACCGGCACATTTTGCGGGTGCTCTCCAAACAGAAGGAACTAGGATTCGAAATCTTCAGCGACGGCGAATTGCGCCGCCGCAACTTCATGAGCACCTTCACCGATGCGGTCGAGGGCTTCGATTTCGGCGACTCTCTACCGCGGCAGTGGGGCGCGAGTGACGCATCGCATGTGCCGCCCGTTGCGCGCGTCACCGGTGTCGTGAATCGAAAGTTACGATCGATTCAGACCATCACCGCCACCGAATTGCCATTCTTGCAGCAGCACAGCCCCGGGGATATTAAAATGTTGCTCCCAAGCGCCACCCAATTCCCGGCCATTTCCTTCAAAAAGGGCATCACCGACCGCGTTTACAAAAGCCATTCCGAACTGCTCTGGGACATCGTTGAAATCATGAAACAAGATTTCGCCGCGCTTGTGTCCGCCGGCGTGAAATACATTCAGATCGACGCGCCGCGCTACAGCTACTACTTGGACCCGAAGTGGCGTGAATGGATTCGCGCGGAAATGAATCAGGATCCCGAAGCCGCGCTCGACGAAGCAATTCGCGCGGACAACGCCTGCCTGGAAGCTGCTCGCAAACCTGGTGTTGTTCTGGCGGTCCACTTGTGCCGCGGAAACAATCGCAGCCACTGGTACGCGTCGGGCGGCTACGACGCCATCGCCGAAAAGCTTTTCGGCGGTTTGCAAGTGGATCGTTTCCTCTTGGAATATGACGATGAGCGTTCCGGTACGTTTGAACCGTTGCGTTTCGTGCCCAAGGACAAGATCGTCGTCCTCGGCTTGATCAGCACGAAAAAGCCGCAACTCGAAACCGTGGATGAAATTGCCGCCCGAATCGACGAAGCCGCGAAGTTCTTTCCGCTGGAAAATCTCACTCTCAGCCCGCAGTGTGGATTGGCATCCACCGCGGAGGGAAACCTGCTCACCGAAGACGAGCAGTGGGCCAAGCTCAAACTGGTCATCGATACCGCACGGCAGGTTTGGGGCTGATACAATCCCGCTTGTTCTTAGGGTCGAAAGTTACATATCATCCCAGAGCTTAAAACGCAGCGCTGGTGTCCCTGGCGCCTTCCGGCGCGGCGCTGCGTTTCGGCTCAAAAATGATTTTGCACCTCAACCATACACGGCGCGATTCCGCCGCTAATTCCACCGCTGAGGTGGTTAGTTCCGTTCTAGCCCTACTTGAGGAGAAAGTCCTGGAGCCCGGCCAGTTCGCGCGTCTCCAGATCTATCTCGATTGGCTCCAGTACAAACAGAATTTTCGCGAACCGGTCACGGTTACTTTGCCCGCGGGCAACCGCGCCAGCGCCTATCCCACCGAGATTCGCATCGATTCGCGCCAGGTGGCGCCCGGAGCATTTCGTGAATCTTTGCGCCGGGCGATCTGCTCCGCCAAAGCTGCGGAGAAGGGCTCCGCGGGCCGGCTATATCTCGAGGATTTCAATTCTTTTCGCGAGAGTATCGCCTGGCAATTCAACCGTCTCTATTGGCAGCGCCTGAAAGAGTGGGAGGTGGCCGCCGGAAGACCGTATGAGCAAGCCTTGCCGGGCGGAAAATCAGACGGACATAATCCGGACGCCATTGCGGATTCGGTGGTCGAGTTCTGGACTCTGCTGAAGGATCTGGAGAGTCGTAGCCAGCTTCCGCCGGAAGTTTTCTTGCTGGAAATCGGCGTGGGCATGGGGACGCGCGCGCGTATGTGGCTGGACAGCTTCGCAACAGTAGATCGCGAGCGGGGAACAAATTTCTATCCGCGGCTCCGCTTTTTACTTGGAGATTATTCGCTTTCCACTCTCGAACGCTCCCGGTCGTCGGTAAAGGAACATCTCGATTTGTGCAGTTCGATCGCGCTCGACGCGCTTGACCCGATTAAGACGCTCTCATTCCTGCGTCACAAGATTCTGTACGTCCACTCCACAAACACTTACGACAATCTCCCAGATGAAGAAGTCGTGTGGCGCGGCAATCGCATCTATTGGGTTTGGGCGCGCGCATACCTGACGGGAGAGGACACCGCCCGAATCGCGGCTTTGTGTGATCTGCCGGTTTTGGACGTAACGAGAACGATTCATCGCTTGCTGGATGTAGGGCCCGAATGCCTGCCCGATCGCTCCAAGGGCATGCTGTTCTGGATGGAAGTCTGGAAAGCTCTGCGGACTGAAGAGCGGCTAGTCGATATTCTCGACATGCCGGATGTTTCGTATCCCGCCGGGCTCAGCGCCACGCAACTGGAAGATATCCTGCAAGACGCGCCTACGGATTTGCGCTTTCATCTCAGCACCGGCGCTCTGGAAAGCTTTCGCAATACGCTGCCGCTGCTTCATCCAAGAGGCTATCTGCAAGTGCAGGACATTTTCGTCACCGATCTTCACGAATACGCGATGGGTTTCCACGGCCCCGGAAAATTGGACGGCTCCATCGTAAATTGGGTCAATGGCGCGCTGCTTCGCGAAGTCGCCGAGCGCTCCGGTTACAACATTCACTTCGTGCCGTTCAAATACCGGCCCGAGTCTAAAAGCTCGATTCTCTATACCACGCAGCGGGAGTGACTCGATGAAGCATGCTCTGCTTCCCACCACCATGGTCGGCAGCTATTCGATGCCCGGATGGCTCGAACGTCTGAAAACCGACTATTTCGCGCGCCGCATCAGTCGCAACGATCTCGACGACATTCACGACACGGTTGTGAAAGCGGCCATCAAGGACCAGGAAATGGCTGGGCTGGATATCGTCACCGATGGCGAACTCCGCCGCGACAATATGATCGACTATTTCATCGAGCGTCTTCCCGGCGTCCACATCGATCGCTCGTCGAAAAAGTTTTACTACGACTTTTACGACAGTGAAGTGGTCGGAAAAATCCCCATGGCTTCGCTGGGCCTGGCGCAAGACTTCAAGTTTTTGCTCGAGAATACTGAACGCGCTCCGAAAGTCTGCATTACCGGCCCTCATTCGCTCACCAAACGCATTCGCAACAAGCACTATCCCACCGAAGCTGGGCTGGCTACTGACATCGCCCGCGTGATGAACATGGAGCTCAAAGAACTCGTCAAAGCTGGCGCCAAGCTGATTCAAATCGACGAGCCGTATTATTCCGGCTTCCCCGAAGATCTCGATTGGGGCATCGGAGTGCTGAATATCCTGGTGGAAGGCGTGGATGCCAAGATCGCCGTGCACATTTGCTACGGAAACCGCTACGGCAAGCCTTCCTGGGAGGGCAGCTATCGGTATCTCTTTCCGCGCATTTTGGAGGCGAAGATTAACCAGCTCAGCCTGGAATTCGCGCGCCGCGGCGGCGAGGATCTCGAGCTCTTCCGCGTATTTAATGTTCCTTTCGAGCTCGGCGCGGGCGTGATCGATGTGAAGACGCATCTGGCAGAGACGCCGGATATCGTTGCCCAGCGCATCCGCAAAGTCCTCGAATTCATGCCTGCCGAACGCGTTGTGATTCTGCCCGATTGCGGCCTCTTCCACGTCCCGCGAGACATCGCATTCGCCAAGCTGCGCGCCATGGTCCAGGGCGCACAGATCGTCCGCAAGGAAATGGGCGGCTGAGCTCTCTTCAGCGGAACCGCGCGTGAACCGCCGCGCCGGAGCGGTCTCTTTTTAGCCTCTAGGGTAATCGCGGGACCCGCTCGCCTCCGGCTGTGTTCAAAATCGATAGACACCATTGCCATTCTTTGGTTACGATGAGCAGGGGAAATGTCCATGAACGCGGGCGCTCGCCTTGCTCTGAATGATGCTGTTCCTCCGCTCGTCAATGTCTCCACAAACGGTGTGGCTATCCCTGAACGCCGGGAGTTTTGGGAAACCGGCGCGAGTTTGCTTTTTGGCGCCTTGCGGCTGGAGGAGCAGAGTCGAGAGCCGTTCGACGCGAATTTCTCCTACGCTCCCATCGGCGATCTAGTGTTCTGCCAGTTGGCCGCGCGCGTGCCACACCGCGTTTTCCGCACGCAAGCCGTCGCTTCCCACGACGATCGGCCCTATCTGAAAGCCGTTCTTCAAACCAAGGGACGCAGCGTGATTGCTCAGAGCGGCCGCACCACTCCACTGTATTCCGGCGAGTGGACATTTTACGACGCGGGCCAGCCGTATAGCGTTGCTCTCTCCGCCGGAGGCGAGTTTTCCATGCTACTCGTGCCTCGCGGGAAAGTAGTTTCGCGGGGCTTTGATCTGCGCAGCCTCGTGCTCCGGCGTTTTTCTTCCGATCGCGGACTCGGCAAGCTGATTTGGAGTCTCGTCGGAAACACAGTGGACCAGATTCCGGATCTGCAAAATCGCGCAAGCTTCGAACTGGCTGAAATCGTCGCTCAGATGGCGCGCTTGGCCGTACTCGATTGCGCGGAAGCCGACAGCGCTCGCGTGAACTCCGGCGATGCGCGGCGTGAGCGCGTCAAGTTTTATATTTCCGTCCATCTCAACGACCCGGACCTTTCGATCGCCAAACTTGCTGGCCTCGCGCATTGCAGTAAACGTTACCTGCACATGCTGTTCCGCGCGGAGAATCTTTCGATTTCCGACTATATCCTCCGCGCCCGCCTGGAGCGCTGCCGCGCCGAGCTTCTCGATCCCTGGCGGGCGCGCCGGTCCATCACTGAAATCGCCTACGCCTGGGGGTTCAATAGCTCCAACCACTTCAGCCGTTGCTTCAAGAGCGAATTCGGAGTTTCGCCCCGCGATCTCCGGTCGGACGTCGCTTCTTGGCCCGTAGCGTCGATCCTGTCCGTCGCCAAGCCTTCCTAGCCGCAGACCGCGCAAAGGCTGCTGCTTGCTGCCGTCTTTGCATTGCAAATCAGTAGTCACTTCGCTCTGGGATAGGTTTGCCATTCGCTCCGGGGATAGATTCCCGGCTCACCCTTGCAGTAGCCTTCCAGGAAAATCGCCGCGGAAGGTGCATTTGGATGCTGCACCTGTGCGACAGGACATTCGTGCGATTCAGGCCTTGACAAAGGGTGCATTGGGGGTAAACATTCAACAATTAAAATTCCGCATGGTGCGGCGAGCTTTTGTATTTGGGTGGGTTTCAACAATCTAGGGGGATCGCTCATGAGGATACGTTTTGCCCTGCTGTTTGCGCTCGCATTATTCATTTCTCTTGTCGGCGTGCGTCCGGCATCAGCACAAGCCACTGCGAATGCGCAGCTCAATGGGACGGTTACAGATCCTAGTGGCGCTACGGTCGCCAATGCTGCTATCAGCGTGCGCAATACCGCCACGAACGCCAAGTATACGGCGACCTCGAACGCCAGCGGCTTTTACGCCGTCACCAATTTAGCGCCCGGCACGTACCAATTGACCGTCTCCGCCTCCGGTTTCGCGAATTACCAGCAGACGTTGACCCTCACCGTCGCCCAATTCGCGGCCGTCGACGTTAACCTTCAGCTTGCATCGCAAGGCGAAAAGGTTGTCGTCACCACGGAAACTCCGCTCATCGAGCCGACCAAGACCGAAATCAGCCAGGTCGTTGGCCCGCAGCAGGTGCAGTCGCTGCCGATCAGCGGCCGCGTGTTCACCAATTTCGCGCTGCTGACGCCAGGCGTCACTACCAGCCGCACGAGTTTGGGCACGGTGTTCACGGAATTTGAGGTAACACAGATCTCTTTTGGCGGCATGCGTTCTTTCAGCAACGAGATCACCGTCGATGGCGCGGATTTCGTTAACGCCGCCAGCGGCATTCAGCGCGCCACGCCTCCGCAGGCTTCCGTCGAGGAATTCCGTGTAGTGAACAACAGCTTCGGCGCGGAATACGGCCGCGCCATCGGCGGCATCGTCAATATCGTCACCAAGTCCGGTACCAACAATTTTCACGGCTCGATCTACGAATACCTGCAGAACGGCGCTGCCGATGCGCGCTCGTTGCTGGCGACAAAGGCTACGGCGGACACGTTCGCGCTGCCAAACACGTTGCGCGAGAACCAGTTTGGCGTCGACGTTGGAGGGCCAATCAAGAAGGACAAGACCTTCTTCTTCGCCAACTACGAAGGCAAGCGCAGCGCCCAATCGCCGCTCCTTGCTTCCGATCTCGTTGCGAACGACGCCCTTCCGGACGGCAACCTCGAGTTGATTGACCTCGCCAAACAGCAAATGGGCCTTGCCCCCGAAGGCTGCTTTAACACGCTCACAGCATGCGGTACGAATCTCACCCCGCAGCAGGCCTTTAGCTACCTCCAGGGTTTCACGACCAACTACAACGACGACACCGGGTTCGTCAGGATCGACCAGCAGGTCAATGCCAATAATCGCGTTGCCATTCGCTATAACATCCAAGACGTCCGCGCCTCCGGCGAGCTTGTCGGCGACCCGTTAGACGATAACGGCATCGCCGTTCCCAGCGCTGGCCGCAATCTCTTCACCCGCGACCAGGCCGTCGTCGCCACGTGGTCAGATCTGCTCAGCCCTGACGTAGCCAATTCGATGGTCGCACAGTACGCGCGCCGTCACTATTTCTTCCCCGGTGCCACCGGACAGCCAGACTTGGATTTGGCCAACGACCTTCAGTTTGGCCACAACTTCGGGGCCAACGACGCGCTGTACGAAACCCGCGTCGAACTCGGCGATACGATCTCCTGGGTCAAGGGCAACCACATCGTCAAGTTCGGCTTTGATGGCAACTGGCTCAAGAGCTTCGAAGACTTCCCCGGCTTCACGCCCGTCCGCTTGATCATCCCGGCGGGCCTGCCGTGCTTGTATGCCTTCTCTCAATATGTGGCTACTACGCCTTCGCCTACTCTGGCGGGTCCAGCGGCGGGATGCCCAGTCGCCGGAACGGGCGCTCCCGGCGATACGAGGCCTGTCGATAATGGCGTCATCGTAGCCTACGCTGGCGTGCCGGTGCCGACATCTCCGACGTTCCAGGCTGGTCTGCCGCTTGTGCTCGCGTCGAATGGGACCAATCTCAATACCTCGACGTGGGCCAACGCCTATCCGCCGTCGCTCTTTAACCAGTACGGCAAAACGATCGACCACGGTTATTGGGGCGGCTTTCTTCAAGATCAGTGGAGAATCACTCCCAGGCTGACCATCAACTACGGTCTCCGTTGGGATTTCGAATCCGGCCTTGCGGAATTCGTAAAGCCGGATTACAACGAATGGCAGCCTCGCATCGGCCTAGCCTATTCGCCGGATAGCAAGACTGTCCTGCGCGCCGGCTTCGGCATGTTCGACGACCGCTACAACCTCACCTTCTTCTTCGTGCCTAATACCCAGAAGACGGTTCCCGGCTATCTCTGCGGCAACCATGCCCCGGCAAACGTCGCGGCCGCCTGCGCCGCCGCTGGAGTCCAGCCGCAGAACCTCAGCTTTACCACCCATAATAATGAGATGGCCTCTCAGGGCTACCAACTGGCCGGATTTGCGGGCGCATCGGCTTCATCGTTCGGCAAGAGCATCATTACAACCGGCGGCTACGACGGGATAGACCCGGTTTCGCACGAGGTTTCGCTGGTTGGGACTTGCTTCATGGGCGACCAGTACGCGGATATGCTACCCGGAAACGAGTGCGGTATCGGCACCGGCGGCATGGAATACAATAGCGCGTTTCCTTACGCCGAGCAGGCCAGTGCCGAAATCGACCGCCAGTTCGGCGGAGGCTTCGCGCTCAACGTTGGCTATCTGTTCGTCGGCGGGCACCGCCTGGTTCGCGGCAACAACGTTAACGTACCTTGTCCCCTTGGCACGACGGATGCCGCGCAGGCGGCCAACCCCACGGATCGGCTGTCGGTCGTCCCAGGTGATCCGGCATTGGGTGAATGGGTGCCGGGTCTACTCAACGCGAACGGGTCTTTCTCACAATGCGCCTCGGGAACACCGACGCTCGGCACCGGCGCGCTGGCGGGTTTGGGACCTTTCTTTCAGGGCGCTCTTGGCAGTGGCTTACAGACGATCAGCGCTGGCCTTCTGGACTACAACAACGACGTGGCCAATGCCCGATACAATGGGTTGACCGTTACCGCGATCGAGCGCCTTGGGAACTATTTCAACCTGACCGCCAACTACACCTACTCGCACACCATCGATAACGGCAACTTCACCACCTTCGTTAACCTCCCGGTCAACCAGTTCAACTACCGCGCCGAGGAAGCCAATTCCAACCAGGACCAGCGGCACCTCTTGGTCACCAATTTCACGGCCAACTCGCCCACAACCGGCGCATGGTGGCGCCGCGATTGGCTCTTCAGCAGCATCATCACCTTGGGATCAGGGCGCCCGTTCACGATTTACTACGGCTCACCGACGCTGAATGATTTTGCCGCCGGTTCGGTCGACCGTGTTGGCGGCGCGGGAGTGCCGGGTACTCATTGCGCGACCGTGGCTACTTGCCAGACGATGATCCCGCGTAACACGTACATCGGCGATCCCCTGTACTCATGGGACCTCCGGTTCGGTCGCAGCGTCCAGCTCCGGAGCAACCTGAGGCTGGATTTGGCGGTCGACGCATTCAACGTCCTGAACCGCCCGAACGTCGATCAGGTGTATTCGATCTATGGCTCGCCGGTCTTCTGCGGAGCCATCCCGGGGCACTACAACGACGCTGTAAGCCGCGAGATTCAGGCGGGCTCAGCGGCGGTTGCGTGCCCGGATGGTGGGACGGCGCAGCCGACGCCAATCGCGGCCGCTGACCCAACTTCTTCCGGCGCCTTCCTGTTCATACCACCGACTCCAACTTCGACATTTGGAGCCCCGGAAACCATGATGAATCCACGCCAGTTCCAGTTCTCGGCGAAGGTAGACTTCTAAACCATCTCGCAGTTAAACCGTTTTGCAGAAGGCCGGACTTGCGCCCGGCCTTCTTTTTTGTTCTGGATGATCGCCTCGAAAACCGCGCCGCCCGATTGTCACCGCGTGCTCGCTGTAGTAACCTTTCGCGCCGTGCCGTTGGCAGAACCAACTTTTGATCGCCCATGAAGCTCGACGCCAAGCCCGAACCAGTTGATGTCGATTTCGCGCGCTCCGCGATCGTCGTTGTCGATATGCAGAACGCCTTCGCGAAAAAGGGAGGCACTTTGGACCTCGCCGGGGTTGATCTCGGAGATGCCACCCGCGTCGTCCGCGTCATTCGCAACGTGCTTGACGCCGCGCGTCCGGTTGGCGTGCCAGTCGTCTATTTGCAGGTCGGCTACAAGCCCGACCTCAGCAATGCCGGCGGCCCGCGCTCACCCAACTTTTACAAGGAAACGGCCATGCACCTGATGTGCACGCGGCCGGAACTGAAAGGCAAGCTGCTCACCGAAGGCTCTTGGGATTTTGCCGTCGTTGACGAACTCGTCCCGCATCTCGCCGACCTGGTCATCACCAAAACACGCTACAGCGGCTTCGCCGGGACGACGCTCGATTCGCAGTTGCGCGTGCGCGGCATTCAGTATCTTTTCTTCACGGGCATTGCCACCAACGTCTGCGTGGAATCCACTTTGCGCGATTCGTATTTCCTCGACTACTGGCCGATATTGCTCCGCGACGCAACCATGGCCGCAGGCGATCGCAGCGTATACGAAGCCTCTGTGTTTAACGTGGAATCTTTCTTCGGTTGGACTCTCACGTCCGAACAGTTGCAGGCGTCGCTCCTCGAATATTCCGGCAAGAGCGTCCGCGTGGGCCGCTGATCGCAACTCTCTTGTCGAACGGACAACTTTGAGCCCGTGAAACGAGTGTGCGAAGATATGCGCCGATGACCGATTCGCAGAAACTGCAATCTCGCGCCGCAATGCCCGCCGAGGCATCTGGCGGAGTTCGCCGCGTGCGCATGCGCACGTCGGGCGCTACGCTCGAACACCTGCCTGGCGGAGTGATGCTTGTAAAGCCCGAAGAAGAGCTGCGGCCATATCCGAAAGTACTCACGGACCGGCTGGCGCACTGGGCCAAAGTCTCTCCGGAAAAGACGTGCATCGCGCGCCGTGGCACATCCGCCGGCCGGCAGGGCGTAGATGACCAATGGCGTAGGCTGACCTACGAGCAAGTGTGGGACTCGGTGCGCTGCATCGGGCAGGCACTGCTCGATCGCGGGCTTTCAGCGGAGCGGCCCGTCGCGATTCTTTCCGAAAACGACTTGGAACATTATTTGCTGATGCTCGCGGGACAGCACGTGGGCATTCCGACGGCGGCGATTTCTCCATCGTACTCGCTGGTCTCCAGGGATTTCGGAAAGCTGCGCCACACGATGAAGGTTCTTACGCCGGGGCTGGTGTTCGCGTCCGATGGGCAACGCTACGCGCAGGCAATCGAAGCGGTAGTGGATGAACGGGTGGAGGTGATCGCCACCACGGCGCCGCCGGACCGGCGAAAAGGCGGGGTGTTCGCGTCGCTTCTCGAAACGAATCCGACGGGTGCGGTTCGCGAAGCGCACGAGAAAATTCGTCCCGACGACGTGGCGAAATTCCTTTTCACGTCCGGCTCCACGGCGCTGCCCAAAGCGGTAATCAACACGCACCGGATGCTCTGCAGCAATCAGCAGCAGATCGCGCAGCTTTTCGGTTTTCTCGAAGACGATCCTCCGGTGATTGTCGATTGGCTGCCGTGGAATCACACCTTCGGCGGAAATCACGACACGGGTATCGCGCTTTACAACGGCGGGTCTTTCTTTATAGATGATGGCAAACCCGGCCCCGGCTGGATCGAAAAAACGGTGCGCAACCTGCGCGAGATTTCGACGACGATTTTTTTCAACGTGCCGAAGGGCTACGAAGACCTGCTGCCTTTTTTGCGCGCCGATAAGGAATTGCGCGAATCGTTTTTCCGTCGGCTGGGAATGATGTTCTACGCCGGAGCGGGACTTTCGCAGCCGGTGTGGGACGCGTACCGGCAACTTGCTTTTGAAACCTGCGGCGAACGAATCATCATGGCTACGGGCCTAGGTTCCACAGAAACTTCGCCGATGGCCATTCAAACCACGTGGGAAACGGATCGCGCGGGAACGATCGGCATTCCCGTGCCCGGCGTCGAGCTGAAATTGGTTCCGTATGAAGGGAAGCTCGAAGCGCGCGTGCGCGGGCCGAACATCACGCCGGGATATTGGCGTCAGCCGGAACTGACCGCGAAAGTGTTCGACGAAGATGGTTTTTATTCGTTTGGCGATGCGGTGAAATTGATCGATCCCGGCGACGTCAACAAAGGACTGCTTTTTGACGGACGGATAACCGAAGATTTCAAGCTCGCGAATGGCACGTGGGTCAGCGTGGGGCCGCTGCGCGCGACGATGATCGCGCACTGCGCACCGCTGCTTCGCGATGCGGTGATCGCCGGCCTGGACCGTGATTTTTTGTCGGCGATTTTGTTCGTCGATGCCGATGCGTGCCGCGCGCTCGCTCCAGAATTGCCGCGTAATGCGCCGCTTGCCCACGTTGTGGCGAACGCGAAAGTGAGCGGGCGATTTCACGCGCTGCTGAAAATGCTGGCGCAGCAATCGACGGGCAGCTCGAACCGCGTGGCGCGCGCGGCGCTAGCGGACGAGCCTCCGTCGCTCGATGCCGGCGAGATCACCGACAAAGGCTCGTTCAACCAGCGCGTGGTGCTGGAGCGGAGAGCAGCGCTGGTGGACGATCTGTACGCCGCCGAACCCTCGCCGCGAGTCCTACTCCTCTAAATAGCGCGCTCAATGGCGCCTAAGTTGTCAAAGAACAGCGCGCGCTCGCCTGGAGCGCGCGGCTCCTGTAAATAACTACCGCTGGAGCAAGGCCTATCGCAAAATGAAAAGTGACGCATTTGGCTAGTTTGCTGACACTGAGTTTGTGTCGATCTGAAGAGGCGCCGATCGTGTGTTTTCTACCACTTACACGGTGTTTAGAATGGCGGGGTGTGTCGATCTGACGCCGCGATAGCCGGGGCGCTCCCGGCATTTCGCATCGAGGCTCAGGTTTGAGGATATCAGCTGGTTTACGGAGCCGGGAGAAAGATGAATGCGCCGCAGGGCTGAATCGGCGCGAATGAAAGGTCGCCAGGGCGCGCGCCTTTGCGGCGAGAGCTACGTTGGCGAGTTGTCCGTAACGGCGCATGGTCACAGATCGACGGTAGCAAATCCGCGGAGGGAAAGCCTACTGGCCGGAAGTACAAAATGAGTACAGGTCCCACTGACCTGTACCTAGACGTATCGCGCGACTATCACCCCTAGAACAGTCTCCATCAAGGTCGCAGTCGCACGGGTTCGTGGCTATGGGCGCGCATGGGCTAATAACTCGCAGTGCGGGAGCAGGACTCGCGCGGGTGAACACAAGCGAATGGAAGCGCGCTCCGGCGCGCAATCTTATGCCCGAGCGACAGCACGGAAAAGGCGCGACCCTAAAGGCCACACGCTAAAACCCGAGCGTTGGGCGTCCGCAAAATCAGGACCGGAAGCTTGGTCCGCGCGGCCAGCTCGCCCAACACTCCAACGATCGAGGCGGACTAGGCTTTCGCGCGATTCGCTCGCGCCATTTTCCCGGCCATGACCAACAAAAGCTTTTGGTCCTCGGGCTTGGTTTTGCTGAGTGTTCTACGGAACTGGTCGAGTAACCGGGCATCTTTTCCGTTGCTGCCCCAGCCCGTGTCATTCAACTGGCGTTTCGTTAGCGCTGGAGCCTTGGGAGGTTCTTCGCCGTCGTAGAAAATTTGGTAGAGAGGGACTTCCATCGCTCGCGCCAACTTTTCGAGCGTTTCAATCGCCGGAACGGTGTGGCCGTTCTCGACGCGAGAGATGTAGCAGCGGAGTAAGCCCGTGCGCTTTTCGATGTCGCCCTGAGAGAGATGCTTCTCGTCCCGTATCGCTCGCAACCGTTCGCCGATGACCATGGCTCTGCCCCTTTTCAGTTGAGTTTGCTGGAAGGAGTATAGCACCGCCGCGCGCCGCTGGTGCAAGGCGGCGGCTCGACGGCAGCGTCCTAATTTCATTGACTCACAGTCAAGGGGTGAAGCGGGTACTCGAAACGATTCGTGCCGAGCGCCAGGGTATGGTGCTGGGCGTGGAAAGGAAACTGGTGAAGAGCAGGTTCGACTCCCTTGGTGGAAAGATGGAAACGTGCTGCCTCGCCCGTTGGATCTCAACGAGTACGAACTGATCGAGTTGCTGAAAGGCGAGTTGCTCGCGGCGTTTTTACCCGCGAGTTTCGGGGCCGACTTTGACAGATGCTCTAGGCGTTAGTTACTCGCCTCTTTCGTTTGGCCTTTTCTCAGCACTGGCCTGACCCTCAAAATGTCCACTGAAGCCTACGCGCGGCAACGTGGATCAGGGTTTGGAGAGCAGGTCGGCCTGGCCGGTGGTCACGTCCACGGGGAAGGAGACATGCTCTTGGACGATCAGCCACTTGCCCCTGAATTTTCGAAATACGTCCGTGACGCGCACCACAAACTCCTTCTTCGTTCCATCCTTCAACGTGAACTGCGTGTCTTCAATGTGATGGCCGTAAGCCACTGGACCGACCACCGTAATGCGCAGTTCGGACATTTTGTCGCTAGCGGGCCCGGGATACTGGGAAAACAGGGTTTCCCAATCTCGCTTGTAGGCGTCCCAACTGGGGTACTCGCGAGGCGGCACTGCGTCGAACACGAAAAGCTCTTTTCCGCGGGCGTAGTTGGCCATGATTCCGTCCACGTCTCTGGTGTCGAAGGCTTCCACGTACTGGTCCTCGAGGGATTGGATCGCGGCCATGTCGCTTGTTTCGGGGACTGCGGCGGGTTTTTTCGGCGAATGGGTCTGAGCCAACACCGGCAGAGCCGCGCTCAATACCAGCACCGAAGTCGCCAAAACCAGAGTCGAGAGAGCGACGGCGGCGTGGTGTACTTTTCTCATGTGCGAATTTCCTTTCGGGTTCCCGTGGGAAGATGAAGGCATCGGACCAGGGCGAGATGCTACGACTCCGCATCCCGCACGTCAATCATGCCATGAACCGATTCTTAGCGCTGGTCGGCAAGGGTACGAGAATTTGCGGAGGGTATTGACCTTATGGACTTTTCGCGGCGATTCCAGTTGCGTGAGCCGGGTTCTGTTGGCCCCGCAGAAAAATGAGGTTGGGTCGCCAAACTTCGAAAAGCCTCACCGTCGCGGATAGGTCCGGTTGACGGGAGCCCGCTTTCATTCGCCTGCCGTTCGCTTCATTGCATGAAAACTCTTGGTTCTACCTGGAACGTTCAAGCGAGTACAAACGCGCATAACTCGTTGAAAACGCGTGGCCGGAGATGCTTCTGCCCGGAACGTTCCGTCACGTGCTCGTATCGCATTTCGCTCCTGCGAAACAGTCGGCCTGCGGTATGCTGTGCAGTGTTATTTCTGATGATGACCCATGCCTGAGATGACGGAATCCCGGCGGCTGGTTTCGGGGCGGGTGTTGGATGAAGACGCGCGCATCGAAGCGACCGTGCGCCCGGCGAACTTCAGCGACTACATCGGGCAAGACCGCGTAAAGGAAAATTTGCAGATCGCCGTGGAAGCGGCGCGGAACCGCGGAGAAGCGCTCGATCACGTGCTGCTCTACGGGCCGCCAGGGCTGGGCAAGACGACGCTGGCACAAATCCTGGCGCGAGAAATGGGCTCGCAGATCAAAATCAGTTCGGGTCCGCTGCTGGAGAAAAAAGGGGATTTGACGGCGGTGCTGACGTCGCTCGACGCGCGCGATTTTTTCTTTTTGGACGAAATTCACCGCTTGCAGCCGGCGCTGGAAGAGATTTTGTATCCGGCGATGGAGGACTTTCGCGTCGATTTGATTATTGGGCAGGGGCCGGGCGCGCGCGTGCATCCGTACCAGCTGAATCAATTCACGCTAGTGGGCGCGACCACGCGGGCGGGACTGGTGATGGCGCCGCTGCGTTCGAGATTCGGGATCGTGCACCGGCTGGAGTTCTACACACCAGCGGATTTGGAAAAGATCATCACGCGTTCGGCGAAAATCCTGGGGATTACGATTGATGCGGAAGGTGCGAGCGAGATCGCGCGGAGAAGCCGAGGAACACCGCGAGTGGCTAACCGTCTGCTGCGGAGAGTGCGAGATTTTGCCGAAGTGCGCGCGGAGGGGCACATCACGCTAGCGGTAGCACGCGAGGCGCTGAAGATGCTCAGCGTGGACGAGCACGGGCTGGATGAAACGGACCGCAACCTGATGCTGACGATCCTGCAGAAATACGCGGGCGGGCCGGTGGGCCTGAACACGATTGCGGCGTCATTGAGCGAGGAAGAAGACGCGATCGAAGAAATATACGAGCCGTACCTGATGCAGCTGGGCCTGCTGGACCGCACGCCGCGAGGGCGCGTGGCCACGGCGCTGGCGTACAAACATTTCGGAATGGAAATGCCCCGGCGCCAGCCGGGATTGTTTTAGCACCGGCGCCATTCTCGTTTAGCGTCACGGCCTCAGTCACCAGGCGGTGTGCGGAAAAACGGCGTTTAAGGCATCCGCCAGCAATTCAATTCTGACAGTTCAGAAAATGGGAGGCCCACGCGACGCAGAAATCTTGGCGCGTTGGATTGATTCTCGGCGTGCCGATGGGCAGTAATCAGAGGCGCGGGCAAAGTTCAGCCGCAAAAAGCGAACGCGCCCTTCTTGGAAGCCTGTAGTTCAAGCCACGAAAAGCGCGTCCAATAGATCGTCGAAATTGATTTCCGGCGCCCCGACTGTGCCCGCAGCCGAGGTCGCTGCTAGTCAGTTAAGCGGTAGCATTCATGCCGATGGTGCGCCGCTGCTGAAAGCATTCCCGGCAGTACACTGGCCGCCCCTGCGTGGGTTTGAACGGAACGGTGGTCTCTTTCCCACACTGCGAGCAGACCGTTTTCGTTTCCACTCGCTGAACGGTAGTGGAACCGCCCGCGTCATGCCCTTGGCCGCGAACGGTCTTGCAGGCCTTGCAGCGTTTCGGCTCGTTCTTAAAACCCTTGTCGGCGAAAAACATCTGTTCGCCGGCGGTGAAAACGAACTCCGCCGCACACTCAGAACACTTCAGGACTTTGTCATGGTATTCCATACGCCGCTCCCGGGCCGTGTTCGCACGAGGGACGCAGGCAGAAGGCATGCTTCGAGACGGCCGGTAAGCGCCCGCGAGAATCCACGGGAACTTACCGGCTCCTCCGCCCCGGCGCGCATTAGCCGCGCTCCGGGGACCCCGGTTGGGGCACCAAACTTCTGGGAGAGTTGCCTGTGAGATGGCCGCCTAGTCTTGTTCACGCCGCTGCTTCTTACGGAGACGCTTACGCGAGAGGGCTTCCTTGGCTCGACGCCTTTCGCCGGGCTTCATGTAGTAGCTGTGTTTTTTGATCTCCTTGATGATGTCCTCGCCCTGGACCTTTCGCTTAAAGCGACGAAGGGCGTTCTCCAAAGATTCACCCTCTTGAATAACAACTTCTGCCACGCGTACTCACCCCCGTTCCCCTGTTGTGATATGTGATTCGACAGATGCTTTATTCTATCCGGAATCGTTGCGAACCGGCAAATTCTCCCTACTTCCTATCGGAGGCTACCTCATAAGTCAAGGTTTAAATCGCTAAAACAGTTTTGCGGGGAGGGATGCTGACGCGTTGGTAACTACAGGCAGCTTTAGGGCGATTCCGGAGATACTTCGCTGGGTTCTGCACCCGAGTGGAAAAACGGAGGCGGTAATATAGAATGGGTCGGCAACACGGCGACTCCTGGCGACTTGGGACCAATCATGCCTCTGATGCGCAAAGCGATTGCAGTGCTCCTGGCTGGCGGACAGGGCGAGCGGCTATGGCCGCTGACGCGCGACCGGGCGAAACCTGCGGTTCCGTTCGGCGGCGTTTACCGGATCATAGACGTGACGCTCTCAAATTGCCTGAACAGCGACCTAAACCGCGTATTCGTCCTGACGCAATACAAGGCGCTGAGCCTGAACCGGCACATCCGGCGCGGATGGTCATCTCTGATGGGATATGGCGATTTCATCGAGGTGTTGCCGCCGCAGATGCGTGTGTCGCAGCAGTGGTACCAGGGCACGGCTGATGCGGTGTACCAGAACATCTATTCCATCGGCAGCGAGCAATCGAGCTACGTGTTCATACTTTCGGGCGACCACATCTACAAAATGAATTATCAGACGATGCTCGAACAGCACGTGGCGGCCGGGGCCGATGTGACGGTTGCAACGGTGGAGATGGATCGAGCGGCGGCGGCGCGGCAGTTTGGAATAATCGAAACGGACGCGCAGTGGCGAATCGTTGGCTTCGAGGAAAAGCCGGAGAATCCGAAACCCTCGACGGCCCATTCGGACAAGACCAACGTTTCGATGGGCGTATACCTGTTTAATACGCAACTGCTGGTGCCGATCCTGATCGCGGACGCGGAGAGCCCATCGTCGTCGCACGATTTCGGGGGCGACATTCTGCCCCGCATCATCGAAAAATATCGCGTATTTGCGTACAATTTCCGCGACGAAAACAAGAAAGAGAACGCGTACTGGCGGGACGTGGGCACGATCGATGCGTATCACGAAGCGAATTTGGACTTAATATCCGTCAGCCCGGTTTTCAATTTGTACGACAAGAGCTGGCCCCTTTACACCTGGCAGCACCAGTATCCTTCGGCGAAATTCGTGTTTGCCGATCCGGGGCGCATGGGCGTGGGGTTGGATTCGATGGTGGCCGGCGGATCGATTATTTCCGGAGGGCGCGTGGAGCGATCGATTCTTGGTTACGATGTGCGCGTGAACAGCTATGCGGAGGTTGAAGACTCGATCATCTTCAACCACGTGAATATCGGGCGGCATTGCCGCATTCGGCGCGCCATCATCGACCGGCACGTGGAGTTGCCAACCGGAACGGTAATCGGCCACGATCCCGAAGCGGACCGGGCGCGCTACGCGATTTCCGAAAACGGCGTAGCGATTGTGGTGCGGCCGGAATCGATGATCGAGGAGCCGGAATAGCGCTTCGAATCTGAACAAACTACAGGGGGGCAAATGTCCACGAAGATTGTCGCCGTACACGGACGAGAGATTCTGGATTCGCGCGGAAATCCCACAGTGGAAGCGGATGTGCGGCTGGAAAATGGAGCGTTTGGACGCGCGGCGGTGCCCTCCGGCGCATCGACGGGCGAGAACGAAGCGATCGAATTGCGCGACGGCGACAAGACGCGTTATCTGGGAAAGGGCGTGCTGAAAGCGGTCGGGCACGTGAACACCGAGATCGCCGGCGCGGTGAAAGGCATGGACGCCGCGGATCAACGCGCGCTCGATCGCAAAATGATCGATGCGGACGGGACCCCGAATAAGTCGAAGTTTGGCGCGAACGCAATATTGGCGGTGTCTATGGCTGCGGCGCGCGCGGCGGCAGTAGCCTCCGGCGAGCCTCTCTACAAGTATCTGGCGCGGCATACTGCGGGTGCGCCAACCGGAGTGTTGCCCGTGCCCATGATGAACATCCTGAACGGTGGCGTGCACGCGGACAATTCCGTGGACGCGCAGGAGTTTCTGGTGATGCCCGTGGGCGCGTCCAGCTTTCATGAAGCGCTGCGGTGGGGCGTGGAGGTTTTCCATCATCTGAAAGCCGTGCTCAAGAAAAATGGGTATACGACGACGGTCGGCGATGAAGGCGGCTTCGCGCCGAATCTGAAATCCAACGAAGAGGCGCTAGAACGAATACTCGAAGCGATTACCGCGGCTGGGTACAAGCCGGGAGAGCAGATCGCTATCGCCATCGATCCCGCCGCCAGCGAATTTTACGACCGTTCTACGAAACGGTACGTTTTCAAGAAATCGGACGGTTCCACGCGCACGTCCGAGCAGATGATCGAATTTTTGAAAAACTGGGTGCGGCAATATCCGATCGTGTCGCTTGAGGACGGGCTGGCGGAAGACGATTGGGATGGCTGGAAGCTGCTGACCAAAGAAATGGGCGACCGGCTGCAGCTGATTGGCGACGATATTTTCGTCACCAACCCGAAAATTTTCGCGCGCGGCATTTCCGAAGGCATCAGCAACGCGATCCTTATTAAACTCAATCAAATTGGCAGCGTGACCGAAACAATCGAGGCGGTGGAGATGGCGCGGAAGGCGAAATACGCAACGATTATTTCGCACCGTTCCGGCGAAACCGAGGACCCGTTCATCGCCGATTTTGCGGTGGCCATGGGCAGCGGGCAGATCAAGACGGGATCGGCTTCGCGCACGGACCGCATCGCCAAATACAATCAACTGCTGCGCATCGAAGAGGAACTAGGTTCGTCCGCGAAATTCCTGGGACGCGCGGCGCTTTCGCGGCATTAAACCGGTGACACGACGTCAGCCCGAAGCGGAGCGCTGCGCGCTCGTTACTTCGTCAGCGTAATCTCAAAACCGACTGGCGTTTCGCTAATCTGGGATTTCTCCCAGCCGCTTTCGGCGATCATGCGCTCGAATTCCTCGCGGGTGTAGGCGCGCTTCAGCAGCATGAAGCGGAACGTCCATCTCATGAGCGTCGCATTCACCGCTCCGACGTTCATGGCGCCGATGTACCGGTTGAGTTGCTCGTGGGGCGTGTCGCGGCGGAGATCGATGATCACAGCCTTGCCGCCGGGACGCAGAACGCGGCGCATTTCGGCCAGAGCGCGAACCGGCTCGGAGAAGTTTTTGAAGGCGGCGCGGCAGAGGATCAGATCGAAGCCGTTGTCCGCGAAGGCCATGCGCGATGCGTTACCCTGCTGAAAGTCGACTCTTGCGCCTTCCTTGTGGGCATTTTTTCGCGCGATGTCGACGAAGGTTTTGCTGACATCAAGGCCCGCGATTTCGAAGGAGCCAAGTTTCGCCAACGCGATTGCAAAATAACCTGGGCCAGGCGCAACTTCCAGCACGCAAGAACCTTCAGGTAAACCGGCGGCCATGCGCCGCGCAAGACCCTGAAATTCCGGCAAACTCTTGCGCGTGAGCTTCCCGTACCAACGCGCGATGCCACCCTCCATTCCCATTCCTTTGTAGGCTTTTGTTTCCATGTGCGTCCACCCTCACCATTTGTACGCACAGCCGTGCCGAAAACTTACTCGCCGGGCAAAGCTCAACTGCCGGGTGCGCCGCGCAACGCTTGACACGTTTTCCGGTGAAAGCTACGCTGCGTTGCTCGCGACAAATTCTGGCGAGGCCGCTTGGCGCCCTTTCGAAAAATACTTCGCAATTTGCCGTTTTACGGCGCGTACAAAGCGCTGGGCCATTACCCCGACTACTGGTATTGGAAATTGCGGGGGCAGCCCGTTCGGTCGCCGCATCTTGTGAAGCAGCGCGCGGTGCGCCAATACGCGCGGCAGTACGGGCTGCGTACGCTCGTCGAAACGGGCACGTACTACGGCGAAATGGTGGCGGCGGTAAAGAATGATTTTGAGCGCATATTTTCCATCGAATACGACCCGGAGCTGGCACGGCGCGCGACGCGCCGCTTCGCCGACGACCCCCGCATTCACATCCTGGAGGGAGACAGCCAGAAAGTGCTGCCGGAACTACTGAAGTCAATTTCGGAGCCAGCGCTTTTCTGGCTGGACGCGGGTTACTGGGGCTGGGCGGATCTGGCGCGCGATCCGCAGAGGCTTTCCGCGGAGGTTGAAGCCGCGCTTTCACGTCCTGTGAGTGGGCATGTTGTGTTGATGGACGATGCGCGCATGCTCGACGGGCGCAACGGCGCTCCAACATTTGACGGGCTCCGATCCCGGATAGCTGCGCGGTTTCCTAACCGCCGCGTCGAATTGCTGCACGACATGATCCGTATCACGCCATTTTGACGCACGGCGATCAACTCCAATGGTTTTGTAGCTGGGGTTGGGTTTCGGCATAGCGGACGCAATGTCCGGTGTTACAAAACCTGCGGGATCGTCATCTAATTCAACGAATGGTCCTAGGTTTCGGAGGTAGGGTTCCGTTCGGCGTCTCTTGACGGCTACCATGAAAACAGCGACCACAGGGGGTTGCATCTAAGGAAAGATGGGCGCAAAACTAGCTCGCTCAACCGTAACTGGCCAATTTCCATGGACTGGGAAGGAAGCACACTCACCGCATCCGTTCGTAACACAGACGTCAATGCAATTGAAAAACGCATGGGCGCTTGCACTGGAGAAGGACAAATGGTTTCTTAGCCGGAAGCGCCAATTTTCGATTGGTTTTTGGCTCGCGCTCTGGCCAGTGGTAGTGGCGGCATTGGTTCCATCGCAATTGTTTGCCGGGTTCGATGTGAACTTGCTTTTCAGTAACCGGTTTCCAGTAATAGTTTTTTGCGTGGCGGCGCTGGTTTCCGAAGCTGTAGCTGTGTTGCTATTCGTTCTGGTGTGCAGGCGGTTTGTGGACAGGTCCGAGGACCGATTAACATTCTGGTCTGTAATCGCCGCTGCCGCGGCGGCGGTCGGCACGTTGGCTTTTTTGATCGCGGCGGTCGCCAACGTGATGCAGATCGGATAATTGACTTTGCCCTCGCGAGGGGCGCGAAGCTGGTGTCCGCGTGCCCAGGGCGCTCTCTGACGGTTCAGTTCTCCGCAGTTCCTCTTTTGGCGTTTCACCATACGGCAACATAGGCTTGCAAGTGGCGAGGCTACTCGGCTAACGTGGGCAAGCTATGTGGGCTGAAACGCAAATCATTAATGAGTTCCGGACAATTTTAATAGTGGCAAGACGGCAAGTTCCGGGCAAGCGTACGGGGCGCTGATGAGTAAGAGGCCGCGACCGATCGTGCTGACGGTTTTGGACGGGTGGGGTTATCGCCCGGAGACAAAGGGCAATGCCATCGCTTTGGCGCGCAAGCCCAACTACGACCGCCTGCTGAAGGAATTTCCCAACACGCTGATTCAAAGTTCCGGTCCGTGGGTTGGATTGCCCAAGGGACAGATGGGCAATAGCGAAGTGGGCCATCTGAATATCGGCGCTGGCCGAATCGTGCAAATGGACATCACGCGCGTGGAACAGTTGATTGCTAGCGGCGAATTCTTGCGTCATCCGCTGCTACTGGAAGCGATGAAGCGCGGGCGCGAGCGTCAATTGCATTTGATGGGCCTGGTAAGCGACGGCGGGGTGCATTCGCATATCGGGCATCTGTACGCGCTGCTAAGGATGGCTCGCGAAAATAAAGTTGAGAAAGTGTTGGTCCATTGCTTCATGGACGGCCGGGACACACCTCCGGAAAGCGGCATCGATTTTCTGCGCGCACTAGAGCAGAAGATGCGCGAATACGGCGTGGGACAGATCGCCAGCGTCAGCGGCCGCTATTATGCGATGGACCGTGACAATCGCTGGGAGCGCGTGGAGCGGGCGTATCGCGCGGTGGTACATGGCGAATCGGAAACGAAATCGAGCGATCCGATCGCGGTGATGCGCGCGAGCTATGAAAAAGGCGTCACGGACGAGTTCGTTGTGCCGGTGGCGATCACGACGGCGGCGACCGCTGGTAAACCCGCCGTTGCTGGCGGACCGATCCGCGACGATGACGCGGTGATCTTCTTCAATTTCCGCGCAGACCGCGCCCGGCAGATGACGCGCGCGCTGATCGAGCCGGGCTTCGACAAGTTCGCCGATCCGGGGCGCCCGAAAAACTTGTGCTTCGTGGCCATGACGCAGTACGAAAAGACGTGGCCGTGGCTGAAATATTTGCTGGGACCGGAAAAGCTAGAGCATATCCTGGCGAACGTGTTTGCGGAGTTGAACTATAAAAACTTGCGCGTGGCCGAAACGGAGAAGTACGCGCACGTCACCTACTTTTTCAACGGCGGCATCGAGAAGCCCTTTCCGGGCGAGGAACGGCTTCTGGTTGCGTCACCCAAAGTGCCTACGTATGACTTACAGCCGGAAATGTCTGCCGCCGGAATCACGGACGCAGTGGTCCAGGCGATTGAAAAGGGCGAATTCGACGCGATTATCATGAACTTCGCCAACGCAGACATGGTAGGACATTCAGGCAAACTGGAGGCGACGATTAAGGCCTGCGAGACAATTGACGCATGCCTTGGCAGGATTTATCAGACGCTGCGTCCTCGCGGAGGAGCGTGGATCATCACCGCCGACCACGGCAACGCGGAAACGATGATCGATCCGGTAACCGGCGGCCCGCACACGTATCACACCACGAATCCCGTTCCGTTCGTGCTGGTCAGCGACGATGGCCACCCGGCCCTAAAACCGGGCGGCTCGCTGCGCGATATCGCGCCCACGATCCTAGGACTGGCTGGCGCAACGGAGCCGCGCGAAATGACGGGCCACGACCTACGGAGCACCGAGGCGCGAAGCTAAATGCAGCAACGGACCGATTTTATTCGCGCCGGTGGCGCCGACGGCGTTGTATCTTTCTCTGCGAATCCGATAGCTGCTGCAAACCATTTGACCCTTTCCAAATCTGAAAAGCGGAGGAAGTGATATGCCCGCAACCGTAACCGGCGAGATGAGCGTTTTTGAATCGGCCGAAGCGCGATTCGAGATCGCGGCACGCAAGCTCGGCCTGGAATCCGGCCTATATCAGTATATGAAGTATCCGGAACGCGAGATCACGGTATACATTCCGGTGGCGCTCGATAACGGCCACGTGCAAATTTTCACCGGCTACCGCGTGCTGCATTCGACGGTGCGCGGGCCGGGGAAGGGCGGCATTCGATTCTCTCCGGACGTTAGCTTGGACGAAGTGCGGGCGCTCGCGGCGTGGATGACTTGGAAATGCGGAGTGGTGAACATTCCCTTCGGGGGCGCAAAAGGCGGCGTGATTTGCGATCCGGGAAAGCTATCCAAGCCGGAGCTCGAACGGCTGACGCGCCGCTACACCGCGCAATTGGCAGATTGGTTCGGGCCGGAGCGCGACGTGCCGGCACCGGACATCGGCACGAATGAACAGACGATGGCGTGGGTAATGGATACGTACGCGATGCACGTGCGGCAAGCGACCACGGCGGTGGTAACAGGCAAACCTCTGGATCTTGGCGGGTCGCAGGGCCGCCGCGAAGCCACGGGCCGCGGAGTGATGATCTGCTGCGATAAGGCGGTGGCGAAATTCAAGATGAAGCGTGACAAGTGCCGCGTGATCGTGCAGGGCTTTGGAAACGTGGGCTCGAACGTAGCGCTGCTGATGCACGAGGCCGGTTATAAGATCATCGGCGTCGCTGACATCCATGGGGGGCTGTACAACGAGAACGGCTTTGATGTCCCTACATTGAACGAGTGGGTTTACGGGCAGGGAAAGCGGCTACCGGATTTGCCGCAGGGCGGCGAGAAATTGCCCGCGCAAGAGCTGCTGTTCCGCCCGTGCGACATTTTAATTCCGGCGGCCACAGAAAATCAGATTACCGCTGAGAATGTGCACCGCGTGGATTGCAAGATACTGTGCGAAGGCGCCAACGGACCGACCACGTCGCATGCGGACGCGACCATTGGGCGAAAGGGAATCTTCGTGGTGCCGGATATTCTGGCGAATGCCGGCGGGGTGACGGTCAGCTATTTCGAATGGGTACAGGACCGGCAGGGCTTTTTCTGGCGGGAACGCGAAGTTAACGAGCGTCTGCAAGATGTTATGGAACAAAGCTTCGATCAAGTGGTACGCTACGCGGAAACTCACGGGGTCGATAACCGCATCGCGGCCTATATTTTGGCGATCGACCGCGTCGCTCGAGCACTCAAGCTGCGCGGTTTCTACGCGTAGCTCGGCCCATGCACAAATTCGAAATAGGAGGCGGCTCTGTTTCCCGAGTCCATTTCTCCGGGCGCCGAAAAGCCGGAAGAACAGCATCGGCGGGATATTTGCGCCGTGGGCCGCTGGATTCACGATCGAGGGTTCGTGGCCTCGACGGACGGGAACATCTCCGTGCGGTTTGGCGCGGACCGCATCCTGACGTCACCGACCTGCATGAGCAAGGGCATGATGGCACCCGAAGATCTGGTGATCACCGATCTGGACGGGCGCCCCGTGTGCGGCTGCCGCAAAGCATCCTCCGAAATTGCGATGCATGTGCTGATTTACCGCTTGCGGCCAGACGTGAAGGCCGTTTGCCACGCGCATCCGCCGATCGCCACCGGATTCGCCGCGGCGGGAATGGCTCTTGATAAGCCGATATTGTGCGAGCTGGTAATCGGATTAGGACAAGTGCCGCTGGCGCGCTACGGAACTCCGGGAACATCCGAGCTAAGCGATGCGATTGAACCTTTCGTGGCCGAACACGATGCGATTCTGATGGCCAATCACGGGGCAGTCACGTACGGACCAGATTTGCTGACTGCTTTTCTCCGCATGGAGACGACTGAACACTTCGCTCACGTTGCCCTGGTGACCGAACTGCTGGGCAAGCAGAAAATGCTTTCCAGCGTGGACGTGGGAAAGCTGGTTGTCGCGCGAACGCGTTACGCCGCGGGTTCGAGCGCTCCGGCAGCAGGCCTGCGGGAAAGCTCCACGAATGGCAACAGCACGAAGAGAATTTCGCTGACGCGCCGCGAACTGGATTCGCTGATCGATGAAGCCGTCCAGCGGGATCGCGCGCACCGCTGAACGGCCTCGACCGGAACCTTGATCTTCAACCTTCTTATTCTTCGACTTCGATGTAACTCGTCTTACCCTCGAAATGAAACTCTTTGATTCCGTGGCCGTCGGTCACGACGGAGGAGTAACTGGCCTTGTTATCCGCCTGTTTCCACTCGACCGGCGCTTCGGCCACCGTTTTACTTCCGCTTTTGAGCGTCACGGTTGAACCGTTGGCTATGACTCGATAGCTTCCTGCTTTCACTGGTTTGCCATCAAGCGAAGTCGGAGTAGTAATGTCCATAGTCGTGTTGGCGGTTTTCGATTCGTTCGCGATTGCGGGATAGGCCGCCAGCGCAATCGCCAGAACACATCCAGCCAGCACTGAAGTTGCAAAAGAATACCGCTTGCTAAACATTGTAGGTTCCTCCTTGAGATTGCTGTGAGGCATTCGATGCGCTCATTTCGTTTCGGTATCAGATACGTTCGTATAAAGTAAAAAGTTCGCTACTATTTTTGCGAGGGGGCCTGTTCGATCGCACCTAGTTGAATGTGCTATCCGGATTTTGCGATGAATCACAGTGACCTACGAAAATTCGGACGCGTGTGGGTGCGGACCAGATAAACCACTTTTCGGAAGCGGCCAGGCAATCCGAAAATTGGAATTCGAGTTGTCTCCAGGGCTGGGGCGAACGGCCCATTTTTAAGATGTGGACCAATTTTGGCGAGTACGTGGACTCGGCTTCGTTCAATGGTGAGCGTTTGACACGAGTGCGGTGCTAATCAATAATCGCTGGACATGATTGGATTGCTCCGCGGGAAGCTTGTTGATAAACGCCCGAACCAGGTGCTGATTGACGTTGGCGGCGTGGGATACCAGGTGCAAATTCCGCTTTCCACGTTTGCTGAACTAGGCGCGCTGCACCAGGAAGCAACGCTCCTGATCTACACGCACGTGCGCGAGGACCAGCTGGCCCTGTATGGATTTCTGACCGCGCGCGAAAAGCAGTGCTTTGAACTGTTGATTTCCGCTTCAGGTGTGGGGCCCTCGCTGGCGCTGAAAATTCTCTCGGGGATGGGGGTTGAGGAACTAGTTCCCGCGATTCGCAAGGGCGATCTTGCGCAACTGGTGCGCATTCCCGGAGTGGGCAAAAAGACCGCGGAACGGATCGTGGTGGAGCTGCGCGACAGGCTGGCGGCTGTTGATGTGCCAGAAGCGGGCAAGCCCGCCACGCGCTCGCAGCTTGAATCAGATGTCGCGTCGGCGCTAATTAACCTGGGATACGACGAGCGGTCCGTGGAACGGGCCATCGAGCAGTCGCGCGCAAATGCCGACGGAGATTTCGAGAAGCTGTTTCGCGGCTCGCTGCAGATTCTGGGTGGCACGTCGATGCAAAAAAGCGCACGCGCCAGCTAGTTGCGCCTGCTGGTTTGCTCGGCGCTCATCCGCGATGGTACGATCACTTGAATGCGCCCCGATGGCAGCTCGAGACCGCGCGTTGGCCTTCCGTATCGCACGCGAAAAGAAGAACTTGCTGGCGATTTCGCCAAGTTGGAGCCGTACGTTTCCGCGCTGCTCTCGGCGGGTGCCGAACCTGTGGTTTTGTCTCTCGGGCTTTCGACCGATCATCTCGACAAAATCGCTGCAACCCTTGATGCTGTGCTGCTGACCGGCAGCCCGGCGGACGTAGATCCCTCTCGTTTCCAAGCCGCGCGCCACTCGGCCACGGCTGATCCCGATGAGTATCGCGAGCGCACCGACTGGGCGCTGCTGGAGCATTGCTTCGCCGAACAGAAGCCAGTGCTGGCAATCTGCTACGGCATCCAGAGTCTCAACGTATACCTCCGCGGCAGTCTGGTGCAGGATATTCGGAGCGGGCTGGGCACGTCGATCGCCCACCAGACGGACGCCAATGATAAGAACGCCGCGCCGGAAGTGTTCCATACCACCCGCATCGAGCCGAGCACGAAGGTCGCATCGATGGCCGGAGCGTCCGAGGAAGTCCGAGTGAACAGCTCTCATCACCAGTCAGTTCTGGAACCGGGGCGAGATTTGCGCGTGATTTCGCGGGCACCGGACGGAGTGATCGAAGCCGTGGAATGGACTGGCGATTCTAATTGGGTGCTGGGCGTGCAATGGCATCCGGAGCGCATGGCCGCCACGGACGCACTGGCGCAATCGCTTTTTCGCGGACTCGTTCGTGCGGCGCGCAAAATTCCCGCGGACGCCTGAAGTTCACAACTTGAACCTGGGGGACGAATGATTTCGCTGGCAGGCAAAGCGGCATTGATCACGGGCGGGTCCCGTGGCGTCGGTGCGGCAGCGGTAAAGCTATTTGCGCAGGCGGGCGCAGATGTCGTATTCGGCTATGCCCGCAATTCCGAAGCGGCTGCGCAAGTGGAGCAGGAAGCCCGCAAACACGGTACGCGCATCGAATCTTGCAAGGCCGATCTATCGAAAATGGCTGGAGCGAAAAGGCTGGTCGAGTTCGCGTGCGAGCGCCTGGGGCGGCTGGATATTCTGATAGCCAACGCGGGCATCTGGACCGCACCCGACATCTCCATCGAGAAGCTTTCCGAGCGCGAGTGGGACGAAATGATGCGGGTAAATCTGAAAAGCGTGTATGCCGTGATCCACCTCGCTGTGCCGCAGATGATCGCGCAGCGCGGCGGGCGCATCATCGCGATTAGCTCTACTTCCGGGCAGCGCGGCGAGGCCTTCCACGCCCACTACAGCGCGACGAAGGGCGCGATCATCAGCTTTGTGAAGAGCCTAGCAACCGAACTGGCACGCCACAACATCCTGGTAAATTGCGTTGCACCCGGCTGGGTGGAAACGGACATGTCCAAGCCGACTTTGGAGACCAAAGCGGGTCGAAAAGCAGTGGTAGCCGCGATCCCGCTGGGACGCGTGGCGCGGCCCGAAGAGATTGCCGGGCCGATCCTTTTCGCCGCTTCAGACTTGGCTAGCTTTATGACAGGCGAGGTCGTCAACGTAAACGGAGGAGCCGTCCTGTGCGGATGAAATGCTCGCTCGCTCTAAGTCTGGCGCTTTGCTTCGCGCTCGCGCCAGTCGCGTTGCCTACCGCGGCAGCGCAGGACGACGAAATCATGATGCCGGATCAGAGCGCGGCGAAGGCCAAGCAGATCCTGCAGGCGGCGATTCAGGCGCTCGGCGGACAGACCTACTTGAACGTTCACGACGCGACTTGCACGGGAAACCTCGGGCAGTTCGACCATTCGGGCGCGGTAACGGGATTCGGAAAATTCATCGACTATTCGATTCCACCGGATAAAGAGCGTCAGGAAAACCTGCCCAAGCGAAATATCATCGAGGTGTACAACGGAAAGCAAGGCTGGGTGCTCGATCGAGGCGGAGTCTCCGAGGCGCCGGCCAGCGACCTTGAAGAATTTCAGGAAGGCAATCTCACGGACATCGACAACATCCTGCGTCACCGGATTCACGAGCCGGGAATGATCTTCCGCTACGCCGGCCCGGACATCGTGCAGCTAAAGCAATCTGATTGGGTGGAGCTGACGGACAGCGACAATCGGACCATCCGCATCGCATTTGCCGAGGCTACGCATTTGCCGATTCAGGAAGTCGCGGAAAGCCGCGATCCGAAGACGCAACTGAGCAGCCGGGAAACTGATTTCTTTTCCGACTACCACGCGGTTCAAGGTATTCAGACGGCTTTCCAGTTGGAGCGCGACCGCAACGGAATGAAGGTGTTTCAGGCCTTTTTCGCCAAATGCGATTACAACACCAATCTTCCCGATTCTCTTTTTACCAAGGAATCGCTCGAAGAGCGCTGGGACAAAATCGGAAAGAAGGAACGTAAAAAGAAGCAGAAAGAGAAAACGAAGGATAGCGGCAAGGACAAGGGTTCCAACCCCGATAAGAATCCGGACTGGTAGCGTGACTCTGATTCCTCAGCGGTTGCTTGCGAAGGCGTACGGCTTAACCGTTTCTTCCTCCATTTTGGCAACCCTCGCGAACGTCCCGATGGTTTCATTTCTGTACCGCGGAGTATAATCACTTGATGCGAGCTTCGCGGGAATCCGAACAGATGCACGGCACAACGGTTCTGTGCGTGCGCAAGGACAACAAGGTAGTTCTCGCCGCCGACGGGCAGGTGACTCTGGGCGACGCGGTGATCAAGCACAGCGCCAAAAAGATCCGGCGCCTGTATAACGACAAGATAGTGGCTGGTTTCGCGGGCAGCACGGCGGACGCGCTTTCGCTCTTTTCACGCTTTGAAAACAAGCTTCAGGAATTTCACGGCAACCTGCCGCGCGCGGCCGTCGAACTGGCAAAGGAATGGCGTACGGACCGCTCTCTGCGCCACCTCGACGCCCTGCTGCTGGTTGCCGATCCGAAGAACACGTTCCTGCTATCCGGCAATGGCGACGTGATCGAACCGGACGACGGCGTTTGCGCCATCGGCTCCGGCGGCAATTACGCAGTGGCCGCGGCGCGGGCCCTGGCTAAAAACTCGAAGATGAGCGCCAAGGATATCGCACAGGAAGCGATGCGCATCGCCGCCGACATTTGCATCTACACCAACGCAAATTTCAGCATCGAAGAAGTATGAGCGGCAAGCCGGAGAAAGACATGGTGATCTACTTGTCTGGAGAACAGCAAACAACCGAGGCGGAGCCGCTGCCGTCGTTCGATGAATTGACGCCGCGCGAAATAGTGACCGAGCTGGATAAATACATCGTCGGCCAGAACCCAGCGAAAAAAGCAGTGGCCATCGCGCTACGCAATCGCGTGCGCCGGCAGAAACTTCCGGCCGAGATGGCTGAGGATGTGCTGCCGAAGAACATTTTGATGATCGGTCCGACCGGCGTAGGCAAAACCGAGATCGCGCGGCGCCTGGCCCGTCTGGCCGGGTGCCCGTTCGTAAAAGTGGAAGCTTCGAAATATACGGAAGTCGGCTACGTGGGCCGCGATGTGGAATCCATGGTGCGCGATCTTGTGGAAACGGCCATCGACATGGTGCGCGAGGAAAAGCTCGACGAAGTAGCCGAGCGCGCCGAGCAATCCGCCGAAGAGCGGCTTCTGGAACTGCTGTTGCCACCGTCCCCCGTGCCCGCAGCCGAACCGAATGGAGCCACTGAGGCGCAGAGGCGCGAACAAACGCAGCGGACGCGCGAAAAACTGCGCGCGCAGCTTCGCGAAGGCAAGCTGGATCAGCGCCTGGTGGAAGTGGAAGTGCGGGAGCGCTCCATGCCCGCGTTCGAGATCATCTCCAATCAGGGCGTCGAGGAGATGGACATCAACGTGAAGGACATGCTCTCCGGCATGTTCGGCCAGCAAAAGAAGAAGCGGAAGATGACCGTTTCCGAAGCCTTCGACTATTTGATCCAGGAAGAAGAAAATCGGCTGATCGATATGGATCAAGTGACGCGCCTGGCCGTCGATCGCGTAGAACAAATGGGAATTTTGTTCATCGACGAGATCGACAAGATCGCCGGTCGCGAATCCGGCCACGGTCCGGACGTTTCGCGCGAAGGCGTGCAGCGGGATATCCTTCCGATCGTCGAAGGCACGACCGTCAACACGCGCTACGGCATGGTCCGCACGGACCACATTTTGTTTATTGCTGCCGGAGCGTTCCACACGGCGAAGCCTTCGGAGCTGATTCCCGAGTTACAGGGCCGGTTTCCGATACGCGTGGAGCTGAGCTCTCTTACCGAAGCCGATTTCATACGTATTCTCACCGAGCCCAAAAACGCGCTCATCAAGCAATACACTGCGCTGCTCGATACTGAAGGACTGAAGCTCACTTTCACCGAGGATTCGATCGCCACCATTGCGCGGTTCGCGGCCACCGTGAACGAGCAAACCGAAAATATCGGCGCGCGGAGACTGCATACGATTCTCGAAAAAGTGCTCGAGGAGATTTCGTTCGATGCGCCCGAACTGAAGAAGAAGAATGTGAAAGTGGACGCAGCTTACGTGCAGAAACAGCTCGCGAACATCGTCAAGGATCAGGACCTCAGCCGCTACATACTCTAGAGGCGCAAAACGCGACGATGGCAACTCGACATTCGGGAGGGTCTAGCCGCTGGTCGCCGCCTACTTTGACTTCTCCCCGCGCGAATGCCGCGCTGGCAGCTTTCGCTGTAGCAGCCGTGATCTTCATTGGCGGGTGCGCTTCTCCCGGCGAGCCGACTGCTCGAAAACCGCCTGTTCCAGCGCCAATTGCAGACCTTGCCGCCGTTCAATCGGGCAACCGCGTGCTTCTGACGTTTGCGGTTCCGCAAGATTCCGTGGGCGGTGGTTCCCTCGATCATCCTCCCGCCGTCGAGATCTATCGAGATTTCGAAGCTGCGCCCCCTTCCGGCGAGTTGACACCAACTGCGCCTAAACACTCGAGCTTGTTGACAACAATTCCTTCCGAGCTTGTATCGCGCTACGCCGAGCGCGGCCAGTTCCAGTATTCCGATCGGCTGGACGCCGCGGATTTCGCGAATCATCCGAATAGCATCCTCGTGTATTCCGTGCGCACGCGCGTGTCCGCGAAAAAATTGTCGGCGGACTCGAATCTTGCCGCGCTTCGCGTCTACCCTGCTCCTGATCCCATATCCGATCTGAAGGGGCAGGTCACGCCAACCGCCGTAGCGCTCAGTTGGGCTCCTCCGCAGCGGACGCCTATCGGTCCCGTTCCTGTGCTCGCCGGCTACCGCATCTATCGTGCTGAAGCGCAGCAATCGAGCGCGCCCACAAGCGACGCAAATGCTCCCGCGTTGCGGTCCGGGCCTCCATCATCACCATCGACATCCGTCCCGTTATCCGGCTGGCAGCCATCGCCTCCTGCACTGCAAACGCCATTGGTGAAAATCGGCGAATCCGATTCGCCGAACTTTGCCGACGCGCACATGGAGTTCGGCAAAACCTACGTTTACTCCGTGCGCAGCGTACTGGATTATTCGGGGGCCGTAATCGAGTCGTCGGATTCAAATTTGCTCACCGTCACACCTCGGGACACCTTTCCTCCCGCCGCTCCGAGCGGCTTGATTGGAATATTCGTTCCCGCTGGCAACCGCGTGCCCGCATACGTCGATCTTTCCTGGGGCGTCAGCCCGGAGCCAGATCTCGCTGGTTACCGCGTCTACCGCAGCGAACAGGCTGGCGTTCTGGGCACCCCGCTCGATAACCAACTGTTGCTTACTCCAGCCTTTCGGGATATGAATGTGGTTTCTGGTCGTCGCTACCTTTACGCTGTGACAGCCGTGGATCGTTCGGGAAACGAAAGTTCTCCCAGCGCCGCGATTGTTGTGAGCGTACCGGCCGTGACCCAGCCCAGCCATGACTGAAGACGCGCCGCAGGCGCCTGCCGACCGTTTGGCGGAAACTCCACCTCCCCGCCCGGTCCTTAAATTCGGCCTTTGCACCGGCCTCGCGATGGTCGCTGAAATGGCCATCGCGCTGTTCGTAATTAATCGCGTGGCAGCGTTGGAGCTTTACGCCCTCGAACGCAACGCGTTGTTCATGGCCTGGTTTCTGATCCTGATGCTGGTTCCCGTCTGCCGATTTCTTCGGTCACCGGTTCGAATGTTCGCCTCTGCCATGATGGCCTGGGCTATATTTGTGGCGGGCTACAACCTTGCGGGAATATATTTCGAGCACCTCTTCAACGCCCTGCACCACTGGCCGCTGGAAGTGCTGGTCGAGGGAGCAGTGTTGTACGGAATTTGCGCTGTCGGCGCCTGGGTTGTGGAAATGATCGTCCACGCGTGCCGCTACTCCATTGAGCCGGATCGCCGCGCTGCCCGCGCCGCTGCCCGGCATGCCCGGTGATTCCATGAAACTCTGCCGTTTTCAGCTGAAAGAGTATGCCGTTCAACATCCGAATCTGACGCCGCAGCAGGCCTACGAAGCGTCGCGCCCCGGCATCCTCGAAGGCGGCGCCGTCCACGAAATTTCCGGCGAGCTATGGGAATCGCGCGAGCGAACCGGCCGCCAGTGGCCGGTGGACCAACTGCAGTTTCTTACGCCATCTTGGCCCTCGAAGATCCTTTGCATGGCGCGCAACTACGTGGATCATGCCAACGAGATGGGTTCCGATCCTCCCAAGCAGCCGGTCATTTTTTCCAAGCCGCCCTCGTCGATCATTGCTCCGGGCGATCCGATCGTGTTGGCGCGCATCTCCAAGCGCGTGGATTTCGAGGGCGAACTTGCTTTCATCATCGGCCGCCGCTGCTATCACCCGAAGCCATCGGAAGACATCCGCCAATACATCGCTGGTTATACTTGCCTGAACGACGTGACCGCCCGCGACCTGCAGTGGCTGGACGGCCAATTCACGCGCGGCAAAGGATTCGACACCTTCTGCCCCTTTGGTCCGATCCTCGAAACGGAGCCGCCCGCACCGGATACCGCAATCGAAACTTACGTCAACGGAGCGAACAAGCAATCGGCACATGTCTCCGATTTGGTTTTTTCGATTGACGTGATTTTCCGCTGGATCGCCGAGGCGATGACTCTCGAGCCTGGAGACGTGGTCGCTACCGGCACTCCCGCCGGAGTGGGCCCGCTTTCGGCGGGAGATGTGGTGGAAGTCCGCATCGGCGGCATCGGTTCGCTGAGCAATCCTGTGGTCGCGCCACGAGTTTAACCGCACATCTGAAAAGCTTCTGCTCGCGGCCCATTGATTTATTGGGCGCGTTGCGCCAGCAGACTCTCGTTTTTCCGCCTGCCGCGATTTAATATGTCTGCCAGAGACAATAGCCGTTGAACGAGTTTCTCAGGGATTGGCACAATCTACTTCCTCTCGCGGGACTGGCCGTGCTGGCCGGCGGGGGGGTGTTTTTCGCATTTCGTCGCAAACCGGAAGACCAAGACGACCTGGAGCGCCGCCGCCGCGCGTATCTCAATCGGGTGGGCCGCATTGTGGAAGGCCACATCCTGGAAATCGCTGAACACAATCCGGCTGCGTTTAACGGAAGCTCGAAATCTCCGCTCTCCGTCGAGTCGCCGCTTTCGTCGGATGGCCTGCTGCAATCCAGACCGGCCAGTCTTTTGGCGCGACGTATCGGTAACAATGGCTCCGGATCTCCACGCATGCTGCTTCACTACACCTACGCCATTTCCGGCGTTTCTTACGAGACAGCGCAGGACATCACCGGACTCGAAGAACGACTGCACCTCGCGCGCGTCGCCACCGGCCAAATCGCCAGCGTCAAGTACGATCCTTCGAACCCCAGCAATTCTATCTTGCTCGCCGACGATTGGTCCGGCCTGCACTAATTTTTTCCATTGGTCGCACCCTCGGTGCTGCATTGTGCTGTTGGGGAAACTCACGCTAGATTTCGCCTTGAAATTCGAGTAAAATCACGCGAATTGCTGTAGCAAAACTGGGCAGGGGAGTCCCGGGGGATTGGAATCGTCGAATGATGTATAGAAAGCGGAAAGAGGCGCGTCCGAAGTCGATACTGGAATCGATTGACGCTCTAATTGAGGAACATCATCTCTTAAAGCATCCGTTTTATCGGGCGTGGACCGAAGGAACCCTTTCGAAAGAATCTTTGCAGTTGTACGCAGAGCAACATTACCAGCACGTTCGGGCCTTCCCTGACAATTTGACGAAACTTGCCGAGCGCGCGCCCATGCCGCTGGCCGGATTGGTACGGGAAAATCTGGCGGAAGACACGAATTCAGCCGCTCCGCATCCGATGCTTTGGCGCCAGTTCGCGCAGTCGCTCGGCGTGGGCGAAGGCTCGATGGACGCTGCGCGTCCGCTTCCGGGAGTCGCGGCTCTGCTCGACACGTTCGACGAAGTTTCCACACAAGGGACGATGGCCGAGGCAGTGGCGGCGTTTTACGCGTACGAAGCGCAGGTGCCCGAAATTTCCACGGAGAACCTGGCCGGATTAAAGCGCTTTTATGAGGTCAGGGAGCCGCGTGCCGTTGCGTATTTCGTCGTGCATCGGGAAGCGGACGTGCGCCATCGCGCGGCGTGGCGCACGTGGCTGGTAAGCCGGCCGGAAATCGACGAAGTTGGTGCGATCTGCTCCGCGCATCGCACTTTGAAGGCCTTGTGGGGCGCGCTCGACGCCGTCTATCCTCGATCGTGCGCCTCGGCCAAGAACTGAGCGCCGCCGCTGAGTTGCCGGACCACGGTCAACCCCAGGAGTTGGGGACGGGAGATGCCTCAGGCTGCAGACAGTCACTCACCGACCTTCCCCAGATGTGGGCGGTGCCTCGAAGGTCAAATCATCGATCGCTGATATTTTTTAACGCCGCTTGGTCCTGCAACAATCGCTTCACTGGCGTAGCCGAGAAAAAGCCCATGCTCCACTACGCCCACGACGTGATCGAGCTGGTCAGCGACTTCCTTCGGCTCGGCGATCAGGCCGAACGCACAGTTCATGATGAAGTTCCCACCATCCGTGACATAAGGTGCGTTGTCGCTTCCGAGCCGTAGCGATGGATGTCCTCCGATTTTTGCGACGCTTCTCGCGGTGGCTTGCCATCCGAATTGCACCACTTCCACCGGCACGGAGACAAGCGATCCGAGCCGATCGACTAATTTTGTTTCGTCGGCGATCACCACCATGCGACCGCTGGCAGCGGCCACGATTTTCTCGCGAAGGAGCGCTCCGCCGTGACCTTTGATCAGACCCATCGTGCTCCGCTCGATTTCGTCAGCGCCATCCACGGTAAGATCGATCTGAGCATGCTCGGCGAAACTGCTAAGCGGAATTTGCGCCCTGCGCGCGAGATCTTCCGCCTGACGGGACGTAGCGATGCCCGTGATGCGCGCACCGTTCACGGCGAGACATTTCCCTAGCGCCTCGATGAAAAACGCCGCCGTCGAACCCGTGCCGAGGCCCACGACCATACCATCCCGAACGAGCCTCGTGGCGGCTTCGGCGGCAGCTTTCTTCCATTGGTTTTGTTCAGCAACGTTCATCGATTCTCGCGATCTCTTTTCCGCCGATAAAGACCCTCGCTGCTAAACCAATCAGAGCCTGCTAGTACGCCGAGCCACCCGCGAGCCACCTCTTTCCTCGCACGTACAACTTTTCAACGTCCGTCCCTCTGAGGCCCGGCATGTCCGGCTTCACTTTAAAGCCGTTCTTCGCCTGCAGATACGCTAGATGGCGGTAGCCTTCCGGAAACTGATTGAGCAGCTCGCTATCCAGCTTGAGCGTGGCTGCGGGATCGACGGGATCGATGCGGTCCTTTTCGTAGATCGGTTGGCGCAGCACCAGCAGCCATTTTTCCCCGCGCTTCTCAAAGAAATCGAAAAAGCGGCCGACGCAGGTGACGTCGCAGAGCACGTCGTGCACTTTGGCGCGCTGCAATATCGACATTTTAATTTGCGAAACGGCGCGGTTTTTGGCCACCTCAATCGAGCACGCGCCGAGCGTATGCAGGATATTGACCCCCTTGTCGAAACCTTCCTTGCTGACGCGAACGAATTCTTCTCCCGTGCCTTGAAACCAGGTGGCCATCATGCGGCCATCCTCAGCCCATACGGTTCGAAATCGTTCCCAATCGCCCGCATCACGCCAAATCACCCAATTTTCCTGCGCTTCCCGAATCGCTAACTTATCCAAGAGTTCGTCGTTCATGAATGCCTCCGGTCTTTGCCGCATGCACGTGCGCGGCCAAGGATTTTCGCGGGGCTAGCGCGAAAATGCAAATCTAATTTGAATCGGGAAGCTTACCGGCAGATTCGAGAATTTCGCGCGCCAAATAATTGGTGACATGCGCTTCGTCGCGCGCTTCCGTCAAGTAGGCTGAACGCAACAGCTGCTCTTTGCGTGTGCGCAGGGCGTCGCGTATCGCTTGTTGCACCTGCGGATCGGACAGTTGGCGATTGCCAGCGGGTTCTTTCGCGATCAGCTTCAATATCGTGTAACCACCGTCTTTTGTGTGGATTGGCTGCGTGAACTGGCCAGGCTTCAGCGAAAGCACTGCTTTCTTGAGCGCCGGATCGGAACGGTTGAGAGATGATTCCGGAATGAAGCCGATGTCGCCACCCGTGGACGCGCTCGGGTCCTCGGAGTAATCCATCGCGAGATCGGTGAAATCCGCGCCACCATCCAGTTTTTGAATGAGCATAGCGGCCTTGCGTCCGGCATCGGCGTCGTTCTGAGCCTTGCTATTCTTGCGATTGTGGATGGTGGGGTCCGGATGTGGGGTGATGACGATTTCCGCGACATGATACTGCGGCTCGACGACGTCGAATTGCGATTTATTCTTGCTGTAGAAGTCCGTGATGTCCTGATTGGTGATCGAAATGTTCGCCACCACCTCGCGGTTCAGGAGCTTGTCGATGGAGAGTTGGCGGCGGATGTCGCTCTTCAAATCGTCGATCGACAGTCCACTGGATTTCAGCTTTTCCTGAAATTCTTCCTCGGTGTATGGACTTTTCGATTGAGTAAAGCGATCTTCTACTTCGTCGTCGCTGGCGATCAGGTTCATCTTCTGCGCGCGATCGAGCAGGATCTGGCTGTTGATCAACTCGTCGAGAATGCTGAGTTTTAGGGAAAGCTCTTCTTCATGCGACGGTGCGGGAGCTTCGGCATTGACGCGGGACTGATACACGCGGTCGACGTCTTCGCGGAGAATTTGCTTGCCGTCCACCACCGCCCAGACGTCCGGCCCTGGCGCGATTTCCTTCCGGCATCCGGCGCCGAGCGCGCAGACCGCCAGCGCCAAGATCACCAGAGTTCTCTGCCTCAATCGCAGCTCCCTTCGAGCGCAGATTTCAGGCGGCTTTTTTGACCCGGCCGGAGCGAATGCAGGAAGTGCAGACGCGCACCTGTTTGCGCACGCCGCCCACGACGGCGCGGACGCGGCGGAGATTGGGATTCCAGCGGCGGCGCGTGACGTTGTGCGCGTGGCTGATCGAGTTTCCGAAGTGCGGCTTCTTGCCGCAGATTTCACATGCCATTGCCATGATTCAGTTGCTCCACAGTGAAAACCAAGAGTAGTTGGCGACATCTGATGCTATCAAAGTTCGCCTCTTGCGGAAAGCGCTTTGGCCCGCGGAAGCCCCTCAGATTAATGGATATGGAGATCCTTTCGCGGCGTTCGCAAACCTCTGTAACTAAAAAAAGGCCCCAACCTCATGCGAGGACGGGGCCCATCTGTCGTAGCTGCGGTGTGCGCGAAGCCTAGAAGTAATACTTCAAAGCAAACTGCATGATGCGCGGGGGCACCGAGCTGTTTTGAACTTCTCCAAAGGTGCTGTCTGAGACGCTATTGACCGGAGGATTGAACTGCGGGTGATTCCAGACATTGTAAAACTCCGCTCGGAACTCCACGCTCGTACCTTCGGTGACCTTGGTGTTTTTGATGATGGAGATATCCCAGTTGAATTGACCGGGGCCCATGACGGTACCTACGCCCGAATTTCCGAAGCCGGTGCCCGCACCCTCGAAAGTGTATCCAGGATCACCGGGGTACAGGCCATTCGGAAACTCGCCGCACGGATCCGTCGCGACGCCGTGTGGGTTTGGCATGCCTCCAATGCACGGCGCGCCCGTCGCGGTGAAGCCAGTTGACGCGACAGTGCCGAACGCGCTTTGGTTAATCCATCCGCCGCCGGGAGTGCCATTGAGTCCGCTAATCACGCGGGCGGTAGTGCTCCCCGGATTGGCGAACGGTACTGTCGACTGACAAACGCCGTACGAGTTGCATTTACCTGTAGTTGAGGGGTTCAACTCGGCGCGGATGGTACCTCCGCCGTAAATAGTACCCGCATTGCCATCGATCACGGTAAACGGCTCGCCGTCCTGAGCAGTCGTGACGCCCGAGACGGTCCACCCACCCAGCAGGTGGCCGGCAAAGCCTTGCGTGTGCTTGTAAGGCAGGTCATAGCTGTAGGCAACGATGAGGCGCTGTGGCCGGTTGAACGACGCCAGCCCATATTGCTGGGCAAAGTCGATCGGGTTGTTCATGGTAGCGCCACCGGAGAGAACGTTGCCTGGCGCCGCAATACCTCCGCCAGCTTCGGAGGAGTTGATGTTTGTGATGAGCTTGCTCCAAGTATAGGACGCTTGCAGCAAGAACCCGTTGGCGAACTGGTGCCTTACGCTCGCCTGCAAGCTGTTGTAGAGCGAGTCGCCCTGCGTGGTCGTGCTGGACATGCCTCCCGTGGAGAAGCCGAGATACGGAACGCGACCGAGTTGGTTCCCCTCGCCAGGGAAGACAGTGCTGGTCGCTAGATTCGTTAGAACCTGAGTTTCGGGGTTCGTGTTGTTAGGATCGTTAAACACGAACGAGTTGGGCACGCCCGCGCCGCCGGAACCAAGAACCTTTAGCGAGTCTTGCACGTCGTTGGCAGCCGGCTCGTTCGGAGCATTTGGTGCAAGATCAGGCTGGTTTATTTCGTGCGCCCAATCGTACAAGTGAGTGCCATGCGAACCGACGTAACCGAGATCGACTACCCAATTGTTCGCGACCGCATACTGGAGGTCCAGGTTGTACTGCTGAATCAACGGAACGCCGATGCCTTCATTAATCGAGGTTGGACCGATACCGGCACCGTCGTTGTTGCCGAGGATCAGTGTGGCACCGTCCGTTGGGTCGCCGGTGACTACCTGGAGTGTGCGTGGCGTCCAACCCAGAATCCCTCCCGTTGCGGCTGGTGCAATAGGCATGTCCAACGAGTTACCAGGATAGGAGCCATTCACGTACCCGTTATACGGAGGATTGCCCGCATTGTTGTTGGCCAGCAGGTTTGCGTACACCGCGTCATAATAAATTCCATAACCTGCCCGAATCACAAACTTGTCGCTCCAAGGTTGCCAAGCCACTCCGAGTCTAGGCGCAAAGTCGTTGACGGGCGCGCCATGGACCAGGGTCTTGTTGGTGTTGGTGTACACACCGGTTGCCCCGCCCGGATACCCCGGGAAAATTCCTGCTGGAGCGGTCAGACCACATGCCGTAGGAGCCAGCGGAGCGCCGCACGCCTTGATATTGGGATTGTAGTTGGATTGAACCACCAAACCAGCGAGCGTGCCGATCTGGTTGCTTGGCGTACCGGGCCCGTTGGCGACCTGATTTCCAAGAAAGAACGAACCCGTGTTGACCAGAGCGGCTTGGCTGGGCCATGCATCGGTGAATAGCCCGGTCACATCGGAAGGATAACCGTCATATTCCCAGCGAACACCAAGGTTCAAAGTGAGTTTGCTGGTAGCCTTGATGTCGTCTTCGAGGTATGCCGAAAACTGGTTTGCTCGCTGGTCGTGAAGGTTTCCATTGATTTGACCGAGTCCATAAAAATTGACGAAGATGCCGTTGGGCACAGGCGTTGTACCGGTATTGGCCGCTCCGCTGGAACTGGTGAGGAAGTCGGATACCGTCGGGAAAAACACACCGCCCCTTCCCGGCAGCGTCCAGTTGTACTGGATGCGATCGACCTCGGCCCCGGCGCGAATCGTGTGCATGCCGTGATTCCAGGAGATGTTGTCCTTCATTTCGAAAGTGTTGAAGTAATTTGTCGCCGATGAGAAGAAGTTGCCGCCGGTATTCAGAGCGCCCGTGCCATAACCGACCGGATCGTTCATTGGCAGCCCTGAGATTGTAATGGTAGGCATCTCCAAGATGATCGGGTTAATGCTGTTTGAGCTGGGGATATTGGCGCAATTGCCGTTAGCCAGCGGCGGAGTGATGCCGACCGAGCAAGCGCTAATGTAGTTGCCTGGCACCGCAACCGTGGTAGTGCGAACAAAGGAAAACAGCGCTTCGTTTACCAGATTGCTGGTTGCCACGGTAGTGAGTTTGAGGGTTTCATTCAACGATGTGTAATTGACATCCTCTGGCGCACCCGGGGCACAGCTATTCACCAGGTTGCCGATGCCGTTGAGGCAGGTAAAGGACTGGTCTTGAGGGTCCTTGGAATAGAAGAATTTCTGGAACAATGTGTTCTTCGACGACATCACGTATTCGACGTTGCCCAAGTATTGGTCTTCGTTCGCGCGCGTTGGTACGGCGGCAACAGCGCTGCTGGTACTGGCTGGCAGACCGCTGCTAAGAAACGGCGCGCCTGGGAAATAGTACCCTTGGCTCACGCTGCCCTTGGGACCAGGCAATTGTAGGGCATTGATAGCCACCTGGTTGATGTTCGACCCATCTATCGCGACGGGAACGTGAGTGCCAAGCGTGGGGAAGAAGGGGGCGATCGCCGTCCCGCCAAACGCGCAGCCCAGGTACTGCCGGTAGCTGGCATAGCTGCAAGGAGCGTTCGTCGGGAGGTAGTCGAGAGGAATGGTGCCGCTGACGCCATTTCCGCGGCCACCGTTTGGACCCGGAGCGGTGAACGGATATAGAGTGATGCCTGTGCTGAGACCGGTGGCGAATCCGTTGGTGCCGACGGCGTTTAGCTGGCGAAAGCCCTGATAAGAACCGAAGAAGAACAACTTGTCTTTTTTGATTGGTCCACCAAGTGTCCCGCCGAACATGTTTTCGTTCAGAGTCTCGGGTTTATTCTTTCCACCCGGCAGAGATAATTCACTAGCTTTGTTGAAGAAGTCGTTGGCATCCAAAGCGCTGTTGCGGAAAAACTCCCAGGCATCGCCATGGAACTTATTCGTGCCATCTTTGGTGGTGACGTTGACGCTGGCGCCGGGATTGCGGCCGTATTCAGCATCGTACTGCGCGGTCTGGATTTTGAACTCTTGAATCGAATCCGGGTTCGGGATGGCGATTCCAGGGAAGTTGCCGGACTGCGCGCCACCGCCGCTGCCGTAGTTAGTGATGGTGGCACCGTCCATCATATAGTTGTTCTGGTCAGAACCGTTGCCATTGACGTTGATATCCTGCGTACCGTTGCCAACCGCTGCGGCGCTCGCGACGTTCGCCACCACGCCGGGTGAAAGGTCGATGATGTTGGTATAGTTGCGGGAACTGAGAGGCAGCGTCGTTACCGTCTTAGACCCGACGAGGGTCCCGACCGTAGCGTTGGTCGTTTGTATCCTCTGGGTCGTAGATTCGACGGTGACCTGCTGGGTCTGCGCTCCGACTTGCAGACTGCGGTTGACCACTGCCGTCTCCGTAATGCTCACGGTGATCGATGGAACCTCGAGGGTTTTGAAACCCGAGGCCGAAAACGTGACCGAGTAATTTCCGGGCTGTAGTTGGTTGACCTTATAGGACCCGTTGGCATCCGTGGTCACGGTGCGCGTTTGTCCCGTTCCGAGGTTGGTGATCGTTACTGTGGCGCCGGAAATAATCGCGCCGGATGGGTCGGTGACGGTGCCCGTCAAACCGCCCGTGGTAGAAGATTGCGCCATTAATAGCGGCGTGTAGAGTGCAAAGAGCGCCGCGACAACTAGCAGCAAGAAAAACGCGCGAAACAGTTTCATGGACTCTCCCGAGCGCGAAGCTCTACGCACAAGCTATGGCGCCGATACTCGGATTCGGAAGAGTTCGATATTTAGACGAGGAGAGACCTAGGTTGGGTCAAGCGAGAGTTAGTTCGACATCGCCCCCAAAACATCCACCCTTCGACACGGCCACCCGTCTTTGCTGCAAACTGCCCCGAATCGATGCAGACACTAGAATCGAAAACAGGATGCAAGTCCATTGCTTATTTTGACATTGTGTGTTACCTATCGTGACAAATTGGGGGGTGACCGATGGAGTTGCGCCAACTTCGCTACTTTATCGCGGTAGCCGAGTGCCTGAGTTTTTCGAGAGCGGCGGAGGAACTGCACATCACCGTGCCGCCGCTAAGCCGTCAAATTCGCCAGCTTGAGGAAGAATTCAGCGTGCAGCTTTTCGTGCGCAACCGCCGTCGCGTGATCCTCACGGAGACCGGGCGGTTGTTCTTGCGCGAAGCGAGAATGGTGGCGGAACAAATGGCGCGATTCACCAACTGCGCACGCCGGGTAAAGCATGGCGAAGCCGGTACAGTTCGCATCGGCATCGGTTTGCATCTCGGCGAACGGCTGAGCCGCGCGGTGGTGGAGCACTCTGGGCAATTTCCGCAGGTCGAAATTCAGTCGACGGGAATCTTTTCATCGCTCCAAAGCGCGGCGCTGGTAGAGGGAAAAATCGACGTGGGATTTTTGCGCCCGCCGGTCGATCGCGTTCACTTGAAGTCCGAGCTCCTATTCGAAGAACGCCTAGTGGTGCTGGTGAATCGCGCAAACCCACTGGCGAAGCGCAAATCCGTTCGCATCCGGGATCTGGCTGCGGAAACGCTGTTGCTGCAAGATCGCCGCGCGGCCGCGAACCTGCACGACAAGGTGCTCGATCTTTTCGCGCGCGCGGGTGTATCTCCGGAGATCCTCCAATTGCCGGTCGATCCGCTTCCAAGCGACGAAGTCCAGAAAGTTTTGCTGGCGGCGCATCGCGGGATTTTCATAGTTGCAGATGAAACGCCGGCACGGATGGTGCTGGGATGCGCTGCGGCGGCTGTGCCACTCGAGGAGCCTGAGGCAAAAGTGGAAGTTCATATGGCGTGGCGCAAAGGGGAAGGTTCCGGGGCGGTCCTGGCGTTCATGGAATCTGTGCGGCGAACGTTTGCGCGGACCCCCAACACGCGCGCGACGCAAGTGACCATGGCGGGTTCGAGCGCGCCCAGCTAGGTCACCTTTCAGCGCTTGTCCGCAGCCGGCCGCCACGCGCTCAGGCGACTTATCGCTTCTGTCCCACGAGCCCCGCAATGGTATCCATCAGATCGAACTTCGTGAGAATTTCCAGCTTCCCGCCTTCCATTTCCACGAACACAGCCGGACTTTCGTGGCTGAGCAAATGCGTCAGCCGCTCGACCGGCGCGTTCGCAGGCACCTTTGGAATCGCTTCGCCCATCACTTCGCGGACGATCAGCTTGCGGAGATCTTTTCCCTGCAGCGCGAGATTTAGAATCTGATCCTCGAAAATGGTTCCGACGGATTGCGCGTCCTCGAAGACAGGGAGCTGCGAAATGTCCTGTTGCTGCATCGTTTGCAGCGCCTGATACACGGTGCGATTAGGGCCGACGAAAATCGGCTCGCGCGTCTTGCCGTTCTGGCGCTTCACGCGAATCACGTCTGCGGCAGTGAGCGTCACTTCGGCTTCGGCGTAGCCGTGCTCGCGCATCCAGCTGTCGTTATACACTTTGCTCAGGTAACGAGTTCCGGAATCTGGCAGCAAAGCGACCACCAGATCGTCCTTGCGGCAATCGCGCGCGACGCGCAACGCGCCGGAAACGCATCCGCCGCCGGCGCCGCCGGTGAATATCCCTTCGCGCTTGGTCAGGCGGCGCGCCCAGAGGAAACATTCTTCGTCGTTCACTTGCAGGACATCGTCGAGCACCGAGAAATCGATCGTCGACGGCAAGATATCTTCGCCAATCCCCTCCACCACATACGTGCGCGCTTTGCCGATGTTGCCGGTCTTGGCGTATTCGTAGAAAAGAGAGCCGAAGGGGTCGACGCCGATGACTTTGACGCTGGGATTTTTCTCTTTCAGAAAGCGGCCCACCCCGGTGGCAGTTCCGCCGGTACCCAGTCCGCAGATGAAGTGCGTGATCTTGCCGTCCGTGTCGTCCCAGATTTCAGGACCGGTGAAGCGATAGTGCGCTTCGGGATTAGCCGGATTGTCGTATTGATTCGCGTAAAAGGAATTAGGAATTTCGCGCGCCAGTTTTTTCGCCACCGAATAATAGCTGCGCGAATCTTCGGGTTCAACAGCCGTAGGGCAGACGATCACTTCCGATCCGAACGCCTTGAGCGAATCAATCTTTTCGCGCGATTGCTTGTCCGTGACGGTGAAGACCGTTTTGTATCCCCGCACAGCGGCGACGAGCGCCAAGCCCATGCCGGTGTTGCCGGACGTCGCTTCGATGATGGTGCCGCCCGGGCGAAGCTGGCCTTTGCGCTCGGCTTCGTCGATCATCCAGACGGCGATGCGATCCTTCATTGACCCGCCTGGATTCAGATAGTCGGCCTTGACGTAAACATCGGGCGGCACGTCCTTTGCCACGCGGTTCAAGCGTATCAGCGGTGTGCGGCCGATGGCCTCCAGGATGTTGCTGCACTTCATTGGCAGGGAATCTCCTGAAAAAAGCGGAACGCAGTAGCTTAGAGACTTAGGCGATCAGTGTCCAGCGCGGATTCCACCAGGGACTTTGCGCACCCTCGCTTGGATCGCTGGCCCGGACACAGGGCGGCTCGTTTTGCATGATATTCTTTCACTCAATGTCCGCGCCCCAAATCGGTCCGCCGGGCGAGCCGCAACCCGAGATCCTCTTCTACGATGGGCACTGCGCGCTCTGCCACGGCGCAGTAAAGTTCGTCCTAAAACACGATCGTAATGGCACCGCGTTTTGCTTCGCTCCCCTACAAGGTGGCACGTTCATCGCGCGAGTGCCGCCAAATCTACGGACAACTCTGCCGGATAGTATTGTCGTCCTTACAAACGAAGGTGATCTGCTGCTGCAGTCCGACGCGTTTCTTCACATCCTGACGCGACTGGGCGGCGGATGGAGAATCTTGGCGAGCATGCTGCGGGTGGTTCCTCGATTCGTACGAGATGCGGTTTACAATTTTGTGGCGCAAATCCGCTACCGGGTTTTCGGTGTGCGATCGGACTTATGCCCTCTGGTATCGCCGGAACTGCGATCGCGTTTTTATCCTTAAAGACCTTCACACAGGAGGACCTATGGAACGCCGCAACATTTCCACCGGGACGCCTTGGGAGCCGATCGTGGGCTACTCGCGCGCGGTGCGCATCGGCTCGCACGTTTTCGTCTCCGGCACGACTGCGACCGACGCACAAGGCAATGTGGTCGGCGCAGGAGATCCGTACGCGCAGACCGTGCAGACGCTGCGCAACATCGAGTCAGCTCTCGTGAAGTCAGGCGCGAGTCTTAACGACGTGGTACGCACGCGCATGTACGTGATCAATATCGCAGACTGGGAAAAGATTGGACGGGCGCACGGCGAAGTCTTCGGCAAGATTCGCCCCGCAACAGCGATGGTCGAGGTGAGCCGTTTGATCGCGCCCGAAATGCTGGTAGAAATCGAAGCAGACGCAATCATTTCCGCTGGGTAAACACCCTCAGAAATGCCACAGGTTTTATCTTTACGAAGGAATGTCGCATGCCATGGCAATAATTACGCGCAGCAAGTCAGGCGGCGCAGCTAACGTTTGTGTTCTCATCGGCGGCGAACACCAACGTGTTTGGCGCGGCAAATGCCATACTCGATAGCTATGACAGCTTGGGCGCGCTTCACACGACGAGAACCAAGTTCTCCAGGCGGTGTAGATGAAGCGGGCCAGGCAGCTAAATTCCCCAATACGCGCGGGGTTTTTCCCCCTAGACCCCAACACGCAAAGGCCCCGCGCGCCTACCTTTTCATCTAACTCAGGAATACGTGGCGTCCGATTTAACGTGTTCTTCGACGATAGAACCGTCCAGCAGGTGAATCGTGCGATCGGCGATGCTGGCGTATCGCGGATCGTGCGTGACCATGCAAATGGTCGCGCCATCTGCGTGCAACTGGCGCAGCAGGTCTATTACCGCCTCGCTATTTTTCGAGTCGAGGTTGCCAGTCGGCTCGTCGGCTAGCAGGATCGCCGGTTGGCCCACTAACGCTCGCGCCACCGCGACGCGCTGCTGCTGGCCGCCGGAGAGTTGCGACGGATAGTGCTTCATGCGATGCGCCATCTGCACCCGTTCCAGCACTTCGTTCACGCGCTGCTTGCGCTCCGCCGATCCCATACTGCGATAGGTGAGCGGCAGCTCCACGTTTTCGTACACAGTGAGGTCGCCAATCAAATTGAACGCCTGGAACACGAAGCCGATCTCGCGATTGCGAATCCGCGTGCGGTCGGAGAGCGACAAATTTTCGACCTCGTCGCTGTGAATCCGATAGACGCCTTCATTGGGCGAGTCGAGCAGGCCCAGAATCGAGAGCAGCGTCGACTTCCCGCAGCCCGACGGCCCCGCGATGGATACGAACTCGCCGTTCTTGATCTCGAGATTCACGCCGTTGAGCGCCCGCGTTTCCACTTCGTCGGTGAGAAAGATTTTACTGATGCCTTCCAACCGGATTAAAGGCTGGGCCGTTGTGTTCATCTTTCGCTCCTGTTATGACTCTGCAATTTGAAACGACTGCGTGTCCTAAAAAGTTCCGTAACTTCCGGCAATTTCGTTGGCTCTACTCGTACCGCAGCGCGACGAGCGGATCGACGCGCGAGGCCCGCCGCGCCGGTATGTAGCAAGCCACCAGCGCCACGAGTGCCAGCACCACGGCCGTAACCGTAAACATCAGCGGGTCCCATGGCTTCACGCCGTAAAGCAAGCTGCGCATCACCCGCGTGATGGCCAGACCACCCGCCACGCCCAGCACAACTCCGATCACGGCCAGCAGCATTCCCTGGCGCACCACCATGGCGCGAACATTTTGCGGTGAGGCGCCGAGCGTCATGCGGATGCCAATTTCCTGCGTGCGCTGCTGCACTGAATACGCGGTCACACCGTAAATGCCCACGGCGGCGAGCAACAGCGCGATTCCGGCGAAGGTCGTCAACAGCAGCACGCTAAATTTTTGGTATGCCACCGAGCGCGCGACTACCTGGTCCATCGTGCGAACGGTGCCAACGGGCAGCCCTCCGCTGGCGCTGCGTAGCTGTTCTTGAATTTCGGAGCTCAGAGAATATGGCGCCACGCGGGTGCGGATCATCCACTGTATGGGAATCAATGTCGCGCTTTCCTGCGTGAAACCGTCCGTTACCTGGGCGATGGGCACGAACATCGTTGGGAACGGCTTGCTGTTCAGACCGTTATCGCGCACGTCGCCAACCACGCCGACGATTTCTCGCGGCGGCTCCGCAAATTGCGGGCCCACTCCCTTGGCGATCGTAATGCGCGCGCCGACTTCGTCGCCCTTAGGCCAATACTGTTTGGCCATGGCCTCGTTAATGATGACGACCGGCTGGGACTTGCCGTCGTCTTGCACAGTGAAGGCGTGGCCCCGGAGCAACGGAACGTGGAACACCGTGAAATAATCGGGCGAAATACTGCGCCAGGAGGCGCCGCCGTTCCACGGCCCATTTCTAGGCGGCACGCCTTCGATAGTGAAGGGCAAGCCGTAACCGCCTTCGAGCGGCATGCAACAGGCGGCTGCGGCGCTTTCAACGCCCGGAAGATCCTCAATCCGCAATCTGGCTTCACGCACCACTTCCGCCACCGCCGCGGTGGTCTGGAAACGCGGTCCCAGCATAGACATGTCCATGGTGAGAATGTTGTGCGACTGGAAGCCGGGATCGACGGTTATGGAATCGTGGAACGAGCGGATCAACAAGGCGGCGCCGACCAGCAAAATCATCGCCAGTGACGTTTCGCAGACGACCAGCAGCGAGCGCGTCTTGCTGCTGCGGATGCCACTGCCGCCGCGGGTGCCGCCCTCGTTGATGGTGGCCGCCAGATCAGTGCGCGAGGCTTTGATCGCCGGGGCAAGGCCGCAAATCGCTCCGGAAAAGAGTGAAACGCCGACCGCGAAAAGCAGGATTCGCCAATCGAGAACGATCGCCTCGTTGTGCTCGCCGAGGCGCGGAATGGTCATGGGATTCATAGCCAAAAGCAACCGCACGCCGAAAAACCCGACGAAAAGACCGATCGCTCCGCCCACCACGGATACGAGCATGCTTTCGGTGAGAATTTGCCGGATGATTCTTCCCCGCCCGGCACCCAGCGCCGCGCGAATGGATATTTCGCGCCGCCGCAGCGTGGCCCGCGCCAGCATCAGGCTGGCGATATTGGCGCAGGCAATCAGGAGTACGAGTCCCACGGCGCCCTGGAGAATCCAAAGAGCCGTGCTGACTCCCGCGACGACCACTTGGCGGACGGTTTCGAGCGTGAAGGTCTGATTGGCAGGCATCATCGCCGGATATTTTTTGCGGAACCGCCCGGCGATTACCTTGGTGGCGGCGATGGCTTGAGCCATCGTGACGCCGGGCCGCAATCGCGCTCCGCCTATCAAGTCGTTGCCCTGGTTGGCGCTGTTGGGATCCGCTTGCAACGGCAGGACGATATCTCCGACGTTCAGATCGGGCGCGTAGATCGGCTTCATCACGCCGACTACCGTGTACTCCGTGCCATCGAGATCGATGCCTTTGCCCACTATGTTCGGGTCCGACCCGAAGCGATTGCGCCACAGGCCATTGGTGAGAACCGCGACAGGCGGCCCGCCGGGAGAATCCTCCTGCGCCGTGAAGCCGCGGCCCTTCGCAAAAGGAATGGCGTAAATCGAAAAGAAATTCATCGATTCTTTGGTGGCCCGGTATTGTTCGGGACGGTCGCCACCGAGTAGATTGACGCGCATGCTGACTGGGATGCCTCCCAGCGAGGTCTCTTCGAACAGATTCGGCTGGTCGCGCCACATCATGAACTTGGGAATGGAAGTGATGGGGCTCAGTTGGTCGCCCGTCCCCTGCATCAATACCACGACGCGGCTGGGATCGGGACCGGCCCAGGGCAGCAGCAGGATGCGGTCAACGACGGTGAAGATCGCGGTGGTGGCGCCGATGCTCAGCACCAGCGTGAGGATGGCCACTGTGGTGAAGCCGGGGCTTTTGCGCAGAACGCGCGCTCCGAACCGAATGTCTTGCAGCAGCGAGGTAACGAGCGGCATTCCCCCGTGCCCGTGCGAAATTGGTGCAACCGGCTCGCTAACGCCGGCGTTCGCTTCACTCATGGCGAACCTCCCGGTGTCCGGGGGCACCTTCGCCCTGCTTCCGGACAAAGTCCTGCCGGGACTGAGCTAAGCGTCACTTCAATTCCACGCGATCATCATTATCGTAAGACGACATGTCCGACAAGATCACCTGATCGCCCACGTGCAATCCTTTGAGAATTTCGATGGTGTTCACCGAGGCGCGCCCGAGCGCGACAGGGACGCGCTCAGCCTCGTTGCCGCCGTCGGTCAGCTTAAATAGGCCAACGGTGGTGTCCGGATCGCCGTGAACAGGGCGGCCAACGTACAACACATCGGCGAGGCGTTGGATGAGGATCGTGCCCTCGACGCTCAGGTCGGGCACAGCGCCTGGCGGCAACGCACCATCGAGCTTCACGTCCACGGTGCGTGTGCCGTTCACAACCGCCGGATCAATGCGCATCACGTGGCCGGGGATGATGCCGTTGTGCGTGTCGATCGATGCCTTCTGTCCCAGCGCGATATCTTTTGCCTGCGTCTCTGCAATTTGCAGCGACGCCTTCAGCTGCGTGGGCTGCGCCACCTTTGCCAGCACCGCCCCTTCAGTGACCTGCTGGCCTACGTCCACGTCGAGCTCCTGCAGGACGCCGTCGATTCCCGCGCGCACGTTCAGGTTATCGAGCTGGGATTTCTTCAGGTTGTAGAGCGCCTGTTTCTGGTCGATGCTGGCTTGCTGCACGGCCAGTTGCGCGGGAATGGAATTCTGGAATGTTTCCACTTCTTCCTGCGCCAGCTTGTTTTCCTTCGCCAGCTCTTCCGCCTGCACCTCCTCCGTCCTCACGTCGAGTTCCGATTTCAACCCGAGCTTGCCCAACTGCTCGTAGTAATTCTTGGTCATTTCCGCGGTGCGAAATTGCGATGAAATGTTGGCGGCGGAAGTGCGCTTGTCCATCAACTGGTTCTGGAGGGTGGCTTTCGTCTGTTCGTAAATGGCCTGCGCTCCCTTGAGCTGATATTCCGCGTCGAGCGCTTCCTGTTGCAATTGAGGGTTGCTAAGCACCAGCACCACGGTATTTGCTTTCACCGCGGTTCCCGGCAGTACGAATCTCTTTTCCACTCGGCCGGCGGACATCGCAGGAACTACCTGAATCGTTTCGGGCACAAGCGTCCCCAATCCGCGCACTTCACGGAGCATGGGACCGCGCTTCACGGTATCCGTCCAAATCGTGGACTTGTCCACACTAGGCGCGGCGGGTTTCAATCGCGCTAGTGCGGCCGTTACCAGCACCACCGCTACGACCGCAATGCCCGCATAGATGTACCGGCGAATTTTCTTGCGCCGCTTCAGCTCAGGACGTGCAATGTCCATGTCTAACTCCTCATTCGTACCGCAGCGCGACCAGCGGATCGACGCGGGAGGCCCGCCGCGCCGGCATATAGCAGGCCACCAGCGCGACGAGCGCCAGCAGCACGGCCGTCACTGCGAACATTAGCGGGTCCCATGGCTTCACGCCAAAAAGCAAGCTGCGCATCACGCGCGTGATAGCCAGTCCGCCAGCAACACCGATCACCACTCCAATTACGGCCAGCAGCATCCCCTGGCGCACTACCATGGCGCGAACGTTTTGCGGAGAGGCGCCGAGCGTCATGCGGATGCCGATTTCCTGCGTGCGCTGCTGTACCGAATAGGCCATCACGCCGTAAATCCCGACGGCGGCGAGCAACAAAGCGATAGCCGCAAAAATGGTCAGAAGCGTAGTGCTAAACCTCTGATAGGCGATGGAATGCGAAACCACTTCGTCCATCGTCCTCACCGTGCCCGCCGGCACACCGCCGCTCGCGATGCGCAACTGCTGCCGAATCTGTTGGCTCAGTGAGAAAGGCGCGACGCGGGTGCGGACCATCCATTGCAGCGGCCCGATTGTCGCGTTAAGGGCCGTCATTTGATCCGTTACTTGCCCGATGGGAACGTACATCATCGGTGGCGGATCGTTGTTGAGGCCGGCGTCCCGCACGTCGCCCACCACGCCCACCACTTCCCTGGCCGCCTCGGTGAATTGCGGTCCCAAAGCTTTTCCTATGGTGATTCGCGCCCCGGTCTCGTCACCTTTGGGCCAGAATTGCTTGGCCATTTTTTCGCTGATAATGACCACCGGTTCGGACTTGCCGGTGTCCTGTTCCGTGAAGACACGCCCGCGCAGCAGCGGAATGCGGTATACGTTGAAGTAGCCCGGGGAGATGCTGGTCCAGCCGCCTCCGCCATTCGCGCTCGCACCGGCACGGCCTGCGATCGTGAATGGCAGTCCGTAGCCTCCTTCCAGCGGCATGCAGCAGGAAGCCGTGGAGTCTTCAACTCCCGGAACGCTTTGCAATCGCTGCCTTCCTTCGCGAACGACTTCCGCAACGCTTGCCGATGTCTGGAAGCGTTTTCCGGTCAAAGACATGTCCATCGTCAGAATGTTGTGCGACTGAAATCCAGGATTGACGGAGATGGAGTCATGGAACGAGCGGATCAGAAGAGCGGCGCCCACCAGCAGCACCATGGCCAGCGCCATTTCGCTGACCACCAGCAGCGAGCGTGTCTTGCTGCCGCGAAATCCCGTGCCGCTGCGAGAGCCGCTCTCGTTAATGGTGGCCGCGAGATTGGTTCGCGATGCTTTAATTGCCGGGACGAGACCCGAAATTGCCCCCGCCAGCACCGAAACACCCAGCGCGAACAGCAAAATCCGCCAATCAAGCGTGAGCGCTTCAGCATGTTCGCCGAGGCGAGGCATCCTTACAGGATTGACGGCGAAAAGCAGGCGCACGCCGAAAAAGCCCAGCCATATGCCGACGGCTCCGCCCACAAGCGATACCAAAATGCTCTCGGTAAGAATTTGTCGAATGATTCGTCCGCGCGCCGCGCCGAGTGCCACGCGGATCGAAATTTCGCGCCGGCGCAGAGTGGCGCGCGCCAGCATCAGGCTGGCAATATTGGCGCAGGCGATCAGCAGCACCAGTCCCACCGCTCCGAAAAGAATCCAGAGCGCGCTGCTAAAGCCGGCGATCACCACTTGCAGCGCTGTTTCCAGCGTGAAGCTCGCCTTCTTGTCCATCATCGTGGGGTACTTGCGGCGAAATGCCTCAGCAAACACTTTTGTGGCGGCGATGGCTTGCGTCATGGTGACGCCAGGCTTCAGGCGCGCCGCACCGATCAGATAGTTACCCTGATTGGCGCTATTCGGGTCGGCTTGCAGGGGCAGGAGGACGTCGCCAAAATTGAGGTCGGGCGTGTAGATCGGCTGCATGACGCCGACGACGGTGCGATCCGTGCCGTCGAGATCGATGCTCTTGCCAATGATGTTGGGGTCCGAGCCAAACTGCGTGCGCCACATTCCGTTGCTGATCACCACCACGGGCGGGCCGTTTGGCGTATCTTCCTGCGCGGTGAAACCGCGGCCCAGGGCAAACGGAATGCCGTAGAGAGAGAATGTATTTGCAGAGACCCGCGTGCCTTTGTACTGCTCAGGCTGATCGCCGCCGAGCAGGTTGACGCGCGTGCCGCCGGGGAATCCATACAGAGACGCGTCTTTGATCATGGGCATCTGGTCGCGCCACATCATGAATTTCGGGATCGAGACGACATAGCCGGTCTGATCGCCCGTTGAATTCAGCAGCACGACGATGCGGCCTGAATCCGGCCCCGCGAACGGTATTAGCAGGATGCGGTCAACGACGGTGAAGATGGCGGTGGTCGCGCCGATACCGAGCGCCAGCGTTAGGATGGCGACAAGGGTGAAGCCGGGGCTTTTGCGCAGCACGCGTGCGGCAAACTTCACGTCTTGGAGCAAACTTTCAAAAATCGAACCGCCACTGCGGTCGCGCGAGACTTCACCCGTTTTCTCGGAGCTCCTGGCGCTGAGATCGCTCATAGCCGCTCCTTCTGACTCCTGACGCTGCCACGCCATGGGCGCGTTTACGAATCGGTAGTTAATCTAACGCTGAATGCCCGTGGCCGCGAAACTTTTTGCCCCACCTTGTCCGCCTGCGCTGCTCGACCGGTGTCGCAGCGAAACGGCCCAGTCAGCCTGCTATATGACATAGCGCTACAATATGTAGCAGACGCTTCTCTCGTAGGCAGCGTTTTGCCCACTTCGGTCAATCCGGACTGGCAAAGTTTCGATCAAGCCGCGCCATCTGCTTTTGCCTGGCCATCGACGATCCATCCGTCCGCCAGCTGAATAATGCGATGGCCGTAAGCGGCCCACGCCTCGTTATGCGTCACCTGCACGATCGTGGTGCCGCCGTCATTCAGGGCTTTGAGCATGTCCATGATCGTTTTTCCCTGGCTGGAATGCAGGCTGCCGGTAGGCTCGTCGGCAAGGATCAACTTCGGCTTGCCGATCACCGCGCGCGCCACAGCCACGAGTTGCTGTTGGCCGCCCGAAAGCTGATTCGGAAAGAGATCTTTTTTGCCAACGATTTGAAATCGGTCGAGAGCGTCCGCCACGATCGCCTGGCGCTCCGGTTTCCGCACGTTGCGATAAGAAAGCGGCAGGTCGAGGTTTTCCGCCACGGTCAGATTGTCAAGTAGGTGATATTGCTGAAAGACGAAGCCGATGTACTGCTTGTGCAGCTCCACGCGGTGGCGATTGTCGAGCCGGTGCACAGAATGTTCGTCCAGAAAATATTCGCCGCGCCAATCGCCGTCGAGCATGCCAATGATGCCCATGAGCGTGGATTTGCCCGCGCCGGAAGGCCCCATGATAGTCACGAACTCGCCTTCGGGAATGTTCACATTGATGCGACGAAGCACCCAGGTGTTGCCGGCCCTCGATCCGTACGACTTCTCGACATTCGCCAGTTTAATCATCGTGTAACCCTCGCCCGCACTCCGGGCCCGAAACGCCCCGCTGTGCGCGCAGATCATTCATGGCGCAACGCCACCATCGGATCCACGCGCATCGCCCGCCGCGCCGGGACGTACGCCGCTACTAACGCTATACTGCCGAGCAAAATGATCACGCTGCCGAAGGCGACCGGATCCCACGGCTTCACTCCGTAGAGCAGACTCGCCATGAACCGCGTCAGCGCGAGGCCTGCCACGACGCCTACAAATATTCCCGCCAACGTAAGCGAACCGCCCTCACTCAAAATCATTTTCCGGACGTCGCGCGGCTCCGCGCCCAGCGCCATGCGAATACCGATCTCCTGTTTCCGCTGCTCCACGGAGTAGGCCATCAGGCCGTAAACTCCGATCGCAGCGAGGCAAACTGCGATCGCCGCAAATGCCGATAACAGCATCCCGATGAAGCCGCTCCAGGCAGTACTCCCCGCCATGACCTGATCCATCGAGCGAACGTCCGCCACCGGAAGCCCGCCGGTCGCTTCACGCAACGCGTTCTGAACCGGCCCAGCGAACGCGAATGGCGCCGTCTTGGTTCGAACGAACCAGTTGGCCGAGAGCATCTCCTTCGTCCACCGGATAAACGGGTCACCCAATTGTTCCATCGGGACATACATTACGGGCTCGATTTCGCTGCCCGTCATCCCGCCAAACTTTTGTCTCGTGTTGCCAACGATTCCGACGACGGTTCTCGGCGGCTCCTCAAATTCCGGTCCCAGGCCGTGGCCAATCAGTAGGCGTTGGCCGATTGCGTCCCCCTTGGGCCAATAACGCCTGGCCATCGCCTTGTCGATTACCACAACTGGCTCAGAGCCTAAGACATCCTGATCGGTGAATACGCGCCCGCGAAGCAATGGTACGCGCATGACGTCGAAGAACTCAGGCGATATAAACCGCCACTGCTCGTCTCCGCTGTAAGGTCCCAACGTCGGCGCGCGGCCCTCGATGCTGAAAGGTAGATCGGACCCTCCCTGCAGCGGGACGCAGCAACCCAGCGCGACCGCTTGCACTCCCGGCAACGCCCCAACTTTCCGCTCGGCTTCCTGAATCGTCGTAGCCAAGCCAGCTGTTTTGTCATATTGCGGGCCGGAGAACGTCATGCGCATCACCAGCACGTTGTGCGGATCGAACCCCAGCCGCAAAGCGCGCAGCGCCGATAGCGTGCGGATCAGCAGCGCGGCGCCGGCGAGCAAAATCACTGCGATCGCCACTTCGCTCACCACCAGCGCAGACCGCGGGGTGCTGCGACGCCTGCCGCCTCGGCTGCCGCCTCGGCTGCCGCCTTCGTTCAAACTTTGTGAGAGTGGCGTCCGCGATGCCTGCATGGCCGGAAGCAGCCCGAACAGAATTGCAGTCAATAGGCAAACGCCAATGGTGAATAGCAGAACGCGCCAGTCGAGCGTCACCGCAGAACCGTGCGAGCCAATTAGCGGAAGATCGAATCCGCCGGTTGCCCCGTTATTCGGGTAGCGCGCCAGAAGCACGCGGATGCCCGTGAAGCCGAGCGCTAGTCCCAAGATTCCGCCGGCAAAAGAGAGCATCAGGCTCTCCGTGAGCAACTGACGGATCACTCGCTTTCGGCCGGCGCCCAGTGCGCTGCGAATGGCAATCTCTCGCTTCCTCACGGTAGCCCGGGCGAGCAACAGATTGGCCACGTTCGCGCACGCCAGCAGCAGCACGAAGCCCACTGCTCCCAGCAAGATCAAAAGCGCTGGGCGGACGCTGCCAACCACCGAATCCCGGAAAAGCTGCGCCGTTGCGCTTTCGCCCGCCATCATGTACGGCCCGGGAAATTTCCGACGGAACTGCATCGCTGCCATCTTCATCGCGATGCGCGCTTGAGCGAGCGTCACGCCTGGTCTCAACCGCGCTACAGCGAGATAATCGTGCGCTTGATCGTTGCTATTGGGATCCGCTTGCAACGGCAGCCATATGTCTGTGGGAAATCCGGTAGTGAAGGTCCGGCCGGTCACCCCGATCACTTCGTCTGCGCTTCCGCCGACCTCGATCGTCCTCCCGATGATCTGCGGGTCGCCTGCGAATCGCGCGCGCCACAGCCCGTAACTGATTACCGCGACGTGCGGTCCCCCCGGCTTGTCCTCTTCAGCGGTGTACGTGCGACCGAGCGCAATCGGCGCATCGAAAACCTTGAAGTAGCCGGCGGACGTGCGGATTCCGGGAACTTGTTCAGGACGATTCCCGCCTGTGATGTTCAGGCCGAGAGGACCTGAGTCGAATAAAGCGGCTGACTCGAAGACCTGCGTCTGCTGCCGCCAAACCATGTACTTGGGTATCGAGGTCGTAACGTAAAAGTTCGAGCCCTGTGAGAATGTGCGCCTGAGCATCACGATCCGGTTCGCATCGGGATACGGCATCGGATCGATCAGCACTTTACTGACAACGGAAAATATCGCCGTGTTTGCGCCGATGCCGAGAGCCAGCGTCAGGATGGCTACGGTCGTGAATCCGGGATTCTTACGCAGCATGCGCAGGCCAAAGCGCACGTCCTGCAGCAACGACTCGATCCAGGGCAAACCGCGCCGGTCGCGATAAACTTCTTTCGTCTGCTCGATCCCGCCGAGCTTAATTAGCGCCTGTCGCCGCGCTTCTTCTGGCGTCATCCCCGCGCGCAGGTTGTCGTCAATGTGCATCTGCAAATGCGATTCAAGTTCCGCCGCCAGGTCACGATCGCGACGGTGCCTGCCGAATATTTCGCCGACCCGCACCAGCCACGCCCGCAGCGGCCTCATCGCAATTCTCCCGTCCGCCATGTGATACGGATGGCCGTTGCGAAAAGTTCAATCGTGCGTCTTTCGACGCCTCGGCTTGGCCGCGCTGAACGCAGCCGCTCGCATTCAGGTGGCAAATGCGGATTCCGCGCCTCCGTATGCGGTGTGTGCGCGACCGGGCTCGGAATGACAGAGTAAGAAGCCGTGTCTGCGGCGTGGCGCCTCATCACTGCTCCTCCGGCGAAAGAAACCGCGCCAGGATGGCCGTGGTTTCCTCCCATTCCCGCGTTTCTCGTGCCACCTGCTTGCGCCCCGCACGCGTCAGCTTGTAGAACTTGGCCTTGCGGTTGTTGTCCGAAACGCCCCATTCGGCCTCGACGTAACCTTCCTGCTCCAGCTTCAGCAGCGCCGGGTACAGCGTGCCGTAGTTCACCGCTAGCCGGTCGCCGCTGGTCTGCTCGATGCGTCGCGCGATGCCGTACCCGTGCATCGCTCCCATCGCTTCGAGAGTTTTCAGCACCATAAGCGCCAATGTTCCCTGCCACACATCCGTCTTTCCGCTGGTCATCGACCCCATCCTCCCGGTGCTTCTATAGGTAAGCCATAGAAGCATGCGCTCACCATGCCACAAGCCATATTGGGATGCAATAGGAGTTTTCGAGCTTTCACGTTCGGCGCGGCCTCGCGCGATCCGCGCCGCGTTCGTGAAGCTGGGGCCTCGTTAATTTTCAATGCTTGCGCCCGGAGTTCCTGGAATTTCGGGCGACCGCGCTGTTTTGCCCGACATCGCGTTCGCGACACTGATGTTATGGACTGCCAGCGTCCGCCCGAGCGCCTGATCGAAATTGATCTCCGCCAGGATCAGTTGAATGCGGTCCTGCAGTTCCGCGGCCTCGGCTTGGGTCAGCAGAACCTGCTTTTGCACCACGGTGAATGCCGTCGCGGAACCGAGCTGCAGCTCCTTCAGCGAATCGTTATAGCTTTGCTGGTTGTAAATCCTCGCCTCTTTGGCGGCGGCCACGGCGGCGCGCCCCTCTTCAATCGCGACCATGCTTTGCTGCACGTTCAGAGTCACGTTCTGCTGAGTGTCCTGGTAATTCACCCGCTGTTGCCGCTCGGTCAATTGTGCTTCGGCATATTGTCCCTGCGCTGCGCGGTTGCGAATCGGGAGGGTGAGGTTCAGGCCCGCTTCGAAAGTCGGGTAATCGGCATGAATCATCTGGTTCCAGTCGCTCACAACTCCCTCTGGAATTGGAGCGCCGGGGACGGTCACTTCGCCGCCGACATACCCAGTCGGCGTGGCGCCGGACGGGATCGCGCCGCTGGTGGAATACACCGGAGAGGTGCCCACAAAAGCGCCCGTTGGTACCGTCGGATGGGCCACTCCCGAAAGTCCTGCGCCCTGATATTCAGCAAAAAGATTCAAGCTCGGCAACAACAGGTTCTTGGTCGCCTTCACTTCCACACCGGCATTTTTCAAGGTCAGCGCAGCCTGCACCACTTCCGGCCGGTTCCGAAGCGCTTCGTCGATCGCATCCTTCAGGCTGAGGGCCTCCGGCGCCGGATCATAAATGGCGCTCGTGGGATCGATTTCCACGCCTTGCTGCGCCAACTGCCGCATATCCTTCGTAATCGCCGCCAGCAAGACGGCGTTTTGCTGCATCTCGCTGTTTTGTGCCAGCACCAGGAATTGCTGATCGGTCGCCAGTTGCGATTGCGCGGTGACAACGTCGGTCGGCGGCATCGTGCCCACTCGGACTTCCGCTTGATTGTTCTGATAGAGCTGCTGATCGGCCGCCACGGTCACCTGTTCGATTTTCACGTATTCGCGCGCATATACCAGGTTCCAATAATCCGTCTCCACCTGCGTGATGACGGCGATCGCCTCCTGCTTGAACTGCGATTCGCCCACTTTTACGTTGTTTTTCGCCTCGATGATATACCGTGTGTTTAGCAGCCTCCCGAAACCGCGCAAGAGCGGCTGCGTCAGCTCGACGGTAAGAGTGGATTGGAAATACGGGTTGAATATGTAGAATTCTCCGAAATTGGTGGAACCGCGCGAATTATCGAAAGTCACCTGCGCTTGCGTTCCAGTCGCGAACCCTTGCGTGTGGCCGAAATTCTCGGTCGCCGTGGCGCTCTCCAGGTCGGTCGGAGTATTGACCCCGGTCTGCGCGCCCGCCAGGAACGGTTCGTTATAGGGGATATCCGAATGCCCCAGTGAAAGAGCGCTGGTCACCGTGGGATCGAACGGCGTGAAGCCGGTCGCCCCTGATTTCGCATACAGCAGAGCGGCCTGGTCGATCCAAGGCGTGTACCGCTCGACTTCGATATTGAGATTGTTTTCGAGCGCCAATGAAATGGCGTCCTCCAGGCTAAGCATCAGCTTGCTGCCTCGTATGAGCTGGTCAACTCGCGGCGTGTTCTTCAGATCCGGCTCGACCACACGGCGCCCTTCGTACGGCCCGATCACGTTGGGAAACCATGGCCGCGCCACCGAATAGTTCGGCGCAAGAGACAAATGGCGCGTCGGCGCGAGCGGTGCGCCTTCGACCTCGGCCGGCGGATGATACTGCGGCGGTGGGGTTGGCAGTCGGAACTCTGTCTCCGGCGCGTTCGCCGCCGGGGCGGCCGGTTTTTGACTTTGCGCGTACGCTCGAGGAATCACAATCAGACAACTCAGCAAGCCTATCGCTGCGAAGCGCGTGATGCTTCTATTCATTGGCGCTCATCCTTTCGGAACAACGTCATGTGAGATTCAGTTGCTATTTTTCCGTAACTCGTGCGACTTCGACTAAGCCAATTCATTCAGCCCTTGGCGGCGAGACGCCCGCACCAATAAAGCGCGCCCGAGCCCGGCCGAGTTGCATCGGTTGCGGGCCGCAGCATGACATTACTACATATGGGAATGCAATAGGAGAGTTAGAAAGCCATTCCGAGGATGGAACCGAGAGAGATCAAGCGGAAATCAGGAGGATGTCTCCGCGGAGGCGCGAATTTCCTGCCAGCGCTTGGGGCGCCTCTTGGCATCCAGCACTTTCTTGCGCAGCCGGATGGACTTGGGCGTTACTTCCACGAATTCATCGTCGGCGATGAACTCAATCGCTTTTTCGAGCGTCATCTCGCGCGGTGGAATCAGGCGAATGGCCTCGTCGGCGGATGACGAGCGCATGTTGGTCTGCTTTTTTTCCTTGGTGATATTCACGTTCATGTCGTCTTCGCGTGAATTTTCGCCCATAAGCATACCCTCGTATACTTCCACGCCCGGTCCGATGAACATTTCTCCACGTTCCTGAATGCCCCAAATGGCGTAGGCCACCGACACGCCCGCGCGATCCGCCACCAGCGCGCCTGTGGGACGCATGGCCATGTCTCCGGCGTACTCGGTCCAGCCTTCGAGCAGCGAGTGGATCAGGGCCGTGCCGCGCGTGTCCGTCAGCAACTGCCCGCGCAGCCCGATCAATCCGCGCGACGGAATGCTGAACTCCATGCGCACACGACCGGAATGATGGTTCACCATCTTCTTCATTTCTCCGCGCCGGGTACCCAGCGATTCCATCACGATGCCGATAAACGTTTCCGGGCAATCCACCACCAGCAATTCCAGCGGCTCCAGACGGCGGCCGTTTTCCTCGCGCACCACGATTTCCGGCTTGCCCACCATCAGCTCGTAACCTTCGCGGCGCATCGTCTCGATCA
>JBAWEZ010000073.1:0-1901 GCA_049591475.1 Candidatus Acidiferrales bacterium
TAACCAGGCACTACTCCTCACGACGAACTGCGTGAGCGTATGGCCTGGACAACTGGCCTCTCATTCACTTGAGTTCGGTGGCGAAATCGCGATCTTGCCTATTGAATTGCCAGCAACGCGCTGCCCAATCGGAATCACATCACGCAAGGACTCCCAATTATCGCCCGCGGTTCAGATTTTCCTTGATATCCTCCGTCAGATCGCAAGAAGCGCACCTCAGAGCTCCTCACATAACCCCGATGGTCACTCTCCGCTTCCGCTCCTTCCACAGGGTCAGTGATGCCGCGTGCGGACGCGACGCACCTCTTATTTTGCAGGTCCGTAGACAGCGAAGCCCATCAGACCATTTCATCGTTCTCTCCTGGAAGTATGCTAACGGTGAGCGTCTACTAAAACAGCCAAAGCCTCGGCCACCCGCGGCGTGCGAGTCGCGGTAAGTATTCGCGCAATCGCAGCTCGCGCTTTTTCACCCCAACTTATGCCGATGGATGATATCCAGCACGGCACGGCGAACGTCCACAGTCACCGCAGCAGCACCTTCCTCGAGCGGATAAACCGAACGCTGCGCGATGAATGCTTTCGCCTGCCCACCGGCCCACATGGTACATCGGCCCGGTTTGACTCCCGATCGGTTTCCGCGACACCACAAGCTCGAGAGCTTCCATCACGCCACTCGCTCAAAAGACCGCCCCTCGGAAATATGAAGCTCACCCTCATCAGCTCAGGCAGGCATGGTCGCCTTGCAGAACGAATCGGCCTTACGCGCGCCCGCCAACGGTGCGGCCAATTACCTGCTCATTCCGTTTACTTATCATTTCATGAATTAAATTCACTTGGCTTCGGCTGACAACCAAGAAGAATTGGAGAACAACGACAGCCGCAGAGCTCTCAGCTGCGTGGCATGACGAGCGAAAGTCCCTTTTGCTCCTTTTGGGGGTGTGTTATGGCGCGCAGTGTCCGAACGGCGTATACGGCTTTACTATTGGCTATTGCTTGGCAAAGTGTCGCTGGGGCGGCGCAAAACGCCGGCGCCTCATCAGCTCGTCTTCAGGAAGTCGTAGTAACCGCGCAGAAGTACAGAGAGAACCTAGAGACGACTCCGATTGCAGTCTCGGCACTCAGCGGAAGTGAACTGAAAAATCGCGGCTAGACGTCGGTCCTGGACCTTATAGGAGCCGTTCCCGACGTCGGCGTAGTAACCAACACTGGCATCGCCTTGATCTCCATCCGCGGGATCACGTATTCCAATATAGTACCGGGCGCTGACTCGAATGTCGCAACGTATGTCGACGGCATCTACCTGGCAACAAAGGAAGATGTAGGAACTGCGTTCTATGACGTCGACCGACTCGAGGTCCTGAGAGGCCCGCAGGGCACCCTCTTCGGACGGAACGCCTTGGGCGGCGCCCTAAATGTAATCACGAATCAGCCAACAGACGCTTTTGACGCCTCGTCTGACATTTCGTTTGGAAACTATAACTCTCTAAATACACGCGAAATGATTAACGTTCCACTCACTCAAACCGTACGAGCTCGATTGGCCATAGCTACGGATAATCATTCGGGTTATTCCCTCAATCTCTTCAACGGCAAGTATTATGACGATCAAAATGCGGCGAGCGCCCGTCTAACGATCGCCGCAGATCCGACCGAGGATTTATCCTTCATCACGTACATCGACTATCATCGAGAGCACGATGGCGATTACGCGGCTCACCTGGGTGGTATCGTAAATCTGGCGTTTCCGTTGCAAGGCGTTTTGGCAGGAGGAAGCTCCATCCCCCTTGCCCCGAATGGCCTTGCGATCGATCCGCGCCTCCTCGATGATTATTCGATCCCGGCCAATCGCCGTATCTCCTGGGGCGTTTCCGAAGTTGCCACGTGGCTGATCGACAGTGGGT
>JBAWEZ010000074.1:0-118365 GCA_049591475.1 Candidatus Acidiferrales bacterium
CGCCGAGCGTAACGCAAAATGCCACGGCCACGGTTACAGCAATCGTCGGCGGAGAGTCCGCTTCGGCGGCGGTGTCCATTGTTGCGCCGGGTGCGGTGACAACCACGAACGAGCCGCAGGTGGCGCAGTACACCATCGATCCGCCAGCTAGCGCAAATGTATCGATCGAGTTTGGCACGGATACGAGCTACGGGAAGACGACGTGGACGCAACCTGCGCCGACGGGTGGAGGCCCCGTGAGCATCTACGTGGCGGGAATGCTCGCGAATACGCTCTATCACATGCGGGCGGTGGTTCAGTTTACCGGGAGCAACACGGTTGACGACTCGGACCAGACGTTTACCACGAGCGCTTTCCCCGCGGACGAATTGCCGACGCTTACTACAACAATTTCTCCGGGAATGACGCCGCAGAGCGGTGTGGAAATGCTGGACTTCTTCGACTTGACGCAAACGAAGCAGTTGGCGGTCGCCGTGACCGACCTCGCGGGGAATTTGCTTTGGGGATATGCGCCTAATCTCCCAGCCGGATACGGGACCAGTCCGGCACAATTGCTTCCGGACGGGAACTTCTTGATAAATCTCGCAGAGGGACCGCCCACGGACGGGGCTAATTCCGTGCTTGAAGAGGTAGATCTCGGTGGCACTGTGTTATGGGCATTGACAGCCGCACAACTGAACCAGGAATTAGCGGCAGCTACCTGCGCGGGGTGCGACATCACCGTGAACGGCACGCACCACGCCGTGGCAGTTCTGCCGAACGGGCATTTGGTTGTGATCGCGTCAGAAGACTTGCCTGAAAACGGGCTGACCGGCTATCCCAGCCCGCAAGAGGTCGAAGGAGACGTGCTGATCGATCTGGATCAGAACCACAAGCCGGATTGGGTTTGGTCCGAATTCGATCATCTCGACCTGAATCGTCACCCTCTTGGATTGCCGGACTGGACGCACACGAATGCAGCGGTCTATTCGCCGGATGACAAGGATCTGATTGTCTCCATCCGGAATCAGTCTTGGATAATCAAAATCGATTACGACGACGGCCAGGGCACAGGCAATATTCTTTGGAAACTAGGTTATCAAGGCGACTTCACGCTCATGAACGGAACCGATCCCGTGGACTGGCAATACGCAGAGCACGATGCAAACATCGCAAGCAGCAACAGCAGCGGAGTTTTTCAGGTGATGATGTTCGATAACGGTAACAACCGGGTGATGGATGACAGCGGTGATATTTGCGGCACCTCGGGCCAGCCAGCATGCTATAGCCGCGTGCCCATTTTTCAGCTCGACGAAACCGCGAAAACGGCGACCATCGAATGGGTAGACGATCTTTCTCCGACCTTTTCATCCTGGGGCGGGAACGGGCGCCTTCTGACAAACGGCGACATCGAATTCGACGAATGCGATCTAGGATCGAATTCGACGATCTACGAAGTGACAAAAACGGCTGTTCCAGAGATGGTGTGGAAAATGCAAATTACCGGACAAAATGCATACCGCGGCTATCGAATGCCGAGCCTCTATCCTGGGGTGCAGTGGTAGGGTACCGTCTATTAAACTGTACGTGCCGCAATGGTCTGCTGAAAGAGTCAATGAAACTTAGCGTCGTAATGATCACTTACAATCACGAGCGCTTTATCGCGCAAGCGATGGAGAGCGCGCTGGCTCAAAAGGTGAACTTTCCCTACGAAATCGTGATCGGCGAAGACTGCTCAACCGATGGCACGCGGGGCATAGTCGTTGATTTTGCCCTGCGGTATCCAGAGCGAATCAGGCCTCTCCTGAGAATCCGCAATCTTGGGATGAATCGAAATTTCGCCGAGCCGATCGCCGCATACCGAGGGGAGTACGTCGCGTTCCTCGAGGGCGACGATTATTGGATGTCCGACAACAAGCTACAAAGGCAGGTCGATTTTCTCGATGCACATTCTCATTGCGCTATCTGCTGCACGCGGGTGCAGGTTATCGACAATATCGGCGATGCAGAAAGTATGGCCCCAATGCGTCCGGCCCGGACATACACGATCGATAACTTGATGGAAACAGACTTTGTGATCATCCGCTCAACTGTTTTACGGCGCGGCCTGATCGAGCCACTGCCGCACTGGCGGGTTAAGGTGAAGCAGGGCGACTATCCGCTTTGGGTTATGGTCGCTCGACACGGCAAAATCGAGCAACTCGAAGACATGATGGCGGCGTACCGAGTACACCGGGGCGGCACGTGGTCTTAGCTTTCTCGCATCGATCAACATCGGGAACTCACCCGGATGTTGAGAGCCCTCGACAAGCACCTGGAGTTTGAATTCACCCGAAAAATTAGGCAGGGAATCGCGTCACCATATCTTCAGCTCGCGTTCGAGTCACGATCGAACGGCAAGCGCGGAGACGGCTAAGTGCCTTATGAGCTGGCTACGCTATGGAGGACTTCGGCTGCCTGTAAATCCGCGGCTGCCTGGAGGCTTGGCGACGTACGTACTGATCGGCTCGGGATATAAGATTGTTTCTCGAACGAGTCCAGCAGGGCATTCCTAATCGAAACCTACACGTACTGACCGGCGGCGCGAATGGGCTCGCTCGCGAACCTGTTCACCCGCGCCCTCACCGCGTCCACATTTTCCAGCGCCGTTCGAATGATCTCGCCGATGCGCACGATCGCCGACTCGCCCATGCTCGTTCCGCTGGGCAAGACGGCCACGCGTTGGCAAACGCGCTCGGTTTCCGGCAGTACCAGCGACGCATGAGGGAAATACGAGCGATAGGGCTCCATGCGATGGCAACCGGGGAAGAAATACCGGCGCGCAAGGACATTTTCCGCCGTGAGTACGCGAACGAGATCGTCGCGCGATAATCCTGCTTCCGCTTCGTCAATCTCCAAGACCGCGTATTGAAAATTCGAGCGCTCGCGCTCGTCATACGCCATCAACTTCACACCCGGAGTGCTTTCCAACGCCCGGCGATACGCGTGGTAGTTGTGCTGGTTCTTCTCAATGAATCGATCGACGCTTTCCAGGGATGTGAGGCCCATGGCGGCGCAGACCTCGGTCATCTTGCCGTTGGTGCCGATGTAGATGACGTTGTCGTTCCCACTGAATCCGAAATTGCGCATCAGACGGATTTTCCCTGCCAGGGCATCATCATTCGTCAGAACCGCCCCGCCCTCGAAGGTGTTGAAGAACTTCGTCGCGTGGAAACTGAAGATCTCGCATCGGCCAAACCGTCCGACCAGCTTGCCGCCGTAGGAGCAACCGAAGGCGTGCGCCGCGTCGAATAGTAATTCAAGCTTGCGGCGCCGGGCAATGTCCGCCAGCTCATCCACGTTGCAGAGCCGCCCCCAGGTGTGGACACCGATGATGCCAGTGGTGCGCGGCGTGATCATTTCTTCCACTCGCGCAGGGTCCAGATGGTGGGTTCCAGGCGCGATATCGCAGAACACCGGCGTAATTTCCTGCCATTGGAGGGCGTGCGCCGTGGCGACGAACGTAAACGAAGGAACGATCACTTCGCCCTTCAGCCCGAGCGCGCGGATGGCTATTTCCAGCGCGACCGTGCCGCTGCACATCGCCACGCAATGCCGAACGCCGACGAATTCGGCGATCTGCTTTTCGAATTGCTGCACGAACGGACCATCGTTCGTCAGCCAGTTGCGATCAAGCATTTCGTTGATTCGAGCGAGCAGGCTTTCACGGCTTCCGAGGTTCGGGCGGCCGACGTGTAGCTTTTCGGCAAAGGCTGGGGGTCTGCCAAAAATAGCCAGGTCGGGAGTCTTCGCCTGAGCGTCCGTTTTAAGCATCGTGCTATATACTATATGGAATTGAAGAACCTTCACAAATCGATTCCACAGTTGCCGATCGTGTTGATGATCGGTTCGTCGTGGCACGCGTCTGTGCTAATCGACGCGATCGAGCTTGCTGGCGCCTACAAAATTGTTGGATTGATAGACGATACGGTGGCGCAGGGAACTGACCGGCGCGGGTACGGAGTGCTTGGGAAAGTGAGCGACGCAACAAGTATCTGCGCAGAGAAGGCCGCCGACAATGTGGTAGTAGCCATCGGCGACAATTGGTGGCGCCGAAGGATCTGTGCGGACCTTGTGGAGCAGCGACCCGAACTGAAATTTCCCATCATTAGGCATCCGTCTGCGATCGTCGCCGCCTCGGCCCAGATCGGTAAGGGCGCAGTAATTCTGGCTGGGTCGCACGTGGGCCCGAGGTCGCAGGTGGGTGAGTTCTGCATCCTGAACACCGGAAGCTCAATCGACCACGATTGCGTGATGCTGAACTATTCGAGTATCGCCCCCGGTGTCTTCACCGGAGGACTGGTGCGAGTCGGGGAGTGCTCCGCAGTGGGAGTTGGGGCCAGCATCTCGGATCGCATCTCCATTGGCAGCCACACTGTAATCGGAACGGGCGCCGCGGTGATTAGCAACATTCCGGATTTTGTGGTGGCCTACGGAAATCCTGCAAGGGTTCAGAGACCCCGGCGAGAGGGCGAGCAGTATATTTCGAATTCGGCTTAATCTGCTACGTGGACGCTGCGGCAAGCTCGTCCGAGGTAAGAACTTCACTTTCCCAAGTAAGCTTGGGACGCGTAACGCCTGGGATTTTTCCGTACCAATTGCCGATAATTTCGCCTTCGTGCGCCTCAAAGCCAACTACGTTGTCTTGAAAAAGAATCCCGGTGGACGCGTCTTTCACTACGATGAAACTGACGTGGTACGAGCCTGCATTCAGAAAGTCGCCCGGAATCGTGACTGTATGTCGAATCAAACCTGCAGGACGGGGCACGAAATCTGAGACGCTGCAAAATACGCAGGCTTCATCGGCGGTGTTGAGCGTCATGGACACGTTCAAAACGGCTCCGGGCACGTAATTCCAATAAGCAAATTCGATGCAAATCGGAGTATGCACGGTGATCAGATCGTCTGCCTGCGTTTTCGGAATCACCCGCACGCTTCGGAGTCGCACCCGATAATCGCCTGGAGCGTTCTTCGGTTCGATCCAGGCTGCTTCGAGCGTCGAATCGATGTCTCTCAATAAGTAGCGATTGACGAGCTGTTCCGAATCCCCAATCTCGACAATCCGCCCTGCATCCAATCGTATCGAACGAGGGCATAGTTTCCTAAGCGCGTTCATGTTGTGGGAGACGAAGATGACGGTGCGGCCCTGATTGGCGACGTCGCCCATTTTGCCGAGGCACTTTTTTTGGAAAGAGGCGTCGCCGACGGAGAGGACTTCGTCGATGAAGAGGACTTCGGTTTCGAGGTGAGCGGCGACGGCGAAGGCGAGGCGGACGTACATGCCTGAGGAGTATCGCTTGACGGGCGTGTCGATGAAGCGCTCGACTTCGGCGAAGGCGACGATTTCGTCGAACTTGCGGGCGATTTCGCGCTTGCTCATGCCCAGGATGGCGCCATTCAGGAAGATGTTTTCGCGGCCGCTTAGCTCAGGATGGAAGCCGGTTCCGACCTCGAGGAGGCTGCCGACACGTCCGTGAATTTCGGCGTGGCCCACGGTGGGTGCCGTGATGCGCGAGAGAACCTTGAGCAGCGTGGACTTGCCGGCGCCGTTGCGTCCGATGAGGCCGAGGACTTCTCCTTCCTTTACGTCGAAGGAAATGTCGCGCAGGGCCCAGAAGCTTTCGCGCGGCTTGCGGCGCAGGAAGCTGGCGGGATTGCGCAGCGCGGAGGCAAGCTGGTCGCGCAGCAGGCCGCCGACGTCGAGTTCGCCAACGCGGTAGCGCTTGCCGATGTTTTCGACCTTGATGACGTTCACGGCTAGCCTCTGAGATATGCTTTCGTATCCATCAGACCATATCCGCCATGACGCCCTCCATGCGGCGGAAGAACATCAACCCGCTGGCCAGGACGACGGCGACCATCACGGCGCTGACCAGCAGTAGCGGGCCGGGCGCCAGGCCACGTCCGGTGAGCGCCCAGCGAAAGCCGCCAAGCACGCCGGCCATCGGATTCAACCCGTAGAGCCACGCCCATTTCGGGTAGTGCTCCGACACAAGAGTGGAGGGATACATCACCGGGGATGCGAACATCCAAAACTGCACGATAAACGATATCACGTAGCGAACGTCGCGATATAAAGCGTTGAGCGCCGATAGCCAGAGACCAACGCCCAGCGCGGTGCAAACCGCTAGGAGCAGTAGCACCGGCAGCCACAGGATCGAGACCCCCGGCACAATATGGTACCCCAGGAGAATGATAATCAAAAGCACGAAACCGATGGCGAAATCGACGAGTCCCGAAAGCACCGCCGAGATCGGCAGTACCAGACGCGGGAAATATACTTTGGTCAGCAGGCTTTGATTGCCGACCACAGTATTGGTGGCGAAGTTTAGCGAGTAGGCAAAGTAGGTCCAAGGGACCAGTCCAGAGAAATAAAAGACGGGATACGGCAAACCGCCCGAAGGGAGACTGGCGAGCTTGCCTAGAAAGAGCCAGAAAACCGCCATGGTCAGGAGTGGTTGCAGAACCGCCCATGCCGCGCCGATGGCGGTCTGTTTGTAGCGGACTTTGATGTCGCGCCACACCAAAAAATACAGCAGCTCGCGGTAGGCCCACAGTTCGCCGAAGGGAAGCATCCACCAGCGCGAGGGCGGTTCGATGAGCAGAATAGGAGGCTGGTCCGCAACGGGACTCGTGGAAACGGTAGTAACGGCGCCGGCGTTCATTGGGGGTTTTGCTCCCGCACGGATTGCAGTCCTTTCACGTCGGTGCGTTCGATGTGCTGCATCAAATTGGCGCGGCGCGTGAGGTACATGTCGATGGCGGAAGCAGCATCCTTTGGCACCACAGCCACTTGATTATAAGCCGCCTCGCGCCAGGAAATCGGACCGCGCGGCGGAATCAGATGCATGCCCCACTGGAACATCAGGCCGAGGTTCCAGAACACCAGTACGACGGTCACGCCGGCGGTCAGAACTCCGGCCCGGCGCTGATGCCAAGCCCGCGCGAACCAGCCGAAGAAAGCCGCCAGTCCAATAACGAAGAGCGGAGTGAGAGCGACGAAAAACCTACTGCCGAAGGATGAAATACCGTCCCAATCTTGGTAACACCCCATCACGTAAAGATAGACGACGAACACGGCGACAGAATATGCGGCGAACTTCCGATCCCACGTTCGCAAACAGATCAGGCCTGCGACCGCGAGAATCAGAATCGGGGTCCAGGAAAAAAGGCCGTGATCAGCTGACACGCAGACTCTAAAGAACGCAGGCGAATTCCAATACCAGTGCACGGCATAGCCGAAAGAAAAAAAACCGCCGTAGATTGTTTTTTTCGCGATCAGCGTCGGCAAAAATGCGGCGACAAGCGCCACGCTGAAAGTGACATTGTCAGCAAACAGATGGCTGGCATGCGCGCGGTTTTTCGTTTTTAGCGCCGTCCAATAACCTGCCAGCGATTCGAGAGCAGCGAAGAGCAGCACCACTGCACTCACGTAATAAACATCCATCATCAAGCCGCCGAGCGCGCCGAGTATCGCCCACTGGCCCGTGCTGCGATCAGCGCGCGTCCGAAGCCAATACCAGACGAACAAAGCGACGGTGAACGCCGATTGGGAGTGTGACCACGACGGATTGAAGTACATATACACGGGCAGGGAACTGCCAAACCAAATGCCCAAGGTCGCCAGGAACGCCCAGCGCTCCGGGACAAACCGCCGCGCCAGGCCAAACGAGATTGCGAGAGAGAGAAAACCATAAAGAGCAGTGCCAAAGGACATAGCCAGAAGATAAGGGCGCGAGAAGCCGTCAGCGGCTACGTGGCCGCCGAAACGATCCCAGACCAAGACGCCCGCGTGTGCGACCACCAAGAAAGGAGCCCACAAAATCGCGGGACCGATCGAGAAATGATTATCTAAATGACCGGTCACCGTATATTGGCTGGGCGCGATTTGCCCATCGGCATCGATGCGGTCCATTCGGAAACTGGCATTCGCCATCAGCCAGTCCTGCCGGAAGTCGAGCTTATGCTCGATCAACAGCGAGCGGGCATAGGCGTAGTAGCCAACGCCGTCGCCTCGGACCCAGGGATTCAGCAGCGGCAAAGTCAAAATAAATATAAGCAACAAGGCGAACTGATACCGAGAGTATTTTCGTGAGCCTGCCGATGGTTCTGGAGTCAAGTGCACCTTTGCGGGCCATGCGCGGAAATCTTGCAGTTTGTCGCGCGTTTCACGTCTTGGCCAATGGCGTTACGAGGGGCCGGCCGCCACTTGACGCTTCTTGCGCGTCGGCAACGTCTTTCCGCAAGATCGCGACGAGCGAGAGCGGCGGGAGCGGCAGCCACGAATCCAGCAGCCGAAACAAGGGCGTCAAGGTATTCAGCATTCGGATTTGCGCCAAACCAAACGTCTTTCGTCGCAGAGCGCGGCCGTTAAACCACCAGGCAGCCACACCGGGCTTGTTAAACTTTAGGATTTGCTCAACCTGAAACCCGGCTTCTCCGCATACCGAAGCTAATTCATCCGGAGTGTAGCGGCGGAAGTGACCCAGCACCTCGTCGAGAGTGCCGAATAGCCAGGGGCCGCAGGGAACCAAAACGATCGCGCGCCCGCGATCCGCAAGGACGTTGCGGATGTTGCGAAGCGCGGCGATGTCGTCTTGGATGTGCTCGACCACATTGAGGCATACGACCGTATCGAACGATTGCCCGGCGGGATAGGTAGCCTGATCAGCGGCGTTTGTAAAGGCCACGCGCATATAAGGACGAGTGGCACGCAATTTTAAGAGGTAATCGAGATACTGCCGGTTAAGGTCGGTCGCCCAGTATACGGAGCGAGGCATCAGTTCCACCGATAGGTTGCCGGTACCAGCCCCAATCTCAAGAACACGATCACCCACATATGGACGAATCACATCCGCCATCCACTTATTGAAACGCGGCGCGCGATTCAGGCGGTCGAGAATCTCGCCACCGTGCGTATCCTCGATGTAGATCTTCCCAGACGTCGCATAGCGCAGGATGGCCCAAAGGGCGCGGAAGCCATCGCACCAAACGATCTTCTTTCCCTCGCCGTACGTACGGCCGGAATAGCTGATCGGCACCTCGAAAATGCGGCTGCCCCGCTTCGCTAGCTTGATAGCAAGTTCAGGCTCCACATCGAAGGTCGAGCTTTCGAGCGGGATGCTCTTGAGCAGTTCGGCGCGAACCATTTTGTAACAAGTTTCCATGTCCGTGAGATTCAGGTCGCAGACCAAATCGCAGAGAAACGTCAGTAGCTTGTTTCCGAGGGCGTGCCGGAAGAAAAGCGCCCGCTTATGTCCCCCGGACATGAACCGCGAGCCGAAAACCGCGTCAGCCTCCTCGCTGAGAAACACTTCGACCATCGACAGAAGGTCGCGGGGCAAGTATTCGAGATCGGCGTCGTGCATTACAACCAGTTCGGTATCGACGTGCTCCAACCCAGTGCGAATCGCCGCTCCCTTGCCGCGATTTCGGGGGTGACGCAGCCATATCCACGTGATTTTGGGTTCCGCTTCGCGCGATTCGATGGATTCGCGAAAAACGCGGATCGCCTCGGCTGTTCCATCGGAAGAACCATCATCCACGACAATGATCTTGACCGATTCAAGCAGCGGCGACTCGCCCAATACCCCGAGTCGCGCCAGACTGGATCCGATTAGGTACTGCTCGTTGTAGGCCGGGACAATTACAGAAAGCGTCGTAGACGGGCGTTTGCTGTCCGAGATCTCGCCGAAGGCAGAAGTTACCTCGACCGCTCGCCTCGGCGTGCGCCCTTCTTCCACGCGGCTGCCCGCTGGAATACTACCCAAGGTTGCTCCCCCTTTCCACGAGGTCTTAGTCGCTACCACTGCTAGGGAACAGGAAGCATTATTCGCCAGTTAGATGCGCAGTTCAACGGACTGTTACTCGCATTGTGATGTATCCGGAGATCCCGCCGCCACCTGAATTGCGCCGAATGCTCAATGGGTTTGAATCCAATACATCGCCGAGTGGTAGAGGCGGCTTTCGACTGACAGGCTCAAACTGACAGCCACCTCTGAAACAGACAACAAGCCAAGATGATGGGCCAGTGCGCTCAAAATTAGGAAAACTACTTTTGCGGCAACCTTGATATGATCTGATTGGGTTCCGCCCCCGCGATCCATCAATTTAACAACTTGGGAGTCCGATGATGCGTGGCTGTTGTCTCCCTTCTCGTTTTCTGGCTGGCTGCGGGTCCGGGAATAAATCCGTCGAGGTCTCGGTCTCACCGCAAACCGCGTTCGTAGGTGCAGGGCAGACGACTCAATTCACCGCCACCGTCACGGGCAGCGGAAACTCCGGCGTTACATGGTCGGTGAACGGAGTTGCGGGGGTACGTCGAGCACGGGGACCTTCGACGCCAATGACGATTATTCGGCGCCGAGCGTGACGCAGAATTACGACGGCTACGATTATGGCGACCAGCACTCGCAACAAAGATGCAACCGCATCCGCTACGGCGTCCGTGATACGTCCGGGGGGCGTGACCGGCACTAACGAGCCGCAAGTAGCTCAATATACAATTACGCCGCCGGCGGACGCGAGTGTGTCGATTCAATTTGGCACCGATACCGGCTATGGAAAAACTACGTGGACGCAGCCTACGCTCACCGGCGGCGGGCCGGTCAGCATCTACGTGGCGGGAATGCTGGCGAACACGCTCTATCATATGCAGGCGGTTGTCCAGTTTACGGGCGCTTCTCAGAGTGTCGACGACAGCGGCCATACCTTCACGACCACCGCTTTCCCATCGGCCGAGTTGCCCTCAGTTACGGCCACAACTGCTCCGGGGATGTCCCCGCAAAGCGGAGTGGAATTGTTGGACTTCTTTGACATCACGCAGACAAGCAAACTAGCCGTAGCGGTTACAGACCTAGTCGGAAACCTGCTTTGGGGCTACGCTCCGAATCTTACCGCGGTGTACGGAGTAAATCCGGTCAAGTTGCTGCCCGATGGAAACTTCTTGATCAATTTAGGGGGAAGCTCGCCAAACGGCGGAAATTCGATATTAGAAGAAGTCGATCTGGGAGGAAATGTGTTATGGCAGTTGACGGCGGCACAGCTGAATCAGGAATTGGCGGCAGCGACATGCGCGGGGAGCAGCGGTAGGACTATCATTGGCACGCATCACGACGTGGCCGTACTTCCGAATGGACACTTAATCGTGATCGCCTGAGCAGAAGCTGGAGAGCGGTTTGACTGGATACTCGAGTCCTGTGACCGTCACGGGCGATGTGCTGATTGACCTGGATCAGAACCATGAGCCCGTGTGGCTCTGGCCGGAATTTGACCATCTGGACACAAATCGATATCCGATGAATTTTCCGGACTGGACGCATACGAACGCCATCGTCTATTCGCCCGATGATGGCGACCTGATCGTCTTCATCCGGCACCTGTATTGGGTGATAAAGGTCGACTACAACAACGGAAATGGAACAGGCAATATTCTCTGGAAACTTGGTTGGCAGGGCGATTTCACGCTGATGAATGGCACTGGTCCCGTCGACTGGTTTTACGCGCAGCACGACTCGAATGTGATCAGCAGCAACAGCAGCGGAACCTTTCAGATGACGATGTTCGACAATGGCGACAATCGGGTGCTGGATTTGAGTGGCGATATCTGCGGCGCGTCCGGGCAGCCGGCGTGCTACAGCCGCGTGCCGATAATTCAAATTGACGAGGCGGCCAAAACAGCGATGCTCCAGTGGGTAAACAACCTGTCGCCCATTTATTCGTTTTGGGGCGGTAGTTCACGCCTGCTGGCAAATGACGATATGGAATTCGACGAGTGCGCTCTCGCATGGATTCAAGTATCTACGAGGTCACCAAAACCACATCACCAGTTCCGGTTTGGCAAATGCAAGTCAGCGGTCAGAATGCATATCGGGCGTTTCGCATGTTCAGCCTTTATCCGGGCGTGCAGTGGTGAGACTGCCCGTCAGCCGACCCGCCCACTATCGGGGAGGGCGGGCAGCGCACTGGATGCTGTGGCGTCTAGGGTGATAAATCGGCGGTGACACGCTCGACTTGGAAACGGTAGCGTCCCAGAGGATGAAGATGGACCTTTCGTTCCGGTTATCCGTAGCTATCCCCATACACAATGAACAAGATCTCCTGGCGGAGCTGCTTAGGCGCATCCGAGCCGTGGTAGATGACCTACCGGGCGGGCCGCACGAGCTTGTGTTCGTCGACGATGGGAGCACCGATCGGAGCCTCGCTTTCCTTGAAGAAGCCGCGCGGCAGGATCAGAGAATCCTCGTCATCTCTCTTTCGCGGAACTTTGGACATCAAGCGGCCCTGACTGCTGCGATCGATCATGTTACCGGCGACGCCGTCGTAGTGATGGACGGAGACCTGCAGGACGCTCCAGAAGCTATCCCCGAGTTCCTCGAACGATACCGCGACGGCTATGACGTGGTTTACGCACAACGCATTCGTCGAAAGGAGTCCTGGGCACTGCGCGTGTGTTATTTCGTGTTCTACAGAATGATGACCAAATTATCGGACGTGCAAATACCCCTGGATGCGGGCGACTTCGGCCTCATGTCTCGCCGGGTTGTGAATCATCTTCGTCGAATGCCCGAGCACCACCGCTACCTTCGCGGAATGCGCAGTTGGGTTGGATTCCGGCAGATTGGAGTGCGGGTCGAGCGCGGGCAACGCCGAGCCGGCAAGAGCAAGTACGGATTCCTGCGGCTTCTAAAGCTTGCTGCAGATGGGATTTTCGCGTTTTCGATCGTGCCGATTCGGGCCGCCGCACTGGTGGGTGCAATAGTGATGTTCGTATCTGCGGGATACGTATTGTATGCGCTGTACGCAAAGCTATTCCTGCACGTTTCCCCCCAAGGCTTCACGGCATTGATTGTGGTCGTCACGTTTCTGTCGGGGGTTGTGCTGTTCTTTCTCGGGATAATCGGCGAGTACGTCGGCCGCATTTATGAAGAAACCAAGTCTCGACCGGCATACGTACTTGGCAGAATCATCGGTGGATCGAAACGTGAGGAACCTATGAGCGCGCCCGAATCCCACCGTCTATAATCGGTTACTCTAGAGAAAATTTGGAAGGGTCGGAAGAGGTGGTTGGGCCGGATTAAACGCGAGTTACTTGGAATCTGGTCATTTAAGATGAGTTCAGCGCGCGAAATTGTCTATTTGTCCCCACCCGCCAAGGTTAGCATGGCTGACCGATGGTACGACATTGCTTCGGTCGATCACTTCTGGATGCGACGCCGGTTCGAGGTGTTGCAACGGATCGCGGGACATACCATATCTGAAGCACATGAGCTGGCTGAGATTGGATGCGGTAGCGGACTTCTTCAGCGGCAGATTGAAGATCGATACAACCGACAAATCACAGGATTTGACCTAAACGAGTACGCACTGAAGCAAAACGTAAGCCAGCGGAGCGAGGTCTGCTGTTACGATATTTATGAGAAGAATCCCTCGCTGCGCTGCAAATTTGACGTGATTTTGCTCTTTGATGTTTTAGAGCATATCGCTGACGAAGACAGATTTCTAGAGGCACTAAAGCACCACCTTGCGCCGGCCGGCTATCTTGTCGCAAATGTGCCGGCGGGCCAGTGGGCCTACTCTGAGTATGACCGAGCGGCGGGGCATGTCCGGCGCTATTCCATTCGATCCCTTCGAGAAACAGCCCGGCGGAATCGGTTTAGCGCGGTCAATTGGAGCTATTGGGGGCTGCCGTTGCTGCCTCCACTGATGCTTCGTAAGCTATGGCTGTCAGGGCAGCGGGACGAAAGCAAAGTCATTTCCGCAGGGTTCGATTCTAGGACAGAAGTGATTAACAGGTCGTTTAGGTTGTTGTCTAAATGCGAACCGATTCCGCAGAAGCTCGCCGGAAGTTCGCTTATGTCCGTCTTCCAACTGGGTGCCGGTTAGAGTTAGCAAGTTACGATACAAAAATCGACCGCAAAGATGTAAAAGATGAATTATCTCGCGCCAATGATAAGGACTATCCGACGTGGTCGGTACAGCTACATCTCGCAAAACTCTTCCCGCGTTGCCTAAACCGGGGAACTCGCTTACACCAGGATCCTGGCTGGAGGGTCGTCGAGGGCAGCAGCTACTGCTTGCCATTTTATTCTTTAACATCCTATCGGCTTGCCTGTTTATCAAATTCGTCAACCGCCCCGTTTACGACGACGAGTACAACATTTCTGACGTCCATACATACGCGACCGAGGGTGTATCGATCGCGTCCGTACGATCCAACAAAAACCCGCCCGGTCCCACAAGTTTCGCGTGGATGGGGGCAATGGTTCGGATTCTTGGCGGCAACGAATTGAGAGACGCAAGAATTGGCGCACTGCTCAGTTGGATTTTGCTTGGCGGCGGAATACTGATGGGAGCGCGGTACACGGAATTTCCCCAGCTTTGGTACGGGGCGTTTCTGGCCGCTTTGTTATTTCCTCATTCGGTCGAGTCAGCCGCCTTGGTGCTGACGGAAGGGCCTGCGCTACTCTTCGCGGTATTGGGGTCTGTACTGTGGGTTGAATTTGTATCGCGGACAAATGTTGCTTCCCGGGATCTATTCCTTGGGTTTACCGGTGGGCTCGCGTTGGGGCTGGCAGTGACGTGCAGACAATATTTTCTCGCGTTGCTTCCAGCTGCCCTATTGCTTGCGATTTGTAAGGCCAGCGGGCGTAAATTGAGGGAAAACTGGCGCTGGTATGTGAGCGTGTTTCTTTCTCTTGCAGCTGCGGCTCTGCCTGTCCTGCTGCTGGTGTTCATTTGGAAGGGCCTATCGAGCCCAGGCATGGCGACTGGCGCTTCCTATCAGAACTGGAAGGCCAACGTAGGTCTAGCTTTTGGCAGGCCGCTGATTGCAGCCCTCTACACAGCCGTTTATCTTCTGCCTCTTACAGCTCCGGCTGCTTTTCGCTTCAAACACGCATGGCGCTGGCGCGTGATCTTGGCGCTATGCGGCGGCACTTTAGCCGGCTTTTTTGACAATTCAATACTTCAGCCAGGCCCTCTGCACACCGCGGTACATTTCATCGCTCATGGAACATTCACGCGATCGCTAGTTGTCGGGATGATCGCAACAGCGGCGATTTACGGCGCCTCGGCTGCAGTCGTATTGCTGTGGAAAAATCGGGGAATTCTGCTGAAAAAGCCTCCGATCTTGTTCGCTGTGCTGGTGGTGGCCTTCTTTGTAGCGGAGCAAGTGGGGGTCGGAGGCAATATTCCCTTCTACGATCGGTATCTTCTTCAGATCGCGCCATTCCTGGGGCTGATCGCTTTCGCGGCCTTTCCGAGAATGACCGGCGCCAGGGTAAGCGTACTCGCCGTCCTTGTCCTGGTAAGCCAGATAATGCTTTGGAGGTTTGCCTGAAGGCTCGATTCGCCTAATGCCGGGCTGCGTGCCGGAACGCAGTTCAGTCCGTGGCTGCAGCGGCAGACACCGCGTCCACCGAAGGGATCGGCTTGGGCGCCAATCTGATATTAAAATGGGCCACCACGCGATCAACAATTTCAATTAGCGGAGTGGCCGGGCGAAAGTCCGTGAGCTTCTGCAGTTTTTCTAGCGAAGGAACGCGCCGCTGCATGTCCTCGAAACCAGGTTCGTAGGCCTGATCGTAGGGAGTGTAGGTGATCGGTGAATCGCTTTTCGTGCGCTCCGTCACCACGCGGGCTAAACCGTAGATGGAAACTTCTTCGTCGGTTCCGATGTTGACCACTTCTCCCACCGATCGGTCCGTAGCAAGGAGTCGCAAAATTGCCTGGATCGTGTCGCGCACGTCGCAAAAGCAGCGGGATTGCCGACCAGTGCCATACACAGTGATGGGGGAACCCTCGATCGCCTGCCGCACAAAATTCGGCAAAACCATTCCATACCGCCCGGTCTGGCGTGGCCCAACGGTATTGAAGAACCGCGCGATGATAACCGGCTGCTTCCTTTCCTTCCAGTATGAGAGAGCCAGGAATTCGTCGAGCGCCTTCGATGCGGCATAGCTCCAGCGGCCCTTGGTTGTGGGGCCGAGGACCAGATCGGCGTCTTCGCGGAACGGCACTTTCTCACTTTTTCCGTATACCTCAGAGGTCGAAGCCGTGAAAACAAGTTTCTTCTTCTTGGACGCCGCATCCAGCACGAGCTGGGTGCCGTACACATTGGTTTCGAGCGTTCGAACTGGGCTTTCGACAATGAGCCGCACGCCAACGGCAGCGGCCAAATGAAAGACCACATCCGATTCGTCAACCAGCTCCGCAAGCAGAGACTTATTGGTGATCGAATCGAAGGAATAGTGGAATCGCGGATGAGTCTTCAGGTGACGGACATTTTCCACGCTGCCGGTAGAGAGATCGTCCAAAATAAACACTTCGTCTCCGCGTGCGAGCAGCGCCTCCGCTAGATGCGAACCAATGAAGCCAGCCCCTCCAGTGATCAGGTGACGCAAGGACTCCTCCTAGGTCGAGTGTTTCGTTGTGTCGTCCAATTTGACCGAGTGCCGCCCATTCTCGACGTCCTCGCCATATCCGTAGCCATATGCGTACGGATAGTAGCGATACGAGTAGTAATAATCCGGGGCATTTGAATCCACTCCGTTCAGCACCACGCCAAGCAGGCGGCACTTAACAGTGGATAGGAGGTCGCGCGATCGCGTGAGCGCTTCCTTGGGAGTGGAGCCACTCCGCACAACCAGCAACACGCCGTCCGTGAGGGCAGAAAGAATAACGGCGTCGGTAGCGGCCAGGATCGGCGGCGAATCGATCACGATGAACTTGAAGCGACGCCGCAATTCAGTTAATGCGTCACGCATGCGGTGCGACGACAGCAAATCGGCGGGACTCGGAGGCACCGGTCCCGTAGTAAGCGCGGTGAGGTTGCTGATTGCGGGATGCGGGATCGTAACTTCTTCAAGGCTGCTTACTCCAGCGAGGTACGAACTCAGGCCGCTATCCTTGCCGACCGTCATATTGAGCGCCCTCCGAATTCCAGGCTTTCGCAAATCGGAGTCCATCAGCAGCGTGCGATCTCCAAGCTGCGCGAGCGTGACGGCCAGGTTCACCGCAGCTGTGGTCTTACCTTCGCGTGGCAGCGCGCTTGTTACCAAAATGACCTGCGGAGGATGCTCAGCCTGTGAAAGCAGCAGCGAAGTTCGCAAGGCACGGAACGCCTCCGAAATTTGCGATCTCGGCTGCACGTACGAGAGCAGCTCCACGCGAGGGGCCATGAGCTCTGGCGATTCCCGGTTGTTGGCCCCACGAGAAGACCTCCCGTGTCGGCCGTTGCCCTCCGGGAGCAGCGGCACCACCGCCAGGGACGGAAGACCAGTGAGGGAATCAATGTCATCCGGCGACTTGACGGTGTTGTCCAAGTACTCTCGGAAGAACGCCAATCCGACGCCGCCCACCAGCCCCACCAGGAATGCCAGCATGATATTTCGGGCTTTCCGCGGTCCCGATGGTGTCGTAGGTACAAGAGCCGGATCAACGATACGGATGTTGCTCGAACGCAGCCCAGCCGAAATTCCAGCTTCGTTTAGCTTCTGTAGCATTCCGTCATAAAGTTGCCTATTGGATTCCGCATCGTGCTCGAGAATGTTGTATTGCACCAGCTTCTCGGCCATGTCATTTACTTTGGCCTTCTGAGCATCGAGTTCCCCATCGAGAAGCTTCAGGCGTGTGCGTGCCGCGTTGTAGTCACCCTCAACCTCTTCGGTAGCTGTTTGTCGCGCCTTCGCCAAAGCCGCATCCACTTCTTTCTGCTGGTCCGCAATCCATTGTACCTTTGGAAAATTAGGACCGTATTGATTCACCGCCTGAGCATATTGTTCAGCAAGTTCGGATTTACGCTTGACGAGGTCCTGAACGGTGCCGTTTCCACGCATTGCCGGGAGAGCATCCGCACCGCCATTCTCTGCCATGCGGTACAAAGCCTCTTTCCCGGCCAGGTCGGTCTGGGCTTGCGTAACCGTGCTGCTCAGCGCTGCCAGGTTTTGCGTGGTAATATCTTGCTTTGCGTCCAATTGCCATATCTGATTTTCGCGCTGGTAAGCGATGCGCGCGTTCTCGGATTTCTCGACTTTGAGCCGCAGTTGCTCCAGTTCAGACGACAGCCAACCAGAGGCTTGCATGGTGGCGTCGTACTTGCTCTTAAAATTTTGCTCCAAGTAATTGCGCAAATGCGCGTTGACCACTCTAGCGGCCAATTGCGGGTCCTGCGCAGTAAACGAAACTGCTATTAATCGACTTTGTGGAATTCGCTTGACCTCCAGTCTTTGTAGAAAGGCTCCGAGAATCGCCGGCCGCCCCTCGCCAATACCGAGGTGCGCAGGCGTGACTGCTTCTGCCCGCCCGCCAAATTCCGGGTAGCGGCTGAGATCAAGCGAGTTGATCGTATCGAGCGCCAGCGTCTCGCTCTTCACGATCGTCATCTGAGTGTCGATGTAGTCCTCGTCATCAATGTAGCTGCTATAGGCATCTGGCGCTTGGAAGGGAAGCACGTTCTGCGGCTCTTGGTCCACTTCCACCATGGCGGATGCTATGTAAATCGGTTTCTCTTTCAAAGAACCGATGGTCGCCACGGTCACGACCGTTAGCAGGAAGGCGAGAATCAACCACTGATGTTTGCGAAGAATAATCAGGTAATCGAATAGATGGGGTTCGCGCGGCATTGGCTCTCGGGGCAGGACTCCAGGAGCCGGTATCACCGTAATTGTTTCCGCAGGCTTGCGGTCGCGAATCGCAAATCTCGAGGCGTCTTCCATAAGAGCGAAACTCTATCCTTTGTAGGGCGTTGCCGCTTACGGCGCTCGATAGATCGCAAGTCCAGTTCCGATTCCGATAGCCGACTCCGCTCCACGAGCCAACGCTTTCTTGCCGGCGCTGTCCGGTACGTAGAGAATGTCTCCCGGTTTCAATGGCACGTCATCCACTTTGTTCTTCTCAATGTCCTTGAGCCGGACATGAATTTCGTCTCTTCGGCCGGTCAACGGATCGGTACGCATGATCACCGTCGAGTTTGCCTTCGCGAAGCCAGTAAGACCGTGGGCGAATGCGATCGCTTTGAGAACCGTCATCTGTTCGCCGTAGCTTTGCAGAACGTAGCCACCCGGCTGCGCCACTCCGAACCCTAGGATGTAAACGATGCCCGCGCTCGGCACCGTCACCGTGTCCCCCGCGTAAATGGGAATATTATAGATAGGATCGCCTGACTCCAGTAAATCTTGCAGGCGGATCGTGATCTTTTGTTCGTCCTCATCACTGCTATTGCGCGTGCTGGCAGGTTCCGTATGAGGCTGACCGTGCCGGGAAGGGCGGCTGACAATGACCCGGCTCCCTGCATTGTTCGAAATCCCACCCGCCGCGGCCAATACCTGCAGCAGGGTAGTAGGGCCAACCACTTGGTAGGCGATTGGGTGGACAACAGCACCCACGACATTTACCGGCTGGCTGACCTGCTCTTTGACGAATACCGTAACCTGCGGGTGCGACACCAGCCCGTTTTCGATCAGAAGGTGCTCGAGTTTGGATTGCAGTGCGTAGGGTGTCAGCCCGGCCACCGAAATTCGCCCCGGGATCAACGGAAAGCTGATGTCTCCGGTGTCGCTCACACGGACATCTCGCGAAAGCTCCGGAACTTCAAAGACGTCGATGTGCAGAAGGTCGCCGCTTCCGACGGTGGTATCGGCGACACGCGCTTGTGCCAGGGTTGCGAGCTGCTGGATTTTTGCGTTCGTCTGCTGGGCAGTTTCGTCCTGCTCCTCAGTTGCGCTCCGCTTCTGAGCAAACGAGGCCTGTACGCTGAACAAGGCCAATGCAACCATCAGCCAAAGAAGGTTCGCCCCCGCCACGGCCAAAGGCCGGCGGACCGTCGCTAACATTGCTAGAAATAACCCCGCAAGCACTATGCCTAGCGAACTTATTGATGTCAATCAGGGGTTTCGACGTCAGAGGTTTCGACAAGCAGATGTGAGCGCGTCCATCGCCGCATGGCAGGCTGGACGATTTGCGCACTCCTTCCGCAGCACTGGGCCCCTCGCGTATGGCCGTCATTCGAATGGGCAGATCGCAACCTCGTTAGCTTCGGCCGTCCCAAGAGTCAAGGTGATGGAGCCACACTCTCGCACGCGCCCTTGGATGCCGGCCGGCGCGAGCGTGAAGATGCAACCGACGATAGTGGCGGAGATGCCAGTATTGACACTTGTAGCAAAAACAGAAGTGCGTTGGCGGGGATATGCAGATTAAAGTCTACGAAACTATGTAACAGCAGTCCGCAAATAGAAGCGGTGGCTCCCGCGTGCAGTGCCAGGGAGAAATGGCCCTGCTCGGCCCCCAAATTCCTCCGCGCTTCGCGGTACAACAGCCAAAGGAAACCCAGACCGCAAATTCCGCCTAATATTCCCGCCTCAGCGAGCGCTTCCAGGTAATCATTGTGAACGTGATCCACTACTCTGCCGTCGTAAGCGGTTTCATAAAGCGGGAAGACGTCCACCAGAGCTCCAAGGCCGCATCCTTTTATCGGATGCGCAAAAAAGATGCGCACCGCGCCGCGAGCCATGGACATGCGGCGCGATAAAGTGACCACCGGATGGTCCAAACCTGAGAATCGCTCGATCGTTCTGCCGACGCCAACCCACGCGATAAACGAACAGGCCACCAGCGCGATCAGGCCGAACGCCAGCTTGCGCGAGTAGCGCCCCTTTCGCGACGATCCTCGCCATCGGATCGCCAAAAGCAACAGAACGGCTATTTCAAGCGCGATACTCGTGATCCCGGCCCGCGAGCTGGACAATATGGCCGCGCTGATCGGAACCACCGTAAAGAGCGTCAAAAGAGGGAACAAATCTCTATGCGCGCCGCGAAAAATCATTAGCGCCAGCCCGATGGGAAGCGTCAACTCGACAAATCCTGCAAAGTCGTTGCGGTTCACGTACGGCCCGAAGGGCTTCACATCGGTCTTGAAGCTTTGCATCCAGTAGATTTCGTTGCCGGACGTGAAATGCTGCGCGATCCCCAATAGCGATACGGCGAAGCAGAATACAATCACAAACCAGGCGAGCCCCACCCAGTCACTCCGCGTGCGATAGGCCTGCGCGAGAAGAAAAAACAGCACGAAGTACGCACCCAGCCGCAAGATCTCTGTCCGCGTCAGAAAGGCAGACGCCGTCCCATGAAAAAGAAGCTGCAGCCCGGCGATTACGATGAACCCGAGCAACGGCCAGTTCAGCGGAGTCCACCGAATGTTCGTTTCCGGATTCAGTCGCGTGATCACCGCCCAAATAACCAGAAGTAAACCAGCCCCGGCTTCGAGAATCGACTGCGACCAGACATCCACCGCGCCGAAGCCCAGCACGGCGAATGCGATTAATAGCAGCAGTGCGACTCGCAAGAGCTTCATCGATGCGGCTCCGGGCTCGTCGTCGCGGGCACGAGCGAAATATCCGCAACCCAGACGGTTCCACTCAGTTTATTGTCGAAAAGGAGACTGGGCGTACGAACTATGCGAATCACCAAAAACGCCGTCTCCGGACCGGTGCTGAAATTGGCATCTACCGGAGTCCACTTGTGCGTCCCCGTGAAATTGTCGGTTAATACGCTGACAACGTTCGGGTGATTCGGATCAGAAATGGAGAAGCGCGGGCCACTTTCAGTGGTGATCGCGTCGGTGCGCATCAGCGCGTGGAAGTGGTAGGGCTGCGCCGACGAAACCGGGACGTACTCGTAGGGCCCGGCGAGATCTACATTCGAGCCGCCGTTGAAGTCTAGCCGCAAGGCGCGCACCCCACTTTGCGCCGGAGCCGCTTCAAATGAAAGGTCGACTCCGGGAAGAGGGTCCCATCGCCATCCGAGGCCTCCACCCGCCAAGTCCTCGGCAAAATCGCCGTTCCATACGCTCGACGAATCGGAGGCGTAACCCCCCGGCCGGTTCGCATCGGAAGCGGCCTGCAGCCATATGCGACGCGCATCCGCACTTCTGTTTTCACTGATCAGCTCGTCGACCAGCGGGAATGCACTCGGCAGCGGCACCGCTGTTTTGGAGTTCGCGAGTCGTGACCAGATGACTAGAGCAGCATCGCACTGATGAATCGCTGCGAAGTAGTCGATCGCTTTAACGTATAAGGTGGCTCTCGCAGGCAGAAGCTGGTCGATGATCTCGTTCGCGTCGTTCGTGGCCCGCCACGCGCGCGATATTGCCAGCGGTAAAAGCGATGGATCCTCACGGACAGCCTTACGGAGCGCCGCGAACGCCGGCGAGTACTTCTGCTGGCGCAAAAGGAAGTTCCCGTAGTAAAAAGCAACCTCGGCGGAATCGGGATATACGGCCTGGGCGTGCATGAATGCGTCATTCGCTCCAGAATCGTCACCGGAAGCCTCCTCGGCGCTCGCGAGATCCATCCAATAGTGTGCGGCAAGAGGATCGTCGCGCAGCGCTCTTCGGTAGTCTGCGATCGCTCCAGGCAGATCCGAGTTGCTTAGGCTCCATTGCTGTAAGTGCCCTAGGTTGTCCCAAGCCGAGGCATCGCTCGGGACCAGTGCCGCGCCCCTTTCAACGAGATGAAGATCTCCCGAATCGATCCAGCGGTTGGCCAGCCAAAGCTCTACTGCTTGGACAATCATCAATGCCGCAAGAAATACGGATCCCACGAGGAGGAGATTGCGATGCCGGGCGTTCCGGAGAGATAGCTCCATACAATCGTAATCTGCTATGAGCGCAGCGAATTGCGCAAGAGCAATTTGGAGCGCGCTCGCGGACGCTTAAGGCAATCTGCCTCGTCGATGTTGCAACAATGAGCTGCGAGGGCGCAAAATTTGGCTTCAGCGGAAAAGCGTCCACCTCCCGCTGCAGCTTGGGGTCGATCGGAGCGCCGAAGATGACACCGACTTTCGAAAAACTCAATCTCAAGGACCATCGTAACGTGCTTCTACTCAACGCACCCGCGAGCTTTGAGGTGGGTGTCTCAGTGCTGCGAGGAGTGAACATCACTAGGAAATTGACGATGCCGGGGAAATAGAATTTTTGCTCGGCTTTGTAAACAAACAGAAAGTCGTCGATGAACTGGCCAGGGCGATCGCCAAACGGGCAAAGGGCGATGCCATCGTTTGGTTTGCATATCCGAAAGGCACATCCAAGAAATATGTGAGCGAGATCAATCGCGACCGCGGATGGCTGATTCTGGGCCAACTCGGATTCGAGCCAGTAAGAGCGGTTGCTATTGACGAGGATTGGTCCGCGCTCCGGTTTCGGAGAGTCGAATACGTCAAATCCATAAAGCGAGACCCCGCGCGAGCGACGAGCGCGCAGGGCAAATCGCGTCCTCGCAAACGATAATTTGGATTTTCGGTGCGCACAACCGAACTTGGCCACCGAGCGTCTGTTACACTTTGGAAGAGTATCGCGCAGTTAAGCAGTGATTACGAGGAGGTGCAACGAATGCCATCAAGAATTTGTTGTGCAAATAATCATGCGACCAAAACAGTTTCCCCGTGGGAAGCGGCCGTCGCGCTGTCATCGGAAAAACCGATCGGCGTCTGCAAGAAGTGCGGAGAGGCACTGCAATACAGAATCGAGAGTGTCCACCCGCAGAATTCCGGGCGCAAAGACGATTATTTCGTGGTAACGCGATCTATTCGGCTGGGACCCAAGTTGCTCGCAGGTGAGAGTTACGACCCATTTCTGCTGGTGCTTTGCGACAAGGAAAGCGGCGCGGAAAGAATCATGCCGGCTTATTGGTCCTACGAAAAGGACACCGCGCAACGCGGTGGGCAATTCTCTCCGTTGCTCAGCCTGCAAGAATGGAGGTCGCTCTTCCGCAGACTGGACGCGACGTTCGACAAGCTGGAAGAGCGGATCAGGATCCGCGCGTTCGAACTTTACGAGCGGCGCGGAAAAACCCCTGGACGCGCTCTGGAAGATTGGCTTCAGGCCGAGGCCGAGCTGACCGGTTGGAAAATGCTCCACGCCGCTTAATTTGCAATTCACGGAACGATCCCGCATTTTCCGATTTTCGGATTTCGCGCGACCTTCTGCGCGATTGCGACACTAAACGGCATCTCAAAGATCGGATCGCGCGATCTTGACGTAATCCTGTAGCACGCCTAATTTGATTGTTACGATCGGTGGTACGGGAAAAGGAAAGCTTTCAGGCCATGAGCAACCGTAGAAAACAGTGGCTTCTGCCTGGCATATTGATGGCGCTCAGTATTGCGGCCGTGGCCGGTATCGCCTTCGTCACGCTGCGAGAGCGCGCCGGATTGGTAGGCGGGGGGCGCGCAAACAGTGTAATGGCAACGTCGGCAAGCAATCTGGACGTCGACCCAGGCACCGCGGCTGGCGATACGCCAGCCCCGAACTTTCAGCTACGCGACCAGCTCGGGCGCGAAACGTCGCTGCAGCAGTTTCGCGGCAAAGTAGTCTTGATCGCATTCGTCGACTCGCAGTGCACCACCATCTGCCCGCTAACCACGGAGAGCATGGTGAAAGCACTTCGCTTCCTCGGGCCTGCAGCCGCTGATGTGCAGTTGCTGGGCATCAACGCGAATCCGTTGGCTCTTAAAGTCAGCGACGTGGCGGCATATACGCGTGCTCACGAGATGCAGGGGCGCTGGCGGTTTCTCACCGGCTCGTTGCCGCAATTGAAAAAAGTTTGGCGCGATTACGACGTCTACGTAGCTGCTGTCAGCAACGACATCGACCACCAGCCGGCGATGGTTCTGATCGACTCAGTTGGCCGCGAGCACAAAGTCTATATGACCCAAATGAGCTATGAGGGCGTGGCGCCACAGGCGCAAGTCCTGGCCGACGATATTGCCAAGCTGCTCCCCGGCCCGCCCACCGCCGCACAGGAAGTCTCGCTGAAGTACGTGCAGCCACTTCAGCCCGCGACCGCGATCAACCTAGCGCCCGTAGGTACGAATACGCACACGGTCTCCATAGGCGGGACCCACGCGCATCTTTTGCTGTTTTTTGCTTCTTGGCTGGATCAAAATTCCGACGTAACGACGAAGCTTGGTGATCTGGATCGCTACGCCGATGTTGCCAGACGCAACGGCTGGCCTTCGCCCGTTGCTGTGGACGAGCTGACCACCGAATCTTCGCCAGCGAGCGCTTGGGAAATGCTCGCGAAGGCGTCCACGGATATTCGTACGCCCGTGGTGGAGGACGCTCAGGGGCGACTGGGAGACGGCTATCAAGTCGAGGATCTCCCGTGGTATTCGCTCAGCTCGCCGTCGGGCAAGATTATTTGGAGCCACGACGGTTGGTTGGCGCCAACCGATCTTGAACGCCAAGTCCATTCAGCTCTGGCGAAGAATGAACTGGGTGAGCGAACCACCGCACTCGCTAAATCGCGATCCGCAGCGGACGCGACAGAGAAATCTCCCGCCGCAGATTAACTGTTAAAAGACTCCAGGGCGTCGCGCTGCCTCCGGTTTAGACAGGGCGTTATGACTTGCAGTCGCGAAATTCGCGCGATAATCTCAATAGGCTATGAGAAAACAATCCCCCGTGCCCTCTCACTTGCGTTTCCTCCTCGCCACAATCACATTCACAATGGCATTAACGTTCGTACCGATCGCGAGTGGCGCTCAAAACATCGATAAAATCGCCAGGTCAGGCGCCTACACGATTAATCTCAAAGTGCTGCCGGCCGAATCGTTTGAAGGGTCCCATCCGGCGATGGTCCACGACGGCGGTGCCATGCCAATTCTGATCGATGGCCCTGAACATCCCGATCACCACCTTGTTGTGTTCATAAAGAAAAACGGCGAGCCGGTCGAGAACGCCCAGGTGGCCGTCACCTATAAACAGAGCCGTGGGGCGCACTGGAAGAGACTCCCGGTGGCGCGGATGCATGTGGCGGGCAAGGGGCCTGAAACGACGCATTACGGCAATAACGTGAACCTCGCGCCCGGCAAATATGAGGTTCGCGTCACCGTCGGTGCCAAACGTTTCGTGACCTTTCGGATAACAATCGGCCAGTAGCTTGACGCAGCCTGAGCGGGCTAACCAGGATCGCGCGATTTGACCTGTTCAAGGCGCGCTATTGGCCTAGCGTCTTCGCGCCTCTCTCCCCGCCTCCATTGAAGGACAAATTTTTTGAGAAGAAGGGGATGACGTTCTGTTCCAGGCGCATCTGAATGCCGGAAATATGGGTGCCTTCGTAGGTCTGGAAGGTGTGCGCGATACCAAATGTGGTCAGCTTTTTATCGAGTTCTTCTACCGACGGCATCAATCCGTCCTTCGTGCCGACGTCAAGCGCAATGGCGTGAAGTCGCTTTAGGTTGTAAACGTACTGCGGAAGCATTGCCAGCGGGGCATTTGCGTCCCATTCCGCGATCACTTGCGGCTCAATTCGGCCGTCCACTTCCGGCAGATCGAAATAGAGCGGCGGTTTATCCGGGTCAGGCGACCATGCAGCCGACTCCGCGGTCGCGGCGCGAACGCCGAAATCAGCTTTCGCTAAATCTGCGGCGCTGGTGACCTTCTCCACTCCCGCTAGAACGGCGCTAGGTTCCGGCGGAACGGGAGCGAGGCAGCACGGACTCAGCGCATAAATGCTTGAGAACACTTCGGGGTATTTCATTCCCAGCCGCACGGTTCCATAGCCGCCCATCGAATGTCCAGCCAGGCCGCGGCTCATGCGCTTTGGAATCGTGCGGTAATGCGAGTCCATGTACGACACCAGATCGTGCGTGATGAAAGTCTCCCAATCTCCGGTAACAACAGAGCTCGAATACATGCTGCCCAAGTAAAGCGTGTGGGCGTCCGGCATCACGATGATCATTTCGCGTGCGCCGGCGACGAGCGCTGCGTCAATTGCTTTGGGCGCATCCACGAACGCGTGTTTGGCGCCGAACCAATTGGAGTCCTCGTCCATGTAGCCGTGGAGCAGATAGAGCACCGGGTAGCGACGATGCCGATGCATGCTGTAACTGGGCGGCAGATAAATCGAAACGTAAGGATCGGCTGTGTCGCCTTCGAGATTTCCCTCCAGGGATTTACCGTGGACTCTGATGCGCAGCACGGCTCCGTGCTGCGAAGTCGACGTGTTTTCACGGCGAGCGGAGTAAGCGTACGCGGTTGCGGCGAGCACCATCACAACCGCTATCCCGATGCGGCACGCCGTTGGAATCGCACGTGCACGAAGTGATTTCATGATTTTGAGCTCCTGACGTTCAAAATTCGGGGCGCGCAGAATCGATCCAATATCGAATTGCGCGCGGAGACGGCCATCGACAATGTCATTCTCCATCGACACCCTCCGGCGCCGAAGCGCGCGCCGTGTCCGCCGCGAGATATCGCGAGCCAATCCAGAAGAATACGCCTGCGAAAAGCCCAAGCACGCTGGGAAAGACCATCGAGTATCGGATCGAAAGCTCGCCATACCGGTGGCTGAGATGGGTACTCACCAACCCAATTAGCCACGAGCCAAGTCCAAGGCCTAGTAGATTCCCAAGAAAAAGAAACGTGGCGGAAGCGAGCGCACGCATGCGCACCATCGAAACCGTCTGATACACGGCGTAAATCGGCCCCATGTATGCGGAGATGCAAACCGTCGATAGCGCCCAGCAGATCAGCGCGCCGGGCAGCGAATGCAAGAAAAGAAATAGCAGCGACACGGGGCAGGAGGCAATCGACGCAACGGCTGGGACGTTGAGCCGCCAGCGAATATCACGTTTTCCCAACCGTTCGGCGAAAAACCCGCCGATCAGCACGCCCGAAACGCCAAAGATCGCGGAAACGCCACCCTGTAGAAAACCGATGGACGCGTTATTTAAATGATGGACGCGATGTAGGAATGCGGGCGACCAAACTTGGAATCCGTAGAGCGTAATGCCCATCAGCGTGCCGCCGATGGTGATGTACACAAACGAAAGCTGGTTGAACAGGAATCGCAGGGTCTGCGCCACCGAAAATAGATTGATATTCGCGCGCGGCCCCTCCATCGCGCCGCGCGCAGGCTCTTTCACGGTAACCCGAAAAAGAATCGCGACGCCAATCCCGGGCAGGCCCGCGGCGATAAACGCCCAACGCCAGCCGTAATACTGGCTCACCACTCCGGCCAAAATCGACCCGAGAAAGATGCCGACTTGGCTGCCCGCAGTGAGAATCGAAAGCGCGCGCGGAAGCTCTTCTTTCGGAAACATGTCCGAAAGCATCGAATGCGCCGGCGCAATGCCGCACGCTTCTCCCGCACCCACTCCAAGCCGCGTGAAAGCAAGCTGCCACGGGCCGACGGCCAGGCCGCTAAAACACGTCATTACACTCCAGACCGCTACGCCCGTTGTCAGAATAAACCGGCGATTAAAGCGGTCCGCCCAGCGCGCGATCGGCAGACCAAGAAACGAGTAAAACAGCACGAACCCGAACCCAGCGATCAATCCCATGACCGTGTCGCTGACGTGAAAATCTTTTTTGATGGAATCGAGCAGCAGGCTGAAGATGCCGCGATCGGCGTAGTTCAAAACGTAAATCAGGCTCAATACGCCGAGCGCGTAGTTTGCTTCCCGCGAAGTCCCCGCGCGCGCAGGCTGGTCCGGCACAGGTGTGGTGACGCCGTTCATCGGCGTGGGCCCAGTCTTCATCAATGGCAGCTAGAGCACCGCGTAATACGTGAAAATGGTGTGGTCAGGTTTCGAGTAGCGTTTGCCGCTGCCGACGATCACCGTCCGGGTCAACCACTCATGCGGACCTTTGGGCGTGTCAAAAACTGGTGTGCAGCGAAAATAGAATTCGCGGTCGCCGCCCCAGGACGGATCGTTGCGGTCGATCGGTTTGCCATCCAACGGGTATAAGTACCCCGTATTGTTAATGTAGATCATCGCGCCATCGGAAGCCTGCAGCATGTAGTGCGCGTTCAGCCTCCCGTGCCCCGCATAATCCGCGCCGCTGTGTGGCACTACACGCCCTTGCAGTCGGGGCCCTTCGATGACACCAGAAATCGCGGGCACGTAAGCGCGACGCCCGGTCGGCGTCTCGAAGGAAACACGTTCCTCAAAATCGATTCGAATCTGAAAAATGTAGTCGAGCTTGATCGGCTGAATCTCGCCTAACTGGTTCATTGAAACCCCCTGCGGCCAACCCGCCGCGAATATCCGGAGCACGCCCGCGCATCATGACCCAACCGCCGCTAATCGCGGCAAACGAAATTGGCGGCATCCTGCGGATCGCCCGAGCCTTTGTATTGTGCGTGCTTGGGAAACGCGCACAGCGGCCGGCTGCGTCCCGGAAAGTCCTTCCCAGTGGCTATCACCGAATCTGGGGCTTCGCCCTTCTCGACCCATTTCACCACTGCGCTCAGCATGTCGAAATTATCCAGCGTCGCCGGGCCGCCCCCACAGTGACTCATGCCCGGAACCAGGTAGATACGGCTCCAGTTTTCCACCTGATCGAGTCCGCCATTGGCACGTGCCATTTGTTCGTAGTAGCCGAGCGTATCGAGGGGTGAAAACCACGGATCGCTCAGCCCGTGGAAGAACAGCAGCTTGCCTCCACGACCGGAAAACGTGGAAAGGTTGGTCCAGCTGTACGTGTCGATCAGAGTTTTGTCGCCATCCGCGGCGATCGTAGCTTCCACCTTATCCGGATCGTACGTGGTCGCGAGATCAGGACCAAAGGGGCTCGCGGGAATACCGCTCGGAACAAGCCCCGGAATCATGGTGCCCGGTCCCTCGGCTGTGATTCCGGTATCAAATGGAAACGCCGGGTAGATCACGTTTCCAAGAGAATCTTTGAGCGGACTGAAAGCCTTCTGCAGCGCGCCCACCTGCACGGCCGAAAGACACCTTTCGGTCTTCGCGCCGCGGCATTTCAAAACGACTGGATTGTAGTGGCAGGCCTGAAAATTGAAAATCATGCCGTCCTTCAATCCGTCTTTCGCATCGCACTCGCCCAAGATCGAATCGATCAGTAGCTTGCGATCGCCCGCGGAAAATAGCTTGCCTGTTTCAGGTTTGCCGGATGCATCTTTAGGAGCGGCCGCGTTGAACGCCACCGCAACCCATTTATCACCAGCGTTGGAATTGTCTGTGCGCATCGCCGGATCGCCGGCGACCACACCATTGAAGTACGTGGGGTATCGCTCCGCAACGAGCGTCGCCTCTCGCCCGCCCGTCGAGCAGCCTACAAAATACGAATGTTCGGCCGGTTCGCCGTAGTACTGTGCGATGATCTGCTTGGCCACCGTGGTGACTTTTCCAATGGCCACGTACGCGAAGTCGAGCGCCGCTTGCTGGTCCTTCATAAAGGACGCGTCGAAGACTGCGCCTTCGTGGCCGGAGTCGGTCGATACCACCGCGAAGCCTCGCGCCAGGCCCGGATCGTTGCCCGCGGCCGTTGCGCCCAGCGGCATCCCGACGGACCCATCGAGTCCGCCACCGCCCTGAAACAGAAACCGGCCATTCCAGTTTTCGGGCAGCGCGACGGCAAATCGGATCGCGTACGATTTGCCGTCGACACCCTTCCGCGGATCAATTTCGCCGTCCGCGCGACAATAAGCGGGCATTGGGACCGCCAGCGGTCCAGCAAACGGAGAGGGCCTCACTGTTCCGGCCGCCGCCGCGGGCACGACGGTGGCTTTCGTGATAGTCATCGCCACGCCGGGAATTTTGAAATTTGTAAGATCGGCGCACTGCTCCGCTGGCGACCTGCGATTCTGAGCGTTAGCGGCCGTCCGTCCAAAAGAAGCGGGAACGGTCATAATGGCCCACAAAATCAATCCAGCGGCGACTCCAAAAACGGGCCTTACGCGCTGCCACATGTTTTTTCTCCCCATCGGTGCCACTTACCACGTTGGCTAAAACTCGGTTCCTCTAATCGCATTGTGAAGCTTCACACAACCATCCTGGATCGCTGCCAATCCGGGGCAGCACAGCCTTGCGCCTCACGCAGTGCGGTTAATTTGCACAAACGAAATTCGATGCGTCCTTCGGATCGCCCGAACCTGTATATTCCGCGTGTTTCGGATACGCGCACAGCGGACGGCTCACTCCCGGAAAATGTTTGCCCGTGGCAACGATCGAATCAGGAGCTTTGCCGTCTTCGACCCATTTCACTACCGCGCCGAGCGCGTCAAAGTGATCGAGCGCCGGCCCGCCACCGCAGTGATTCATTCCCGGAACGAAAAAGATCCGGCTCCAGCTCTGCACTTGGTCTTCGCCACCATTCGCCTTGGCCATTTCGTTGTAATACTTCAGCGTATCGTACGGCGAGAACACGGGATCGCTTAGCCCGTGAAAGAAAATGAGCTTCCCGCCATGGGCTGCGAACGTGCTCAAGTTCGTCCAGGTGGTGTCCGTCAGCGCTTCCACTGGATCATCCGCCGCTTGCCGCTCGAGCGCGTCCACGTCCACACTCGTAGCTGAATTCGGCCGTCCGAACATCCCCGGCCTCGCCTGCGGCAGCACAGTCCCGAAGGTTCCGGGCGAATAAATTGCCACACCTGCATCGTACGGCCGCCCCACGTATGGATCGAGCCCATGCGAATCCCGTGGTCCAGCGAAGACCTTCTGCAGCGCGGTCACCTGCGCGGACGAAAGGCATGCGTCCGTCTTCGCGCCTTTGCACGTCAGCACCTCCGGATTGTAGTGGCACGCTTCGAAATTGAAGATCATGCCGTCCTTCAATCCGTCCTTCGCGTCGCACGCATCTAGAATCGAATCGGTGAGCAACTTTTTATCGCCGTCGGAGAAGGCTTCGCCTGGCGTCGGTTGGCCCTGTGCGTTTTTCGGGGCTGCCTGGTTGAACTGCACGGCGTTCCATGCGTCCGCGATCCGCGAGTATCCCGTACGCATGGCCGGATCGCCGGAAACCACGCCGTCAAATTGCAGCGGATATCGCTGGCTAGCGAGCATCGCTTGCCGTCCGCCCGTCGAGCAGCCCACGAAATAGGAATGCTTCGCCGGTTCGCCATAATACTTGGCGATAATCTCCTTGGCCACAGTGGTTACTTTGCCGAGAGCGACGTACGCAAAATCCAGGCTCGATTCCTGGTCACGATTAAACGACGCGTCGAACATCGTGCCTTTGTGACCCGAGTCCATGCTCACCACGGCGAATCCGCGCGCTAGCGCCGGCTTGTTACCCGCGGCCTGCGTCCCCAGCGGCGGCCGCACCACGCCGTCGAGCCCTCCGCCGCCTTGAAACAGGAACCGGCCGTTCCATTTGTCCGGCAAAGCCAGCGCGAAGCCGATGCCGTAAGTCTTCCCGTCCAGTCCCGTGTGCTCATCGATCGTGCCGCTGGCAAGGCAGTACGAAGGCATGGCCACATCCACCAGATTCATGGCGTACGCCGGACCCGCCGGCGGAGTGGAGGGCTTGGGCTTCGCGGCCACTGATTCGCCCTTGGTAATCGTAGTCTCCGGAATCTGTAAGCCCGTCAGCTTGGCACACGATTCCGCTGGCGCCTGAGCGCGAGCAACGGAACTGAACGCAAATGCCATGAAAACGCTCGAAACAAAAATGATTGCGGCCTTCGCAGGACAAGTCACGGGTTTGCCTTCCATCCGGGCATGCGGCCAGCGCGCCGAAGCGCCGCGGCAAGCTACCCCACGTAAAAACGCGAGTTTTATGCCTGAATCGGGCGGCTAATGCAACAACGGAGTGGAAGTGCCGGCGCGAGTAGCTTTGAGCAATTGCGACTTTGAGCGGTTAATTTGACAGAATCTCTCGCGGCAGTCTATTGGCTGGAGGTAGAAGGTCCGCGCGAGATCCAGTCTTGCTGTGCGAATTCCACGCCCCAGAAGTGCGGACTCGGCGAGAGGAATTCCACCCCTACGCGCGTGCCTTTCTCAGACGTGTCCCCAATGTAGACCACCCGGCAATCCTGCTCTTCTTCGGTCGCCGGATTCACCAGCACCAGTTCGGCACCCATGACGACTTCTTCCTGAAGATAGAGCAACCCTCCGTGCGCGTTAATCACGATCGTTTGGCTGCTCTGCTTGAAGCTACGGCCCTGGTTGTTTTTTCCCAGCGCGCGCACGGGAATGCGCGTGAAGACGCGCGAACTGCGTCGGGTGCTGCCTGTCTGAACATCGAGCGCTGCCATGTTGATATGGTCGAATGGCTGGCCCGGAGTGTCAACCGGAGCCGGCCTTTTGCGTGCCCAAAGAAGCAGTCGCCAAAAAGGTTGCTGCAAATCTAACCAGTTCCGTAGTATTACGGAAGTGCTGAGGCTGTACTCCGCCTACCGGCCTCGTGGGCGAGCCTCGACGCACGGTTGCGCGCCTCTCAAATCGCAGCATCTATACCGCACTCCGACTCGCGCCTCCGGGCGGCAGGAGATATGGAATGGACCTGATCAGTTACATCGACTCCCAGCGTGAAGCGCACCTCACCGAACTGAAGGATTTTCTGCGTATCCCCAGTGTGAGTACCAAGAGCGAGAATAAAAAAGACATTGAGCGCGCCGCGCACTGGGTCGCGGAAAAACTTCGCACCGCGGGACTCGAAAACGTCGAACTTTCGCCCACCAAAATGCACCCACTCGTTTACGGCGAGTCGCTGCACGCTCCGGGAAAGCCGACCGTACTTATCTACGGTCATTACGACGTGCAGCCGGCCGAACCTCTCGATCTTTGGACCAGCCCTGCTTTCGAGCCCACCGTCCGCGACGGCAGCCTTTTCGGACGCGGTACCGCCGACGACAAGGGGCAGGTTCACATCCACATTAAAGCACTCGAAGCGCTTAATAACGCCACGGGCGGCCTGCCGATCAACATCAAAATGATTGTTGAGGGTGAAGAAGAGGTTGGCAGCGTGAACCTCTGGGATTTCATGACCAAGAATCGCGAGCGACTCAGATCCGATGCACTGATCGTCTCGGACACCGCCATGCTGGCCGAGGGCGTTCCCTCAATTACCTATGGTCTCCGCGGCCTGAATTATTATCAGATCGAAATCACCGGCCCGGCGCAAGATCTGCACTCCGGTGTTTTCGGCGGCGCGGTGCCCAATCCACTTACGATCCTCTCGGAAATGATCGCGAAGCTGCACGATAGGAACTTCCGCGTTACCGTTCCAAATTTCTACAAAGATGTCGCGGAACTTTCGCGCACCGAACGCAAAGCGCTGGACGGTTTGCCGTGGAAAGCGAAAGAATTTCGCAGGACCGTGGGTGCGCCGCAGCTATGTGGCGAAAAGGGCTACTCCATCGTCGAACAGCTTTGGACTCGGCCGACCATGGAAGTCAACGGCATCTGGGGCGGCTATATCGGCGAAGGCGCAAAAACCGTGATCCCATCGAAAGCTTACGCGAAACTCTCCAATCGGCTCGTGCCGAATCAGGACCCCGCGAAAATTGCCAGACTTGTTGAGCGCCATATTCGCAAACTGCTGCCGAAATCGGTGAAGTGCGATTTCCAGTTGGTCAGCAACGGCAAGCCCTGGGTCGCCCCGTATACCCACCCGATTTTTCAGAAAGCCATTCAGTCGCTTGAGCAGGGATTCGGCAAGAAAGCGGTATTCATCCGCGAAGGTGGCTCCATTCCGTTCGTCACGCAGATGCACGACACTTTCAAAGTCCCTTGCGTGCTATTCGGCTTCGGCTTGCCCGACGAAAATGCTCACGCGCCCGACGAGCACATCCTCCTCGACAACTATTTTGGCGGCATCAAAGCTGTGGCGCTGTTCTACCAGGCGCTCGCTGCCTAACCAACCGAGGCGGTTCGCCGTGTGAAAACCCCGGTTTTCCGGGCTTTTTCTACGTTTTTTGCTTGCGTTCGCTCTACTGGGCGGCTATAGTGCACCGCGGCAGCCCGTAAAATGGGGCCGATTTCAGCAACTCACCTGAGGAGGAAAGAAAATTCGATGGCATCTCCGTTGAGCAAATCCAAGATTATCGCGCATCTGGCCGACAAGGTCAGCACTCCCGAAAAGCCGGTCTCCAAGAAGCAGGTCGCTGGCTTTTTCGACGAGTTGTTCAAGCTCGCGGTGAAAGAGGCCAAGAGCTCAGGCAAATTCGTGATCCCCGGTATCGGCCGCGCCGTGAAGGCGCACCGCAAGGCGCGCATGGGACGTAATCCGGCCACCGGCGAAGCCATTAAGATCAAGGCTAAGACCGTGGTCCGCCTCCGTGCGGCGAAGGCGTTCAAGGACGCGATTCTCAAGTAGTCTGGTTCAGCGCAAGATTTCGCGGCGAGACCCTCGGGCATCCCGTCCAGCGGGGCGGGAAGCGCTGGGGGTTTTGTCTTTATCGCGGGCGTTTTCAGACCCACTGCGCGGAACACCCTCTTAAACCTTTGCGCTACAATCCGACCGATGCGTGAATACTCGGGCCTGCTTACCGACCTTTACGAGCTCACTATGGCGGCCGGCTACCTACAGACCGGCTTCGACGGTCGTGCCACGTTCGAGCTGTTCATTCGCCGCCTCCCACCTCATCGGAACTATCTGATAGCCGCCGGACTCGAAGAAACCATTGCCTTCCTGGAACGCGTTAATTTCGCGCCGGACGAGGTGGACTACCTGCGGAATCATCCGGTCTTCGGAAAGATTCACGCCGATTTCTTTGCCTATCTGGAAAAGTTTCGCTTCACCGGCGACGTTTGGGCCATGCCTGAAGGCACAGTGGCGTTTCCCGGTGAGCCGCTCATGCGCATTACCGCTCCCATCGCGGAGGCGCAGCTCCTCGAAACCTATTTGCTGGCCACTCTCAGCTATTCCACGATGATCGCCAGTAAAGCCGCCCGCATCTATACTGCGGCGCAAGGTCGCCAAGTCGTCGATTTCAGCGCTCGACGCTCCCACGGCGGACCGGCGAGCCTGCTTTGCGCGCGTGCGTCCGTTGTCGGAGGCTGCGCCGGCACTTCTAACACTCTCGCCGGCCAAATGTACGGTATCGGCACTTACGGCACTCAGGCGCACTCTTGGATCATGGCCCACGACAACGAAGCCGACGCCTTCGGCCACTTTCTCGACACTTTCCCCGCCGGAGCCGTCCTTCTAGTGGACACCTACAACGTGCGTAAAGCTGTGAAGACGATAATAGCGATGGGTCACAGGCCTGCAGGAATCCGCCTCGATAGCGGCGATCTGTGCGCCGATAGCCGCTGGGCTCGCCGCGAACTCGATCGCGCCGGGTGGAACGATGTGAAAATTTTCGCCTCCGGCGATCTAGACGAATACAAAATCGCCTCGTTGCTTCGAAGTGGCGCAGCCATCGACGCGTTTGGCGTCGGCACCGCGCTCGGCACCCCCGGAGACGCTCCGCATCTGAATCTCATCTACAAGCTCGTCGAGGTCGAGCGAGACAACGAAATCCGCGAAGCAGCCAAATTCAGTCGCGCCAAAGTCACGTATCCCAGCCGCAAGCAAGTGTTTCGCCACTCGAATTCGCGAGGCGAGTTTGTCAGCGACAAAATCGCGATCGAGGGCGAACATCCCAATGGCGGCGAACCGCTGCTTATTCAAGCGATGCGCAACGGCCACCGCGTAGCGCCGAAGGAACCGCTCGCCGCGCTTCGCGAGCGCTGCATCGCCAACCTCACCCGGCTTCCAAAGCGCTATCTACAGCTCAATCGTGCCGCCGTCTACCCTGTGCACTATAGCCAGAGTCTAAAGGCTATGCTCGAACGCGTTCGCCGCCGCGTTCAGCGTTCGGCGGTAAAATAGGAATCGGTATCTGGATCGGAACAATGGCACAACGAGAAATTGTCTTTTGGTCGGTGGACGTGCAAGCGGACTTCATGCTGCCGGGCGGCAAACTTTACGTTCCCGGCGCCGAGAAGCTCATCGCCAATATTCAAAGGCTCATTGGGACGGCTCTGGCCTCCAACACGCTCGTCGTTTCAAGCGGCGATGCTCATCCGCCGAACGATCCCGAATTCGCGCGCTTTCCAGCGCATTGCGTCGCCGGCACTCCGGGGGCACGCATTTTGCCGGAGGCGCTCAGCCCGCGCGCCTGCACCATTCCCAACAACGCTGCGCAAGAATTGCCGTCCGATATTCTCAGCTGCCCGCAAATCCTGCTCGAAAAGCAGACGCTCGACGTATTCGACAATCCGCACACTGCCGAGCTGGTCGATCTTCTCGGCGCAGACGCCGAATATATCGTTTTCGGCGTAGTCACTGAATTCTGCGTCCGCTGCGCCGCAAAAGGCCTGCTCGACCGCAGCCGCAAAGTTTCCGTCGTTATCGACGCGATCGAAACGCTGAAATCCGAAGACAGCCGCCGCACCCTCGAAGACCTGCAATCTCTCGGCGCGCGTTTGATCCACACGCAAGCGGCGCTCGCGACGCTCGGCGCGCCCTCTGCGCGTACATCGGCTTAAATATGTCGGACGAACAACAGGGCTACGCTCGCGAGCTATTCCAGCGTGCCTACGAAGCACAGATGGCGGGCCAACTCGATCGCGCCGTCGAACTCTACAAGCGCTCCATCGAAATCTATCCTACCGCCGAAGCCCACACGTTCCTCGGCTGGACGTATCACTTTCAGCGAGACACCGCCGCTGCGATCGCGGAATGCAAGCGCGCCATCGAAGTCGATCCCAGCTTCGGTAATCCCTATAATGACATTGGCGCTTATCTGATCGATCTTGGCCGCTATGACGAAGCCATCTCCTGGCTCGAACAGGCCATCCGAGCGCCGCGTTACGAGCCGCGCCACTTTCCGCATTTCAATCTCGGCCGCGCGTACATCGCAAAGGGAATGTTCCTTCGCGCCCGCGAATGTTTTCAGGAATCTCTGCGCATCGAGCCCAATTACCCGCTTGCCCGCCAAGCCATCGGTCGGCTCCGCCACATGATGAATTAAGTCGCGCTCTCCACAGCCACCGCCGGGCGCGTGACCAAGTCGAAAATCCACATCAGCGCCGCCGTCAGCACGCCAATGCCAACGATCACCCACCACATCTCCGCGGGCCGGCCGAGCACCGCTCCAAACTCGCGCAGCAAATAGCCTCCCAGCCCCCCAGCAACGAAATATCCGATCGCAATCGGCAAAAAAGCGTAGCCCATGTACAGCCCCTGCTGCCCCGGTGGCGCCACCAGAGAGCAGTACTCGTAATACCGTGACGCTTGCGTGATTTCGCCCAGTGCCAGCACTACCAGCATCACCGGGAACATCCACACGCTCGGATGAATCGCTAGCAGCGCAAACGAAGCTCCCGTGATCACGAACCCAATCGCGATCGCTTGCGCCGCCGGCAATTTCCTGGTCGCGTACGTGATCAGAATCTGGAACAAAATGATCGTCAGCCCCTCGATCGAGAGCATCTTGTCCACGTTCGCATTCGGATTGACGTAGCGCCGCAGGAAAATCGGCGCGGAAAGAAAGATTTGCCAGTACACGATATAAAACCCGGACGTAATCAGAAGAAACATCACGTAGCGACGATTCCGCAGAACCACAAACATGTTTTCCAGCGCGTCCCACACACTCGCCACTTGCGTGCCCTCTTCGGCTGGCGGCTCGTGGTAAAAGAACAGCGTCACCCAAAACATTGCGAACACACTCAGCGACGCCACCCGAAATACACTTTCTATGCCCCAGCCCAGCTGCTTGCGCACCAGAAATGCGATCAACGGCCCCGCAGCGCCGCCTATATTCACCAGCGTGTAGTAAATCGAATATCCCATCGACCGCGCCTGTTCCGTGGAGGTGCGCGCCGTCGTTCCCGCCACGCAAGGCTTCACTAGCCCTGGCCCCAGAGCCGGCAGCAGTAGGATCGTCAGCACCAGCCACTTGTCGCTCATCGCATGACGCAGCGGCGCCATCCACGAAGCCGTCACCGATCCCAGCATGAAGTAGCCGGCGGTCAACAGCAGGTAAGCGAACATTAACGCGCGCCGAAATCCGAAACGATCTGCCAGCGTTCCCGCCAATATGGGTAGCGCGTACACCACGAAACCCGTGATTCCCATGAGCCATCCAGCCAGTTCGGCCGAAAATCTCAGCTGCTCGGTAAGAAAAATCGCCAGCACCGCTTGCGTCGCGTAGTATCCGACGCGCTCGAATATCTCCGTGAAGTTGGCGACCCAGAATGCCGGCGCGAATCCTGAACGGATCTCGTTCCAGCGCTGTGCTAAAGTCAAAGTCATCCTTCGTATGAAAGTGGAAGCGCGATAGCTTGGCGCGCACTCCGCCGGCGCGATTCTAACGAACGCGCGCGCCTGTGTGGCGGATTATTGCAGTCTGCTGCGAGAATAAAAACGCCCGGATCGCGGGTGGACGCAAACACGTCAAGGTGCGGCGCGCGCCGCGCGTAGGCGCACCTTCCAAAATCGCACCAGCCCTAGTGCGCAACCAAAGCTTCAACCGGTGCTCTGGACCGCATCACTCTATGAAACGCCAGGGCCAGCGCGCCCAACCCCCAGAGAAGCATGACCAGCGTCACCAGCCAGCCGATGTACGGCAAAATTCTCAGCCCGCGTAGAATGGCCAACCCCAGCGCCAGCCTCCCAATCGCTGGGCCAATTCCACTGCCGAGGCCCAGCAGCTTTTCGCCGATCCACGAGCCTACGAATATCTGAGTCGAGTACAGCGCCACCAGATAGAGCAGCAAGGCCGCTAGCCCAATCCCCAAACCGACGATGGTAATGCACGCGAAAATTGCCGCAATCGGAATCGCGATCAGAAACAAAACGCCGAGCCCAATCGCCGGCGCCACGTTGTCGCTGGCATGCACGACGTTGCCGAAGAACACTGGCGCTACCAGCAAAACCACGAGGCCGAACAGAAAACTCGCGCCCCACGCCATCGTTTGGTGCCAGTAGTATCTGGCCTGCGCGTAGTCGGGTCCGCGCCTGCGGACCGTCACCACCGGCGCCGATGCCAGCTTCGCTCCCTGCGCGATTTCCGGAGCCGCATCCCCTTGGAACTTGATCTTCCCGTTTACATTCGCGTCCGCTCCAATCCGCAAGCGGCCACCGCGAATCGCCACGTTTCGCCCCAGAGTGCCATCGAGCACCGTCATTCCGGAAAGCGCGAGTAAATCTCCCCGTACACTGCCATCAAGTTCTACATTCCCGCCGAACAAGGTCATCGTCCCGCCGACGCTGGCCTTTTCCGCGAGCGTCAATTCCTCGGCCCAACTCGTCACATTTTTTCCGACCATGCCGTTGATCGTGAGCGACTGGTTGGCGGCTCGTATGTTCCCGTCCACCGTTCCGTTCATTCGCAAGTCGCGTCCGAAGGCAATAATATCTCCCTTGACGTGACCATTCACGATTATGCTGTTGGAGAAAACGATTAGGTCGCCATCCACCGTTCCGTCGATCTGCGTGCGATCCGCAAACACGATCAAATCCGTATTCACTTCCTGCCCGGCCGGCAGAGTGAAACTGGGATCGCCATGCCGCACTTCCGCGGCGTTCGTCGTAGACGGCAGCGCCAGCAGCATCACCAGTCCGCTCACCACGAACGCCATCGTCGTGAAATGCCGCCACCGCCTTCTCAGCAGCCAGACAGCAACGATCCCCAGCGTTGCCGCCGCCATGAATTCCATCAGGCTACGCATCGCGTCCCATCCTTTCCAGAAAGCGCCGCTGAAAAATAGCATGGTGAGCACATTCCCCTGCGTAAACCCGGCTTGTTGCGCCTGCGCGTACCAAGGCTCCACAATTCCGTTCCACAGCGTGTACGCTCCGCCGGCCATCAGCCCGAACGCCGCAAGCCATATCCATTGCGCCGAGTTGTGCCCCGGAATTGCCGTCAGCCCCGCCGGGATTGGCTCGTCATCCGCCGCTATCGCCTCGCGCAGCCAGTCGCTCTCGCGCCCAAGCGCCTTCAGGAGTGATCGACACGACTCGCATTCCGCCAGATGTTGCGCCGTTTCATGCGCGCGCTCTGTATCGAGCTGGCCTTCCAGGTAAAGTAGACCGGTCATCTCGTCGAAGTGGCTGTCGCTTTCGCTCATGGCTTTCTCCCCGCCGCCACGGTCCGCGCGGCACCCTGGCTCAGCGCGTCCCGCAATTGATGCCTCGCGCGAAGCAGCAGCACGCCCACGAACTGCCGTCGCACGCCCAGCGTATCGGCGATCTCCTCGTAATTCATATCCGCGTAGTAGCGCAGCACCAGCGCCGCGCGAGCCCGGTCCGAAAGCTTTGCCAGCCCGTCGCGCACCTCTTTCCCGCTATGCTCCGCTTCCAGCCTCTGCAGTTGGCTGGGATCGGGATGCTCCAACGGCAATTCATCCACGTCTCCTGTTTCCAGGTCCTGGCGGATGTGCCTTCGCCGCAGCGTGTCCCAGCAGTGGTTGCTCGCCACCTTGTAGAGCCACGCGGTAAATGGCCGCGTCGAATCGTACGTCCCCAGCTTCTGCCGCACTTTCATGAAAATTTCCGTGGTCGCGTCTTCCGCGTCCTCGCGCGACGGCAACAGACGCCGGCAGAAGCGGAACATCGCCGGGGCATACCGGCGATAAAGCTCGCCCCAGGCGTCCGCATCCCCCGCCCGGACCTGGGCCAGCACCTGCGCCAGTTCCGTTTCGCTCATCGCCCCGGTCGTCTTCTGCCTATCCATGAATTGATACGTCCGCGACCTCGTAAATATTTCACAAGTACCATAGCTCGACGGAGTTGTCTCTTATTGCGGCTTGGGTGCTTACAACTTGCCGCGATTCGGTGGGAATACCAATGTTAGGCTGTTCGGACGGGTCAACTGGCAGGCGACTGGTCGCACTGCGGGAACCCGACTAGAACGAGCCAAATTTCGTCCTGCGTTGAGCCGTCTAAACTGGCAGACATGCGGTCGCGTGAATCGACCTGGAACCGCGGGATCAACGCTCAACCACGTTGACGATCACGCGTTCGCGTGCCTGCGCGCCTTCACTTCGCCTAGCAGCCTTTCGATCTCATCCTCTTTCTCCAGCATGGCGAACTTGTCATCCAGGTTGTCGGCGGTCATCTCCGTCTTGGCCTGGCTGACCGCTGCTTCTCGCGCCACTTTTTGTTTCATTCGCTCAAAACCGGCGATCTTCGACTGCCCGTCCATGGCCATCTGTGCGTCGCGCGCCTTCCCCACAGCCCGCGAACGCCTGTGCTGCGCGATCAGCAGTTGGCTTTTGGCCTGGGCTTCCGCCAGCTTCTGCTCCAGCTTGCGCATCGCCGTTTTCAGGTTGTCCACCTGCGCCGCCTGATCGGCCACCTGCTCCTTAAAGCTTTCCGCTAGTCGCAAGCTGCTTTGGTAACGCTCCAGCGCCACTCGCGCCAGGTCGTCCTGCTTCTTGTCAACGGCAAGCTCCGCCTTGCGCATCCATTCAGCCGCCGCTTGATTGTTCTCAGCTTCCTTTTGCTCCAGCATGTGTTGGTCTGCGATTGCCACCGCCACTTGCGTTTTCACCTGCATCATCTGGTTTTCCATATCGAGCATCAGCTGCTTGATCATTTTTTCCGGATGCTCGGCTTTATCGATCAGATCATTCAAATTTGCTCTTACCAACGTCGATACTCGCTCCATGAGTCCCATTTCACTCCTCCATTCCGAAAATCAAAACGCGCTTCCAAGCTTCGAATTCGTCACTTTTGCAAAGGAGCACTCGGTGCCACCGCCGGCAACTTCGCCGCCATCACCGGCCCATCTCCGATCTTGCGCACCTTCGATAGCAGGTCGCTCATCTGCATACCCGAAAGCGCCTCGAAAAGCGCCGGCACCTGCGCGGCGATCTTCGTCATGTCGCCTGTGAGCTTGTTCACCCCAGCCGAGTCGCCGTTTCCCGTGGATACGATGGTGATCTTGTCCACGTTTCCGAGCGGCGTCGCCATTGCCTTCACGATTTCCGGCAAGCTGGTGATTAGCTTGTCCACCACCGCGACTTGGTTGTATTGCTGATACGCTTCGGCTTTCACGTTCATTGCCTTGGCTTCCGCTTCGCCCTTCTTAAAGATGATCTCCGCCTCTGCCTCACCTTGCGCGCGAATCGACGCGGCCCGGCCTTCCGCTTCGGACATCAGCCGCTGCCGTTCGGCGTTGGCCAGCGTCTCGATTTTCTGCCGCTCCACTTCCGCCTCCTTCAGCACCGTCGCGATCAATTCATTGCTCCGCCGCTGAATTTCCGCTTCCTGTACTTTCACCTGTTGCTGTTTTTCCACCTGCTGAACTTTCACCGCCTCGCTGATTACTTGCTGCTGCATGATGTTCGTTTCAATTTCATACGCTTTGTCAGCTTGCGCTTGCTGTTTTTTGACGGTTTCCGCGTACTCCGCCTTTTTGATATCCAAATCGCGCTGTGCCTCCGCTTGCTTGGTCATCGAGAGCGTCTGCGCCAGCACGCGCTGCTGGTCCGCCAGGGCTTTCGCTGTCTCGGCGTCGCGCTGCGCTTCGGCGCGCTTGATCGCTGTGTCGCGTTCCGCTTCCGCGCCCGCCACGTCCGCATCGCGCTTGATGCGCGCCACGTCCGGCCGCCCCATATTGGTGATGTATTCGTTCTTGTCGCGCACTTCCTTGATCGTGAACGAAATCACTTCCAGCCCCATCTTGTTCATATCGTCGGCGCACGTCCCCCGCATCCGGTCAGCCACCATTTCCGGCTCTTTCACGATCTGTTCGACGGTCAACTGCCCGATGATCCCGCGCAAGTGCCCTTCCATCACCAGCCGGATCAGCCCGTCGCGTTCGTCCGGCAGCTTGGTCAAAAACTGCTCCGCGGCCGTCTGGATCGATTCCGGATCGGACTTCACTTTGATCTGCGCCACGGCCTCCACCGTCACCGCTACGCCCTGCCTTGTGTACAAGTCCTGCTTCGGCGCCACGTCGAACGACATCAGTTCAAGTGACAGCGTCTTCGAACTCTCCACCATCGGAAAAATAATCGTTCCGCCGCCCTTCACGATGCGAATCCCGCGCAGCCCATACACGATGATGGCTTCATGTGGTCCCGCGCGCCGGAACAGCGTAGCTAGCGAAACCAGAAGAAACACCACCACCGCAATCATCAGCCCTACCATGGTCCACAACGTTGGTATGCTTGGCATCTCTCCGCCCTCCCCTTCGGCTTTTAAAATCGCTACTTCAGCCTTTTAAAACTTCTGGACTCACGTCGCCTTTCGCACCTGCGCGGAATCTGCCCGCTCGCCAGCCATCTCTTCCCAGCTGCGGACGTAAGCGATCCCTCGTTCGTACCGCGTGATTACCACTTCTGTCCCCTTTTCAATAGCCTTGCCTTCTTCGCTCCGAGCTCCGGCCACGCGTCGTGTACCGGCTTGAGAAAACACAATCTCTCCTGTCCCGCCGGGCCGGATCGTTACATTTAGTTTTCCGAGCATTCCAATCAGATCGAAATCGGAAGGGTCGAGCTGCGTCTCATGGGCAAGAAGCACTTTGGCCAGAAACAAAAACACGATCCCAGCAGCTGCGACTCCGCTCGTCGATGCCAGCCCCAGAGCTGCCGCGGCGATCAAGCTCGTGTAGCGCGTCAGCAGATATCCCGTCCCGCCAAACCACGCCAAAAAGGCCATGATCGACGCGAAATTGAAAATCGACACCTGCGTCCCACCCGCCCCGCCGTGATGTGAGACGGTTACGTGATGGCTGAACGTCGTTGCCGGCCCGTGAATCGGCGCATGCACCGCATGTACGCCGGGGTGCCCGCCGGAAAGGTGCGGCACGTGCCACTTTGCCGGTAGGTGCAATCCGCCGAAGCTGCTCAACAACGACAGCAAACTGAAGGCCAGGCCGACCACGAAGCAGATCATGTAAAAGATGGACCAGTTCACTGCGGTCACCTCCCGTCAACGTGCGTTCGCTTGTTCGCGCCTGAAGGAACTCGCGCACTCTCCGCCGCGCCCGAGCCACTTGACCCATGTGACCCATGCGCCCTGGAACTCCCGCTTCCGTTCTGCTCCTTTGGCCGCTCGTCATGTCCGGGACGCAACACGTGGAGCAGCTTGGGAACAAGGTCAGGCGAATCCAAAATCGCGCCGAGTAGCGCCAGGCATCGCTTGGTATCATCCCGCTGGGCCAGCTTTTCAAGCACCGCACTAACTTCAGCGTCCCGCCGAAACCGCTGCGCCCCTTCGAGCAGCCACAGGTGCAAACCGCTCTCCGGCGCGGGCAAACCTGAGATTAATTCCGTCTGATAACCCTCCGGGTCGTCCACCAAAAAGCCCGGATGCACCTTGAAAAATCTTGCCAGCAGTTCGCGCGACGTCCTGGTCAGGTGGGGTCGCGCGCCCTTCTCGATCTGCGACAAATACGACTGGCTGATACTTTTGCCCATCTCTTCGCGCACGGCGCGAAGCACTTCCGCCTGAGTCATGGCACGGCCCGAGCCCCGCAGCATGCCCTCCGCATAACGCAAATAACGGATTTTTTCGCCTAGCTTCATTTCCACTCGCCGCTCATCATTTCACGCATCCGCTTGTATTGCATATTGCAATGTGAATATTGCAATATGCAATGATCCTTGTCAAGCAAAATCGGAAGGCGAACCACCGTCCACTCGCCATCCCAGAAGCTCAGCGGTTATCTCGAATAGGTGCGGATTCCAGGGACGCTACGGTTTTTCGCGCCCTGCAATTGACTTTGATCGATAGCTTCCGCTAACGTGGCGCGGCATTCAGCATTCCATGCGGTCTGGAGTTCACGTGCCTTTCGTCCATGCAATAATTTTGCTTCTAGCCGCCCTGCCGCACTTCAGCTTTCCACAAGGCGCAGTCACCAACGAAGAAATTGTGCTGCGCTGGCTTCACATCGTCGCGGCGATCATCTGGATTGGACTGCTCTACTTCTTCAATCTGATCGGCACGCCTACAATGCAGCAGCTTGAACCTTCCGTTCGCGGCAAAATATTTCCGGCGCTGATGTCGCGCGCCATGTGGTGGTTCCGCTGGTCCGCGGTCGTTACCGTTATCGCAGGCCTTCGCTATTTCTGGCTGATTCTCGCCGCAGACGCGCGCAACGCCGGTGATCCTTCGCTGGCCTTGCGCTGGTTCGGATGGTGGCTGCTCATTTGGATTGTCGCCTTCGCGCTGATCTACCCCGTTCAATTACCCGCCAAAGGCGTGCTGAATAACGGATGGGTGCGCTCACTCTTCATCGCGATCATTGTTATAGCTGCCTCCTGGGAATCGCTGGTCGAGAATTCCAGCGCCAATTCCTCCAACGCGCATCTCTCCATCAGCATCGGCGGAGGACTCGGCCTGCTGCTGTTTTTCAACGTTTGGGGCGTGGTGTGGCGCGTCCAAAAACGCTTGATCGCCTGGACGCGCGCGGCCGTCGAAAATGGAACGCCCATGCCCGCCGAAGCCGCGCGGCTCGCGCGCTGGTCCTTTATCGCTTCGCGCGTCGGCTTCTGGATTTCGTTTCCGATGATTTTCTTCATGGCCGCAGCACAACACTATCCGTTTCTTGGTAGCTTCTGAATTTAATCGACCGATCCGTATCCCGCGGCACGCTCCGATCATCCAATGCACGGTAGGCACCTGGAGAACGGATGCGGCAGCCGGCTCATTCTCTGTTCCTAATCCTGCTGATCGGACTATTTGCCGCGCAGCCCGCCGTCGCGTACGAATATCCTCTTTCTGCGGACGCGGTCCGCGAGGCCTACTTCCTCGGCAAAGCCAGCGCTTCCAAACGCGAAGAGTTTTTCGCCATGTACACGCAACATTTTGGCCGGCCCACGTCCGGTCCGTACATTTCGCTTATTCGAGTGATCACTCCGTATGCGTACGTCGTGGAGCGCACCGCGCGTTCGCTTCCGAATCTACTTGCTCCAGACGCCCAGCAAAAGTTTTTCGGAAAGCCCATAGCGCTTCGGATTCGCGTTCACATCGATCTCACGCCCACGTATGGATGGCAGATCCGTTCGCGCAGTGGCGGCGTGGCTTTGCGCAGCACGAATTTCTGGAAGGATTTTGACGTGCGGCTGATTCAGCGCAGAACCACTGTCCGGCCGCTCGCTGAGCGCGGACAGCCTGACTTCGCCTTCGCCACTGCAGGCTCCTCTTCCGTGCTCGTCGGCGCCGATATCAATATGCAGTACGATCCGTCGGAAGTTCGCTCGGGTACGGCAACCGTGGTCGTGAACACGCCCGATGGCCAGCAAATCGCCGCCACTTTCGACCTGTCACAAGTTCGCTAGCGCTCGCGAACTCACGAACGCCAGCGCAGCGTTACCGGCTCGTCCAGCGGATGCCGCATGGCCTCGCCTGTGCGCCGCGATTCCAGCAGCGCCGATTTCAGCTCGAAATACCAGCGCGCTTGCCGGTCTGCGTCATCGATCAACATCATGCGATCTTGATATTTCAGTCCAAGCATTTGTTTGCGAATCACTTCGGTGTCTTGCCGGATGAACCGCGGTCCCAGTACCCGGATGATGAATGGGACGATCGGAAACCACGGCAGAATATTCCACGCTGCCACGAAATCCAGGCGGCATAGATTCGCTTCCACCGGCGTGACCGTGGTCCGGCTTGAAAGCCAATACTTTCCCGCGCGAATCTGCTCGAAGCGCTGATTAGGAAGAACGAAGTCGATCGTGGTAGTCGCGGGTTCGCCGGTGAGCAGCTTCAAAATTTTATACGGCGCGCTGTTCGAAGAAGGTGCATGCGGGCTCATGCGGAAACCGTTCTCGATCGGCTCGAACTTTTTTGCTTTGTCGCGAATACTGTGCCGGCTGCGCCACCACCATGCCTGATGCACGAACGGCCCGTGCGCCGGATCCATCAGCCCGATGATGGCCTGGTCCACGCCGCAGCGCAAACCCGCCGCGAGCCGCGCAATGCTATAGCTAGCGCTGAATTTCGGCAGCTCCGGCACGGACGGAACCGGCTCCGCAGGAGCGCGGCCCTCCGAATTCGCCATGAACGCCCAAATATATCCATCGCGCTCCTCGCACGGGAAACTGCCCGCGTAAATTCGCTCGCACTTCAGCTTCGAGTCGGCGGTGAGCGACGGGATGTGGCGGCATTGGCCGGTGTGCGCGTCGAATTGCCAGCCGTGATACGCGCATTCCACCGTCGCGCCGTCGAATCGCCCGAAGGACAGCGGGAAAGCGCGGTGCGGACAAATGTCGCGCAGCGCGAACGGCTTTCCTGTAGCGTCGCGCCCAAGGACTAGCGGAACTTCCAGCAGCATCGCGCGGCGTAGTTTTCCGCGGCGCAATTCGTCGCTGGGCAGCGCCGGATACCAGAAGCTCCAAAGCATCTGGCCGGCGGAGTCGATATTTTTGGAAGGAGAAACTTCGTTCATCGGATGGAGCTTATCGTATTACATCCGCGGCGGCTGCGGCAAAACGGCTGGCGGCGATAAATCGCCGGGCCGAATTTAGCCGCGCGGTGGCGAAGAGAATGCGAATTATTTTCGCGGGTACCTTAGTACCGAGCGAAATAGACCCGCCGCCCTATCGACCACCCCGGGGCCTGGGGGCAAACTGCTTAAGGATTCGGGGCCAGTGCGGCGCTCGACAGATGATCCGGCGCGACGCTGATCTCGAGTTTCTGCACCTCCATCACCCCATGCCCACGAGCGGCCGGCTCCCCCACCGGCCGCTCACTTTTTCCCCACGCGCTTTTTGCTGCAAGCCGTTTCCGCGCTTACTTGGCTGCGGATGAATTTGAACCGCTGGTTTGTGCGTCAGCTTTCGCGGTGAGGTCGTCGACGATTTTTTGGGAGGCGGCGACGTCCTGCTTTTTGGCGTCGATCTGATCCTGTTCGTCTTGCAGAGCCTTTGCGCCGGCCGTATCGGAAGAATAGTTGGGGTTCTGATAGAAGCTTTGCTGATCGAGCGCGAATTTGCGCTGTAGAAAATCGAGCTGCGTTTGCAGGTTCTTCAAATCGGCGCTGGCGGATTTTAACTCCCCTTGGAAGTCAGTTTTTTTCGCCGATTTGGAGGTTGCGGATTTCTGCTGGCCGGGCTGCGATGTTTCGGCTGGACCGGCCGCCGAAGTGGCGGCGGAACCTTGCGAAGTGGAACCAATCACGGCGACGCCGCCGGAAGTTGGGATGTTGTCGTTGTCCCAGACCTTGGCGGGTTTCGGCTGTTCTTTTTGCTTTTCGCGGGCGCGGCGAGCGGCAGCTGCCAGCGAATCCGTTTGCCCTGAAGAAGATTGGCCCTGAGCCGTTTGAGTCTGGGCGTCCTGCGCGGGCGCCGACTGCGCCCGTCGTGCTGGCAATGGACGCGCGGAGGCAGCGGCGAAGGGCGCGGCCAACAGGATCAGTAATCCGCAGTGCGCGAGATTCATGGCGTTTCTCCCCGAACGAGAGGGACCTGAAACTGAATCATATTCGCAGAAGGTGGGTGATGGCAATTCGCTCGGTCGCGGCGCGAGCCAAAGAGACAATCCGTGTAGAAAGCGCCGAGCATGGCTCCGTGCGCGGCGAATCCGGGGAAGTTCGCGATTAGAAATCGGTAAGTGAGTGAATCCAGGCGGCTTCGATTGCGTTTTACTCGACAGCGGTTCGCGATTAACTTTCGCCTTCTGTTCGCTAGGCGCTAGACGCAGGCGATGCGATGGGGCGATGAGACTGTAGCGATCTGGGCGGTAGCGCGTCCTTTGTTTGCAATCACTTGCGGTGCGTTCTACTCGACTGTGTACCGATCTGGAGGGCCACTCTGTTGCAATGAAAAGCCTCGCGCGGGTGATCCTGCGCGAGTGGTGGCGCGCTTTGGCGCGCTGTTTTACGGCGGAGGTGAACCTCCGCCCCCCTAAACTGCAGGACCGCGCAGCGCGCCGCGGCGAGGCGGAGTGGTCCCTCCGGCTAGAGCCGGTGGTTTCGGCGGCGAAATGCTCGTCAGCACACATGACCACAGATCGACGATAGCAGATAGGGTGGTGCAGGTTGCTACTGACCGGAAGTACAGGGGACTAGAACTGTACTTAGGAGTGGCTATGCGGCATCGCGCTGCGCGATTTCGAGGGCATCTCTAGGATACCGAGACGCGTCCGCTTCGAATTGATTGTCCAAAACAAATCTTCCACTCCTTAAAGCTGCCGTCCGGGAATATTCTCAAACACCCCTTGCGCCTCTTTTCGGGTGATGACGGTGTCGAACAGTCCAATGTCCTCGTCTTCAGTGTGCTTGTTTATCCCGGTGTAACTCAGGCTGGCATCCTCGTAGCGCTTGAATTTGTAGACCGCGTCGTTCATCAGCGCGCTGTTGAACAGCCCCAGGCTGACCGCCGTCCGCCGAAGACGGGCGAACTGGTTGGAACAGGAATGTGCCAACGGCGGGGACAACTACGTCTAGACCTTCGAGCGAGGAGTGAAGATTCAAGCGACGCGGCCGAGGTATTTGTCGAGCCAGGCGAGGACTACTTTCACGAGTTCGGTGCGTTGCTCTCTCACATCGTGAGGCGTATTCAAAAGCACGTGCTGTTTGTCCGCGTCGGGCGTGCCCAGCATCCGAAACAAAGGATCTTGCGACTGCTCCTGCGAGAAGACGTAATCCTCGTGTCCATTCACCATCAGCACAGGCACCTTGAGCCGCGGCGCAAAATTTGCCTGATCGCCACCCGGCGGTGCCGGATCGAGAAAGTAGCCGCCATCGAGGAAAATGACGGTTTTCAGCCTTTGTTGCGCAATGGTGGCGAAGATGACGCCCTCGGCCGAACCCATGCTGACGCCCAGATAAGCGATCTTGCTTTTGTCGATGTCCGAACGGGTGTCGAGATAGTCGAGCGAGCGGCCGAGATCCTTAGAACAGTTCGCAAGATAGGTTAGCGACTGCGCCGCGCCGATGTAGACCGTGGGTCCTTGGCGCTCGTACGTTCCGTAGTAGACAGGGTAGAGAACGGCGCGGCCGCTCTGAACGATATAGTCGAAAAACGTGACGTCGCCCAAATTACGGCTATCGTGCAGGTCGAGCACGCGCGCACTGGGCGAAAAAACGATCGTCTGGTACGGTGGTTTCACGTGCTTCGGCAGGAAAAGGTACGCGGCCATGCGTTCGTTGTTGTAGGCGGTATCGTAAGTGACTTTCTCCTCGCGCCAGTCGTCCGTTTCGCCCACGATGCCTTCGACCTTGGCGTTCAGTGGAGTCTTATCGTACGCGTAGAGGGTCAGATAGGCGCGAAATACATCGTCCGGCACGGGCTTGAACTTCGAAAAATCCCGATCGAGTTTCTTGACGGGGCTTAGTAATGCCGCCGGTAAAGGAGCGGTGTTGCGAACGCAGCGGAATCCATTTTCGGGCGAACGATCGAAGGGCGAGAGCGCTTCGGGGTCGGCGTACAGATATGTCTGGGCACTCCACGATCCGCCGAGGATGAACTTTGTGCCGTCGCCGGTGTCGTTGAGCACCCACTCGCGCACATTTCCGGCCATGTCGTACGTTCCGTACAGCCCCAGTCCTTGATATTTGCCGACTGGTGCGAGTTTCGAAAGGGAAATGTTGCTGCGCTGAACTATATAGTCCTCCACATCGGGTGAGGCGGCCGAGTACCACTGGGCGAAGGCGGGCAGAATCTTGCCCGCGAATTTGGCATAGGCCGCAGCTTCGTACCAACTGACGCCGGAGACGGGATAGTCGGCTTGTCCTTGGGCGTAGTGGCCCGCGACCCATGTTGACGGCCCGGCGCGGCCGGTGCCGTCGCGGAAGAGCGCCATGGCGTCTTCCCATTTCATTTCGTGCCCGGCGCGCACAAGCTTTTCAGTCCAGTACTGACGTTGTTCGTATCCCCCGGCATCGACGAATTTCTGATACTCGCGGTTCGTCACTTCATAGCGGTCGATGTAAAAGGCCGGGATCTGGTAGGGACCGACCATACCCACGAAGCCGATGAAATCCGCAAATGGGCCAGCACTAACCCAGGACATGCCCGCTGGTGCAGCCATCTCTTTAACGAGATCGAAGTTCATTTTCGGCAGCGTATAGGGCGCTGCCAGATACTCTCCGACCCCTTGTTTCGACACTCGCCATTGAAAGTAGCCCACAGGTATCCGGACATTGCTCAGCGGCGTGGTTCCCAGCCGGTACCAACTGTCATTCGGCGAGAGGTAGTCCTTGATTTCGACGGCCGCCCCGGGAGGCGAGGAGGTGATCGAAACGAGTGCTGTGTTCTGCGACCCAAGCTGCGCAAGGCGCGGATCGCCGGGCAAGTATCGTTGCGCTTTTTTCAGGAGGAGAAATGCCGCCAGGGCTTTGTGGTCGTCGTGAAGCTTGGCGATTTCAGGGATAGCCTGGTCGCGCGCCCATTGCCTTCGTTCGGACCGGTGGTAGAACCAAGCGGCTAGAACAATCAGGCCTAACAGCACGATCGCGCCCGGGATGGCATACCGGAGCGACAAGCGTACTTCGCGCGCGGCCGGAGGCAATTGCGGCGCGGTGACTTGGGCTAGCGCCGAGGAAAGATCTTGCGACATTTCCGAAGCGGATTGGTATCGCTTCGATACGTCCTTTTCGAGGGCGTGCGAAACGATGCGCCCGACTTCCCTGGGAGCAGCTGGGCAAAGGTCGCAGAGCGGCTTCGGTTGGGTGTCGGTGATGGCGCGAAGCAGGCTCATGCCGCCGGATGCATCGAATGGCGGCTTGCCGGCGAGCGATTCGTAGAGAACGACGCCGAGGCTCCACAAGTCGGTGCGGGCGTCGACGGTTCTGCCCTCCGCTTGTTCGGGGGACATGTAACGAGGCGTGCCGACGGGCCCGATGGTCTCTGCGAATGACAGGGTAACGTCCCTCGCGTCCTCCGAGCCCAGCAATTTCGCTAAGCCGAAATCGAGAACCTTGGCACGCCCTTTGGGGGTGACCATCACATTTCCGGGCTTGAGGTCGCGGTGAACGATGCCCTGCTCGTGAGCCTCCTGGAGCGCGTTGGCGATCTCCTCACCGAGCGCCAGCGATTCCCGAACCGGAAGCGGTCCGGATCTGATTTTCTCGGCAAGCGATTGGCCCGGGACGTATTCCATAACGAGATAGTCGATACCATTCTGTTCGCCAATGTCGTGGACGGTCGCGATGCTGGGGTGATTGAGTTTTGCGAGGGCGAGCGCCTCTTTTCGGAAGCGCCTCCTCGCCGCTTCGTCAATCTGCAGACCCGGCCGGAAAATCTTCACGGCGACGTCGCGTTCGAGGCGCTTATCTCTAGCGCGGTACACGACACCCATGCCGCCAGCGCCGAGCCATGCAAGGATTTCGTACGGTCCCAAGGTGCTGCCGCTTTTCATCGCCTCACGCGTGTCCGGGGGCTGCTCTAGGAAGCTGGAATCTCCGTGCTCGTGGGCAGTGATCAGCGATTCGACTTCGCGGCGGATGCCGGGATCGGTGCAAGCCTGGTCCAAATAAACACGGCGGAGCTCGGGAGTCCGTTGAAGAGCTCCAGCGAGCACCTTCTTCACTTCCTGCCAGCGTTCGGGCGTCATGCTTCCGGGTTCCTTCTTAGCTCGCGCTTCAGCCAGGCTCGCGCGGTCACCCATTCTCGCTTAACGGTCGCAGGCGAGATGCTCATCACCACCGCGGTCTCCTCGATGGAAAGCCCTCCGAAGAATCTGATCTCGATTAAGTTTCCCTGCTGCGGGTCCAAAGCGGTGAGCTTGCGAAGGGCATCATCCAGCGCCAGGAGATCGACGTCACTCTTCTGGAAGGGAGTAATGTCCGGATCGAGGGTCAACCGGGGCGCGCCAGCGCCGCGCTTGGCGGCTAGGCGATTGCGAGCGTGGTCCACCAATATGTGCCGCATCAATTGCGCGGCGACGCCAAAGAAGTGAGCGCGATTTTGCCATTGTGGAGCGCGCTGGCGGACCAGGCGCAGATAGGCTTCATTGACTAAAGCGGCGCTCTGAAGGGTATGGTCGGGGCGTTCGTTCCAAAGGTGGCGGCGCGCCATGCGGCGCAGTTCACCGTAAACTACCGGTATTAATTCGTCTCGAGCTTGCTCGTTCCCTTGACCCCACTCGGCGAGCAGGCGATCGATTCGCTTGGACGAATCCGCCTTCACAACGTTCTCCCGTCGAGAAGCGGTTACTAGACTTGAGCCGGACGGTAACACCTCGGGAATTCAAAGTCAATTTGTCCGGGGGCGGCTTCGCCGTCGGGGCGCTTGCAAGCAGGCGTCTCGAATTCACCAAGAAACACGAGACTTCAGAGTCGGTGAGCCAATCCGCCGCGTTTTCTCGCTTATTAGGTCGAAAGCACGCCGCTGGACCCTTAACACTCCGCAGAGTCAAGCGGCCGAGAACGAGAGGAGAACCAAATATGAAAGCGAACGATGTGCAGGTTTCAGCCAGATCGATTGTTTTGGCAAATGCACCGGCTGACCGGTCCAGTTGCTTCCGGGTGATACTAGGAGGGCGCTTCGCCGCGCTCGCCGCTCTGGTGGTGCTGGGACTTTTGTTTACCGCTTCCGGCGTGAAGGCGGGCGGCTGCGCCATTCCATTCAAGGTGTCAGCGGCTTCGTATCCCTTCGTGAATTCGCAAGCGGACACACAGTCAAACATTCTGCAGAACGAAGAACCGAACCAACCCCAAACCGTCGTAGGGTTGTGGAACGTGATTTACACGGCAAATGACTCTACCGGGCCGCCGTACTTTCCTCCAGCTCCACCGTCGTTCCAGTTTCTGGAATCGTATAAGACCTGGCACGCGGACGGCACGGAATTCGAAAACGCATTCCTGGCGCCCTCCGGTGGAAACGTCTGTTTCGGCGTTTGGAAGGACTTGGGCCATGGCACGGTGAAGCTGCACCATATTGGCCTGATGTTTGATCCCGACGCCAGCAACTCCATGAACGCGATCACGAACGTGTTCACGGTTGACGAAGTCGATACGGTCGCTCGCAACGGCAAAACCTACACGGGCACGTTCGATTTTAAACTCTTCGGCGCCACCAACTCTTACGGGACGGGTGCGCCGCTAGCGGAGGTGAAGGGGACCACGGCCGGTACGCGCATTACGGTGAATTGAGCAGTCGTAACGCAATTCACCGCACAATTCGCGCCGTGGCGAAGGGACTGAGGTGCAGTTCTCTTCGCCATGGCAAATACTTCAGGACATCGCCCGCACACGTCAACTCCGTAAACAAACGGTGAAAGCATTCACGCCAACGCCCGCGCTTTCGAGGAGAACGCCGGAGTGACGGCGTCACCGCAAAAAAACCGCCGCCGTGCTACCTTTCGGCCTCAGGGAAGAGCGGATCAAAGTTGAGATGGGAAGGATTCGCGTTGGCTCCGTGCCAAAGGTGCTGTAGGATGCAGGCCGCTGTTAGAGCGATGGGGCAATTAGGGACTAAAGGGCCAGAAGGGGAATCGAAATGAGAGTTCGGTTTAGGACGGCATATATCGCGGCGATATTCGCGGTTGGCTTTTGGGTGGCAGGGGCGGCCTCGGGGCAGGATGTTCCGGCAGGAAATGCGCAAGGAGCGCCGACGACTTCCCAGGGTGCACCGCCGGCGAGTGCGGCGGGCGCGCAAAGGCGGAGGCCGTTCGTGAGCGAAGGACCAATGCTGATCCCGAAGATTCCGCCTCCTTCCGGCGAGGTGAAAGACTACAAGCCGGTGACCACGGAAATGCTGACGCATCCGAGCCCGGACGACTGGCTGATGTATAGCAGGACGTACAACGCGTGGCGGTACAGTCCGCTAAAGCAGATCAACGAGAAAAACGTTAAAAACCTGGCGCTGGCGTGGGCGCGCGGCTTGCCGGATGGAGTGACGGAGACGATTCCGATCGAGTACAACGGCGTGATGTACGTGATCGTTCCGGGCGGGGACGTGGATGCGTTGAATGCCACCACTGGCGACCTGATCTGGGAATACAAGCGCGAGTACAAGAACAAGCAGTTTGGGGCGACGGAGCGCACCAAGGCGCTGGCAATCTATCAGGACATGGTGTACTTCACGGCGCCGGACGGATACGTGGTGGCGCTCGATGCGAAGACGGGAAAAGTGCGCTGGGAGACATACAAGCCGGGAACAGCGAATACGTCCGGCGCGCTGGTGGTGGACGGCAACGTGATTTCGGGCGGGACGTGCATGGGCGGCGCGAAAAATTGCTTCATAGAAGCGGACAACGCGGAGACGGGAAAAGAAGTGTGGCGATTTCACACCGTGGCGATGCCGGGCGATCCGGGGAACGCTTCGTGGAACGGGGCGGACATGTCCCTGGTGACGGCTTCGACGTGGGGACTGCCGGGCAGCTTCGATCCCAAGGGCAACGTTCTCTACTGGGGCGTGGCGAATCCGATGCCGGACCAGCGGATGCTGAGGCACGGAGGAAATCCTGACGGAACTTCGCGGACAACGCCTGCCGATCTTTACAGCAATTGCACGCTGGCGATCGATCCGGCGACCGGAAAGCTGATCTGGTATTACCAGCATTTGCCGGGCGACGATTGGGACACGGACCACACGCACGAACGTACGCTCGCAACTGTAACGTACAATCCCAATCCGAAACAGGTGAAATGGTTCAATCCGGACGTGCCACGCGGATCGAAGCACGAAATCGCAGCGATGGTTTCGGAGGGCGGCGCGATATTCGTCCTAGACCGAACGAATGGGAAGTTTTTGTGGGCCACGCCGTTTCCATACGATGATCCGGCACATTTTTATTTGTCGAATATCGACGGCAAGACCGGGCAGGTGACGCTCAATTGGAAGATCGTGTTCCAGAAGCCGGGCGACCACCATGTGATTTGTTATTGGAACACGCGGAGCTACTGGCCGACGGCGTACGATCCGGACACGAATTCGCTGTACGTGCCGTACACCGATAATTGCCGCGACTTGACGCTTTCGGGGCCGGGAACGCGCGGAGGATGGGCGGTGATTCCGCAGCCCGGGTCGGATCCAAACAAACTGACGGGAATGGAGAAGATCAATCTATCGACGGGCGATCAAATGAAGTTCGATATCGGGCGCGCGCCGAGCAACGGAGCGGTTCTGGCGACCGCTGGCGGATTGATTTTTCACGGGGACATGAGCCGGCGGTTCAAAGCGTACGATGCAAAGACGGGCAAGAAATTGTGGCAGGCTATTTTGGGCGGCAACATATCGGTGAGCACGATCACGTACGCGGTGAACGGCAAGCAGTACGTCTGCGTGATGACCGGGTACAACCTGAAAGTGCCGGAATTGAGCGCGGAGGCACCGGCTTTGTTCACCCCCGAACATAGCAACGCCATTTACGTTTTTGCATTGCCGTAGGGTGAAACCCAGGGGTATCGTATGCGTCAGAGAATGTGGCGATTATAACTGGTGGCGGCCGGTATCTTTGGCCGCCGAAGATGGGAATGAGCGAGGTTAATCCATGAAGATCAATCGACGAAAGCTGCTGTCGCTGATGGGAATTTCACCCGCGGTGTTAGCGGGCGTACCAGCATTCGCGGAACCGGCCAAGAAACGCGCTGCGAAAGCCAGCGTGGACTTCGGAAGAATCGAAGTGCTCAACCCCAAAGGAATGCCGCCATCGATTCAGTTAATTCCAATGGCGCCACGGGTGGCGAACCTGGACGGCAAGACGATTTATCTGGTGTCCGATGGATTCGCGGGCGCGGACAGATTTCTGGCCCAGATCGCCATCTGGTTCCAGAAGAACATGCCGAGCGTGAAAACGATCTATAAGCTGAAAGCGGGCGGACTGGCGGGAGATGATCCGAAGCTGTGGTCGGAGATCAAGGCCAACGGCGTCGCGATGATCATGGCCTACGGCCATTGAAGCACGTGCACACCAGCGACCGTCGGTCACTGCATGGAAGTAGAAAAGATGGGAATTCCGACCGCGCCGATCGTTACGATCGCGTTTGAAGAACTAGCCAAGACGAACGCCGCGAGCCGCGGCATGCCGGACGAGAGAATCTGCTTTACCCCGCATCCGATGACCAACAAAACGGACGCGGAAATGTATCAAGTGCTGCTGGGCAAGGATCCGGTAACGGGCAAGCCGTTCATGCCGGAAGTGATTGACGCGCTGACCAGGCCTCTGACCGCAGACGAAAAGAAGACGGGCGAGGTGCGGCCGAGCACCGGGCCGGCAACGTATTCAGATACGCCGGAGAACCTGCAGCGGTTCTACGCCGACAACAACCTGACTGACTTCCAGCCCATCATCCTGCCCACCGAAGAGAAGGTGGAAGCGATGCTGAAGGGCACTAGTCACAGTCCGGATGAAATGGTCGGGAAAATGAGCGCCGCGCAGGGAGCCTTCCCGGAGTGGTCGTACAACGTCCGACAGGTGGCGATCAACGCGGTGATGGCGGGAGCGCAACCGGACTTTTTCCCGGCGATTTTGGCGCTGGCGGCAACAGGACAACCAGCGCTGTTCAGCTCGACCTCGTCGTTCGCACGGATGGCGGTGGTGAACGGGCCGTATCGCGACAAGATCAAAATGAATTATGGGATTGGCGCGCTAGGTCCATTCAATGACGCTAATGCCACCATCGGCCGAGCTTGGACGATCCTATCGAAGAACCTAGGAGCGGCGGGAATGCCGGGCCAGACGTACATGGGCACGACGGGAACGAACTTCAACTACAACAACATGTGCTGCGCGGAGACGGAAAACGCACTGCCTGCCGGCTGGCAGCCTCTGCACGTGCGGCACGGATTCAAACCGGAGGAGAGCACGATTAGCATCTTCACCGGGTGGAGCTTGACGAATGTCTGTTACTTCGGGCTTCCCTATCACGAGATGATTACGCATTGGCTGACGCACTACTTCTCCACCAACAACGGCTCGGTCACTCTGGTCCTCGATCCCACGGTGGCTGCGGACGTGAAGGCGCACGGGTTTGATAGCCAGGAAGCCTTCCGCGACTACCTGGTGAAAAACTCGAAGACGCCGGCGTGGCTCTACTGGCAACGGCGCGACAAGCAGATGGAGCAAGGAAAGCAAGGCGTCGAGCCGTATGCGACATACGTGAAGATGGGGCCGGACGCGGACATTCCAGTATCTCGTTTCGTGCCGCGAAGGTGGCCCGGGGCTCCGGCAAACTCACCACTTCCCAACACGATCGAAATTTTCGTGATGGGCGGCCAAACGAACACGTACTGGCTGGGCGGAGACTTCCGGTACACGGTGACGGCGTCGATCGACAAGTGGGTGTAAAGGTTTAAACCGCAGGGTCTGCACTGAGGAAGCGGCGGCTCGAAAGGGTCGCCGCTTTTATTTTGTGCGGAGCATTTCGGCGTTGCGCCAGAACCAACTCAGTACATTTTGACGAGCATCTTGCCGACATTTTCGCCGCTGAGGACACCGATCAGCGCACGTGGAGCGTTTTCAAAGCCCTCTACGATGGTCTCGCGGTACTTAATTTTGCCCTCTTTCATCCATTTGGCCATGTGCGCGATGCCGTCGGGGAAGCGTTCCGCGAAGTTGTAAACCAGGAAGCCTTCGGCGCGTGCGCTTTTGGTGAGCAGATAGCGGAACACGCGCGGGCCGGGCTCGGGCTTGGCGAGATTGTATTGCGAAATCTGTCCGCAAATGGCAATACGCGCTTTGGTGTTGATGACGGAAAGAATTGCGTCGCTGATCGCGCCGCCGACGTTATCGAAGTAACAATCGACGCCGTTGGGACAAAGCTGCTGGAAGCGCGCGACGTAATCATCGGTGGCTTTGTAATTGAAGGCGGCGTCGAAGCCGAGTTCGCCGGTAAGCCAGGCGACCTTCTCGTCGCTGCCGGCAACGCCCACTACTTCGCAGCCCTTGATTTTAGCGATTTGGCCGACGAGCGAGCCGACCGCGCCGGCCGCGCCGGAAACGACCACGGTTTCTCCGGCTTTCGGCTGACCGATTTCGAGGAAGCCGAAATACGCGGTCATGCCCGTCATTCCAAGGACTCCGAGAGAAGTGGAAATAGGCGCAAGTTTGGGATCGATCTTACGCAGGCCGCTGCCATCGGAAACGGCAAATTCCTGCCAGCCCCAAAACCCGCTAACGATTTCGCCCACGCGAAAGTCCGGGTTGCGTGATTCGAGCACCTCCCCGACAGTGCCTCCGACCATCAACTGGCCAATGTTGACGGGATCGGCGTAGCTGCGCACGCCGGTCATGCGGCCGCGCATGTAGGGATCGACAGAAAGATATTGGGTGCGCAGCAGCATCTGGTCCTCGGCGAGCGGCGAAAGCGGCTCCGAAACCAGCTGGAAGTCCGATTCCTTGGGCATTCCCACCGGACGCGCCGCCAAAGCAAATTTGCGATTGCTGCTAGGACGAGGTTTTGCTGTTGTGGCTGACATTATGAAGTGCATTATGCCAGACTCGCGGTCGCGCCGGATATAAGGCAGCGTCGAGCGCCAACGGGAGAAAACGACATAGCCGCTGGAAACATCTGATACCAAAAATGAAACAAACATTTAGACGCGTTCCTTTGATAGCGACGGCCTGCGTCTGCTTCGCTGTGCTGCTGTATGCAGGGGGATTGCAGGCAAGGCAAACGGCGAGCGGGAAAGCTCGAAGCGAGACAACTGCTCGCGCTGCGGGAAGTTCGGTTACCGGCACGAGCGGCCCGGTGACGCCTCCGGAAACCATCGTTACCTCATATACGCTGCCGCCGAAACTTTACGGCAAGGCGCGCGACCTAAGCCGGATTTTTTTCGCGTTCGATATGATCGCCGGGATCTACGGGCTGGCGATTCTGTGGCTCGTGCTGCACTGGAAATTCGCTCCGAAGTACCGCGACTGGGCGGAGAGATTTTCCACGAACCGCGCAGCGCAAGCAGTGATTTTCGCGCCGCTCTTACTGCTGACGGTGGACGTGTTCGGAGTGCCCGTGGGAATTTTCGAGAATTGGGAGCTGCGCCGGTACGGACTTTCGCTGCAGGGGTGGGCATCGTGGGGCGCGGATTGGGCGAAGCAGGAGGGTTTGGCTCTTATTGGCGGGACAATTCTCGTCTGGATCCTCTACGCCGTGATTCGCAAAAGCCCGCGACGATGGTGGCTCTACTTTTGGCTGGCGGCGATGCCGCTCGGGATTTTCCTGATTTTCCTGCAGCCCGTGGTGGTGGACCCGCTGTTTCACAAGTTCGAGCCGCTGCAGCAGAAGGATCCAGCGCTTGTAGTGGAGCTAGAGAAGATGGTCCATCACGCGGGACAGAACATTCCGCCGAGCCGGATGTACTGGATGGGCGCGTCGGAAAAGTCAACCGAGCTAAACGCATATGTGACCGGGATCGGCAGCTCGAAACGGATTGTGGTGTGGGACACGACGATCGCGAAAATGACCACACCGCAAATCGTGTTCGTGGTGGGGCACGAGATGGGGCATTACGTGCTGCACCACATCCCGAAAGGGGCGACGATTCTAGCGGGCGGCCTGCTGGTGATTTTTTACCTCGGATATTGGTGCATCGGATGGATGCTGCAGCGATGGGGAGAAAGCTGGAAGATACGCGGTGTGGACGATTGGGCGTCGCTGCCGGCGCTGCTGCTGTTGCTAGGAGTTTTTTCGTTCATTGCAAACCCGATCGCGAACGCGGTGAGCCGGTATTTCGAGCACCAGGCCGATCAATTCGGACTGGAGGTGACCCACGGGCTGACGCCGCATTCGGGAGAGGTGGCCGCGCAGGCGTTTGAGACGCTCGGCGTGGTGGATTTGTCCGATCCGCGACCGAGCCTATTGCAAATCATTCTGACCTACGACCATCCGTCGATTCCTGCACGGATACGGTTCGCTCTTACGTACGATCCGTGGGCGAATGGCGGGCGCGGTGAGTTCGTGCATTAGAAGAGTGCGTCGATAACGATCGCACGGAAGCGCAAAAAGCTGGAGCGCTACGCGCGCGAATGAAGCTGCATGTGGATGCCATTGCGCTGGCGTAGCGTGACGAGCGGCTCGGGGATCACGGGACGCCCCGGCAACAAACGGAACGAGAAGCGGCGTGCGATGGTGGCGATCACCGTGGCGGCTTCGAGCAGCGCGAAGCCTTCACCGATGCAGCGGCGCGGCCCGGCTCCGAACGGGAAGTACGCGCCGGGAGGCAGGCGATCTTCGAGACCGTCGAGCCAGCGCTCGGGGCGAAACGCGTCTGGATTATCGAAAAAACGCGGATCGCGATGAGAAACCCACTGCGAAAATAAAATCGTAGTGCCGGGAGCGAATTCGTAGCCGCCCAACTGGCAGGGCTCGACGTTTTCGCGCGCCGTGATGTAAGCGGGGGGGTAGAGGCGCAGCACTTCGTTCATAACCGCACGGAGGTAAGGCAAGCGCGCAAAATCGGCTGGGCTCAGCGGATTCCCGTTCAAGACAGAATGCAATTCGTCGTAGAGCCTCGCTTCGGCGGCGGGATTTTCGCTGAGCGCATACCAGGTCCAGGAGAGCATTTGCGCGGTGGTTTCGTGGCCAGCAATGAAGAGGGTCATGGCTTCGTCGTGAAGCTGCTGGCGGGTCATTTGCGAGCCGTCTTCATCCATAGCGCTCATGAGCAGCGCGAGCAGATCATTGTGATGTCCGTTTCCAGAGGCTTGCCGCTGGGAAATAATTGAATAGACGAGCGAATCGATGAAAGCGAGTTCGCGATTGGCGCGGCGATTTTTTGGCGTGGGCCAGGTTTCGGGAATGCGCAGGGGCGAGCGCTGGCGTCGCAAGGAATAGCGCATCAGGAAAGTCATGGCGCGGCCGACGTCGGCGGCTTCACCCGGCAAGGTCGAGCCGAAAAGCGTGCGCACGGCGATACCGAGCGTAAGAGCCATCATTTCCTCGGCCACGTTGCGCCGGTCGCCATCGCGCCAACTGCGAATGTGTGTTTCGGCAAGATCGAGCATGGTAGAGGCGTAGTCGTTGACGCGGCCGCGATGAAACGCGGGCTGCACCAATCGGCGCTGGCGCCGCCAGAAATCGCCTTCGCTGATCAGCAGGCCCTGACCCAGCATGCGCGCGGTGATGCGGCGAGTAAGCTCGCTTTTATGGAATTTCGAGTGCTGAATCACGAGCACCTGATAGATCAATTCGGGATGGTTCAGCAGGATGCGCTCGCGATTCATCACCGTGAAACGGACGACATCGCCGTACTCGCGCGCCATGCGGCGCATGCTATTCAGCGGATCGTCGCGCAAATCGAGCGCGGCGCCGAGGATGGGCAAACCCTTCGGCCCTGGTGGAATTCGATTTCCAATGACGGGCATGCGTGTGCGGGCGTTCCCCTATATTGTACGTTCGCCTATCGTATGGACGATCGCGCTATTTTAATTCGACGCGACTGACTTTGCGGCGGCTGCATGGCAGAGATGAGATTAACTGAGCTGACTGGCGTCGAGCTATAATTGGTAGATTGACCCCAGGAGGTTGATCTACTTGGCCGAGACGAAAACAATTCGTCTGACGGAAGCAGCCAAGGCCGCCGGTTGAGCGTCAAAACTCAGCCCCAGCGTGCTGGAGAGCGTACTCAAGCGGCTGCCGCAAAGGCATGATCCCAATCTGCTGGTCGGATTCGCGACGGCGGACGACGCGGCAGTGTATCGACTGAGCGATCAGCTCGCGATCGTGCAGACCGTCGATTTTTTCACGCCGATCGTGGATGAACCCAGGCTTTTCGGTCAAGTGGCTGCGGCGAATTCGCTGAGCGACGTCTACGCCATGGGCGGAAGGCCGATTTCGGCGCTGGCGATAGTGGCGTTTCCCGCGTCACGTCCGGCGGAACTGCTCGAGCAGATCCTGCGCGGCGGGCTCGAAAAGATGACCGAAGCGAATTGCTCGGTGGTGGGCGGGCATTCGATACGCGACGAGGAATTGAAATTCGGGTACGCCGTGACGGGCCTGATCGATCCTGAGAAGATTTGGCGCAACGTGGGCGCGCGTCCGGGGGATAAGCTGATACTGACGAAGGCGATCGGGACAGGCGTGATCTCGACGGCGCTGAAGCCGAGCAAAGCGGCGCCGGAATGGGTGGCAGCCGCGACGGAATCGATGGCGCTACTGAATCGCGACGCGGCTGACGCGCTGCACGAGATCGATGATAATGCCACAGGCGAAAAGCCGGTTCACGCGGTTACGGATGTGACCGGATTTGGACTGCTAGGCCACGCGCGGGAAATGGCGGTTGGCACGAACGTTTCGCTGCGCATCGATCACGCGCGGATCGCTTATATTCCGGGGGCGATTGAAGCATCACGCGGCAAGTTCTTCTCCGGCGGCATGGCCAGCAATCGCGAGTTTCTCGAGGGCTGCGTGGGCGTCGCGCCTTCCGTTGCCGCTGAGTACGAAGCGCTGCTATTCGATCCGCAGACTTCCGGAGGACTGCTGGCGGCGATCGCGCCGGATGCCATCGAAGCTGCAACGGCGGCACTCGAACAACGTAACGTCCACGCTCGAATCATCGGCGAAGTGATTTCGAAACGCTCTCCTCTCATCGATGTTATTTAAGCGGTCGCGGAAGTTGATCCCATCGTGTACACTCCCGACGGTCTAGAAGCGTCCTTGAGAACAGCATGGATCCCATAACACACGGAATTGCGGGCGCGCTGCTCGGCAAGGGATTTTTCTCCAAGCGCGAGACAAAAGTGGCGATTTTCGCTGCCACGCTCGGCGCCGTTTTCCCGGACGTCGACATGGTCGCAGAAGTCGCGACGCACGATCCACTGGCGATCGTGAAGTATCATCGTGCGATTACGCATTCATTCGTGGCAATGCCGTTTTTTGCCATGCTGCTGGCGGCTCTCACTCCGCCCGCGCTGAGATGGCTGAAGCGCAGGTATCCGTCACTGCATGACTGGGAAGCGCCCTCTTTTTGGAAGCTGACGCTGATTTACATGGTCGGCATTGCGAGCCACATCATTTTGGACGGCATGACGTCGTTCGGCACACGCATGTGGTATCCGATTTCCGGTAAGCGCGTCGCATGGGACATGTTATTCATCGTGGATTTCGCTTTCACCGCGATCATTCTGGCGCCGCAAGTGGTTGCGTGGATTTACAGCGACAGAGCGCGCAGTACGCGGCGGGCGGTGCGAAGCTGGGTGCTATTCACCGTTGGCGCGTTCTTGCTGTGGGCCATCGCGCGCCCGGCGGGATACGGATTTCATTTGTGGATCGCGACGCTGGCAAGCGGAATTTTCGCGCTGCTCTTTTTCGTTCCTTCAGCCGGGGGATTGGGATTCCGCGTTTCGCGGGCCGCATGGTGCCAGGCGGGCATCATAGTGATGGTGGCGTATCTGATCGGTTGCGGGGTAATGCATCATTCGGCTTTCGCGAGAGCGGAGAGATTCGCGGTCGAGAACCATACGGACGTGAACCGCATGGGTGCGCTACCGATTCCACCGTCGTTTTTGGATTGGGACGATGCAATTCGATCGGACCATGGCGTTTACGAGGCGCAATTCGATCTGCGGAATGCGCGGCCGCCGCACTTTCGGTTCATTCCCGATTCGCCGCCGAATGAATACATCACGCGGGCTTTCGAACGGCCGGAAGTGAAGCTCTTCTGGAATTTCGCGAGATTTCCTTCGATCGTTAGTTTCGCCGCGCACAGAAACCACGTGGTGGAAATCGGCGAAAATCGCTATTCGAGCGGCCGGCGGCAGGGCGCGCAACCGTTTACGTACGAATTGATCTTCGATTCGGTTGGGCGGCTCACCGCAGAAGGCTGGCTGACCAACGGAGTGCTGCAGCAGCATCTGGAACGCGTTGTGGCGCCCGCGGCAAACCGAGATTGGCAAAAGGGCGGAGAGTGAAAATTCTGATTTTCAGCGACGTGCATCGCGATCTGCGCGCGCTGGAGCGCGTGATGGCGCAGCCGGCTGATTTGTACATTTGTGCGGGCGATCTGGCGACATTTGGGAAGGGGCTGGAGAGCTGCGGAGAAGTGCTAGCGCCGCTTGGCGAACGTCTGTGGCTGCTGCCGGGTAACCACGAAACGCATGACCGTACGCGTGCTTTGTGTGCCCAGCACGGATTCGTCGATTTTCACGGGCAAGTGCGGAAGCTTGGAGCGAGCGAGTGGGCCGGGCTTGGATATAGCAACATCACGCCGTTCAAAACTCCCGGAGAATATTCCGAGGAGCAAATCGCCGAGGCGCTCGCGGCGTTCGATGGAATCGAGAAATTGTATTTAGTGATTCACTTTCCTCCGTACAACACTACGCTCGATGAATTCACTGCGGGACAACACGCTGGAAGTCCTACGCTGCGCGCCTGGGTGGAGCGCGCGAAACCGGTCTTTCTTTTTTGCGGGCATATTCATGAGACCGCAGGGAGATCCGAAATGCTCGGCGCGACGAAGTGCGTGAATGTGGGCAAGCAGGGCTACATCATCGAAATATAGGGCGCGACGAACGATCGGCGGCCATGTTCGCCTGAGTGCGGCCGCGACGGAAAACTATTTTTTCGTGTTTGTTAGCGGGTAGATCACCAGTTGCCGACGGTCGCCGGTGCCCTCGCTGAGGGTACGCACGCCTTGCGCGCCGGTCAACTCCAGATGAATGATGCGGCGCTCGCGGGCGGACATGGGGTTGAAGCGAAAAGCCTGTCCGGTTTCACGCACGCGCTGCGCGGCCACGCGCGCGGAAAGCTTCAGCTCGTCGAGGTGCGTGGCACGGTAATCGCCACAATCGAAACGGATTTGATCGTGCAGGCGAGGATCGAGCCGCAGCCACCGATGCGCGATGTGCTCCAGCGCGAGAAGCAGTTCGGCCTGCTGGGCCAGCAATAGTTCTTCGTCGGAGCCGCGAAACGCGACAATGATGGCGGGAAGTTCGACGGCGGCTGATTCCGCGGGCGTGGAAATATCGTATTGAAGCTCCAGAGCCATTTCGCGGATCGCCAGATCCACGAAACGGCGCACTTCTTCGCCGGCGCGCTCGCTATCGAGACGCGGCAGGTCGGCGGGAGCCTGTCGATTGAACGGCCTCTTTCCAGATGGAGTTCGTGCTTCGCTCATGCAGTTTTCTTTTTGAAGCGTCCTTTCGGCGCAGGCATTGGCTGCGTGCGATTCAAATACACTTGCTGACCGGCACCTACCAGGCTGCTCGTCAGAATGTACAGGTTCAACCCGCTCGATAGATTAATGAAAAAGGCAGCCATGAAGATGGGCATCCACTTCATCATCTTCTGCTGCGTGGGGTCAACGCCGGTGACCTGTGGCGTCATGGCCGTCGAAAGATACATAGCAATTCCCATGGCGATCGGCAAAACGTAGTACGGATCCTTGACTGAAAGATCGTGTATCCACAGCACCCACGGCTCGTGCCGCAACTCGATCGACATCTCTAAAACTCGATCCAGCGCCCACCAGATGGGCAATTGAATGAGCATCGGCAGGCAGGCGCCGATCGGCAGCGGATTCACGCCGTGCTTCTGATACAACTCCATGACTTCTTCATTCATCTTGCGGCGACGCGGATCGCGCATAGAATATTTTTTGTAGCGATCCTGGATGGCACGCATCTCCGGCGCCACTTTCTGCATTTTGCGCATCGACTTCTGGCTCATCAAACGCAGCGGGAAGAGCGGCAGATTGATCGCGAGCGTCAACATCACAATCGCCCAACCCCAGTTCGAAATGTATTTGTGCATCCATTGCAGAGCGTAGAGCAGCGGCTTGGCGACGATGCTGGTCCAGCCGAAGTTGATCAGGCCGGAGAGCGATGGCCTGACGCTGCGAAGCACGGCGATATCTTTCGGGCCGACGAAAAGGCGCATCTGCAGGGGTTCGGCGGTGGTGTCGCCAGCCGCAACGGACGCAATCGGCGTCGAGACTGGCTTGCTGCCCGTGGTAACGGTGTAATACTGCGTCCAATCCCGAACGGAGAGATTCTGGTTTTCCGGTAAAAATGCGGCGGCGAAGAACTGGTCCTCAATGCCCAGATATTGCATAGGCCCGGCGATCTCCTGCGGCTGGCTCTGATTGCCGGAAACACCGAGCTTTTTGTAAGCCTCAAGCTCCAGGTTGCCGTTCTGGTTGTAGAAGACCCTGGCGAGCGCGGCCCAGTTGTCCACGGAAGCATCGCCGAAACCGCCGCGCCACGCCACCGCCACCGGGATTGGCTGGCCCTCGCGCATGACGGAAACATTCATCGAGACCTGGTAGTTGGCGCCGAATTTTAGCGTCTTGGTGACTGCCAGATGGCCGTCGCTCCAACGGAAAGTAACTTGGGCGGGCACCGTCAGATCTCCCGACGCGGGCTCGACGCTGTAGAGCGCCGTGTTTGCCTTCTGCTCGTCTTGCGCATTAGCGAGCACGAGAGATAGCGGCCAACCAAGTTCGGAGGCTGCGTCGGGATGAACGAGGTCGAGAGGTTGCGGAGGTTTATCTTCGTTCAAATATTTTTCAAGCTGCCAGCTCTTGACGACTGCGCCCTGATTGGAAAGTTCGACGCGGTACTCGCTGCTGGAGACGACGATCGTCTTCTCCGCAGACGCCTGCACAACGGGAATCACCGCCGGTTTCGCCGGCGAAAGAGCCTTCAGTTCCGCGGAAGGCGCGCCGGTCGAGGGCGCGGTCTGCGCCGTCTCGGGATGCGGGGGCTTTGCCGGCGAGGGCTTTGGTCCAAAATATTTCGACCAAACGAAAAACATCAACATCGCCAGCAAAAGAAACACCACAATCCTGGTCTGCTCGGACATCTCGCTCACTGCGCCTTACCTTGACCACCGGGATTGAGCTGTGCGTGAGCGCGGTGCGCGCCCGGAAACTCGTCTGGAACAAAATCGATACCGCCGCGCGTAAACGGGTGGCAGCGCAGCAACCGCTTGAGGGCGAGAAGCGTGCCTCGCCGAGCTCCGTGGCGTTCGATCGCTTCGCGCGCGTAGTTCGAGCATGAAGGGTAAAACTTGCAGGCTCCTCCGAAAAATGGCGAGAGGAAAATGATGTACATACGGACCAGCAGTAGCAGCACCCACGAGTCGGGCGAGCGCGGACGCGGCGCAGGAATCGACAAGTCCTGTTGCTGTGCCGGCGCGCCATTCGGCGTCGATCGAACTGAGTTTTGGTCGTGCAACGCTACTCCTTGGAACCGTGCTTCTTCAAATCGTGGACCGCTTGCTCGCGGGGAAGCAACCGCAGCAACTCGCCAGCTAGGGCATCGAAATCGGCAGTTGCGGCCGAAGCGCGCGGGTGAATCACCACATCCCAGCCCGCGGCAATATCGCTGCGATGCAGCCTGACGATTTCGCGCACGCGCCGCCGGATGCGATTGCGGCAAACCGCCGTGCCCAGCGCCTTCTTGATGCTCCAACCGAACCGGCTAAGCGGCAGGCGGTTGGCGCGCAAAAAAACGGCGAATTCGCGGCTCGTCCGCTTGCGCCCCTCGCGATACACCGCGTCGAAATCGGCGCGACGGACCAAGCGGCAGGCGCGTGGGAAATCGAGCCCCGGCGCGCCCTCACGCGATTCAGACACGCGTGAGGCTGTGACGTCCCTTTTTGCGGCGTTGCGCAAGGACTTTACGTCCACCTTGGGTCTTCATGCGTGAGCGGAAGCCATGCTTCTTATGTCTGGCGCGCACATGCGGCTGAAACGTGCGTTTCGGCAACGGATCTTCTCCTCTGTGATGTCCTCGGGGTTGTGCCTGGCCTACTAGTGGCGGCCTTTGGCGTCCAAACCGGCTGGTTCAAGAGTCCGGAAAGGCCACGCATTGTTGCGGCTTCTCGGCGCACACGTTCCGTGCCGGGGCCCTGAGTGAAACTCCTAGTGTATGCGACGTGCGCACTGGAATCAAGAAAGCAGCTACGACTGATTTCAGCTGGCCGCCAGAGCCGGTGGCGGGAACGCTTGCTTCACTTTCGCCTGAATCAGATACACGATGATCCAGATGCCGATAGCCAGCATGACGACGTGGCGAAACAAGACGCCAACGAAAAATGCCATGTGAATGTTGCGCAAGGCATCGAGAAGACCTGACGCGGCAAGTATCAGGTGAACAGCGTTGAGGACGATCGCCAGCACTCGCGCCCACTGTTGCAGCTTCAGCAGGCCAACGCACGTGACAATCACCAGGACCGCGCCTCCCAGCAGCACGATCCCGGCCCACGCTCCGCCCGAATAGAAGGACATGCCAGGAGCGAAAACGGCTCCGCCGCGAATCAAAAGCAGCAGCCCCTCTCCAACTGTCAGCAAGGCTAGCACACCAAGTACTGCGATGACGGTGACGCCTGCCGGACGCCGCATGGGAGCACCTTTGCGCGTTGCGCGAGGACCGCTGGCCAAGCGTGCAAACGGGACGCCGATGACACGGCGACGTCAACTCCGGGAAGGCGCGGCCTTGGTTTGCGTTTGCGGAGATGGCCCTCTGCGCCCCCTGCCGTTCGCTTCCACGCTCTGATACGATGGAGCCTTGTTTTGCGCTATTCCGCTTGGCCGACGCCAGCTCGGCTGGGCAACTTTCGGCAAATTTCATGGTGAGGTGATCTACCGGTGGCGAAATCGCGCCCTTCCAAAGCAAACCGCTCCAAGGCAGGGCCCAAAGCGCGCTCGAAGCCGCGCGCAATTGCAGCTGCCGGGGCGACTTCATCGACGGAACGCGCTGCGCTGAAAATTGCCCTACTCGGTTTCGGGACCGTGGGGCGCTCGGTGGCCAAGATTTTGTGCCAGGATGCTGATGGCCCGCTGCAGCTGACGCACATCTACAATCGCAATATCGCCAAGAAGAAAACCGATTTGCTTCCGGCGCGCATTCGCTGGACTGAAAGCATTGAAGACGTTCTTGCCTCCGACGCGGACGTGGTCGTGGAGCTGATTGGCGGCCTCGAACCCGCCGGTGACTGGGTGCGCCGTGCGCTGCGCGCCGGGAAATCGGTGGTCACCGCAAATAAGCTGTTGATCTCCGAATGCGGCCCCGAACTTGTGGATCTTGCGCGCTCGATGAGACGCCGCATCGAATTCGGCGCATCGGTGGCCGGCGGCATTCCCGCGATCATCGGCATACAGGAAGGGCTCGCCGGTGACCGGCTCTATCGCATCGCTGGGATTCTGAACGGCACGTGCAATTACATCCTTACGCGCATGGAAGGGATTGGCGCGAGCTTCCAGTCCGCGTTGAAGGAAGCACAGGAGCTTGGCTTCGCCGAAGCCGATCCCAGCTCGGACGTGGAAGGCATCGACGCGCGCGCGAAGCTGGTGATTTTGGCGCAAGCCGGCCTGGGCGTGCGCGTGCGCGCCGAGCAAATTCTCTGCCGCCCAATCACCACGATTGCCTCGGTCGACTTTATGTACGCGCGGGATCTGGATTGCACGATTCGTCAGATTTCCGTGGCTGAAAAAACGGTGTCGCAAGAGGCGCCGCATCGCGTGCGTGTGGCCGGAGCGGTGCAGCCCGCGCTGCTTCCGTCCGACTCACTGATGGCGCACGCGCAGGGCAGCCAAAATATCGTCACGGCGTTCGGCGAATTTTCCGGCCGCACGGTTTTCTCGGGCTATGGCGCGGGAGGCGATCCAACCGCCGTGGCCGTGGTCTCCGATCTTTACGCCATCGCGCGCAGCGCCGGTGCGCCGCCGGGAGCACTGCCAAAAACCGCGCAGGTTCCGGACGAAATCAGCGGCGATTTCACCGTGCCGCATTATCTGCGATTCGTGGTGAAAGACCGGCCGGGCATCGTCGCTGCGCTGGCCACGATTCTGGCGAAGTATGGCATCAGCATCGACGCGCTGCTGCAAAAGCCAGGGTTCCCGCATTCAGCGCTTTCGTTCGTGATGACGCTCGAATCCTGCGATAGCGCCGAGCTGCATCGCGCGCTAGAGGAAATCGCCCGGCTCGACTTCCACGTCGAGCCGCCGCTATGTCTGCCAATTTTTACCGAGTGATAGCTACCATGGCCGCGCCGGAAATCAAGCCGCCCGATATCGATCCGAAGCCTTTCCACGATTTTGAGCACGCCGGCTGGCAGCACGCCGCCAGCGATTACCACTGCTACTTCGGCAGCCTCACATCGCAAGCGATCGGGCCGCTGCTCAACGCAGTCGGGCAGCCGGCTGCTGCGAGCGAATCGAAGCTGCTGGACATCGCGTCTGGGCCGGGCTACGTGTCGGCGGAAGCGTCGCGACGCGGCTGGTCAGTAACCGGCATTGATTTTTCGGAGTCGATGCTGGAGCTCGCGCGCGGAATTCATCCGAAGATTGAATTCCGTCATGGCGACGCCGAAGCTTTGGCATTCGCCGACGCATCGTTCGAAGCGGCGGTGATGAATTTCGGAGTCTTGCATCTGGCGCAACCCGAAGCGGCGCTGCGAGAGGCTTTCCGCGTGCTACGCCCCGGCGGACGCTTCGCATTCACTGTGTGGGCCGCTCCGGACAAGACGCTGGGATTCCAGATCGTGCTCGATGCCGTAGCTGAACTTGGCGATCCGAATGTGACACTTCCTGCCGGGCCACCATTTTTCCGCTTCAGCGACCCAGCGGAAAGCCGGCGCGCTTTGGGCAGCGCCGGCTTTGTGGACGCGCACGCCGAACAGATTCCCCTTGTCTGGCGGCTCGACTCCGCAACCATTTTTTTCGAGGCCTTCCTGAGAGGCTCAGCTCGCACGGGAGGACTGCTGAACGCTCAGCAGCCGGCTGCGCTGGCAGAAATTCGGGCCGCAGTCGAAGAGCGAGTCGCGGCCTTCACGCGCAAGGGAAGACTCGAAATTCCCATGCCCGCGCTTGTTGCCTCGGCCCGCACCCAGTAAAGCGCATCAACATTTGATTTTGAACTGGGAGTTGGTTCGCGAAGTTGCTACACAGTCGCGACTACAAGCCAACCCGCCCCCGCAGATTTTCGGCCGGATGCTGCGCCAAATACGTTCGTGCGTGCTGAAGTTGGAGAAGGGCGGGATCCGCGCTTTTCCACGCGGAAAGAAACTCGGAATATTCTCGTGTCGCTGCATTCAGGTCCCCGGCTTTCTCACTGCAAAGCGCTATTCCATACAGTGCGAAACCCGATCGCGGGCGTTCGAGAAGCGCCCGGGTATATGCAGCTTTCGCTGCCGCGAAATTTCCGGCGGCCATCAAGGCCGCTCCTTCGGTTTCTCCAACTGGGCGAATATAGAGCGGAGGTTCGTGGTAGCCGAGAGATTTTTCTGCCTGATCGGCTTGTGCAAATACCCTTTCGGCCCCGAGAGCCTGCCCCTCAGCCGCAAGGAATGAGCCACGCAGATCCAACGACATTATGGATAGCGTGCTCATAATCGGCTGAAAATACGCGTCGGACATCACTGGAATCTCCGGGGTACTTGGATGTCTTCCTTTGGAGGGCGCTCCCGCCGGCTCGCTTTTGTTTGCGCCGTCTTTCTTGAACTGGGTCATGCGCCAGAGTTCCGCATCGAATTGGGTCGACAGTTCTTTGGCCTTGCCCGCCTCATGGTTCTCGGTGGCTTGCATCCCGGCACCAAAGACTGCCAGTTCGCTGGCAAGGAAGCGAAGATTCGGTTGTGAAGGCAACGGTCTCGCCGAATTTGAAAGTCTGACCACCTGTTGCCAATCGGCCGTGCGCAGCGCGACGGGCAATTCGGGATTTACTCGTGCGATTGAGTCGCGGGCGGAGAATGGATAGAGAGTGGAATCGAGTTCGCCCCGCGCACCGGCGAGTTTCGCTGAGTAGGCTGTCGCTTCCTTGAGCTTGCCTTCTTCCATCAGATTGGCTACGGCGTACATCAGATTGTGAACGTAGTTCCAGTCGTCATCCACGTCCACGTGCTGCTCGCGCATGTAGTTTTCGTCTACGCGCATAGAGGCGTCGAAGGCCTGCTCGGCACGCGCGTAGTCGCCCAGGCGAAAATAAATGTGGCCGGGCATGTGGACCATATGTCCCGATGCGGGCGCGAGGCTGGGCAAAATCTCCGCGCTGTGAAGAGCGCGCGCGGGGTCCGACGCTTCCAGCGCGTGGATGTAATAGTGGTTGGCGGCTGAATTTTGTGGGTCTTCTCGCAGCACGCTTTCAAGGAGAGACAAACTTTCTTTGCTGCCAAGGCCTTCCTCATACGCCAAAAAAATCCGCGCCTCTGAGTCCCTGGGGAACTTCTCGATCAGCTTGCGCCACATTGCGAGCGCGGGCGCGAAGTCTGGCCGGCCGTTTGAATTTTTCAGCGCCGCCGCGTAGGCAGCCTCCGCGTTGATATACAGCCGCTCGTGCTTACTGGCGCGCTTTTCCAGGCTGACGGCTTTCGCAAGCGAGAGCCGTGCGTAGTCCGGCGCGGTGCTGTGGTAATAACTTTCCGCCTGGTACAACCCCCAATAGCACATCGCACACTTTGGATCGACGCGAATGCTCTGCTCGAACGCTTTCGCCGACTCGTAGTCCCAGAAATCGTGCAGCAGATTGAGTCCTTGATTGAACCAAGCTTGGGCCTCGGGCGTCGCTGTGATCCTCATGCGAACGTTGCCGATTCCGGTCATTTTTACCGGCACGGGAAGTCGTTCGAGCGGAATTTCCGGCTTCATTTCCATCACTGGACTCGTCACGTTCATTTGCGCCGAAGACTGGCGCGGGAACGCAACCAGCAGAAAGAACGCGAATACGATCAGAGCCAACGAATTGAGGGAGGATATGGGGGACAGCGTGCAGGCCATGTAACTTCTCCCAGACTCAGCGCGCCGCTGAGTTCACGCGGAATTGTTTGCTGAGGGCCAGGCCCTGCTGCTGGTAGGACGACCCAATCGCCTGGCCATAGAGTTTGTCTGGAATGCTGGCCATTTTGTGGTACATCAGCCGCCCCACGACTTGTCTATCTTCCAGCAGGATGGGGACTTCGTGGGCACGCACTTCCAGAACAGCCTTCGTTCCTTTAATTTCACCAGCGGTGCCGTAACCGAAACCGGGATCAAAAAATCCGGCGTAATGGACGCTGAATTCGCCTATCGAAGGATCGAACTGCGTCATTTCGGCGGCCCAATTCGAAGGCACGCTGATGCGCTCCTTCGAGGCCAGAATATAAAAGTCGCCGGGATCGAGGACCAACCGATTCGTTGACGTGATCGCGTCCCAGAAAAGCGCGGCATCGTGCGCGCCTGCCTTGCTCAAATCGACAGCGGGGCAATGCCGCTTCGCTCTGTAGGCCACCACGCTTCCTGCTCCGCTGCCTTGCAGGTCGATCGACATGCGCAGACCGCCCCTGAGCACCGCCTTGGCAGGCGCGTCGCCATTTTCGAAATAAACGAGGGCCTCCTGCTGTTCGAAGCGCCCCAGTTCATTGTCAGACGCCGCCGGCGGCTTTCCGCGCACCAATCGCAACTGATTCAGTTTCGCGCCCGCGCTCAGAACGACGGGGAACGTTCGTGAGATGATCTCCACATAGAGGGGGCCTTTGTAACCCTTGGGCACCTGCTCGAACTGCAGATCTTCCGGATCGGACTCGATGCCGCCTTCGGTGACGAGGCGCGTAAAAATGTCTAATCGTCCAGTGGTGCTTTTCGGATTCGCGGCACCACTGATGTCGAAGGGCAAAACGAGATGTTCCACGACGGGAATGACGAACACAGCTCCGCGTTCCAGCAGGGCGGGCCGCGTTAGATCGATTTCCGCGAGCTTCAAGTCGTCGATCTTCGATTTGATAGTGGACGTGCGGCTGGGAAGGAAACTCGCTTGCACGCGATAGGCGACGTTGCCGAGCCGCAGGTCGATCGACGCCGGCTGCACCTGCGAATCTTCAATCGGCGCCGGCGAAATGATCTTGCGGTTGCGGATCAGCTCGTGAATTTCCTGTGACGGCAAAATGCCGGTCTTGCGCGGCTCTGCACGCACGCCGCCCGGAAACAGTTCCGGCAATTCACTCGATTTCGTTGTTCCCATCTGCTGATTATGCCTCGTGCGTGCCGAAAAGTCGCCGCGAGAAACCCGCCGCCGCGTCAATCCGCGCGTTTCATCAGTTTTATCTCGGCGCTGTCGCCCTGTATTTCAAGCGCCGTCCCAAACGGCTTCGATAGATTTGCAAGCCGTTCCAGAATGTAGTGTGCGCGTGCGCCCTCCGCTGGTGACGGCAATCCTCGCGTATCGAGATATTCGTTGTTCGTGAATTCGCTGTGAAGGTCCGGCTGGCCTTTGCCGATAAAATTCAGCACGATGGGTTGGAACGAAACGGACAGCAGGTTGTGGCCTTGAAACTGAACGTGCGCGACGACGCTCTCCCACACCATCGGTTCCTCGATGAACGTAGCTGCCGGAGGCAGATTGTAAATGAAGTTCCCGAGGTCGTAGAAAATAGGTTTGCCCTTGTAGATCTCCACGCCGTGCAGCAGCGGCGCCCCATGCATCACCACGATATCCGCTCCCGCGTCCACTTCCTCATGCGTCCATTTCACTAGCCACGGGTTTGGCGCGAGCCGCTCGGGCAGACCTTCGGTGAATATGTTGATGAACGAGTGATTTCCGAAAACGTGGTTATGCTGATAGACGATCACCAGGTCCGCGTGACGCCGCGCCTCGCGAATGCTTTGCAAAATGCGTCGGGCATCCTCGGCGTTTGGAACGTTCTCCGGCGCGCCGGGCATGTCTTGCGTCGCTTCGTTCAATTTGCCGCCCGCTTCAATCCGCAGCTCGTTCACTCCCGGATGATTCGTCTCAGCACGCGCCCCAGGGCCGATCACGCCTGACGCGCTGGCGATCAGCGCTACGGTGCCTTTTGCCGCATGCAGGTATGCAGGCGCCGAAGCTTCGGCTAGATCGTTCCCGGTTCCCGCGTGAACGATCTTCCTTCGGTCGGCTTCGCGCAGCGTGTTCTCAACGCCGGTTCGCCTCAAGTCGTACGCATGATTACCGGCCAGCGACAACAGGTTGAAGCCGAAAGTCGTCAGAGCATCGAGAGCCGCGGGCGGCGTCAGGAATCCTAGTCCTTCATGCGTCGTCTGCCCCGGCTCGGCTACCACGCACTCAAAGTTCGTGAATACCACATCGCCTTTCAGCAGCTTTTGAATCACAGGTACTTCGGCCGGATCGGTTTTGCGAATATCCGACCGGATAGCCGCTTGTCCCGCCAACGTGATCGTGATCGTCTGCGACTGCGCTCGCGCCGCAAACGGAATCGCGACATTCGCCAGGCAGACGATCACCAACGAAAGCGGTAGCCGGCTCATTCTGAACTGGAACAACCAGCCCGGCATCGCCGCCCGTCGTTTATTCCGAGCGCCGGCCTGTGGCGCGAAGAATCCCTCTTGGATTTCCACGATAATCGCCTTTCGCGCAATGGCGCGCTGCCGCGCTCCAGCGGGCTATTTCTGGATCTTTTCAACCACATTGAGCTGCGCGGCCCACGGATCGGGTCCGCCCTTCGGGCCATTGTTCATCGTGAAATCCATCAGCCCATCGCCGCTGGCGGTGAACCGCGGCCAGTGCGGCAGGCCGGGACCATTCGGGTTGCCCGTCTTGGCAAAGTTCACCCAATACGAATTCATCTGCGCGGCTGTTTTGAAATCCTGTGCGGTCAAGCCCTTGCCCATATTTCCCCAGCTGGATTCGCCGATGGTGTCGAAGACGTAGGGAATTTCGGACGAATGGAAAGCTCCCGCAAACTTCGAACGCAGCGGCGTTGCGACGTACGAGAATCGATAGACATACGACGGCTGGCCACAAGCCGCTACTCTCTGAGCCACGAATCGTGCCGGCTCGATCATGGTCTGCACTCTTCCCACCTGCTGCGCCACTTCGGAAACGCTCTCAGCCCCGTTCGCATCGAACGCGCGCCGCGCCTGGGCCGCGTCGGCTCCGAAAGGAGCAAAAATCGCTTCCATGGTTTTGGCCGAGCTGAAGCCGAGGTCGGCGCTGTTGGCACCCGCCACGACCGCGACCGGTTGCTGCAAGCAGTGTTTATATGCTTCCTCCGTAGAGCGCGGAATGATCGTCCCGTCGAGAATCGGACCCGAATATGTTTCCGCCTGCCGACCCATACTAGCCATGTTGATGCCGCTGACGATTTTTTCCGCCGGCAGCGCGCGCAGTTCGGCCAGCGCTTTCGCGCCGTTGCCATCGATGCCCATGCTGCGCGCGAAATTGACTCCCATTTGCGCAGCGGAAGCGCGCCCATTCGGCCCAGGATGATCCATCGCCACTGGAGCCAACAAACTATCTCGTCCGCCCCCGGATTCCACCATCGCGCGGACAAAAAGCCCCTTTGCTGACGGCGAGGTCACCAGGACGTTGACCGAATCGCCGCCCGCCGATTCGCCAAAAATCGTGACCTCATTCGGATCTCCGCCGAACGCGCCGATATTGCGCCGCACCCATTTCAGCGCCGCGATCTGATCCATGAAGGCGTAGTTGCCCACCGCGCCGCCCTCTTTCAGGAGGGCAGGAAAAGCGAAAAAGCCGAAGCGGGCCAGCCGGTAATTAAAGCTGACGAAAACGACTCCCTTTTCCGCGAAATGCGACCCGTCGTAAGGAGCTGGCGAACTGCCGCCGTTCACGAATCCGCCGCCGTAAATCCAGAAGATGACAGGCAGCAGCTTCGCGCCCCGCTTGCGAGGAGCCCATACGTTGACATAGAGACAATCCTCGCTCGGCTGCGTGCGCAACGGAGCTGCATCATTCGGAAACGGCAGCTGCATGCAGTCGTGGCCGTAGTTTATGGCCGCGCGAACGCCATGCCACGGTTTCACGGGTTGCGGCGCGCGCCAACGCAAATTACCCACTGGCGGCTCCGCGTACGGAATGCCTTTGTAGATCGCCAGACCGCCTGTGGCGACGCCGCGCACTTCGCCCGAATGAATTTTGACAATTGCAGACGAAGAATTCGCGTTAGCGACCGCAACGGCTGGAAAGAGAAAAAACAAGACAGCAAATAACAAAAGATACTCTTTTCGCATGGGAGGCTCTCTATTGCGGCGCCGACCGGGTAGCGCCATCCGCTGCCAAATGAATCGCAACAGACCGGCTGCCGGGTTAACCGCTTTCGGGCGGGATTGTATCACGTGCGTTTCGCCAAAATAGGCATTTGCGAATCTGTTGGCACGCAGAAGCTCGGGGTGTCGCGTCGTATAATGTCATGAGGTACTGTGCCGAAGGAGCGAGCGTGTCTGCCAGCCAAAATGATAAAGGAAGAAAATTCCGCGCGTTACACCGACTACCTGCCGAGCGAGGCACCGCCGCTAAGACTGAGCCTCCCGGTGCGTTCATCATCGCGAATCCCTGGGACCCCGGAAGCGCGCGTATCCTGACCGGGCTGGGATTCGAGGCGCTGGCGACGACCAGCTCGGGATACGCCATGTCACTCGGACGGGTTGACGGGTCCGTGACGCGCGACGAAGCGTTGGACCACGCCCGCTCGATTGTGAACGCGACGGAGTTGCCGGTCGCCGCCGACCTGGAGAATTGCTTCGGCGATGATCCGCAGACGGTTGCAGAGACGATTCGCCTGGCTGCTGCTACAGGACTGGTGGGCGGGTCGGTGGAGGATTTCAGCGGCGATTCGGTGCATCCCATTTACGAATTCTCGCTCGCCGTCGAAAGGGTCGCCGCTGCGGCGGAAGCAGCGCGCTCGCTGCCGTTTTCATTCACGCTGACCGCCCGCGCTGAAAACTTTCTTCACGGCCGCGCTGATCTGGACGATACGATTCGCCGACTTCGGGCGTTCTCGGCTGCCAGCGCGGACGTACTATTTGCTCCGGGGCTGCCGAACCTCGACGCGATACGAACTGTTTGCGCTGCCGTGGCGCCTCAGCCAGTGAACGTACTTGCGGGCATCAAGGGTCTGGTATTTTCCGCAGCTGACCTCGCCGCAGCGGGCGTTCGACGCATTAGCATCGGCGGCTCGCTCGCGCGGTTTGCGTATGGATCGTTCCTAGCGGCCGCTCGCGAGGTGCTACAAACGGGGACGTTCGCGTACGTCGACCGCTTAATGCCGCGAAAAGACATGGATTCCTTTATGATGGACAAGAGATCGACGGGGATGGAATAGCAAATATGTTTGAAACACTTACCGACAAACTGCAGCGCGCGTTCAAGAATCTGCGCGGCCAAGGAAAGCTCAGCGAAGAGCACCTCGATGCCGGGCTCGCGGAAATCCGCGAGGCGCTGCTCGATGGCGACGTAAACCTGCAGGTGATCGACGAATTCATCGCGCACGTCCGCGAAAGGGCCCTCGGTTCGGAAGTGCTGCTGCAACTTTCGCCCGAGCAGCAGATCGTCAAGATCGTTCGCGACGAACTGGCCGATTTGCTGGGACGCGAAGCGCGTCCGCAATTCGCATCCCGTCCGCCGTCGGTCTGGCTGATCGTCGGATTGCAAGGCTCTGGCAAAACCACCAGCACCGGCAAGCTGGGCAAATGGCTCGCGGAGCATGGCCACCGGCCAATCGTGGTTTCCACGGACGTGTACCGTCCCGCCGCGCGCGAACAGCTCGCGCAAGTGGCCAAAGCCACCGGCACGCCGTGCTGGCCCGGCACGGGGAGCGACAAGCCGCTCGATATCGTGCGCGGCGCAGTGCGCGAAGCAAAGCTTTCAGCGTGCGACGTGATCCTTGTCGATACCGCAGGCCGCTTGCACATCGACGACGAATTGATGAACGAGCTTTCGATGCTCAAGCGCGAACTGAGCCCGGCGGAAATCCTGTTCGTCGCGGACGCGATGATTGGGCAGGACGCCGTCCGCTCTGCCGGTGAATTTCACAAGCGGCTCGGCGTTACCGGCGTGATCCTGACGAAAATGGACGGCGACGCACGCGGAGGCGCGGCGCTTTCGATTCGCAAAGTCACCGGAGCGCCGGTGAAATTCGTCGGCGTCGGCGAAAAATACGACGCGCTCGAACCGTTTCAGCCGGACCGCATCGTTGGCCGCATTCTCGGCATGGGCGACGTGCTCGGCCTGATTGAGCGCGCGCAAAAAAATGTCGACGAGAAAAAAGCGCGCGAGCTGGAGCGCAAACTCCGCCAGAACGATTTCACCCTGGAGGATTTTCGCGACCAGTTGCAGCAGATTCGCAAGATGGGCTCGATCGAGCAGTTGATGGGCATGCTGCCGAAGGTTGGCCCGTTCGCGAAAATTCCCAAGGACGCGCAGATCGACGAAAAACAGTTGCGCACCACCGAAGCGATTATCAATTCGATGACCGCCGCCGAACGCGCCGACGATGGCCTAATCAACGGCAAGCGCCGCAAGCGGATCGCCACGGGCAGCGGCACATCCGTGCAGGAAGTGAATCAGGTGTTGAAGCAGTACGGCGATATGCGCCGCATGATGAAGCAGTACGGCAGCATGGCAAAGATGAAAATGCGTGGACTGGGCAAGTTCGCAGGAATCAAATAACCCTCGGAGCATAAATGCCCATCGTAATGAACAACGTACTCGGGCAGATTCGGATGACGGCGGCGAGCGGAGGCGACCGCGCCATCCGCGCCAAGCGCCTGGCGGAGATGATTCGCAAGCTTGGCGAATACCGCTGGGTAGGCGTCTACGACGTGGACGAGCAGAACGTCTCGATCATTGGCTGGAGTGGCCCCAGCGCGCCCGCGCATTCCACATTTCCAATTGCCGACGGCCTCACCGGTGCCGCTATTCGCGAGAAAAAAGCGGTGACCGTCGGAGACGTGGGCAATGATCCGCGCTACCTCACAGCCTTTGGCGATACGCGTTCGGAGATCATCGTCCCGGTCCTTGCACCCGGTGGAGGCCGCGTGATGGGCACGGTGGACGTGGAAAGCGAACGCGCCGACGCCTTCACAGCCGCCGATCAAAAGATGATCGAGCAATGCGCGGGAGCCGCTCTTCCTCTATGGCTGATTCGCTGAAATAGCGCGACGCGATCACTCGATTGTGCCCGGCCGCTCGTTCCAGGCTACGTCCCAGTAACGCCCGAATTTCCGCCCGACCTCGCTGAAAATACCGACGTGCTTAAATCCGAACCGCTCGTGCAACGCGGCGCTCGCCGGATTCGGCAGTGTGTAACCGGCCACGTAGCGGTGAATGTCCTCGTCGCGCAGCGTTTCGAAGAGCGCGGCGTAAAGCCGCGAGCCAATTCCTTTGCCGACGGCATCGTTCGCGCAATAGATCGATGTCTCGACCGTTGTTTCGTACGCAGCTTTGGGACGAAACTGCATCGTGCACACGTAGCCAAGCACCACACCACTGGCATCGGCCACTAAGGCTCGGTAGCGCCCCGCAGCCGCGAATTGGTTAAACCAAACCTCGCGCTTTTCGATGGTGTAGGGATCCACGTCGAACGTCACGGGGGTATGGATGACGTAATGGTTGTATATCTCCGTCAGGCGCGGCACATCCGCGCACACCGCCGGACGAATGGAAATGGCAGGCAAGCCCAAGCTCCGGCCCGCATAATAGCTTGATTCGGCTAGAAATAGCGATTGGCTCCGCGCGCGGCGCTCCGCTATAATGGGTGGTGTACATTGAGCTGTGGAAGTATCGAGGAGGAGTTTCGAGTGTTAACAATTCGCCTTGCACGGATTGGTAAGAAGAAGCGCCCGTTTTACCGCGTGGTGGTCACGGAGAAGACGCGTCCGCGCAATGGCCGATTTGTCGAAATCGTCGGGACCTACGATCCGCTGAAAAAGCCCGCCGACATCCAGCTCGACAATGCTCGCGTCGATTACTGGATTGGCAAAGGCGCCCAGCCAAGCGATACCGTCCGAAGCTTCCTGCGCAACCGTAAACCAGCTTGAGGCGTCCTACCTCGTAGCTAGCTCATGTGCACAGCTCCGGTTCACGCGCGAGCGATTACTACCCCTGAGCACTGCAAGCTGCGGAGGAAGCACGATGAGGGAACTGGTGGAGGCCATTGCTAAAGCACTCGTAGATCATCCCGATCAGGTCCAGGTAAACTCAGTGGAAGGCGAGCAAGTAACGGTTTTAGAGTTGCGAGTTCATCCCGAGGATCTCGGCAAGGTAATCGGACGGCAGGGGCGCACGGCCAAGTCGATTCGGACGCTCCTGGGCGCCGCCGGAATGAAGCTCAAGAAGCGCTTCACGCTCGAAATCCTCGAGTAGCGTGCCCGCAAACGACGAATCCAGCCCGCAGTATGTCACCCTGGCACGTGTTGTGCGCCCCCAAGGCAGACGTGGAGAAGTAGCAGCGGAAATTTTTACCGATTTTCCAGAGCGTCTGCCGAAGCTGGGATCAGTGTATTTGAGTGATGGGCCATCGATGCCTCGGCGAGTGAATGTGCGTGGCTGCTGGCTCAGTCAAAGCCGCAGCCGACAGGCAATCTTTCACTTCGAGGGCTCGGACTCGATTTCCGAAGCGGAAAAACTCGTCGGCCGCGAAGTGCAAATCCCCATTTCCGAACGAATGCTGCTTCCCGGCGGTAGCTACTACGTAAACGACTTGATTGGCTGCGAAGTTTGCACCGATGGCCGCGCCATCGGTCGCGTGCGCGACGTGCAACCTACCGGCCAGGATATCCTGGGCACCCCGCTGCTGGTGATCGACGCACCGGAAGGCGAACTGCTGATTCCGCTGGCGCAGGAGATCTGCGTCCGCGTGGACGTGCATTCGCGCTCGATCGAAGTGATACTTCCCGAGGGCCTTCGCGACCTCAATCGCTAGAGCGGCTCTCGCTCCCGCGATAGAATGAGTCTATGCGGTTCGACATCATCACCATTTTCCCTGATTTTTTCGCTGGCCCGCTCGACTACGGGATTGTGCGCCGCGCTCGCGAATCGCTGCTGATCGAAACGCATGTCCACGACCTGCGTTCGTTTGCGCACGACCGGCATCGCACTGTGGACGACCGTCCATTTGGCGGCGGCGCCGGGATGGTGCTCAAGCCCGAACCGCTCTTTGAAGCCGTGGAATCGCTGATCGGCAAAAACGCCGTAAGTATTCCTGGAACCGCCGTGGTGCTGCTTTCCGCAGCCGGGAAACTTTTCCGGCAGGCAACTGCGCGGCGCTTCGCGAAACTCGATCGTATCGTGTTGCTTTGCGGGCGCTACGAAGGGGTCGACGAGCGCGTCGCGGAACACCTTGCAACCGACGAGCTTTCTATCGGGGATTTCGTGCTATCCGGCGGTGAACTGGGCGCCGCCGCGTTACTCGACGTTGTTACGCGGCTGATTCCCGGGGCGCTCGGCAACGAGGATTCCACCGTCGAGGAATCCTTCAGCGAGCTGCCGGAAGTGCTGGATACCGATTCGCATTTGCCGGACGGCGGCGAACCGGCTGGCGCGCCCAGCCCGACTCTCGGGCTGCTGGCCACGCGACGCGGCATCCTCGATTATCCGCACTACACGCGCCCACAAAATTTTCGCGGCTGGGAAGTCCCGGAAGTACTCGTGAGCGGCAATCATGAAGAAATTAGGCGCTGGAGGCGCAAGCAGGCGCTGGCGAAAACGTTGCGGAACCGGCCGGAACTCACCGCGGGTGCGCCGTTGCGGCCCGAGGACAAGGCTTTGCTGAAGGCCATTCGCGAGAGCGCCTAGCCCCCGCAACACGCCCATTTTTTAGTAGGCGGTGCGTAGCAAGTTCACTATAATTAGCGATTGTCCGTTGTACGCTGGCCCCACCTGAGCGGGTCTGCAGGGAAAAGAACCATGAAACCGATTATCGCAAAAGTGCAAGAGTCCCAGCTGCGCAAGGATCACCCGGTATTTCGCCCGGGCGACACGGTGCGCGTGAATGTGCGGCTCAAGGAAGGCGAAGGCGAGAAAGAAAAAGAGCGCATTCAGGTGTTCGAGGGCGTGGTGATGAGCCGCCGCGGCGAGTTACTGGGCGAGACGTTCACTGTTCGCCGCGTGAGTTTCGGAATCGGCGTGGAGCGAATCTTTCCCGTGCATTCGCCGATGATCAGCAACGTCGAAGTGGTGCGCGCGGGCCGCGTACGGCGCGCGAAGTTGAACTATCTGAGAACCCGCAAGGGCAAAGCCGCGCGAATCAAGCGCGCTGAGCGCCCTGAACAGGCCGCTCCCGCCGCCGCAGACTCCGCGGAATAATCCTGGCAAAATTTAAAGAATGCAGATTTCAGCCCGCTCCGAGCAGTCGGCGCGGGCTCTTTTTTTGCGCGGAATGTCACAGCATGTGCGCGCAGTGCTTGTGCTAAAATCCCGCGCCATGGGGCGTCTTTGTTCGGCACGATACGAGCGCGATGCGCGGCAGCATGGCTGGATGCGCGTCGCGGGGGTCGATGAGGCGGGCCGCGGCTCTCTTTTTGGGCCGGTGACTGCGGGCGCCGTGGTGCTGAATCCGCGGCGGCGAATCGTGGGACTGGACGATTCAAAAAAGTTGGCGCCGGAGCGCCGCGCGGAACTCGCCGAACGCATCCAGGAGCACGCGCTGGCGTGGGCGGTTGCGGAAATCGACGCCAGCCGCATTGATGCGTGGAATATTTATCAGGCCAGCCGGCAAGCCATGATGGCGGCCATCTCGCGGCTGCGTCCGGTCCCGGATTACCTTCTGCTGGACGCGATTGAGGTCGAGTTGCCGATCGAGCAAAGATCGTTGATTCACGGCGACGCCCGATCGGTTTCGATCGCGGCGGCTTCCATTCTGGCCAAGGTCGAGCGCGATCGGCGCATGGAAGAGTTCGATCAGCTCTACCCGCAATACGGTCTGGCGCGAAACAAGGGCTACGGCACGCCCGACCACTTGGAAGCATTGCGGCAATTCGGCCCGACGCCGCTGCACCGATTTTCGTATGCGCCCGTTCGCGAATCCCGCTGCTGGGCGACAGGTGCGGAGCAGACGCCGTTGCCCTTGAGCACCTAGGCTTGAGTGCAGGCGCGGCGTCGGCCAGCGAACCCAAATTTAAGGAGATGCCAATGATCAAAATTAGTGTGTTCTACCCAAATAGCGATGGCGTGCGATTCGACATGAACTACTACGTGAGTAAGCACTTGCCAATGGTCCAGAAAAAGATTGGACCAGCGCTTAAGGCTGTGGCAGCCGAACAGGGCATCGCCGGTGGCACGCCAGGAGCACCGGCACCGTACGTTGCCGTTGGGCACCTTTTGTTCGATTCGGTCGACGCCTTCCAGACGGCGTTCGCGCCCCATGCCGAGGCGATCATGGCGGATGTGGCGAACTACACCAACGTCCAACCGATCATACAGATCGCCGAAGTAAAGCTTTAGGGACCTCCGCTAGGCTCCCCAATGGGGACAAGCTCTCCGTTAGGCCGGTGACCGTCAAGCGTTTTCCCGAATGCCGACTTCCAGCCTGTCGCGTAACCACCTGTTATCCCCTTCGGCACCACACCCCCGCCGCTGCATAGACCCTGGTTTTTGGCGCGTGCTAACCTTCCAAGTTGAGTCGCGCTCGACGCGAAAGCCTTACCCCCTAGCCGGACGCGACCGGGGACGCGGGACCATCGATGGCCTTTAACAAAAATAAGGCGCTGGAGAACGCCCTAAAGTTCCTCAGCCAGGGCAAGCCCGCCCAGGCCATCGCCGAATACCAGCAAATCCTGAAGCACGACCCGAAAGACCAAGCCACCTTGATGACCGTCGGCGACCTGTTCGCCCGCCAGGGCGACATGCCGCACGCGATTGAATACTTCGAACGGCTCGCCGAGGTTTATCTCAGCGACGGATTCAACAGCAAAGCCATCGCAATTTACAAGAAGATCGCCAAGCTCGCGCCGAATGAACTCCAGCCGCTCGAGCGTTTGGCAGACCTTTACGTCCAGCAGGGCGTTCTGAGCGAAGCAAGACCCCTTTTTCTGCAGATCGCGGAAGCCCACCTGAAAGCGAATAAGGCGCCAAAAGCAGTGGAAGTGCTGAACCGCCTCCTGGAAGTTGAGCCGGATAATCCGCGCGTGCAGATGCGCCTGGCCGAGCTTTACAACGTAATGGGCCAGAAAAAAGAAGCGGCGCAGACCTATTTCCATTACGCGCAGCGCCTCTTTGAACGCGAGGAAACCGACGAAGCGCAGAAGCTGATTGCGCGCGCCATCGAACTTGAGCCGCAAAATCCGGCAGCGCTATTGCTGGAAGCGAAAATTTTCCACCTCGCGAACCACAACGACAAGGCCGTGGCCGTGCTGGCCAAGCATCCCGAGGCAGACGCGGGCGGAGAGGTCACCGATCTGCTGGTCGATTGGCTGTTAGCCGCGGGACACATCGAGCAGGCCGCCGACCGCGCGCGCAATCAACTTCTGCGCGGCAGCAGCCACTTCGGGCTGTTGCAGAAGGTAGCGGAGTATCAGATCGAGCATGCGAACGCGCTCGATGCCCTGCCCCTGCTCGCCGAAATCCGTGAGTCTGCCATCGAGACGGGTGAGCAGGACAAGTATTTGAAGCCGCTCGTCGCGATCACTCAGAAAGCTCCCGGAAACATCGAAGCACTCCAAACGCTCGCCGATTTCAGCCGTCACTCGAGCGATCCCTTCCAGTTGTCTTCAGCTCTTACGCAACTGGTGGACGCATACAGCGCCAAAGGCGAGTACTCCCGGGCGGAAGAAGCGCTGGAAGAGCTGATCGAGAAGAACAAGGGCGATGAGCGCCTGTTTGCAAGACGTGCGCACTTGCGCGATCGAGTGAGTGGGAAAGTAGCCGAGCCTGCACCGGTTGAAGCCATGCCGCCCATCGCGACGCCTTCGGCTCCCGACGAGGAACTAGCCTCGATTTTCGAGGTTCCCAAGGAACCCGAGCCGATCTCCGAAGCTGCCGCGTCAAGCGCCGCTCCCGAAGAACCTCTCGACGAAGAAACGCAACTTTACGTCGCCCAGGCCCTTACCGACGTCGATCTGTTTTCCAGCTATGGCTTGACTCAAAAGGCGACGTTGTTGCTCGAAAGCGTCCTAGAAAAGGCTCCCCGGCATACGCCCACCCTTGAGCGCTTGCTCGATTTATACGTTGGCGCTGGAAACCATCGCCGCACCGCCGAACTAGCCGCCAAGCTGGAGCGGATTTACCTCGATCGAGCGGATTCCACCAACGCAGAGAAATTCACCGAGCTTCGAGAGAGATACGAAAAGATTGCCGGGGTTGCAAAAGACGAATTGCGGGAACCTGTCAGCGCTGCCGGGCCCACCGAATCAGCGCCTCCCGCCGCCGCTTCTTCTGCAAGCGCGTCCGCACCGCTTGCAATGGAGGCTGCCGCGCCGGAAATTTCAGAAGCGAAGAATGAGCCTGTTGCTGCGCTAGCTCCCGTCGAATTTGAGATACCGGTAGCTCCCGTGGAACCCGATGAAGTGGCCGAGCCGACCGCTGCCGAGGTACCTGTAGCGCATGCTGCGGTCCCATCAGCGCCGATACCACAAGCCGCGCCGCACACGGAAGAAGAAGTCGATCTCTCCGACGAGTGGGAAGCGATGGTCCAGGAAGTGGCCGAGCCCGCCAAAGCTGCCGAGGAATCGCCCCAGAATATTTTCCCCGAGCCAGACGTCCCCAGCGCTCCCGAGCCGATGGCAGCCGAAGCTGCCGAATTTCAACCGGAACCAGAACCCGCCTCCGAGGAAGCTGGGCCGATGGCGTTTGCGGAACAACAAGAAGAACAGCAATCTCCCATCGAACTCGTTCTGGAGCCAGCACAGGAACAAGAGGAAGCAGCTCAGACCGAGGAAGCACCCAGCGCTGGCACTGATATCGAGCTGGAGCTAACCCCGAATCCCCCAACTGACAATGGTAACGATCATGCCGCCAAGCCAAAAACCGCTGACGACTTCCTGAGCGAATTGAATGCCGAGTTGGAGGAGATGGATCTGCCGGTCGCGCCAGCATCTGAACTGGCGGTGCCAAAGGCCGCAGCGCCTCCTGTTATGCCCGCTGCAGCAAAAGAACCGGGCCGCGCGGCATCGAAAGAACCCGCGCCTACCGCGCCAAAGCCAGTTCCTCATGTACCCGTGGCCGCAAAGCCGCCGGAAGCGGTTGCGCCTGCAGTGCTCGCATCTGCCCCGTCCGGTTCTGCACCCGAGCCCTCGATCGAAAATTTGAACCAGCTAGCAGAGGTCTTCCAGGAGTTTCGTAGCGAGCTCGGCGAAATGAATGACGAAGACGAAGACCTTGAGACCCACTACAATCTTGGAATCGCCTACCGTGAGATGGGTCTCCTAGACGAAGCCATCGGTGAATTCCAGAAAGTTGCACAGGCGGTGCAACGCGGCAAGCCTTTTCCCTACGCAATGAATTGCGCGGCCATGCTCGCCCTATCGTTCATGGACAAAGGCGAACCAAAAATCGCCGCGCTGTGGTACGAGCGCGCGTTGAAAACTCCGGGGCTCGATCAAGATGCGGTGCTGGCGCTGCGCTACGACTTGGGCATTTCGCTTGAATCGGCGGGCGAATCGGAATCCGCACTGGACCACTTCCGCCAGGTTTATGCGACGAATATCGATTACCGCGATGTTGCAGACCACATCGCTATGCTTCAAAAGCACTGATCCCGCTCGAAACGCCGCGCCGCTAATAAAGCCAAATTCCATTCGGCAAAGTCTTGTTGTCTGTTGCCACTGCGCGGCGAATCTCCCATAATTCCAAGACGATGATGAGGCGCGTGATGCTTGTTGTCCTGGCGCTACTTTGGCTCGCCTTGGGAATGGCCCTGATTCTGGCGCCGTGGCTTGAGCTATGGGAAACGAACTACTTCGTTTACACCTATCCGGCGCTAGGCCTGGTGCTGCGGAACCCGTACGTGCGGGGCGCCGTCTCCGGGCTGGGAGTTTTGGACGTGCTGCTCTCGCTCGAAGCCATTCGCCAGTGGACTTCCTCCGTTGTCACCCGAGCCTAAGTACAAGCTCGCTGTCGCGTCCACGGTGCCGGTCGTTTGCTACGTCACAGATCGCAAGGGTCTGGCAGCGGCCGATCCTGGCGGGGCGCTGATTTCATCGATTCGCTCCGCGATTGCGGGGGGTGTGGATTGGGTGCAGATTCGCGAGCCGGATCTATCCGCCAGTCACATGCTGGCGCTGGCGAGGGCGGCGGTTCTTGCGGCACGTGCCCACCGTGGAGTTCGATCGGCTCCTCTTCGCGTTCTCATCAACGATCGGCTAGACGTCGCCCTGGCTGCTGGTGCCGCGGGCGTGCACTTAGGGCGACAATCCACGCCGGCGACAAGGGTTGTGCGCTGGTGCCACAAGGGAAATTCTCCCGCAGAGTTTTTAATTGGAGTCTCGTGCCACAGCGTGGCGGAAGTGCGCGAAGCCGGAGAAGCAGGGGCAAGCTACGCTATTTTCGGGCCCATCTTCGACACACCGTCGAAGAGGCCCTTCGGCCAGCCGCAAGGAATCGCAAAATTGCGGGAAGCCTGTGGCGCGGTTCGAATCCCTGTAATCGCAATTGGAGGAGTGGATAAGCAAAACGCAGCCGAATGCGTGCGTGCCGGTGCGTTCGGGATTGCCGCTATTCGGCTGTTTCAAGAGGCGGGAGACTCGAAATCGTTAGCCGAACGTGTCGCAACGCTACACGAACTACGCGCGCGCGCTTAAGCCGCTGCTCACGCGCTCAGCCAGCGGCCTACTGGTTGCCACCCATCTACGTGGTCGCAAATCACCTTGATGACCGCGGTTATCGGAATCGCCAAGATCAGCCCCATCGCTCCCCAGAGCCAACCCCAAAATAACAGAGAGACCGTGAGCGCCATGGCATTCAATCGCACGCGCCAGCCGACCAGAGCGGGTACCAGCAGATTAGCGGCAATGATGTGGAAGAACGTAAGCATCGCAAAGATGCCGATGAATGAACCGATCGAGTGAAATTGCTTCAGGCCTACCAGCAGCGGCGGGAGCCACGACATGACCGCGCCGATGTACGGCACCATGTTGCAAAGTCCCGAGACCAGCGCGACCAGGAACGGAAAGTCGATTCCAATCACGTAGAAAAATCCCCAGCTCGCGAGCACGAGTAGCAAGGCGACCAGCGCCGTTCCAGCCAAATAGCTGCGAAGGACGTGCGTAACATCGGCAAGCGTGTCTTTTGCCTGCGTGCGCTTGTCGACCGGGAACAATTCCATCGTCGCGTGCCATACCTGGCGCTTCGCCGCCAGCATGAAAAAGACGAGGAAGGGAAGGAACGTGACCGAAAACAAAAAGGAATAGAGGGAGCTTAATCTTCCAAGCAGCGCATCGCGCAGCGGATTCGATTCCGAAATTGTCAATTCGCGACCTGCGTGCGCAGCCGGCGGTGTGATTTCAGAAACGTGCATTTCCAGGCTCTTCAGCCGAGAGTCAACCGCTGCCACCGCGGACCGCAGCGGCGTTCGGTACTGCGGCCAGTCGCGGCCGAATTGATCGAAGCGCTCGATCAGCGTCCAGCCGAGACCGGCCAGCAGCGCGAGCGTGAGCAGCACGATTAGCAGCGACCCGAGAGCACGCGGAACGTGAATGTCCTCCAGCCACGTCACCAACGGGTCCAGGAAATAGGCCATTAGCACCGCCGCGAGCAGTGTGACCAGCACCGTCGAGGCCCAATAGCAAAACGCAATCACGATTCCAGCGGCGATAATTCGCGCGCTGACGGATCGCGTGACCACCCGGGTTTCTGCGGTGAGCATCGCTAAACCATAGCACAGCCGGCCCCGCGCGAACCGGCTCGTGTCTCGGTGGACAATAGCAAATGCTTCTCGCCATCGCCGACGTCGCTCGGAAACTTTCCGAAACCTCTCCTTAAGTCGCCGCGCTGCGGTGCTAAAATCTTGAATTCGCGTGCGTACGCGCGCGGGGAAAAAGTCCATGGGCAAAAACCTTTTCGGCACAGACGGCATCCGCGGCATCCCCGGTGAATATCCGCTGGACGATGTCACGCTGATTCGCGTCGGCGTCGCCTTGGGAAGGCACGTTTCGGCCACGGCTGGTTCGCGAACTCGCGTACTGATCGGCCGCGACACTCGCGAGTCCGGTCCGCACATTGCGCGGCAGATTGCCAGTGGACTAGCCGCCGGCGGCGCGGTACCGGTTTCCGCGGGAGTCGTACCCACCCCGGGAGTAGCTTGGCTGGTACACCGCGAAGGATTCGCAGCCGGCGTGGTGATCTCCGCCTCGCATAATCCGTATCATGACAACGGCGTAAAGCTGATTTCGTCTTCGGGGATGAAATTCCCTGATTCCGTCGAGGACGATCTCGAACGCGTGATTATTGCTGCCGATGGCGGGACCGCTATCACACCGGGGAAACTCAGTGACGGGAAGGAACGGCTATACCACGATTATCTGGACGGATTGCGCGCAGCCGTCCTGCCCGGTGCGAACTTCGCCGGAATGAAAATCCTGCTTGATTGCGCGAACGGCGCCGCTAGTGACCTGGCGCCAGAATTGTTTCGCTCCCTAGGCGCGACTGTGGTGGCCACTAACAACCTGCCAGACGGCCGCAACATCAACGCGGGCTGCGGATCGTTGCATCCCGAAGGTATCCAAAAGCGGGTTGTGGATGAGCACGCGGTTCTGGGCGTGGCCTTCGACGGAGACGCGGACCGCGCCATCTTCTGCACAGCCTCGGGCCGCTTGGTCAATGGCGATGGCGTGCTACTTGCCGCAGCGCGCTATCTGCAATCGGCTGGCAAGCTGAAGGGTGACGCGATTGTCGGGACAACTATGTCGAATTTGGGCTTGGAGCGCGCCCTCGAAAAATCGGGGCTGCGGCTGATCCGCACCGGAGTTGGCGACCGCTACGTGCTGGAGGAGATGCTGCGCATCGGCGCAAATCTCGGAGGTGAGCAATCCGGTCACATATTGTTTCTCGACGATGCCACCACGGGCGACGGAATGCTCACAGCGGTGAAAATCACCTCGCTGGTTTCCATTTGCGGCTCCCTCGACACGCTCACTCGAGATCTGAAGGACTTTCCGCAGAAGATCGTTAATGTCCGCGTCCGCTCAAAACCGCCCCTCGATAGCCTGCCCGGGGTTTCTCAGGCACTCAACGAAGCCGAAAAAGCGCTCGGCAATTCCGGACGTGTGGTTCTGCGTTATTCCGGCACTGAACCTCTCGCACGTGTAATGGTCGAAGCTGAGCGCGACGAGGATGTCCAGCGTTGGGCGGCCAGAATCGCTGCCAATCTGCAGTCCGAAATCGGAGTCGAACACAAGGTGTCTTAAAGACACCGCTCGCAAGATTACCGTGCGAGCTTCCGTCAATTGCGGGAATAGACCATGTCATCTTCCAAAGACTGTAGGTAAACACCGTACAACTTCTGAGAAAGCGGATTCCTGCCACTGATTTTGTATCTCGCAGTTACTCAAATGCAGTAAGTGCCTCACATCCAACGAAGTACGCGCTAGATGGTGTCTCGATCATTGGCACGGCGCGTGCACATGCCCCCAGCGACTGTCTCTTAATAATGCCCGGGGTGATGGCCGGTTCTGTCGCGCCGGAGCCGGACTTAGGGGTGGGGACACGTACGGGGGCCTGGGTGGGCCCCCCTTTTTATTTTTGTCCGCCGCTCGAACTGTCTGCGGGGCTCTTGCTCGTTACTGCCGTCTTTTCGCACTCTGTCCCAATTTATCCTGCGCCAAAAACAAAAAGGGCGTCCCCGAAAATCGAGAACGCCCTCGAATCAACCGGTTCTTAGCTGCAGCCGGAGGTGCTACCGCAGTTGGAGCACTTGTAGCAGCTTCCATTCGGCGTCATCAGCATGCCGCACTCGGAGCAATACGGTGCGTCATCAATCGCCGCCCGCGGCCGAGTGGACATTTCGGTTTCCGCCGACTGATTAGCCCCTGGTCGCGCGGGAGTTGCCTTCACCGGTCGAGGCGCAACTTCATCCACAGCCGCCGCCCCATCGTGATCCAGATAATCCGGCGAAATGAACTTGCCACCCAGCCATCGCCCGATGTAATCCACCACTGATTTTGCGTAGCGAATCTCCGGATTGCCGGTGTAGCCGGAGGGTTCAAAGCGCGAGTTGCAGAACTTATCAACCAGGGCGCGCAGCGGCACTCCATATTGCAGCGCGATCGAGACGGACAGAGCGAAGGCGTCCATGATGCCGGAAAGCGTGGACCCTTCCTTGGCCATCTTGATGAAGATTTCGCCCGGCGCGCCGTCCTCGTATTTGCCGACCGTCAGATAGCCCTCGTGCCCGCCCACGGAAAACTTGTGCGTGATGGACGTGCGCTCATTGGGCAGCTTCCGCCGCTTTGCATGCCGCGCGAAAAGCTCTTGCTGCTCTGGAGACGTTCCATCTGCGGTAAGTTGCGCCGCCACCAGCGCAGCTGCCGCTGGAGCAGGAGTCATGCCCGCTTTTGTCTCTTCCTTCTTGCCCGCGGCCGAAAGTGGCTGCGAGCGCTTCGAATTGTCGCGATAAATTGCCACTGCCTTTATCCCCAATTTCCACGAATCGACGTACGCATCCATGATGTCTTCAACAGTCGATTCTTCCGGCATATTAATCGTCTTGCTGATCGCTCCGGAAAGGAACGGCTGCGCCGCCGCCATCATTTGCAAATGGCCCCGCCAAGAAATTGATCGCCCGCCGCCCATTGGCGCCAGCGAGCAATCAAACACCGCCAGGTGCTCCGGTTTCAGCCCCGGAGCCCCTTCGATTTTCCCGTTCGCATCGATGTAATCCACGATCTTGGCCACCGATTCCGGCCCGTAACCAAGCTTCATCAACGCTTGCGGGACGGTGTTGTTCACGATCTTGATCACGCCGCCGCCCACTAGCCTCTTCTGTTTCACCAGCGCCAGGTCGGGTTCGATGCCGGTGGTATCGCAATCCATCATGAAGCCGATCGTGCCAGTAGGCGCGAGCACGGAAACCTGCGAGTTCTTGTAGCCATACTTCTCGCCAAGTTCCAGCGCGCTGTCCCACGACTCCTGCGCCGCGTGCAAAAGCGAAGGCTGCACGTTTTCTTCCTTGATCGGCCGCAGCGAATCGCGGTGCATGCGGATCACGTCCAGCATTGAGTCGCGATTCGGTAGATACCCGCCGAAAGCTCCCATACGCTCAGCGATGCGCGCTGATTGCGCGTACGCTTCGCCGGTCATCAACGCGGTGATCGCGCCGCAGTAGTCGCGTCCGCCATCGGAATCGTAGGGCAGTGCGAGCGACATCAGCAGCGCTCCGAGATTCGCGTAACCAAGGCCGAGTGGCCGATAATCGTGCGAATTGCGCGCGATTCGGTCGGTCGGATAGCTGGCGTTGTCCACCAGGATTTCCTGCGCCGTGATCGTCACGTTCACCGCGTGCTTGAAGCCGTCCGTATCGAACTGCCCATTCGAGCCCAGGAACTTCAGCAGGTTGAGGGAGGCTAGATTGCAAGCCGTATCGTCCAGGAACATGTATTCCGAACAGGGATTCGACGCGTTGATCCGGTCCGTGGCCTTGCAAGTATGCCAACGATTGATCGTCGTGTCGTATTGCATGCCCGGATCGCCACATTGCCAGGTCGATTCGGCCATCTTATGGAGCAGATCCTTCGCGCCATACTTATCCGCCGTCTGGCCGTCGGCCACGTTGTGCGTCCACCAGTCGCGGTCTTCCTCCACGGCGTGCATGTAGTCGTCCGTCACGCGCACCGAATGGTTTGCGTTCTGGAAAAACACGGACGAGTACGCTTCGCCATCAATCGCCGGATCGTAGCCCTGCTCGATCAGCACGTGCGCTTTGCGCTCTTCTTTTCTTTTGCTGTCGATGAACTCAACAATATCCGGATGATCCACGTTGAGGATCACCATCTTGGCAGCGCGCCGCGTCTTACCGCCGCTCTTGATCACCCCCGCAAACGCATCGAAACCCTTCATGAAACTTACCGGCCCCGAGGCAATCCCGCCGCCCGAAAGCGTTTCGTGGCTGCCGCGCAGCGCCGAAAAGTTTGTGCCAGTCCCGGATCCCCACTTGAAAAGCATCCCTTCGGTCTTCGCCAGGTCCATGATCGATTCCATCTTGTCCTGGACCGAATTGATGAAGCACGCTGAGCACTGCGGCTTGGCCTGCACGCCCACGTTGAACCACACCGGCGAATTGAACGCCACCTTCTGCTCAACCAACAGGTGCGTCAGCTCGTCCTGAAACGCGGCTATGGATTGCGCATCCGCAAAATAGCCGCCTTCTTCGCCCCACCGCACGATGGAGTCAACCACGCGACCGATCAACTGCCGTACGGACGTCTCGCGCTGCGGCGTATTCGGCTTTCCGTGAAAATATTTCGAAGCGACGATATTCGTGGCCGTCATGGACCACGACTTGGGTACTTCCACGTTCTCCTGCCGGAAAATCACCTGCCCTTTATCATTGCCTATGAGTGCTGTTCGCCGCTCCCATTCCACCTTGTCAAATGGCGACACTTTTCCGTCGGTGAATTTCCGGTGGAATTGCAATCCTGTGGTTCGTTGCGTAGCTTGTTCCGTCTGCGATTTTGCGCTCAATGCCGTTCTCGTTTCCGCCATGTTCTACCTCCGCGCCGGCAATGTTGCAGCCGTTCGATTAGCCGGGATCCCGCAGGAGGATGTAACTCAATTTTACCTCCAAACGTATTCCGGGGTCTTGTTGCGTGTATCGGTGATACACGGAAACGTGGCACTTTCTAGTTAGGACGGCCCAAACCCTCGTCGGGGCGCCGCCTCCTAGACTGAAAAAGAGAAAAGCGCCGCTAAGCCTCGCCGCATTGATGGCGCGGTCAGTTGCTGCGCTCTCTCTTGGTTGAGCTCGCTCTGGCGTACACGCGGTCGCCGTCGGCGCTGGGCAGAACGACAAACGAACCGCGTTTTTTCCCCGAGCCTGGGTGCGAAGTATCGTGTCTCACGAAAATCTTGTCAAGGGGAATTCGCAACGTCACCACAAAATGTTCGGGCAGTAGTGTCGAATGTAGCTACCCATAGTGGTACACTCGCCTCCGCGCCGCTACGCCTTGAAAATCAAATCCCGCCCGCGAACTCGCCCTCCGCTCGATTCGGCGCAGTGGCCGCATCTTACTCCTGTGCTCTGGAAGACAACAACACGCAATTGACTTCCGCTCTTCGCTGCCGAAAAATTGTTATGCGAACTCTTGTTGACAATCATGAAATCGAATAGCCCAGCCATCGAGATCCTCGGCCTCACCAAAGATTATTCGGTGGGCTTTTGGCGCAAACGCATGCGCCGCTCACTCGATAATCTCTCGCTGCGCGTTGAGGAAGGCGAAATATTCGGTTTTCTCGGTCCCAACGGCGCCGGCAAAACCACCACGTTGAAACTGCTTATGGGCTTGGTCTTTCCGACCTCCGGCACTGCACGGATTCTTGGCCGCCCCATCGACGACGTCGCCATGCACCGCGATATTGGCTACCTGCCCGAGCAGCCGTATTTCTACGATTACCTCACTGCGCGCGAACTTCTCGACTATTACGCGCGCTTCTCCGGCTTTCCCGCTGCGGAGCGTCGCGCCCGCGTTTCCCGCGTCCTGGAGCGGGTAGGCCTTGCGGCCAGCGCCGATGTGCAGCTCCGCAAGTTTTCCAAGGGAATGCTGCAGCGCGCCGGCATCGCACAGGCCATCATCCACGACCCGCGGATCGTCTTTCTCGATGAGCCCATGTCCGGCCTCGATCCCATCGGCCGCCGCGAAGTGCGCGACATCATCCTCGATCTGAAGACGCAAGGCCGCACCGTCTTCTTTTCCACGCACATTCTCTCTGACGCTGAAATGCTTTGCGATCGCGTGGCCGTGCTGCATCAGGGCAGGCTTCGAGGCGTTGGCGCACCCGGCAAAATCGTATCCATCGAAATCCATGCCATGGAAATTTTGTTCGAGCCCGCGGAAGGGCGGCCGCTTTCGTCCAACTTGGCACACCGAGCTACTCCCGTCGGCGGACGCTACCGGATTCAATTGCCCGAGGCCGAAATCTACGGAACGCTCGATGAGTTGCGTGATTGTAGCGCCAGAATTCTGTCCGTCTCTCCGGTTCGGCCCACGCTGGAAGACTACTTCTTGGGACTTGTGGAGCGCCAGCCCGAGTCCTCGGCGCCCGTGGAGGCCAACGCTCAATGAGCTCCATACCCGGCGTCGTGGCCGTCAACACGTTCCGCGAAGCAGTGCGCGACCGTGTGCTCTATAACCTCGTATTCTTCGCGCTGCTGATGATCGGGGCCGCAATTCTCGTGGGACAGATTTCTATCGGCATCGAGCGGCTGGTGATTGTGAACCTCGGCCTCTCCGCCATCTCCATTATCGGGTTGGTAATGGCTATCTTTATCGGCGTCGGCCTGGTGTACAAGGAGATGGAGAAGCGCACGCTGTATAGCCTGCTGGCCAAGCCTATCCGCCGCTGGGAATTCTTGGTCGGCAAATACGCCGGCCTGGTGCTGACGCTGGCCATAAATACGCTTTTCATGACCCTCGGCCTGGCAGCGGCGCTTTTCTACGTCGGCCGTCCGTTCCTCCGTTCCGACGGCTCCATACTGATCGCCATCTACTTCATCTTGTTGTCGCTGGCCTTGGTCACCGCCATTGCTCTGTTCTTTTCCTGCTTTTCCAGCCCCATGCTATCCACGTTGTTCACTATTGGAATCTACATCGCGGGCCTGTTTGCTGGCGAGATCCGTGATTTCGGCGTGCTCACCAAAAGTTCCTTTCTCAAGGCGGCCAGCACTGTCTTGTATTATCTTCTCCCGAATTTTCACAATTTCAATTCGATTGCCGCCGCCGCGCACGGCGAACACATACCTCTCGCTCTGGTCTGGCAGAACACGCTTTACGCATCGATGTACATCGTCCTGCTTCTCCTTGCGTCTTCGGCGGTGTTCTCCCGGCGCAACCTGAAATGACGAACCCCAGCCAAAACCGTTCCTTATGGCTCGCTGTCATCACCGTGCCCTTGCTCTTCGTGGCGCTTTTCGCGTTACAAACGCGCATCGATGCACGTACTCGTACCGAAGCCCAGGCTCGGGACGAGTTGCTGCTTCGCTCTCCCTCCGCGATCGCAAAGATGAGCCTCGGATACAACTCTCTTCTCGCGGATGTGTATTGGACGCGAGCCGTGCAGTACTACGGCAGCCGCCTTGGCACACACCACTCCCCTTACGCCTTGCTATGGCCATTACTCGACATCACCACAACTCTCGATCCCAAGCTTCTGCCTGCCTACCACTTCGGCGCCGTGTTTCTTTCCGAACGATATGCCGGAGCAAATCGACCTGACCTTGCGGTCAAGCTCGTTAAGCGAGGTATCGCTGCCAATCCCGACGTCTGGGGCCTGTACAGTGACCTCGGATTCTTGTATTACTGGCATTTTCGCAATTACCACGAAGCCGCAGCCGCCTATCTGGCGGGATCCAAAGCGCCCCAGGGACCAGCTTGGTTGAAAATCATGGCCGCGCGTATGGATCAAAAGAGCGGATCCATCGATACATCGCGGATGATATGGTCCGAAATTTACGTGTCGCATACCGATCCCAAGATTCGCAAGCTCGCGATCAATACGCTCAAGGGCCTCGAAGCAGAACAAGATGAGCAAGAGTTGGACGATCTCGCAGACAAATATCGGGAGAAGTTCGGCCAATACCCGGCGTCCACTGCCGCTCTGCACGATGCCGGATTCGTGCGCGGAATACCAGTCGATCCTGCGGGCTATCCCTACGTCCTCGGACCCGATGGACACGCCAACCTCGATCCACGCAGTCCCGTTACAATCCCCAAAGAGCCAACCACTCCCCCGCCGACGAAGTAGCCGCTCCACAACGCACTTGGCTGCACGGTTTCCGGATCGCCTGAAACCTAGGTAAAATAGTAGGCGAACTTGGAAGCAACGTTTCCCGTAAGGACGCCAATCTGACCCGTATGATTGGGTACCGCCCCAGTTCGCTTCTGTTGGTCTTTCTGCTCGTCGGCGCATCGGTTGCCGCGGTACCGGCGTGCGCCCAAAACCCGTCGCCGATCGATGCTCGCCTCGACTCCAATGCGCAACCTCCCACGGACGCCGAACTGCGCCAACGCCGCGAAAAACTGATTGCCAACCAGCATGCTGACGACGAAGCCCTGAATTTCTACGAACGCATCGAGCGTCACGTGGACCGCTCCTCGGGTTCCAATCCGCGCGTGCTTGACGATCGCATCTACCGCATCGTGCCTACTGGCGGCGGGACAATGAAAATCCTTCTGCGCGACCATGGCGTTGAGGTCAGTCCTGAAGACTACACGCGACAACTCCAGGCGTGGAGAGATGTTCTCCGAATGATGACTTCGGCCGACGACTCCAAGGGCGCGACTGCCCGTGACAAATATGAAAAACGCGAGCGGCAGCGGTCCGAATTCGTGAATGCAACGAAAGACGCATTTGTCCCGAAATGGATTGGCCGCGAAACGTATGCTGGCAGCCCGTGCGATGTGTTCGAGCTATATCCGAATCCGGAATTTCATCCGAGCTCGATGTTTCAGAGCGCGCTAGCCCACGTAACTGCCAAAATCTGGGTGGATCGCTCCACCAATCAACTGGTGCGTGGCGAAGCTTGGGTCACCAGTGACATCTCCTTCGTTGCTGGAATTGCGGGAAAAGTGTATCGCGGCAGCAAGGTGGAAATAGATCAGACGGAGGTCGCGCCGGGTGTCTGGCTGCCAACGCATTACGAGTACGACTTCGCCGGACGCAAATTCCTGTTCCCCTTCGCCCAGCACGAAACCATCGACGTCAGCCACTATCGGCGCATCGGGCCACCGGAAGACGCCCTCGCCGAAGTGAACACCGAACTCGCCAGCGGCAAGGGCCCTTTCGACGACCCTTAGCCGTTCTCCATTTGAACTGGGCCCGGTCAACTGTCGCGCTGCGCCGTCGACCGGCGCAGCGCGTTGCATTTTCGTGCTGCTAGCGGGCTGCGGCCGCCACGTCTTTCTCGATCGGCGCTCCTATCAAATTGCCCCATTCGGTCCACGATCCGTCGTAGTTCTTCACGTTGTCGTACCCGAGCAGGTACTTCAACACGAACCACGTGTGAGAGCTGCGTTCTCCGATGCGGCAATAGGCGATCACTTCTCCATTTCCCGTCACGCCCTTGCCTTGATATAGCTGCTTCAGCTCCTCCAGCGACTTGAACGTGCCGTCCTCACGCGCCGCTTGGGACCACGGCACATTCGCCGCACCCGGGATATGCCCAGCTCGCTGCGCCGTTTCCGTCATTCCCGGGGGCGCGATAATTTTCCCCGTAAATTCATCGGGCGACCGCACGTCCACCAGCTGCCCGGCGTTCTTTCGATCGATCACCGTCGCAACTTGCTCCTTGTGCGCGCGAATCGATTCATCCGGACCGCTCGCACGATATGTCGTCGCGTTTACTTTCGGCGCTTCGGTCGCCAGAGGACGCTTCTCCGCCACCCATTTCTTTCGTCCGCCATTCATCAAACGCGCGTCCTTATGCCCGTAATATTTCAACTGCCATAGCGCGTACGCGGCGAACCAGTTGTTATTGTCGCCGTAGAGAATCACCGTCGTGTCGTTCGATACTCCGGATTGCCCCATCAACTGCTCCAACGCCGCTTTGTCGATTAAATCCCGCCGGACGTTGTCCTGCAGCTGCGTTTGCCAATTCCACCCCACCGCTCCCGCGATGTGCCCCTGGTCGTACGCGGATGTGTCCACGTCTACTTCGATCAGCCGCACTTTAGGATCTTTCCCGTGATCCGTGACCCACTCCGTCGAAACCAACACTTCCGGATGCGCATATTCGCTCATGACTTCCGTTCCTCCTTGAACATTTCGTCCCTTCCGCTGAACTCGCCCTGAAAACAAAAACCCACCGCCGGAAGCGATCCGGCGGTGGGTTTTAAACTTACCGAGCTAGGTCGGATTCCCTACGTTCCTAGCCTTCCCGCGCCAGAGCACACCCCGGTGCTACATGTACTACAACAGCGCCGAACCAACGTCGGTGGGTGAATTCTCATTCACCCGTGAGCATACACCCGCCCCCAGCGCCGGGGCAATGGGCGGGCGCAGAAGTCAGCCGGGGGATCGTCATTAGCATGGTAGGAGAGTTCCATCGCCGCTCGACTCCAGCTCCACGCCCAGAACCCAATCGAAGTGGAATTTTTCCTGCGCTAGCCATGTTTCCAGCGTCGCTCGGTCCGGCGCGTCGAACTCCACAAGCATTTTCCCCTCTTGCATGTTCACCAGCACCCGCCGCGCCGCCACTTCACGCCCGTCGTGCAACTTTTGCGAGAGTTGTTGCGCGCCTTGGCGTGTCAGGCAAGCAAGCGTGTGCTGCGAAATGTAACGAGCCATGCGGTCTCCTGTCGATCATTGAAGGTAATCGGCTTGAAATCCACCTGTACTTTAGAACAGTCGCTTTTCCGCAACACCCCACGCATGCTATCTCGGCGAATCTGCCTTTGAACGGTACAATTTTCTGCGTAGTTCTCGGAGGGCGTCATGAACCGGCGCGTATTCATACTATCTCGATTCGTCCTGGCGTTCGTCCTGGTCGGGTTCGCAACTTCGTCGTACGCTCGCGTCCGCGTTGGCACGTTGGCCGGCACGGTCGTCGATGCTCACGGCAAACCCGTGCCTCACGCCACCGTTACGATCCAGACCTCATTCGGCGACCATCCCAACGCCACGCACACCAACGAACAGGGCCGTTTCCAGTTCGCCCGCTTTCTCACCGGTCAATACGACTTGCAAGCCTATTCGCAAGGCGCTTTCTCAAAGTGGCTCAAGCGCATTAACATCCGTTCGAATCACACGACGGAGGTTATTCTTCACATGCCTCCAACAGCCGACGTGGTTGTCAACGTCAACCGCTGACGCCCAAGCAATCCTCCGCGCCGGGAAGTACTAAAACCGATGTACCCGCCAATCTATCCCGGGCGAGCCATTGGCCACTACTCCTCGTCCGGCCATGATCGCGTTGCGGGTTGGAAGCGGCGTTGCGGGGACAACGGTTCCAAAAGGAACCGGGGCACGCTTCCCAACCCGCCCACTTCTGCGAAGGAGGCGTTGGGATATCCTGCACGCGGCTCCCACAGCCGGCCCGCTCCGTCAATTCCCGGGGCCCTACTTGAATGTCGCCGTAATATTCCCGCCGGCGTTAAGCGTCACCGTGCATGTATCCGTATCCGCTGGGCACATGGTAGTTGTGACGCCGCCCCCCCAGCCCGTGAACGTGTAGCCAGACGACGCCGTTGCCGTCAGCGTAACCGAACTTCCGTAGATGTAGTTCGCCGAGCACGTCCCGGTCTGCGTTCCCGTGGTCAGCACGCAGCTGACCAGTGATTGGCTGTCTGTAACGTCGCCCGATCCGCTCCCCAGTAGCGAGATCGTTAAATTCACAGTGGGTGATGCCGGGGCGATGAACGCATCCGGAATTCCATTTGTGTCGTTCGTCACCAGGTTCCCGGCGGATGATAGAAATCCGACGATGTGTCCATCGCCGCTCAGGTTTGGCACGATGCTGTCACCGTTCGCTGGCGAAGCCAGGGTGCCCTGCGGTTGGCTGGCAAGAAAAGTGTAGGAGACGCAACTCGGCCCGATCGTGTTCGTAATGCTCGTGGTCACTACGCCCTCGCAGGTGTTCCGCGCGAAGATATTTTCTACCCCGTTCTGCACGGCGGGCCCAAGATTTGAAGCCTTCGTGGCAAACGCAATGAATTGGCCGGTGCCGCATGAAACCGTCACGGATGTGGCTGTTATGCAGCTATTCACGCTGGGATTTTCGGAAATTGCATTCCCCGGCGTCGTTCCGTCGGCGGTCGATACAAGATTGAGCGAAGCAGTGCACTCTGGAGGGCTGGTCACCACCACTCCCGCACATGTATCGGCCACGTAAACCTGTTGTATTGGTCCGACTCCAGGGATCAAATTCTGCGCTGTGGAAGCAAACGCCACGTACCGCCCGTCCTGGGAAACCGACGATTCCCCGCTCGTGCCGTCCGCCGGCGTCACCTGATCCGGAGAGGATATCAGCTCAGTCGTCGGCACGCACGTACCGCCCACTTCGCTCAGCGTTGTCACGCACGTCGACCGCTCGAATACTTCGGGAGAGCCGTTGAATTTCGAACTCGATCCGCCCGCAAGCAAGTTGGTTGCCTGGGATGTGAATGATACAAACAGTCCGTCATTCGCGATCGCAGGTGCGGAGCTTGCGCCATCTCCTGGCGTGGTCCCATCGGGTGTTGAGATAAGGTAGGTCGTGGGCGTACAGCTCCCGTTCGCCGGAGGAACCGCATTGCACGTGTTCCGGATGTAAACTTGAGGCGTCACTCCGTCCACCGTTACGCCCGACACCAGATTTGTCGCCAACGAGACAAACGCCACGTACTCGCCGTCTGAGCTGATGATCGGGTCGTAGCTGTTGCCGTTTCCAGGCGTTACGCCATCCACCGCCACCGAAACCAGCGCCGCGGTGCCAATCGAGCCCGTTGATGTACATCCCGTCGTGCTCGAACCCGACAAACACGTCGTCTGCCAATACACCTGTTGCGTTGCGCCGTTCACACTCGCGTAACTCACCAGATTTGTCGCCGTAGAGGTATACGCCACGTGCGCGCCCGTGCTATCGATGGACGGTTGATCCGCCGGTCCATTCGGTAAGGCGCCGCTGACTCCCAAATTAACGAGCAGCGTCTTCGGAGAGCAACCACTGGCTCCGGTTGATGACGTGGTGCTGCTCAGGCACGTGTCGCGCAAGAAGATTGCGCTCGCGGCATTCGCCTGGTTCAACAGCAGATTCGTCGAAGTCGAAGCGAACGCCACGTACTCTCCCGTCGTGCTTACCGAAGGTCCGGCACTCGCCAGCGTTGGGATCCCGTTCGCGCATGCCGCGAGTGTTCCACAGATCCCATTGTTCGCCTGCGCGCCGTCGTACGCATAGTCGACCAGGTCGGGGAGCCCCACGGTGTCCGTGGGATTGACGGCAAACGCCAAAATGCTGGACGTTCCGCCGCCAGGAGCCGGATTCGCCACCTGCACCTGCATCACGCCGCCCTGCGTTAAATCGCCGGCCGATAGCGTCGCGCTCACCTGCGTCGCACTCGAATACGATGTTGTGCGCGGCGCGCCATTGATCAAAATCGCTGATTCCGGCACGTAATTCGTGCCAGTCAGCACCAGCGAAACACTCGCGCTTCCGGCTAGCGCGGAACTGGGGCTCAGCGACGTCACGCTCGGCACCGGGTAATTCACATTGAACCCAAAACCGTTGGAACTGCCGCCGTCCGGAGGAGGATTCAACACCGAAATCTGCAGTGTTCCTGCGCTCGCCACGTCGCCCGCTCCCAGCGTCACCTGCACCGACGTCGCGTTCACGAACGTCGTCGTCCGCGCGTTGCCGTTGACCAGAACCACTGACTGCGATACGAAATTCTTCCCCGAGATACCGAGGGTGAAACCGGCAGACCCGGCCGCCACCGCAGTCGGCGTGAGACCCGAAATCTCCGGTACCGCGCTCGGGTTCGGGTTAATTGTAAACGTAATCGACGCAGTGGTGCCGCCGCCTGGCTGCGGCGTCTCGACGTAGATAGACGCCTGTCCCGGGCTCTGAATGTAAGATCCCGGTACCTGCGCCAGCAATTGTCCGGTCGCTGCATCGTAGGTGCTAACCAGCCCCCCCGATGGAATCGCGCTCGACGCCCACAGCACGGAAGACGACGGCGTAAATCCTCTCCCGCTGATCGTCAACGTGAGGGCCGGCTCTCCTGCTTGAACTTCTGTCGGGCTGATCGACTGCAGCACCGGCGCGGGAAAATTCACCTGTTCTTGGCAGCCCGCCAGACACGCCGCTAGCAACACAAACGCCAAGCCGTACACAAGACCAAATCGCGCCCGCAAATCTCTCACCCTGATCCCCAAGCCGATGGATAACCTCGAAGGCAATCGTAGAGACTACTAAAGATGGCTCTGCCGAGCAATCAGGATGCCTGAAGAATTCGATGCCGAACCCGGTCCTTCACCCGCTTCCATCAGGTAATCACCATCTACTTTCTCCCCCACCTGTACACCACGCCCGCGGATATGCGCACCGATCCTCCACCTGTCTTCACGCTCGTAAAACTCGCGCCTCCGAAATCGCCTTCAACCAAACGTATAGACCAATGTTGCCATTTATTCCAATCCAGTCCGCCGCCTACTTCCCACGCCCCCACAGCGTTATTCGACGTTTCCACACCGAAACCCGCGAACGGTCCCGTCGTGATTCTCTCTAATCCCAGACCATATAAAGCATGTCCGAAAAGCGTCACCTTTCGATGGCCAAATGGGTAAAGCTCTGGGCCCACCAGAAACGTATAGACGCGCGAATCCCCCGTAATAACGCCCTGGTTCTTCAAGGTTCCCGTGAATTCCGCCTCCGCGCCTAGCCAGTGGAAAATATTCCTGTCAACTGACCCGTAGAAACCATTGAAGTAAGGCTTCGTGCTGTCGGGCTGGTAATTCGACCGGATCGTGTACCCGGCGGAAATTTCCCACTTCGGTGTTACCGGTGGCGTTTTCTTCACCGGCGCCGCCGGCACGGGCGGCGGAACCGACTGTTCCTGTGCAGCGGCCGCTTCGCCTTGCGCGATGACCGGCGAAATCCAAAGCAGTAACAAGCCGCTAAGCGCCACGAGCTTTCGCATCTACACAATCCTCCTCACGCTTGTTTCAATGGCCGAAGCTTGGAAGCTGGGAAACTCGCCGGGGTTGGTTCCGTCTACGCGGCGTCCACAGCGCGCCAGGAATCGTCGGCAAGGAATATCGCAGAAGCAAGCTTGGGAAGAAAGGAAAAACCCGTTGAAATCCGCGGCTGCCAGGGCGCGCAGTTGCGCTACGCAACCGCCGGCGCTGCGTCCTTCGGCCGTGCCAATTCACTTTCGACGAGTTCGCAAAGAGATCCGATCCGCGAAACATCCGTGTGCGGCCGCAATCGCCGTATCGGAACTGCCGCCAGCAATCTGCCAAGTAGCGCAAATTCTTTGGCGCGCATCTGTTCGTCTAACAACAAATTCGAGTATGTATTACCCACCAGCCACATCAGCGCCTCGCGCTTCTCTAAGCTCTCCGCTAGCGGCGCAGAAACGCTGTCCGTTCGCTCGCCCAACAGAAAAATTGCATCAAGTAACGTTGGCTCTTCGCCGAACTGCAATTCACCGGCCGCCTTTGGCAGCATGCGCTTCGGATAATTCTCGGAAAATGCTCCAAAATCTCGCCCTGCGCCATAAAGCGCCAGGACCGATTCCGGCCACAGGGAGAGATACGGATACGCCGGCATCACGTAAAACGCTCCATCGCGCTCCATCAGCGGCACCACGTCGTCGGAAAGAACCGCGTGTCCGCGCAACCCCAGCGCCGTCGCTAGTGTCGACTTCCCCGCGCCTCCCGGGCCAACAAATGCCGCCGTGCGTCCCCCGCATTGCGTCGCGCTCGCGTGCAAACACGTCACTCCTCGCAAGCGCAGTAAGTACGCAAAGACGGGCCCCAGCACGTAACTAACCGCGTCCTCGAAAGACGACGTATCAATCCAGCAAGACCATATCTCCGTGCCGTTGGCATCGAGCCAAAATTGTGTGCCATCAGCGTAATCAAATCGGCGCCACCCGCCACTTGCAATTTCCCACACGCGCAGCACCGGCTCGCCCGTTTCCGTCACATACGGACTTACAAAAAAAGGCTTCGCGCTCGTTGCGGGCAACTCTTCTGAAATTGCCGGGAATTTCCGAAATGTAGGCGCACGTCAAAGTCGCAAAACTGCTTCGAAGTAGGTTCCAAACCAGCGAGAGGCATATTCGAGCAGATTCGCAGCCCGAAATTTAGGTAGGCAAAATCCAATTCACTCCGCCCAACTCGGTCACGCGGTGCGGAACTTCCCGCGGCGGAAGCTCCCGCCGTCTCGGCTGCCCGACGTGCTGACTGTATTGGTGAGATCGCGTACGGTACCGTACTTCGTCAACACTGGTGGCGTGTACGGTTTCTTCGGTTGGGGCTTCCCGCCCTTATCCATTCCCGACCTCCGCCATCAAGTTATACCGAAGGGAGCTTGACCGCTGCAACCAAAAGTTCAAGCACAGCGGCCGCATTGCCAGTTCATTCACTGGTACCGCCTGCCCGGAACTTGACGATCCGTAGGCTGCCCGACGTACGAATCGCTCCAATTCCTCGGACCACCTCATGCCTGCGATCCGGTGCGAAACTTCCTTTCCAAGGGCTGCTCTTACAGGCTCGTCCGGAAGAGCAGTCTTCGGCCTCAGTCGGATTTTCTCCGGAAGATATCCCGCCATCGCTTCGCGTAAAATCGTCTTCTTGAATGCCCAGGGAAACGATGGAATCGCCAGCAAGTAATCAATGATGCGCAAATCCAGAAAAGGGTAACGTACGTCCACTGCCCGTCTAGTTACACCCGCGTCCAGCATCTCGAATAGCAGAGTCCAATGCGGCAAATACATAGACGCGTGCGCCCTGGGCTTCACCGGGTGCATCGGCGCCACTCGCGGCGCGCAACCCTCCCGCCATCGCGCCTTGGCATCCACTCGCCGCGCAAAATCGGGATTCAACCACTTAGGGAAAACGGCCGCGTCGGAGCCGACGCCCACCGCCTCCTTCATTTTCTGGCGCGCTCCGCGCCACGGGATCTGCCGCACGCGCAAAAATCGCGGCACATCCGTGCGCAGCCGTCGCCATTCCCGGTTTCTCATCAAATTCCGCGCGTACGGCAGCATTTGAAAATCCATCAAATTGTCCGCGCCTTCGCCGTTGAACGCCGCCCGGCACTCCGCCGCTATCGCCGTGAATTGATCAAATAGGCCGGCCATCAGCGGATCATCCACCGGCTCGGGCCAGTGCATCGTCGGGTTTTCCCATTGTTCGAACGGCTGCAGGTGGTCCATTGGCAGACACCGAATCGGAATGCCCAAAAACCGGGCCAGCTCGCGAGCATGCGCGCTGTCCTGCTCTTGCAGAGTCTCCTCGTGCGTCGCCGTATACGCACGTAGTTTCCCGCTCTCGCCTCGCTCGGGAGAGAGCCCTCGCGCGGTCGCTGCCAGCGACGACGAATCGAGCCCGCCGCTTAGCAGGATGCCGACTCGCGCGCCCTTCAGCCGATCCGCCACGGCATCCCGCAGGTGGATCTGAAAATGTTCCACGTACTGATCACTGTGGTTGTACCGGATGTGCCCGTCAACAGGAAACGTCCAGTATCGCTTGATCCGAAGTTCGCCCGTGGAAACCCGCAGAAAATGACCGGGCGGCAGCCGCCGAATCGCTCGAAACGTGGTGGTCGCCGGATCGCAATTCAGCCCGAAAAGCAGAAAATCGGCGATGGCCGCTTCATTCAGGTCGTCCGGTACGTCCGGGTGCGTCCGCACGCAGTCCAGCGTGTTGCTGAACAGAAAAAAATCCTTGCTCTCCGCGAAGTAAAACTGCTTGATGCCCACGTGGTCCCGCGCGCAGAAGAGCGTTTGCCGCGGCGCGTCCCAAATCCCAAACGCAAAATCGCCCCGCAGACGTTGCACGCATTCGTCGCCCCACGCTGCGTACGCCTGCAGGATCAACTCACAATCCGGAGCCGCTTTCCGCGCATCCTGCCCCGCCTGCGCCAGCGCCGCCAGTAAGTCGCCACGCGCGTCAAGCCGCGCGTCGGCGGTTATCCACATTTTCCCGCCCAGTGCCGCAGGCTGCCGCTCGAACGCCGATTCCTCCGTGGCCCTTAGCATCGCGTGGCCCAGCGCCACTGGGCCGTTGCACCAGATCTGCTGGGCATCCGGTCCACGAAACGCGAGAGAGCGCGTCAGCGCCCGCGCCATCGACTGGTCGGCAGGTCCTCCGTCCCTTCGGAATGTCCCTACGATTCCGCTCATGACGCGCAAGTCCTTATCGCGCCGGGGCGTGCTCCAAACACCTCGAACTCCCGTCGCCCGCCGTTCTTGCCGCTCACCACCACTCCGCCGACCTCAACCCACGCATGCGCCTCGAACTGCCCCCGTTCCTTTCGCCCGCCAATGCATAACTCCGCGGCAATTCCACGTCTCCGTAGCAGCCACCACAAGGTCAGCGAACGCTCCAGGCAATTCGCGTCCATGGGTAAATGTCGCGCCGCAGCAGCTTCCCAGCGGTCCATCACGCCCGCAAACTCCATTTCCGGTTGCGTTGCCGGACTGCCCGGCGCTGCCGAATCAGGCGTGAGCCACTCGATCGCAGCTTTCCATCGCCGAAATCCCACCACGGACAAACAGATTCGCGTGAGCAGCAGCCCACCCGCCGCCTCCAACACCCGTGCGCGTGCGTAGCCGCTCAGTCGCCAAAATCGGCGCCAAGTTTGTGTCGCTTTTTTCAACCCGCCACCTCGAAGAAAGTCGCGCAAAGCCGGTCAGTGGGGCCCGTGGCTGGGATTGGACTGCTGTAGGGGTCAAGTCAGAATGCGCTGGGACGATCTTCCTGACTATAAGTTCCCTTCCGCCTTCAGCCTCTCGTCACCGCACTTCGATCAATCCTTGTTCCCCTCATGTTTTCCAGCAGATCGAGCAAGTCTCGTTCGCACTGCTCCGCTTGCACGTCGTATTCCTCCACCAGCGCGTCGCGAATCTCGCTGACGCTCCTCGATTGCTGCACCAAATTCCACACCCGCGTGCCTACGGGATTCAACCCGTAATACGTAGTGTTCTTCAGATTCAGGATCGCTGCCTCGTCTCCCAACGAGCAAGCCACGTGGTCTGGTGTGGCGCCAATAATCGAAATCACGGAGAGGTATCCGCTCATTCCATCCGCCTCGATACTTCGCTCAGGCAGGGTCACTCCCAGCGCGGACACCCGCGCGAGGAGCCGATCGCGAAGTCCAATATCGCCAACCAGTTCGAGATCGAACTAGCATTGTACAGCCGTTTGACCGTTTGCAGTAACAGCGGACGCCCAGTTGAGCTGGTCGCCGTCGATGCCAAGTTGGATGCCGTTGCTGGCCCCGGTGTTACAAACCGGCGCGCATCTTGGGACCTGCCGCTGACGGTTCAGGACCCTCGCGACTCACAACCTCGCCGTCGCATCTGCAGTGATCGTCTCAACTTCCCCGCGTCAGCCTACCGAGTGACGCGGCCCCCTTGCTCTGATAACCTTGCCGTTGCGCGAACAGAAAGCTCGGTAACGTCATGCTCCTGGCCATGATCCTCTCGCCGCAAATTCACGCCGCCGATACCTACGCTAAATGAGCTGGGCGCGCCGAATTCTCGTGCACGCCTCTGAGAGCGCTTGGCTCCGCGAACGCGCACCCCGTCTGCGCTTCGTCCGACGCGCCTCCCAGCGCTTCTTGCCCGGCGAACAGCTTGACGACGCTCTCGCCGCCTCGCGCCGCCTGGCGGGAAGCGGCGTCTCTTCGCTGATCACTCATCTCGGCGAAAATGTCCGCGACCGCTCAGAGGCTGAATCCGTCACCAGCGATTATCTCGGCATTCTCGAGCGCGTTCGCGCCGCCGCGCTGCCCGCCGAAATTTCCGTCAAGTTAACGCAGCTCGGCCTCGACGTCGATCGCGAGTTCTGTTTCGCCAACCTCATGAAGCTCGTCAAAGCCGCCGCCGGCTCCAATATGGCCGTCGAGAAATCCGTCTGGATTGATATGGAGCAGAGCTCCTATGTGGAGGCCACGCTTGATCTCCACCGCCGCGCCCACCAAGCGAATCGCAACGTCGGTGTCTGTGTACAGGCCTATTTGCGCCGCACGGCAGCCGACGTCGAATCGCTCGTCGCCCTGGGCGCTAGCGTGCGCCTCGTGAAAGGCGCCTATAGCGAGCCGCCGCAAATCGCTTTCCAGAAAAAATCCGATGTGGACGAAAACTTTTTTCGTCTTACGCAGATGCTTCTTTCGCCCGACGCCCGCCGCGCCGGGGTTCGCGCAGCCTTGGGCACCCACGACCGCCCCCTGATCGCCCGCATTTCCGATTGGGCCGCCTCGCAGGGCATCGCCAAAAATCAGGTCGAGTTAGCCATGCTTTACGGCATCCAGCGCGCCGAACAACTCCGTCTCGCCCGCGAAGGCTATCGCAGCTGCGTCCTGATCTCCTACGGCTCTTATTGGTTCCCGTGGTACATGCGCCGTCTCGCCGAACGCCCCGCCAACGTCTGGTTCATCGCCCGCAACCTCTTCGCGAAGTGATTAGCGACACTGGGCGCCACATCTCGAACCCTCCAAAGTGGAGCACTTGGGAACTTCTTCATGCGGAATGCCAGAGCTTGCTCCCGCTGTTTCCCGGTGCCGAGCCACGGCCAAGAGAAGCGGGAATGCGTGTCGCCGCTCTCCGCGTCGCACGATTCCGCGACCGAATTCCGCCATCTCACACGTGCTCCCGAGGCGTACAATTTCAGAGTGGTGGTAATTTCTCCCACCGATCGCCTCTTCGTCCTCACCGGCGCCGGGATCAGCGCCGAGAGCGGCATTCCCACGTTTCGCGGCGCTGGCGGACTTTGGTGCAACCATCGCATCGAAGAAGTCGCCTCGCCGCACGCATGGCAGCGCGATCCGAACCTCGTCTGGGAGTTTTACTCCATGCGCCGCCGCATCGCTTCGGCCGCCAAACCCAACCTCGGACACTATGCGCTCGCAAAACTGGAAGAATCGCTGCAAGATCGTCTGTTTCTTTGCACCCAGAATGTCGACGACCTCCACGAGCAGGCCGGCTCAGGCCGCGTCATTCACATGCACGGCGAACTCTTCAAGAGCCGCTGCGATCGTTGCGACCGCGCGCCCTTCGACGACCCGGCCACCTACGCGTCGCCTCGCCCGATCCCGCGTTGCCATTGCGGCGGACTGATCCGCCCGCACGTCTGTTGGTTCGGCGAAGTTCCCTACGATCTCGACAAGATTTCCGAGGCGCTTGACGATTGCACCGTCTTCATTGCGATCGGTACGTCCGGCCTCGTCGAACCCGCCGCCAGCTTCGTTGCCCGCGTTCGCGGCCGCGCCCGCACCATCTATCTCGGCCCCGAAGAGCCTGCCAACAATTTCGCCTTCTCCGATTGCTACTGGGGCCAAGCCAGCGAACTCCTCCCGCAAATCTTCCGCTGCGACTAAGAACTAGCCATAAACTAAGCTAACTACGAGGGCGACAATGAAAATCGTCACCATAATTGCTCTTGCCGCGTGCTCGATGGCCGGAGTGTGCTCTGCGCAACCTTCGCCAGCGCTCTGCCCCCGCCACATCGAAACACCCGAATATCCCATGTTCGCCCGCTCGGACCACCTTACAGGAACGGTCGTCCTTCGCGTGACGGTCGGCGCCGACGGAACAGTCATCGAAGCCGCGTCAGCGCCGGGAACCAAAGCAAGTGAAATTCTCCAACAGAACGCGATCGAAAACGTCCGCCACTGGACCTTCGCCGAGCCCCCCACAGTTCCGAACGTCGAAACGATTGTCTATAACTTCGAATTGGACTACTCCCTTCCACTGGGCGCGGAAAAGGTAAGCCACGATCTGCCCGATCGCGTCAACATCCGGGCCAATTCTTCGACCACTGAGACGGTGCAGTGAGGCGGCTCAATGGGCATCCTGGTCGGCTACTTGCGAGGGCAATATGAAACTTAGTCTCGTCGCTGCGGTCGTCGTTCTCTCAATGGCATCAACTTGCTTCGCGCAAAGCTCACCAGCACTCTGCCCCCGTCACATCGAATCCCCTGCCTATCCGGCCATCGCCCACACGGCTCACGTCACCGGCAAAGTGGCCATCACCGTGACAATCGACCAAAACGGCAAGGTAATCAAAACCGAGTTGGCGCCGGGAAGCAAAAGAATCCAAGTTCTCGACGAAAGTGCGATCGAAAATGCCCGCCACTGGACCTTCGCTAACCCTCCGGCAGTCCCTTACATCGAAACCATTGTTTACGACTATGAACTCGACGGATCGCTTCCGCCCGAAGGCGGAAAGGACAATCTTCCGGTGGTCACGAAAGTAACTTTCGACCTGCCTGATCACGTAAACATTCGAACGAACGTCCCGATTGTCATTATCGATTGACGCGTCTCTGCAACGCCGCATTCAGCACAGTTTTCCCATGCGCGGCCGCTTTCTGCGCGCACCCTCGAGCCCGCCCACCTTATCTCTTCTTCGTTGAAGCCAAACCAGCCGTCCGGTAGTCTAATCGCGCAGATTCAATCCGCCGCCAGAGGTTAAGCCATGTCATCTTCGCCGGTAGTCAGCTTGCTCGACCCGCGCACCCAGGCGTTTCCCGCGCTCACGCCCGCGCAGATCGACCGCGTCCGCCAAATCGCCAAGCTTCGTAAAGTCAGCGCCTCCGAGATCCTCTTTGAACCCGGCGATACCAACGTACCGTTCTTCGTGCTGCTTTCCGGCGCCATGGAAATCGTGCAGCCCGGACTCAACGGCGAGCACCTCGTCGTCACCCACGGCCCCGGCCATTTCACCGGCGAGCTCACCATGATTTCCGGACGCCGCTGCCTGGTGCGCGGACGTGTTACCGAGCCCGGTGAATTTCTCGAACTCGGCGGCGATTGCCTGCGCACACTCATCGCTCGCGACGCCGATCTCAGCGACATCCTCATGCGCGCCTTCATCTTGCGGCGCGTCGAACTCATCAACAGCGGCCAAGGTAATCTGATCCTGCTCGGCTCCCGCCATTCCGCGCAGACGCTCCACTTGCGCGAATTTCTCGGCCGCAACGGCCAGCCCCACACCTACGTCGATCTCGATACCGACAAAACTTCGCAGGATATTCTGGACCGCTTCGATGTCAAGCCCGACGAAATCCCCGTCATCATTTGCGGCGAGGGCCATGTGTTCCGCAATCCCACCACGCAGAAGTTGGCCGAAGGCCTCGGCTTCAACTTGGATATCGACGAGTCGCAGGTCCGCGATTTGATCGTCGTCGGCGCCGGCCCATCCGGACTCGCTGCCGCGGTCTACGCCGCGTCCGAGGGCCTGGACGTCCTCGTAATCGAATCCGAATCACCCGGCGGCCAGGCCGGCTCCAGCTCCAAAATCGAAAACTACCTCGGCTTTCCGACGGGCGTATCCGGCCAGGAACTCGCCACGCGCGCCATCGTGCAGGCTCAAAAGTTCGGCGCCCACATGATGATTGCTCACGAAGTCGCCGAGCTCGATTGCGTCAAGCGTCCCTATAAGGTCGTCCTCGGCAACGGCTCGCGGCTGCCCACTCGTTCGCTCGTCATCGCCACCGGCGCACAGTACAAAAAGCCGCACATCCCCAATCTCCCTCTATTCGAAGGGCAGGGAGTCTATTACGGCGCCACTTACATGGAGGCGCAGCTCTGCGAGCATGAAGATGTCGTCGTCATCGGTGGCGGCAACTCCGCCGGACAAGCCGCTGTATATCTCTCCCAAACCGCGCGCAAGGTTTACATGCTCGTTCGCTCCGGTCAGTTGTCAGACACGATGTCGCGCTACTTGATTCAACGCATTGAACGAAATCCCTCGATCGAGCTGCACTACCAAACGGAAATCGTCGGTCTGGAGGGCGCCACGCATCTTGAACGCGTCACTTGGCACGACAAACGCACCGGAGAAGTTTCCGCTCAGGACATTCGCCATGTCTTCATCATGGCCGGCGCTTCGCCGCGCACCGAGTGGCTCCGCGGCTGCCTCGCTCTGGACGATAAAGGATTCATTCTTACCGGTCGCGACATGGACTCCGCCAGTGAAAAACCCGTTTGGCCGCTCGGCCGCGCACCGCACATGCTCGAAACCAGTCTTCCCGGTGTTTTCGCCGTGGGTGACGTTCGCTCCGGCAATGTGAAACGCGTCGCTTCGGCCGTCGGCGAAGGCTCCATCTCGATCCACCTCGTCCATCGCGTCCTCGCTGAGCTGTAATTCCCGCGAGACGCTCGAAAGGAAACATCGATGCAGAAACGCAAACTCGGCAAAAGCAATCTGGAAGTCTCCGCTCTCGGTCTCGGCTGCATGGGCATGAGTTTTGGCTTAGGTCCTGCCGTGGAGAAGCAGCAGGGCATCTCCGTGATCCGCGCGGCTGTCGAACGCGGCATCACGTTCTTCGACACTGCTGAAGTGTACGGTCCGTTCACCAACGAAGAATTAGTCGGTGAAGCTCTTGCACCATTTCGAGACCGGGTGGTCATAGCCACGAAGTTTGGCTTCAAAATTGACCCGAACACCCGCAAATCAGTCGGCCTGGATAGTCGTCCAGAGCACATCAAGGAAGTCGTGGATGCCTCACTCAAGCGATTAAAGACCGACCGAATCGATTTGCTGTACCAGCATCGTGTCGATCCGAACGTTCCGATCGAAGATGTGGCCGGCGCGGTGAAAGACCTGATCCAAGCTGGCAAAGTTAGGCACTTCGGCCTTTCCGAAGCAGGGGTGCAGACCATTCGTCGCGCCCATGCCGTTCAGCCCGTCACCGCTCTGCAAAGCGAATATTCGCTTTGGTGGAGAGAGCCTCAGGCCGAAGTGATTCCGGCGCTTGAGGAGCTCGGCATCGGTTTCGTTCCATTCAGTCCTCTTGGCAAGGGCTTCCTCACCGGCGCCATCAAAGAAGACACGCAATTCGATAAATCGGATTTCCGCAACGTCGTCCCGCGCTTTTCTCCGGAGAACCGCAAAGCCAATCAGGATGTCGTGGATCTGCTCGGTAAATTTGCGCAGGAAAAGCATGTGACGCCTGCGCAGATCGCCCTTGCATGGTTGCTTGCGCAGAAGCCCTGGATCGTGCCCATCCCCGGCACTACCAAGCTCTCGCGCCTGGAAGAAAACATCGGCGCTGTAAGCGTCGAACTTTCGCCTAGCGATCTGCTAGAAATCGACGCGGCAGCCTCGAAGATCAAGGTGCAAGGTGCGCGTTACCCTGAGGAAATGCAGAAAATGGTCGGCCGCTAAACGCGCGCGACAAAAAGGACAAACCGCGAGGAGCTTCTCGCCGTGTGCGTGCCCGCGCGGCCCGCGCTTCAAGAAGCGAAACGAGGAATCACGAAAATGGAAATCAAAAGATGCGGTTCGCAGCCTTCGGTCACGCCGCCGTCGGATTGGTTTACCGGTACGGTGCGCCTCGATCCACTTTTCGATACGCACAATCCGGCGCGGGCGCACGGCGCCAGCGTCACCTTCGAGCCCGGCTCTCGCACCGCCTGGCACACCCATCCGCTCGGCCAGACGCTCATCGTCATCGCTGGTTGCGGTCGCGCCCAGCGCTGGGGCGGTCCCGTCGAGGAAATTCATCCCGGCGACGTTGTCTGGATTTCGCCCGGCGAAAAACATTGGCACGGCGCCGCGCCAATTACCGCCGTCACGCACGTCGCCATTCAGGAACAGCTCGACGGCAAAAGCGTCGAATGGCTTGAAAAAGTCACCGACGAGCAATACCGCGCATAAATTCAATCAATGAGGGGCATGGACTCAAACTGACTTACTGCCCAAACGTACAGGTACAGGTCAAAGTACTAAAACTGGACCCTTGGCCAGTAGTCTTCAGTCTTCCGCTCTGCTAGGCTGTCCGTGATGTACGGCAGATCAAAATTCGGCGACGTCGAGGTCAACAAATGGACATGGCGCAATCCTGCGCAGCTCCTGCTCGCGCTCGCACCGTTCCCAAACCGCAGTGTGGGCACCGCGCTGTCCTCGCCGCAGCCTTCCGCGTTGGGCTCACAGATCGCTACACGTGCAAGTAGAACACCTCGCAAGTTATTGAAAACAAAGGATCGGCGCTCAACCAGATCGCTACACTCTCGCTGTCATTTCAGCGCCTGATTTTGGCTCCTCCAGGCGAGGATACAGGGTAAACGCTCTTTGAAAATTGAATCTCAGGAAAGCGAAGTCGGGGAAAGTCCTCGGCAGCGCATTAGCGTGTGCGCTCGTCGCGCTCGATCTTGCCATCGCGCAGCCGGATCGTGCGATGCGCGTGAGAGGCGATGTCCGCCTCGTGTGTCACCAGGATGATGGTGTTCCCGCCCTCGTGCAGACGCGCGAAGAGCGCCATAATTTCTTCGCCCGTCGCCGAATCAAGATTGCCGGTGGGCTCGTCCGCCAGCAGGATCGACGGATTGTTCACCAGTGCCCGCGCGATCGCCACGCGTTGGCGCTGTCCGCCGGAAAGTTCGTTCGGTTTGTGCGTCATGCGCCCCGCAAGGTCCACTTGATGCAGAGCTTTCTTCGCGCGTTCCAGACGCTCGGCCGAGGGAGTGCCATTGTAAATCATCGGCAGCTCCACGTTGTGCAAGGCTGTAGCGCGCGGTAGCAAATTGAACGTCTGAAAAACGAATCCGATTTCGCGGTTTCGAATGTACGCCAGTTCGTCGTCATCCAGTTGGCTCACTAGTCGGCCCGCAAGCCAATAGGAGCCGCTCGTCGGCGTGTCCAGGCAACCGATCAGGTTCATCAGCGTGGATTTTCCCGAGCCCGAGGGTCCCATGATAGCCACGTACTCGCCCTTGCGTATTTGCAGGTCAACTCCCCGCAACGCGTGTAGCTTCTCTGACCCCATCTCGTACGTCTTCCAAAGGCTCTCGGTCTGGATGACGATCCCCGTGTCCACCAGATCCTGGCGGAAGTTTTGCGAGACGGATTCTTCCACGCCCATGTGCATTGATGCTCCTGATTCGCGGCGCCGGCGCCGCGCTTCTTTAATTGTCGCGCGTCGCTAGCCGCCGGTCGAATCACAATTCTCAGACGTGTGCTGCTCTTGTTGCGGAAATTCCCGCGCTGTTAACTGGTGGTGTTGTCGATGTTGCTCGCCGCCGAATTGTCGATCTTCACTTTCGTTCCGGGCCGCAGCGTGCGAAGCGCCGTGTAGCTGCCCGTGACGATCACATCTCCTGGTTGGATCCCCTTCGTCACTTCGATGTCCGTTATGCCCGTAATGCCGGTCTGCACGGGGATGAACAAGGCTTTGCTATCGCGAATCACGAAAACTCCTTGAATTTCCTTTTGATTCGCTCCGTTATCGTTGGCGGCGGCCAGCGTCACGTTTCCGCTCTGGCCGTTTTTCGCTTCGTCCAGTTCTTCTTGGGTCCGCTCCGCCAACGCTTGAATCGGAATCGTGATCACATTGTTTT
>JBAWEZ010000075.1:0-5294 GCA_049591475.1 Candidatus Acidiferrales bacterium
AAAGCACCGTTGGCAGCGGCTCCCGCTTTCATTTTTCTGTTCCTCTTGAGCCCTCCTTGACTGGCGAACTCTCCGCGAATTCATAGGCTCTTTATCTTCCTGCAATACGGGCTGTGCAGACTCTCCGTGTGACAACGATTCCCAGCGAATTGCGCCTTAGGGACGCTCAAGCGTTGAATTCCTGACCCAAGGAGGAAACATGGCTACACCGGCCACTGGCCCTAGCAAAATCCACCAAACAACTTTGGAGAACTATCTCGTTTCCATGGCTCGCACCGTCGAAAGTTCCGTTAACCGCGCGATCGAGGCGCTGCTGACGCGTAATAGTGAAATTGCCAGCGGCGTCTTTCTCACGGAGCCTCGCATCAACGAAATGGAAATCATCATTGATAATCACGCCATTCGTCTCCTCCATGAAGGCAATGCTAGTGAAGACGGTATTCGCCACATCGTCGCGTGCCTGAAAATCAACAACGATCTCGAACGCATGGGCGATCTCGCTGTCAACATTTCTCAGCGCGTCATTTCTCTTTCCCAGATGCCCGACGTAGCAGTGCCGAGCGATCTTGAGCCCATGAGCGCTTCCGTGCGGAGCATGGTGAGTCGCTGTCTCGGTGCGTTGACTTGGCGCAACGTCACTCTGGCCAATGAAATTCTGGACGCGGAGCCGGCCATCGACGAATTTCGGGACCGGATGTTCGAGAGCTTGTTGTCTGAAATGAAGCAAGACCCTTCGCTGATTGGCCCTAACATGCAGTTCGTCCTTGCTGTTCGCAATCTGGAGCGTATTTGCGATCACACCACGAATATTGCGGAAGACGTCGTTTTCTGGTTACAGGGCCTTGATATTCGTCACGGGAAGGCGAACTCCTTTAAGTTCAATGACTTGAATTCCTATACCGAGGATATGTAACAGAATATTCACGAAGCTCTTACGGCCCGTTCAAAGTCGGGTGCCATTCTCTGACCGCCGTTACCGGGCAGGTCTTGAGCCTCACCCCATCACTATGAATAAAAAGATCTGCTGCACCACCCCGACGGGCTGGCGTCACCCCCGGCGCCAGCCTTCCGCTTTGCGAAGCAGGCAGCACATGCATAGAACCGCCCCTTCAGTAGGTCGGGAGCAGGGATTGGCAGCGTAGCCATAAAGAACAAAAAATCGATGAGAAGGAGGACAGAATGAGGTCTCTTAAGAGTATCGGCTTCGCGCTGGTGCTGGCTCTGGTAGCCGTCTGTTGCGTTGGCACTTACGCAATGGAAAGCATTACTGGTGCTGGTAGCACGTGGGTCTATCCGTTAGTGGCCAAATGGGCTGCCGCGTACCAAACAAAAACGGGCATCGAAGTTAACTACCAGTCGATCGGTTCGGGCGGCGGGATAGCCCAGATCAAGGCTGGCACAGTAGTTTTCGGTGCGAGCGACATGCCCCTGAAGCCAGAAGATCTGAAGGCTGCGGGGCTAATTCAGTTCCCAACCGCAGTGGCTGGCGAGGACTTAGTCTACAACCTACCCGGGATCAAATCGGGGCAGCTCGTTCTCAGTGGTCCGCTGGTCGCGGATATATATCTTGGCCACGTTAAGAAGTGGGATGACCCAGCCATCGCCAAGCTTAATGACGATCTGAAGCTTCCCGACATGGCTATCACCTGCGTGCACCGTTCCGACGGGTCCGGCACGACATTCACGTTCGCCGACTATCTGTCAAAAGTCAGCCCAGAGTGGAAGGAAAAAGTGGGCGCCAACACCTCCTTGGCGTGGCCGACTGGCGTTGGTGGGAAGGGTAACGAAGGAGTCGCGTCGTACGTGCAGCGCATTCCTGGCTCGATCGGCTACGTCGAGTATGCCTACATTCTGGAGGGTCACCTCGCCGATGCGCGCATGATCAACGCCGATGGCAAGGTAGTCAGTCCCAGTCTCAAGGGTTTCCAGGATGCCGCGGCGCATGTGGACTTCACGAAGGCGCAAGACTTTTACGTGATCCTAACTGACCACACAGGCCCAGACACTTGGCCGATTTCCGGATGCACGTGGCAAATCCTGCGTAAGAATGCGCCCAAAGCAAGCAACGAGGAGGTGATGAAGTTCTTCGATTGGGGCTTTGAGCATGGGCAAAGCATGGCCGAGTCCATTTCGTTCGGACCACTGCCGCCGAGTACGGTCAAGGCCATCAAAGCTTATTGGAAACAGAAATTGGGCTACAGCGTCAGCATGTGATCAACTGGCAACGATTCCACGAACTTTCTCGAAAGGTACTTCCATGAATGGCTCGGAGGCCGTAGTAGGGGCCGACGTAGGGGCCGCGCCTGAAAAACCCAAGTGGGGCGGGCGGGCGTGGCACTTGCCGGGTGATTTTCTGTTCCATAAGGCGGCGGTTTTCGCCGCCTTCTTGGCAGCGGCGGCGCTCTTTGCGACTGTCATAGCGATTGCTTACGATAGCCGGACGTCGATCGAAACGTTTGGCGTTTGGAGATTTCTGAAATCGAGCGAATGGAACCCCGTCACCCAGACTTTCGGGGCCTTTCCCTTCATCGTCGGCACGCTGGTCAGCTCGGCAATCGCAATGATCATTGCCGTCCCGGTCAGCTTTGCGGTAGCGGTGTTCATCGCCGAGATCGCCCCGGCTTGGATCAAGGGTCCTGTGGCCGGCGCGATCGAACTATTGGCGGCCATCCCCAGCATTGTTTACGGTCTGTGGGGGCTTTTGGTCTTCGCCCCGGTCTTTGCTGGAATCGAGCCGTGGATTAATCAGTATCTCGGGTCGATCCCGGGGGTCGGTTTGTTGTTCCAAGGTCCGCCGCTGGGGATCGGCATGCTGACCGCCGGGATTGTTCTAGCGATCATGGTTCTGCCGTACATATCGTCAATCATGCGCGACGTGTTCTCGATCGTACCGTCGTCGCTACGCGAATCTGCTTATGCCTTGGGCTGTACCACATGGGAAGTGGCTTGGGACATTATCCTGCCGTACACCCGCACGGCGGTCACCGGCGGCATTTTTTTGGGTTTGGGGCGCGCGTTGGGCGAAACGATGGCGGTGACTTTCGTCATCGGCAACAGCAACGTGTTGTCGAGCAGCTTGTTGTTGCCGAGTGCGACCATTCCCTCGGTCCTCGCCAATGAATTCACGGAAGCGACTACCCAGCTGTATCTGTCATCGTTGATTTATTTGGGCTTGATTCTCATTGCCGTTACGCTGCTTGTGCGTTTCCTTGCCGTTTTGCTGATCCGCCACCTGGGCCGCCGGGAAGGAGCGTCAACGTGAGGACCGTGGTGGAAAGGCGCCGTGTGTTCGACATCGCGAGCAAAATCCTGATGGGAGCGGCCACGGTCGTCGGGGTATTCTTCCTGTTTTGGATACTTTGGACGACGCTGAAATACGGCATATCCGGCATGCATTGGGATTTGTTCACCAAGGATACGCCCCCGCCCGGCAGCGGCGGATACGGATTGCGCAATGCTTTCGTCGGCAGCCTGATCTTGCTGGGTACGTCGTTGGTCATTGGAGTGCCCGTCGGATTGATGGCCGGAACGTGGTTAGCCGAGTATGGCTTTCATAGCCGAATCGCCAACACCGTGCGTTTCATCAACGACATTATGCTTAGCGCGCCATCGATCGAAATTGGCTTGTTCGCGTATGCGATCGTTGTCGCACCCATGGGGCACTTCTCGGCCTTTGCAGGAAGCGTGGCTTTAGCGGTTTTGATGATCCCCATCATCGTGCGCACCACGGATGAGATGCTCAGCTTGGTTGGCGGCGATATGCGCGAGGCCGCCATCGCCTTGGGGGCGCCGAATTGGGTTGTGATTACGAAGGTAACGTGGAAGGCTGCCCGGGCTGGCATTCTCACGGGCATACTCATCGGCTTGGCACGCATCACCGGCGAGACCGCCCCGCTGTTGTTCACCGCTCTGAACGACCAATTCTTCTCGACGAATCTGTTCCGCCCGGTCGCCAACATTCCGGTGGTGATCTACCAATTTGCACTCAGCCCCTATACCAACTGGCAACAGATGGCTTGGGCCGCAGCATTCATTACAGTTGCGTTCGTGCTGGCTCTCAGCATCATTGCGCGCTGGTTCCTCGGTAAGGTGCAGGTGCCAAAATGACTTCTGAACAGTTACAAGGATTACCCATGCTAAACATTCCGGCCCCCATGCCGCAGCGCGATGCTGCCAAGAGGGAAGCTCCAGCGGAGGCGCCCATCAAGATGGCGGCCCGGAACCTAAACTTTTACTACGGAAAGTTTCACGCGGTCAAAGATATCAGCGTCGAAATCCGGGAGAAGCGGATCACGGCTTTCATTGGACCATCGGGCTGCGGAAAATCAACTCTCTTGCGAGTTTTCAACCGTATGTATGATCTTTATCCCCGGCTGCGCGCAGAGGGCGAAGTCATCCTCGACGGAAAGAACATTCTGGCTTCTAAGAGTAATCGCCAACTGAGGGCCAAGGTCGGAATGGTGTTTCAAAAGCCGACGCCATTTCCCATGTCGATTTACGAAAACATCGCTTTCGGCATCCGGCTATACGAAAAATTAGGGCGCTCCGAGATGGAGCACCGCGTCCAAAATGCGTTGATCAAGGCTGGCCTATGGGATGAAGTGAAGGACAAGCTCAAGCAATCCGGCCTGGGCCTTTCCGGAGGCCAGCAGCAGCGGTTGTGCATTGCGCGCGCGCTCGCAGTAGGCCCAGAGGTGCTGCTGCTCGACGAACCATGCTCGGCGCTTGATCCCGTGTCGACCGCCAAGATCGAAGAGATGTGGTTCGAGCTGAAAGACAGTTGCACGCTGGTCGTAGTGACACACAACATGCAACAAGCGGCTCGCGTCAGCGACTACGCCGCGTTTATGTTGGAAGGGAGAATCGTCGAGTTCAACGAGACGTCGAAAGTGTTCACCACACCTTCCGACCCGCGCACCGAGGCATACATCACCGGTCGATTCGGTTAGAAAATTGCCGCTTCGACGCCCAGGGCGCAAACAGAATTGCACGTGACAACATCCGGAGCACAGGAGCGTTAATGGAACGGCATTTTGAACACGATCTTGAAGAGCTGAAAGAGCGGCTGCTGTGGATGGCCAGCCTTTCCGAGCACGCGGTTCACCGCGCCGTTCAGTCCGTCTTCGAAAAGAATGATACCTTCGCAACGGAAGTTCTCGAAGGTGAAAAAGCCATCAACGACATGCAGATCGAAATCGATGATCGTGTGATGCAGCTCGTGGCTCTCCAGGCGCCCATGGCCGCCGATTTGCGCTTCATTCTTGCCTCTTCGCGCATCAATAACGACCTCGAGC
>JBAWEZ010000076.1:0-4580 GCA_049591475.1 Candidatus Acidiferrales bacterium
AAAGCACCGTTGGCAGCGGCTCCCGCTTTCATTTTTCTGTTCCTCTTGAGCCCTCCTTGACTGGCGAACTCTCCGCGAATTCATAGGCTCTTTATCTTCCTGCAATACGGGCTGTGCAGACTCTCCGCGTGACAACGATTTCCAGCGAATTGCGCCTCAGGAACGCTCAAACGTTGAATTCCTGACCCAAGGAGCGAGCATGGCCGCACCAGCCACAGGACCCAGCAAAATTTACCAACCCCCGTTGGAGAACTACCGTTTCCATGGCTCGCACCGTTCTCTGGCTGCCGTAACCGAGCAGGTCTTGAGCCTCATCCCATCACAATGGATGAAAAGACCTGCTGCACCACCCCAGCGGGCTGGCGTCACCCCGGCGCCAGCCTCCAGCTTTGCGAAGGAGGCAGCGAATGGCCCGACGGGGCGTTCATGCCGATTCACCGTGTGTTCATTGAATTGTAGCCATTCTGTAACAACTCAATCGCAGGCTTGCTCAAAGCCTAGGAGGGCCGAATGAAGTTGCTCAAAGCCTCAGCCGTTTTGCTCACGTTGATCGTGTTCGCGGTCACCGCAAAAGCTCAGGTGCACGACCCCATATCCATGAACGCCGCCGGCGCTACCTTTCCGTATCCCATTTATTCGAAGTGGTTCGACGCATATCACAAGCTGCATCCGGAAGTGCAGATCAATTATCAGAGCATCGGTTCGGGCGGCGGAATTCAGCAGCTCAAGGCTGGCACCGTGGATTTCGGCGCGTCCGATATGCCGCTGAACGACCAACTACTCTCCCAGTTCAACTTCAAAATCATTCAGTTTCCGACCGTCCTTGGAGCAGTCGTTCCTACCTACAACATTCCAGGCGTAAGCGCGGTATTGAAGTTCACGCCGCAAGCGCTTGCGGATATCTATCTAGGAAGGGTGACGAAGTGGAATGATGCCGAAATCGCCGGCAGCAATCCCGGAGTTAACTTGCCGGCGAACAACATCATCGTCGTACATCGTTCCGATGGCAGCGGCACCACCTTCGTCTGGACGGATTATCTCTCCAAGGTCAGCCCTGAATGGAAAAGCCGCGTCGGCAGCAACACGTCGGTCAATTGGCCCGTGGGATTGGGGGGTAAGGGCAACGAGGGAGTTTCGGGCCTTGTTGAGCAGACGCCGAACGCGATCGGTTATGTCGAGCTGATTTACGCCATCCAGAACCACCTTGGTTACGGCTTGGTGCGAAACTCCTCCGGCAAGTTCATCAAGGCCAGCCTGGCGACAGTCACCGATGCGGCCAGCGGTGCAGCAGCTAAAATGCAGAAAGACATTCGTATTTCCATCACCGATGCGCCAGGCGCGGAAGCCTATCCCATTTGCAGCTTCACGTACCTTCTAATTCCAGAAAAAATTGCGGATCCGGCAAAGCGGCAAGCGGTGAAGAACTTCCTCCGTTGGATGCTGACTGACGGCCTGGGAATGGTCGAAGCTCTCGATTACGCTCGCTTACCTAAGGCTGTCGTTTCTATCGAGATGCGGCACATTTCCGAAATCCAATAGCAATGGACATTTCGTCCAATCCGGCAGTAGGTCGCGGGCCTCACCAGGCGCCACACGGTAAGGCTCGCGATTTTCTGGCTCGCTTCCGCGGGGGCGACGAAATTGCCCATCTCGCTACGCTCATTTTCGCTGCGGGCGTCGTGGTCTTGACGAGCCTTCTCGTCTATGAGCTATGGGTGAATTCGGCTCTCTCGCGACACACTTTTGGCTGGAAGTTCTTCATTACTAGCGCCTGGGATCCGGTCTTCAACCATTTCGGTGCATTGCCGTTTCTGTACGGTACTGTCGTCACATCCATAGTTGCTTTGCTCATCGCCGTTCCGCTGGGCGTCGGCGCGGCCATATTTCTGGCGGAGTTCGCGCCGCCCCGCGTGTCCGACATGCTTGCGTTCGTGATTGCTCTGCTTGCTGCCGTTCCGAGCGTGATCTATGGGCTTCTGGGAATTTTCGTTATCGTTCCTTTCGTGCGCAGCGTGCTGGGGCCCTTTCTCCACTCTACCCTGGGTTTCCTGCCTTTATTCAAGGGGCCAAGCTACGGTGTGGGAGTGTTGACCGCCAGTTTGGTTCTCACGGTCATGACCGTGCCTTTCATCATTTCGGTTTCGCGGGAAGTGCTGCTGGCCGTCCCGCGCGAGCAGCGCGAAGCCGCTCTTGCTCTCGGTGCAACTCGCTGGGAATCGACCATTCGCGTGGTCGTGCCCTTCGCGCGCTCAGGAATAGCTGGCTCCATCTTTCTCGCCATGGCTCGTGCCCTTGGCGAAACGATGGCTGTGACGATGGTGATTGGCAATGACCCGAGAATCAATGCCTCTCTTCTTGCTCCTGGTTACACCATCGCGGCAGTGATCGCCAACGAATTCACAGAAGCTACGGGCACGCTTTACATACAAGCGTTGATCGAGCTCGGGCTCGTTCTGTTTCTTGTCACCTTCATCCTGAATGGCCTGGCAAGACTGATGATTATCGCGACCGGACAACGAGGAGGCACTCTTCCGGCATGAGCCTTCGCACCTATTGGCGGAAGAGCGTCAACGTCATCATGCTCAGTCTCACGGGCGCCTGTACACTGGTGACGGTTTCGATTCTCTTTTTTATTCTTGGCTACCTCGTCTGGCACGGCGGAAAGGACCTGAGCTGGAATTTCTTCACCAAGCTTCCGGTGCCCGTCGGTGAATCCGGCGGCGGTGTGGCGAATGCGATTGTGGGCAGTGCGAAGCTTTTGCTGGTGGCCATGCTTTTCGGTGCGCCAGTCGGTGTTCTAACGGGCGTTTACTTGGCGGAGTTCAGCGGCAAAACTTCAAACTTCCTCGTCCGCTATACCGCAGATCTTTTGAATGGCGTCCCATCCATCGTCATCGGAATATTTGCGTACAGCGTAGTGGTTCTCCCAATGCGTCATTTCTCCACGCTGGCGGGAGGGTTTGCTCTCGGTGTTATGACCATCCCCATCACCGTCCGCAGCACGGAGCAGTTCCTTCGTGCCGTTCCCAACACGCTCCGAGAGGGCGCGCTGGCCCTGGGCGCAAGCAAATGGAAAACGATTCTAACCGTGATTGTGCCCGCTGCCGCGTCCGGTATTGTCACTGGCATTATGCTCGCGCTTGCGCGCGTTGCCGGCGAGACCGCTCCGTTGCTCTTCACAGCTTTTGGTAACCAGTATTGGAGCCATGGATGGAATCAACCCGTCTCTTCGCTACCGCTAATAATCTACAACTATGCGATCGGCCCTTATCAGGATTGGCATGAACAGGCCTGGGCCGCCGGATTGATCCTGCTGGGGCTCGTTCTCGTCGTCAATGTTGGCACGCGATTCGTGCTCGCGCGCAAAACCTCGGTTCCGAGGTAAGAGGGATGGCTAGCGTGAGTCCAGCAAGAATCGCAGAACGGGATAACATGAGCGGGAAACCTGATGACACGTTCAATTTGCCGCCGAATATGTCGAAGCCGCCGCAGAGTCAGCAGGTAGCGGAAGGTTCTCTCCGGTTCAAAGTTTCCCGTCTCAAGGTCTTTTACGGCGACAAAGAAGTCCTGCACGGGATTGATCTTGAGATTCCCGGGAATGGCGTCACCGCACTGATTGGCCCTTCCGGTTGCGGCAAATCCACTTTCTTGCGCAGCCTGAATCGCATGAACGAAACTGTCCGTCACGCCCGCCTCGAAGGCCAAATACTTCTCGACGGCGAAAATGTCCTCGGAATGGACGTCGCGGGCTTGCGCCGTCGCGTGGGAATGGTATTTCAGCGGCCAAACCCCTTCCCGAAATCCATCTTCGACAATGTTGCTTATGGCCTTCGCATCAACGGTCACAGGCAAAAACTCTCCGACGCAGTTGAGGAAAGTCTTCGTCGCGCCGCTCTTTGGGATGAAGTCAAAGATCAGCTTCACAAATCCGCCTATGCTCTGTCCGGCGGCCAGCAACAGCGTCTATGCATTGCGCGCGCTTTGGCTGTCGACCCGGAAGTCTTGCTGCTCGACGAGCCGTGTTCCGCGCTCGATCCCGTCACTACCGCCACAATTGAAGAGCTCCTTTTCCAATTGAAGCCGGCCTGCACTATCGTCATTGTGACGCACAATATGCAGCAGGCCGCACGTGCCAGTGACTTCACCGCGTTTCTTCTGGAAGGCAACCTCATCGAATTCCAGAGGACGTCCAAGCTGTTCACCACTCCTTCCGATCCACGCACGGAGGCGTACATCACTGGCCGCTTCGGTTAGAAGCAGAAGAGCACATTGCAACGCGGCAGTATCCCGCGGCCCAGGAGCGTTCATGGAACGGCATTTTGAACACGATCTTGAAGAGCTGAAAAAGCGGCTGCTGTGGATGGCCAGCCTTTCCGAACACGCGGTTCACCGCGCCGTTCAGTCTGTCTTCGAAAAGAATGACGCCTTCGCAACGGAAGTTCTCGAAGGTGAGAAAGCCATCAACGACATGCAGATCGAAATCGATGATCGTGTGATGCAGCTCGTGGCTCTCCAGGCGCCCATGGCCGCCGATTTGCGCTTCATTCTTGCCTCTTCGCGCATCAATAACGACCTCGAGC
>JBAWEZ010000077.1:0-44404 GCA_049591475.1 Candidatus Acidiferrales bacterium
ATCCGATGGTGGCCTTGCGTCATGAGTGAACCGAGAGGAACGCGGTCGATGTTTTCCCGCTTGCGAACGATCGTGTCGCGCGTTTGCGGGTTTTTCTCCGCTCGACGGCTAGACGCGGATTTTCAGCAAGAGCTTGCCGCTCATCTCGCGATGCTCGAGGAAGAAAACCTCCGCCGCAGATTGGCTCCCGACGAAGCCCGCCGCCAGGCGCGCCTGGCGGCGGACTGCGTAAACGCGCGGCAACTATGAATGGCAGACCTGGCCACAAGTGTTCATTCCATACAGCGTTCAGGGCTTCAGTTGGCGTACGTTCATGGCGCGAACTTCGGTCGATCCCGATTCTCTTTTGAAGCCCGTCAGCCAAGCAGTCTGGGCGATCGATCCAGGCGTCGGAATTCGCGACTCCGGATCGATTGAGGATTCGCTGAAAACGTTCTACCGGGGACCCCGATTTCAACTGTTTGCGATGGAGGTATTCGCGGTATCCGGCCTGATTCTCGTCGCGTTTGGTGTCTTCAGCGTGATGGCGTACTCCGTGTCTTTGCGGACGCGTGAACTTGGCATTCGCGTAGCTCTGGGTGCGCAGCGACCTGAAATTTTGCGACTGGTGATGGGAAATGGATTTGCCTTACTGGCGGTAGGTACACTTCTTGGAGTGTGCGCGAGCCTCGGCTTGACACAATTCCTTGCGAGCCAGATCGGGAGTGTTTCACCCAACGATCCTTTGACCTTCGCGTTAGTCGTCGTCGTGATCGTCTCAGTGGGCCTGGCGGCCTGCTACATTCCTGCGCGCCGCGCCATGAGCGTCGATCCCATGGTCGCCCTCCGCCATGAATGAAGTTAGGTAGATAAGATTGAACGCGGTTGCCAGCCTTCGTGCGGCGTCCCCGCTCCTGCTCGGTATCATAAGAAACTCTAAAATTCCTCCAGGCCTCAATCGCACACGTGCTACCGTGGGTTGTTTTTCTTGCTTGCTCGGGAGCCGCCGAGGGCAAGCAAGACGATAGTGAAATGCTTATCGGCGGCATGCGCGGCCCGTGTGCCTCCGCGCCGGCTTGTGCCGCCGCAGCCGATCACGGTGGAGGCGCAAGCCAGCTTTTGTCGAAGGCGGGTCTCCGGGCCGCCAGAAGGTGGAGAAAGAATGGCAGCAGTCGAAAACTTTGCCGGGCGGGCAGCGGCGCGCCGCAGTTTAGGGGGCTGCGGCTTTCGCTCCGGCATTAAAACGCGCGCATCGGCGCGTTTCCTGCCGCACCGGGTCATCCGCGCGAAGTCCTTGCGTTACGTCGTGAATTACCAGCTGCCGCTTCGAGGTTCGGACCACGAACCGGGATACCAACGCACCGTTTCCGCACGACGCCGGGACGCGAATCGCTCGAAGTTACCCGGAACTGTCACTCGAGTAGACACGGTCGCAAGTGATAGAAAACAAAGCATCGGGTGCGCTTCCACCCGGAACTTCCCGCCGCAAGCTGCGCATCGCTTTTCGAGCGCTTCGGACGCCGCGCCGTGCAGTCCTCGGCAATCAATGCTACACTGCCCGGCCAAGAGACGTCGGTCGCATCCCTCATCGCTCGTAAGTTTGTCGAGAACCAGCTTATGATAGCGCCCGAAATCCAAGTGGACAGGAGCAGAACGTGACCTCTGCGGATTCCCGCGGAAAGCTCGAACCAGTGCTCGTCACCGGCGCGACGGACGGTCTTGGCCGCGCCACGGCGGTTCTGTTCGCGGAGCGCGGCTATCGAGTGTTCGCCGGAGGGCGCAGCGCCGAACGCCGCGCGGCGCTCGAAGAATTAGCGCGCGCCAAGAATCTCCCTCTCGACGTGCTGGAGTTCGACGTCACCAACGATGCATCCGTCGATGCGGCCGTCGCCGAAATCGAACGGCGCGCTGGCCCCGTCGCAGTTCTCGTCAACAACGCGGGCATCGGCATCGGCGCCGCCATGGAGGAAATCTCGCTCGCCGATATGCGCAAACAGTTCGAAACGAATGTCTTTGGCGTCCTGCGCGTTACGCAGCGCGTGCTGCCCGAAATGCGCAAGCGGCGCCGCGGTCGCATCGTCAACATGAGCTCCATCGCCGGAAAGATAGGCACTCCAATCATGGGGCCGTATTGCGCCAGCAAACACGCGCTCGAAGCCATCAGCGATTCCATGCGCCTGGAACTTTATCCTTACAATGTGAACGTGATTTTAATCGAGCCTGGATATATCGCCACCAGCATCGGCCGCAATTCCACGGAGCTGTCCTCTTCTTACGCCAATTCCGCTTCCCGCAGCCCGTACGGCCCGATCTACAACGCCTTCCGCATCTCATTCGGCACCAGCATGAAAAACTCCCGAACCACTCCGGCAGACTGCGCCGCCGTCATTCTTAGCGCTGTCGAAGCGGAACGTCCTCGAGCGCGCTATCCCGTCACGCCCGAGGCGAAGATAGCTCTGCGCCTGCGGCGTTTGCTGCCCGATCGAATGTTTGACCGGATGCTTCACAAGAGAATGGGATTGGAAGATTTCCGCGATGAAATTTCAAAGGGATCCCGAGCGTAGATTCAATATGAGCCGCGCGCAACGGATTCAGCTCTTTGCGCGGCAGCATCAAGGGGAGAGGAGAACGCCATGTATTGCTCAAAATGTGGAGCAGCCGTAGCGAGTGGGGCGGCGTTTTGCGGCGCCTGTGGACAATCAACGGGCGCCACAGGCACCGTGCAGACACAGGTCGGAGTTCTTCCTCCTCCGCCGCCTCTGCCGCAGACGCAGACCGCCGCCATGCCCGGAGTTCTCTATGCCGGATTCTGGCTCCGCGTCGTGGCCGCCATCATCGATTACCTGATTTTGGGAATCCCTTACGTCGCCATTTGTGTTGCGGTCTTTGCGAGCGCCCTTCCGGAGCTGACGCGCATGCAGGCGGAGCCGATGGTGGTAATCGTCACGTTTCTGCCGCGGATTATCTTCATTGCCGTAATTTACATTCTTGGTGCTTGGCTGTATTGGGCCGGAATGGAAGGTTCCGAATGGCAGGCGACGCTCGGGAAAAAGGCGCTCGGCCTCTACGTCGCCGACATGGAGGGCCACCGCACGACGTTTGGCCGCACCAGCGGCCGCTTCTGGGCCGGCCGCGGGATTGGCATCGTTCCGTATTTGGGCGGCTTGTATTTCTTGATCAGCTGCATCATGGCTGGATTTACCGAGAAAAAGCAGGCGCTGCACGACATGATTGCGAATTGCCTAGTATTGCGAAAATCTTGACGAATGGATATTGCCCCGGGGAGGACTCGAATTGGAGTGTAGGAGGTGCGGAGCCCAAAATTCAGACGACGCAGCTTACTGTACCGCATGCGGCCAATCAACGACGGAGCGCGGGAATGACACCGTCGAAGCCGATTCCGCTCCTCAAGCGATTTCGCGGCCGGCGAAACCGAAAATCTCCTACGCTGGTTTTTGGCTGCGCCTTTTCGCATACATCATCGACGCATTTATACTCAGCTTTTTCGGCGGAGTCTTCATTCTCGGCCCGCTGATGCAGCGTGCGGGACTCTCGCCTCAACATCCGTGGGTCATGCTCACTAGCGAGAGCCGCCAGGTACTCGCCATCAACTTGCTGATGGTGATGGCGCAATGGTGCTATTTTGCGCTGCTTGAAAGTTCGGTGTGGCAGGCGAGCGTTGGGAAAAAGATTCTCGGGATTTACGTGACGGACATGACCGGCAAACGAATCACGTTCGCGCGCGCCACCGGACACTACTTCGCCACGATCATTTCCACACTGACGTTTGGGATCGGTTATCTGATGGCGCTATTCACACCGAAAAAGCAGATGCTGCACGACATGATCGCCGAATGCCTGGTGCTGAAGAAAACTTCCTACCGGCCCTAAAATTCCGCAAAAAACTCGAACTTCTTATGGAGCGTCAGGCGCTGTGGCCGCCGGCACGCGATGGCGCGGCCCGCAGCTCGTTGCGAATTTCCTTCGCGAATTCCGATCCGCTCACGGACCGGCCACCGGGTTCGGCGATGTCCACCGTACGGTACCCGCGCTCCAGTACGCGATCGACAGCGCTCTCAATCCACTGCGCTTCGGCGGCCAGCCCAAACGATTCGCGCAACATCAGCGATGCCGACAAAATCGCGCCCAGCGGGCACGCCACGTCCTTGCCCGCAAGCGATGGCGCGGAGCCGTGGATCGGCTCGTACATTGCAGGCTGATCCACGCGGCCTCGGCTGAGCGACGGAATCAGTCCGATGGAACCAGCTAGCGCCGAGGCTTCGTCACTCAAGATATCGCCAAACATATTGCCGGCAAGGATCACGTCGAATTGCGCGGGGCGCAGCACGATCTGCATCGAGGCGTTGTCCACGTATTGATGATCGACGCTCACACCGGGATATTCGCGCGCGAGGGCGGATACGATACCGCGCCACAGCGTCGAGCTGGCCAGCACGTTGGCCTTATCGATGCTGGTGAGGTGCTTTTTGCGGGCCATGGCGCGGTCGAACGCGTAGCGCGCCACACGCTCCACTTCCGCTGCGGAATAGATCGCAAGATCGCTCGCCGACGCGTCTTTTCCGCTGCCGGACATGCGATGCTCGCCGAAATAGATGTCGCCCGCGAGTTCGCGCACGATTTCGAAGTCGCAGCCGGCGAGCCGCTCAGGACGCAGCGGCGAAATGCCGCTCAGCGCAGGCCGCAACCGGATCGGCCGCAAATTGATGTAGAGGCCGAGTTCCTTGCGCAGGCCGAGCAAGCCTGCTTCCGGGCGCGTGCCGAATGCCAGCGACTCCCACTTGGGTCCGCCGATCGCGCCGAGGAGGATGGCGTCCGACGCGCGGCAGCCCGCCAGTGTTTCAGGCGGAAGGGGCGCGCCGTGCTGGTCGATCGCAATGCCGCCGAATGGAAATTCCTGAAACTCGAACTGGTGCCCGAACGTGGTGGCGCAATCCTTGAGAACGTCGACAGCCGCGCGCGTTACTTCAGGGCCGATGCCATCTCCCGGCAGGACGGCTATGTTTTTCCGCAATTTTCCCTCGCTGAAGGATTCCAAAATTTAGCGCGTGGCTCCGCTCGACCCCGCAACGGCGGGCGCGGTCGTCTGACGGCGAACGCGCAGAATAATATCGATCAAGTCGCGGTCGCGAATTTCTTTTTCAGCATCCGCCTGGACCATGGCCATGCGATAACATTCGGCCAGCTCGGAATCGGTGGTATCGTAGCCGAGTTCGGCCAGCCGCGCGCGGAACGCATTGCGTCCTGAATGCTTTCCGAGCACCAGCGTTCGCTTCGGCACTCCGACTTTTTCCGGGACGATAATTTCGTACGTCAGCGGATTTTTAAGGATGCCGTCCTGATGAATGCCCGCTTCGTGAGCGAAGGCATTCGCTCCCACCACAGCCTTGTTCGGCGGAACGCCGACGCCGGTAATTTGCGACAGCATCCTGCTGGCCGGATAGAGCTTTTCAAGATTAATGTGCGTTTCCACCTGGTAGTGATTCTGGCGGACGTGCAATGCCACTATCAGCTCTTCGAGGGACGCGTTTCCGGCGCGCTCGCCAATTCCATTGATGGTGCATTCGATCTGGCGCACGCCCGCTTCGATGGCGGAGAGCGAGTTCGCGACGGCGAGGCCGAGATCGTCGTGGCAGTGCGCGCTCAGCACCACCTCCGGATGATTGCCGAGTCGCGCGCGGACCTGGCGAAACATCTCCGCGTATTCAGCGGGAGTGGAGTAGCCAACGGTGTCCGGCAAGTTGATAATCGTCGCGCCAGCTTCAACCGCGGCCAGCACGACCTTGCAAAGATAGTCGATATCCGTGCGGCTGGCGTCCTCCGCCGAGAATTCCACTTCCTCGCAATTGGCCTTGCCAAAGCGAATCATCTTCACGATGCGATCGAAAGCTTCTTCGCGCGTGGCGCGCAGTTTGTATTTCAGGTGCAGGTCCGAAGTGGCGAGGAAAAGATGCAGGCGGGGCTTCGCGGCGGGTTCCAGTCCTTTAAGCGCGGCATCTACGTCGGCCTGTACCGCGCGAGCGAGAGCCGCTACACGGCAGCCCCTGATTTCCGCAGCTACAGCACGCGTCGCTTCCAGGTCGCCGGGCGAAGCAATCGGAAACCCGGCCTCCAGGACATCGGCTCCGAGTTCTTCGATCTGGTGCGCCAGGCGTAGCTTTTCCTCGCGATTCATTGAAAAGCCCGGCGATTGTTCGCCGTCGCGCAGCGTGGTATCGAATATCTGTACCGTATCCATAGCGCCTCCTTCTCGTACCATACCAGTGAACGCCTGCGTGCACAAAGAGTCCAATTTATAATTGTTGCAAGCGGAATAAATTCGTCTTATATAAGACAGAGAGGATTTTGGCGTGGATTTGGCTTCCCTGCAGGTATTTCAGACGGTGGTTCGCGAGCGCAGCTTTTCCCGTGCGGCGGAGAAGCTCTATCGCACGCAGCCAGCTGTGAGCATCGCCGTCCGCAAACTGGAGGATTGGGTCGGACAGCCGCTTTTCGTGCGAGGCTCCGGCGCGAAAATGCTGACGGACGCAGGCCTGCTGCTTTCCGAATACGCCGACCGGATGCTGAACCTGCGCGAGGAGATTCGCAAGGGCATGCAGCAATTGCGCGGGCTGGAGCGCGGACAACTTTCGATCGGCGTGAACGAGAGCTCAATCCATGCTCTACTGCCGGCGCTCGATCTCTACCGTCAGCTTCATCCCGGGATTCAGGTGCGCGTGCACCGCGTATTTTCACGCGATGTGCCTCGCGAAGTGCTCAACCATCATCTCGATATCGGCGTGATTTCGTATTTGCCCGAGGAACGAGAATTAGCGGCGGCGGAGTTTTACCGGGATTCGCTGGTTTTGGTGGTGTGGCCCGGCCATCGGCTCGCAAAACTCAAGGAAGTGGACATCAGCGAACTCGGGCAGGAGCAATTCGTCGCGCACATCGTGGAATCACCCTACCGCCAGCGAGTGGTGCAAATGTTTGCGCGGCATCGCGTGCCGCTGCAGATGGCGATCGAACTTCCGACAATCGAAAGCATCAAACGCTGCGTCGAGATGAAAAGAGGCATCGCCATTGTTCCGCGGATGTGCGCAGAGCGCGAAATCGAACGCGGCGACCTGCGCGAACTGCGCATCCGGCAAATGCGCGTGGTGAGAAAACTTTATTTGGTATATCGCCAGGACAGGCCGCTGACCGCGGCGGCACAGGAACTGGTAGAGATGATGCAGAAAAAACCATTACGCAAGCCGCAACGGAACGGCGCCAAAATTTCGATTTGATTCCGGGCGAATTGAGATTGCTTCGGCAAAATCTGGCAGGTAGGCCGTCGTAAGCACTCGATAAGGGGAAAAATGAAGCGGACGATACTGATCGCGGCAGCACTGATATGCGTGATTTGTCCAGCCGCGCTTGCGGATGGGTCGAACGCGGCGGCGATCTATAAGCAGCGATGCGCTGTATGCCACGATCATCCGGTAGGGCGGATTCCGTCGCGCGATACGATCAAGACATTGCCCGCACAACAGGTGATTTTCGATTTGACGTTTGGAGTAATGCAGCCGCAGGGGCTGGGTTTGAGCGTCCAGCAAATAGCTGCATTGGCAACTTTCATGACTGGAAAATCGTCCGCTCCGGGACCACAGCCGAAAATCGATGCGAATATGTGTACGAATCCCGGCGCGCCGATATCGCTCGGCGGCTCGCAATGGAATGGCTGGGGCCACGACGTCGAGAATTCAAGATATCAGCCCGACCCAGGGTTTTCCGCGAGCGATATTCCGCGGCTAAAGGTGAAATGGGTGTTCGCGTATCCGGGGCCGCTGGTGGGAAGCCAGCCAACGGTAGTTGGCGGGCGCGTATTTGTGGCCACCACGACCGGATTGATCTATGCCTTGAACGCGCAAACGGGCTGCACTTACTGGACATATCACACCGAGTCTGAGATTCGCTCGGCACTGAGCGTGGGCGCGGTGCCAGCAGGCACCGGAGCCAAAATGGTCGTATTCGGCGCTGATCTGATGAACGCTAATGCGTATGCGATCGACGCGGAAAGCGGCAAGCTGCTTTGGAAGACGAAAGTGGATCAGCATCCGCTGGCGCGAATCACCGGCTCGCCTGTTTTTTACAGTGGCCGCTTGTACGTGCCAACGTCGTCGCAAGAAGAGGGATTTGGCGCGATGAGCACCTACAAGTGCTGTACGTCGCGCGGCAGCGTAGTGGCGCTCGACGCATCTAGCGGCAAAATATTATGGACGTCGTATCCGATTGAGCAGAAGCCACGACCCTTCAAGAAAAGCTCCACCGGCGTGCAGATGTATGGACCGGCCGGCGCTTCGATTTGGTCCGCGCCCACGATCGATGCGATGCGACAACTGATTTACGTCGGCACTGGCGATTCTTTCACCGATGTGCCGACCAAGGCAACCGACGCAATCGTTGCCATAGATATGAAAACCGGCCACATCCGTTGGATTTTTCAGGCAACGAAGAACGACAATTATCTTTTCGGCTGCAGCGTACCAGGGAAAGGCATTTGTCCGGGGCCGGTTGGACCCGATTATGATTTTGGAAGCTCACCAGTGCTGCACACCGAAGCAAACGGCAAACAGGTGATTCTGGCAGGGCAGAAATCGGGAGTGGTTTACGCTCTCGATCCGGATCACGGCGGCGAGCTGCTATGGAAGAACCAAGTGGGACCGGGAAGTATGGGCGGCGGAATCGAGTGGGCCATCGGCGCGGATCAGAATTCGGTTTTCGTGCCGATCGCGAACCAAGCCGATAGCAGTTTGAGCGCTCTCGCGATTTCCGACGGGGCGAGGATGTGGCATGATCCCGCGCCCAAGGGCCAGTGCAATTGGGGCGCGAAAGATTGTTCAGGAACGGAATCGGCGGCGATCAGCGTAATCCCGGGAGCGGTTTTCTCCGGCGCGGCTGACGGCCACCTGCGAGCCTACTCGACAAAAGGCGGATCGGTGATCTGGGATTTCGATACGGCGCAGACGTGGGCCGCGGTGAATGGTGTCCCAGCGCACGGCGGCACGCTGAGCACGGAAGGACCAACGATCGCGAACGGAATGGTGTACGTCAATTCAGGCGAAGGGCGGTTTAACGGACATCGCGGAAACGCGCTGATCGCGTTCAGCGTGGACTGAAAATAGCGGCGAGCGAAAACAAACACGAAAGCTAGTCAGGAAATTCGCCCTGACATCACAGTTTCGTGCTGCTTCCCTCGCCGCGTGCTTATGTTTCCCGGGCCCGCAAACTTACCACTGTGGCTTATCGGACATGGCGTCGTCCCAACTGCTCCAGCCGGAAGTCATCCCGTAAGGCGCCTGTGTGAGCACGGCCTGGATGCGATGGATCTTGCCGCCCTGCACTTTGAAGAGCTCGGCGAGCTCCCAAGTCCAGGGAGTTACGGGACCGGCGGTGACGGTCTTGCCGTCGGGCGTCTGGAATGTGCGCGTGTTGCCGGCCTCGTGATCGAAAAAACCGAAAGCAAGCACGTCTCCGCGCTCCTGATCAACTACCATGTAGCGACGATCGCGAATGCGCGAGACGAAGTGCAACAATCCAGAGGCGAACTGCTTTTTGCAACCCCAAGCGGCTGAATAGGAACCGGGGCGAGCTGGCCGCGCATTCGGAGCGTTGGTGGTTTGCATGCCGTTCTCGAGGCGATTGCAGTCGTCGGCGAAAAAAGAATAATCTCCCTTCCCATTGTCCTGCTGCATACCTGAAAAATATTTATTCGCGGTATCGATCAGATCGAGGCGCGATACGCGCTCGGACTTCGGCGTATCCTGCAGGTAAATCGGGTCGGGCTTGCCAAGCTTGTCGAGATTCTTGGCGCCGTTCACGGCCATCGTATCGCCGCGGGCCACGATCGCTTCGGCTTCGGAGATTTTATTTTCGTATATCCGCAGACGCAGCGCGAGAATGACGGGCTGGCCCGCTTCCTTCATGGTGCCGAAGAATCCGACTTCGCCGGCCTGAGTGTCCTCAATGTAGAGTTTGTAATCGCCGCGCGCAGTGGCGGTGCGCCAGAAGCCGTCGCCGAGCGCGAGCCGCTGACCGTTTTCTGTGTATTTCACGTACTTGGTAACGGGCAAACGGGAAGGATCGTGCGCAACGAGCGCATCGAGAAATTGGTTCACGAAGCCGTCCAAGCACGCGCGATTGCAATTCTTTGCTTGGCTCGCTCCAGCGACCTGGGCGCCAGCCCGGGTGCAATTCGCAAAACCCATGAATCCGGCTGCAAGGACGACGATTGCGGCGAATTTCAAACACTTTCCGAACATGTACCCCCCTGAGGTTGCCGTAAGTTGATTGCGCCGTCTGTATATCAGAAGCATCCGCCGCACGCAACCGCCGCCGGGACATGGAAGGGCCCGGTCACATCGTAGGCTCCTGGCGAGGTTGAAATGTTTGAGCGACAAATGCCGTAGGGAGGTGGGTTTGGCGTTGGAGGGAAAGGCAACCGATAGCCAGTTGGGTGCCGTTCCGCTTGAGCATCGGGACTGCCCAGGCAAGTCATGGCTCACCCGAGCTCTGTCGGTACCAAACCTGTGCGAGCCTTCGATCTGTTGCAAACCGGCCGGGCGCAGGATCAATGGCTGGCATCCATAGAACCTTTGGCCGGAAAAAATACATCGTTGACCCTATTCTATCGACGTTCCAGTCTATCGTAGTTTCTGTGTGACGTATCCACGGCTTGATAACTGGGAGGGCAACTGACAACGCAAGAATTTTTTGCTGCTAATGGCGGTCACTTTGATCGAGGAGCACCCACCATCAATTCGTGTGTGTAAACGACGTCTCACCGGTGCCAACTGGACTGTATTACGCAATCATTTGGGGTTCAGGAAGCCAGAAATCGCAGTACTTGCCCCGGTCGGCGCTTATTGTGTGTCCTCGGTTTTCGGATTGGTAGCTTTATTCGTTACCTCCCTCCATCAAATCGATAGTACCGGACCGAGCTGGGAGAAGTTGTGCAGGGGACCGTGCTTGGCCTCTCTGGAGCGCTCGTGAGCACCACAACCATCGAGAACCGCCTGACCTACCTTTGGGAAACACCGAAGACTCTTCGCGGCTGGTTTGCGACTGTCGATCACAAGGAATTGGGGATCCGCTACATCGTGACGGCGTTCGTGTTCCTGCTCATCGGAGGAGTGGAAGCCCTTCTCGTACGCCTGCAGCTTTCGCGTCCGAATATGACGCTCCTTTCACCGGAGGCTTACAACCAAATATTTACGATGCACGGAGTGACGATGATTTTCTGGTACGCAGCGCCGATCCTTTCCGGCTTCGCTGTGTATCTGATCCCGCTGATGATCGGCGCGCGCGATATGGCATTCCCGCGCTTGAATGCGTTCACGTACTGGGCTTATCTGCTTTCCGGAATCTTTTTGTACATTGGTCCGCTGTTCGGTCAGGCGCCACATGCCGGATGGTTCGCATACGTTCCATATACCTTGACGCTCTACTCACCCTCCATGGGCATGGATATCTACGCGCTGGCCCTGATTTTTCTAGCGATTTCGACAACGGGTGCCGCGATCAACTTCATTGTCACGATACTGCGTCTGCGTTCCCCGGGGATGGCCGTTAGCCGCATGCCGCTGTTCGCTTACAGCACGCTAACGGTCTCATCTGTCATCTTGTTTGCCTTGCCCGCACTTACTGCGGACTGCATCTTTCTCGAACTGGATCGGCACTGGGGAACGCACTTCTTTAGAGTTGCCGGCGGCGGCGACGTTTTTCTGTGGCAGCAGCTCTTCTGGTTCTTCGGACATCCGTGGGTTTACGTCATCTTTCTTCCTGCCACGGGCATGGTCTCGCTGATCGTGCCGGTGTTCTCGCGGCGTCCGATCGTTGGGTACGCCTATGTGGCGATCGCAACGCTGATGACCGGTCTCGTGGGATTTGGCGTGTGGCTTCACCATATGTTCACTGTGGGCATGTCTGATATGGCGATGAGCTTTTTTAGCGCCGGGAGCATGACGATCTCAATCTTTACGACGGTAACGATCTTCGCGTGGATCGCAACAGTGTGGAAAGGCCGTCCCGTGGCGACAACATCCATGTACTACGCCCTGGGATCGATTGCGCTGCTGGTGATCGGCGGCCTAAGCGGAGTCTTCACTGGCGTGATACCCGTCGACTGGCAGGTACACAACACCTACTACGTGGTTGCCCACATTCATTACGTGTTGATCGGAGCGAACGTGTTCCCCGTCTTTGCGGCCTTCTATTATTGGCTCCCCAAAATGACGGGCCGCATGATGAACGAGACGATTGGAAAGTGGAGTTTCTGGGTGATGTTTCTGGGATTCAACGTGGGATTTTTCCCGATGCACATTCTGGGGCTGCTGGGTATGCCGCGGCGCATCTACACCTACGAGCCAGGACTCGGATTCGGATCCATGAACATGGTGGTTACAATCGGATCCGTCGTCTTCGGCCTCGGTATTTTGGTAAGCATCATCAATTTCTTTGTCAGCCTGCGCTCGGGCGAACTTGCTGGCAAAAATCCTTGGAATTCAGACGGGTTGGAGTGGGACACGGACTCGCCTCCCAAACCCTATGCGACCGTGCATATTCCAGTGGTGCTCACGCGACATCCGCTATGGGACGACTTTGAAGAGGATGCCGACCCAGAGAACGATCGCGTGCTCGATGAGGGAAGGCTTACGCCGACAACAACCTGTCTCGACGCCGAACCCGTCGGCATTGCGACGATTCCAGGAGATTCCCTGGCGCCGCTGATATTGGCGCTGGTGATGTTTGCTTTTTTCGTTGCCTTTCTCTTCCAGTTTCTTTGGGTCGCGCTTGCGGCCCTCATCGCGATGTTTTTCACGGGGTGCTATTGGATGTGGCCGCGGATGGATAAGGAGTTCGCATGAGCACAACCGTGCAAGTTTCCTCGCATCCGCCAGCCCGGTACGTACCGCTGAAAGGTCTGCCGATCGACCAGCGCCGCGGCGAAAATGCAATGTGGTGCGTGATTGCGACCGAAGCCATGCTGTTCGTCTGCATGTTTGGAAGCTACTACTATCTGGGCACGAACAAGGACCGATGGGCGCACAACGTACCGCCGGAGCTAAAATACCCGTTCATTCTGCTCGCCGTTTTGCTCAGCAGCAGTGTGGTGCTGGAGTGGGGAAAGCGTCAGGTAAAGCGCGAGAGGTATAGAGCTGGAAGGTTGGCTCTATGGGCAACGGTTTTGATCGGTCTAGTGTTTCTGGTACTGCAGGCGTTCGAGTATCTGGAACATTGGACGACGCTGACACCGGACACAGACTCCTACGGCTCGATCTTCTACGTCATTACCACCCTCCATGCCGCACACGTGATTGCCGGCCTACTGTTGCTCGCCTATGTGGGCGTGATGCCGCGCTATGGTGAAACGCGCAGATCGCCGCATCGCCCATACTCGACAGTTTCCTTATATTGGCACTTCGTAGACTTCGTCTGGATATGGATTGTTCTGCTTTTGTATGTGATTCCCGCATTTCAAGGGCATGCTCATGGCCACTGATATTCCCGTCCGTTCAGAACTCGTTTCGCCGAAGAGATTATGGTTCGGGCTGATTGCATCCGCGGCGGCTTGGCTGGCGTTGGGTTTCATCGACCTGCTCATCGTTTGGCAGGTATGCGGTTACTCAGCGATGTACGGCGTCGACAAGACTCATGCCTTCGTCCGAGCGCTGTCGTTTTTCATCTCGGTCGTATTGTTCTTGACGGCTTTGATCGCCGGCATAATGTCGTATCGGAACTGGCGCGCCCTCTCGCCCCAACGACGCTTTCTCGATGCCAGCGCCACGGACCGGCGGGAGTTCATGGCAGTGCTGGGCGTAATTATCAGCGTCACGCTCGGCCTGGGCATCGTGTGGCTCTCGCTGCCTCCACTGATGCTGCAATTGTGTGTGAGGGCCAAATGACGAATCGGTCCCGCTGCGCCGCGCTTTACCTGTTGGCGGCCTGCTTCGTGATCGAAGGATGCACGAGCGGCAAAACGGAACGGTCGTACGGCGTCGCAATCCACGGCAATCCGCACCAAGGCAAAGAACTGATCGTGTCGTTTGGCTGTGGAGCCTGCCACATTATTCCCGGCATACGTGGCGCTCGAGGGCTTGTCGGACCACCTCTCATTCTCTTTGGCGATAGAACGATGATCGCCGGAGAGATACCAAACATGCCCGACAACCTGGTTCGTTGGATTGAGAACCCGCCTGCGATCGAACCGAAAACAGCCATGCCCGATTTGGGCGTTTCGCAAGCTCAGGCCAAGGATATCGCTGCCTACCTTTACACCTTGCGCTGAGCAACCAAGGCAAAGGAAGACCATGCGTCGAGGGAGTCTATGCTTCCGAGTTTGTTGCAGTAACGGGATCTCGTGATGGGCATCTCCGACTGCTTAGGTGATACCGAAATGATTGAGCCTCATTGCGGGTCGAACTACGTCCTGGCATTGCGTCGCGACGAGGCTTCGCATAGCAATTCGTCCGGTGCGCGATTACTGAAATCCCGCGATATTCCTCGACTCAGCTCGTGCAGCGGCCGCGCTCGGTTGCGGAGGACCGAACATAAATGATGCGCCGGATCTCACCCTTCTGGTTTATCGCGGCTGCGTTCCTCTTCGCAGGCTGTCATGCTTCACAAACAACACTGAAGGGGCATGGCCCCGCAGCCTCGCGAATCGCCAGCCTATCGTGGTTAATGACCATACTTTTTCTCGTGGTTACGGTGATCACGTGGGCGATCCTGGCTTGGGGGTTTTACAGGCGTCGTGGAACGTTGGAGGAACATGCCCCGATCACGGCCGGAGGCGGCGAGATATGGATCGCGATTGGCGGCATGGCTGTGCCTTTTGTCGTTCTGACGGTTCTTTTTGTACTCGGTCTGAAGCTCCTGGGTGAATTCCCGATACACGGCAGGCCTGGGCCCATTACCGTAAGCACGGAAGAACGAATGAAGCCCGAGATCCGCATCGTTGGCCACCAGTGGTGGTGGCAGATCGAATATTTGAATAGCGATCCCGCCAAGGAGTTCACGACTGCGAACGAGTTGCATCTTCCCGTCGGCCGCCCTGTGTATATCGAGGTCGTCACAGCTGACGTCATGCATTCATTCTGGATCCCAGCCCTGCATGGCAAAGTGGATCTCATTCCGGGCCTGACGAATTACATCCTTATTCAAGCTTCACAAACCGGAAACTACGTTGGGCAATGTGCCGAGTTCTGTGGCGTACAGCACGCGCACATGCGCCTGCTGGCCGTGGTACAGAAGCCGGAGGAATATTCAGAGTGGGCGCAAGATCAGCGTCAGCCCGCAGCGGAACCGAAAACTCCTGAAGAAGTTGCCGGGAAGCAGGTCTTTTTCTCCGGGCCGTGCTCAGCGTGCCACCAGATAAGAGGAACGGCCGCGCACGGAAGGGCTGGCCCGGACTTAACTCACATCGGAAGCCGCCAAGATATCGGCGCCGATTCCTTTCCGAATAACTTTGCATATCTCGAAGCGTGGGTGACAAACGCGCAGTCGTTGAAGCCCGGTGTGCTGATGCCCAACGTGACACAATTCACCGGCGTGCAGCTCCAGGAGCTTACTGACTATCTTCGCCAGCTGAAATGACTTTTATGAGTATTTTGTAGATTGAGAAAAGGCCATCGCGTCACGAGCTACTGGATCGAGTCCATCAAGACAATCGCAACTGGACGACGAACGTGACTGCAACCGCAAATCTACATGAGAAAACGAGAATCCACACTGAGCTGGGATAAAATTAGCGGGCTGTGTTCAGTAGACTGGGGCAGTGGACGGTCGCGATCGGAAAGCGTCGAGGTCCAGTTCCGCCGTAAAAGCTATGGCATGCCCCGGCAAAGCCTTCCCGTTCGCTTAGGTTTCATAGTTCTCGTCTTCATTCTGTTCGCCTCTCAATCTGTGTTCGGCCAGCAACCTGTGTCTGGTTTCTCATCCGACGGACGTGCCCTGTACCAGAAAAATTGTGAAAACTGCCACGGTGCGTTAGGCCATGGCATCAGCGGAATCATCTCGATTGCCGGGCCGTCGTTACAAGCCGAGCATGATCGGCAGACGGTCCTGGATAGGGTTCAAACCGGCAAAGGAATAATGCCCAGCTTTAAGCGTCTGCTTTCTGCACAGCAAATCGACGCTGTGACGGACTATGTGACCCAACAACTTGCCACCATACCTCTCCAAGGCGGCAACCTGGGCGAGGGTGGCACGCTGTTCCGCATATATTGCGCGCCCTGCCATGGGACGGCAGCCCGGGGTGGAGCGCTAGCCTATGCTGGTACGAACGCGCCGTCGCTGGTTGGAAAGAGTGCGGGAATCATCGCTGGAACGATCCGCTGGGGGCCCGGACCGATGCCCTCATTTCCGGTTTCGGCAATCAGCAACAAACAGCTCGACTCGATAGTCAAGTATGTCCAGTTCATTCAGCACCCGCCCAACCCGGGTGGAACCCCCATGAAATATTACGGTTCTGTTGCGGAGGGTTTAGTCGCTTGGATCGCTGTCTTTCTTTTGCTCGCTACGGCCGGGTGGATTGAAAAAAGGGGTAAAGGATGAGCGAAAAAAAGAACGAACGTGATTATACGGGCTGGGCCGTCGCAGTAGCTGGCGCGGCTTTCGGTTGGGTGGCTCACAAGTTGTTTACAAAAAGGATTGCCCCTCTGACTGAGGATGAATCTGAGGGCTCGAAAGCTCCCGTTGCTGATGAAACAGGTGCGGCCGAGTCGGTTGCTGGGACTGGGGTTCCTTCTACACCGAAACCGCTGCCTTTCGGGCCATCCGGCCCAGAGCAAGAAGATAACGATCCGGTGGGAACATTCGTCGCGGTCTGCTTGTTTTCTGTGGCCATCGCGGCCGCGATCGGTTTTCTGTTTGCCTACTGGATGAATGGTGGCCACATGCTGCTGGGAGTAACCATGGCCATTTCAATGGGCACGTTCGGTGCGGCGCTCGTGGTCTGTGCGCATCGACTGATGAATGATGAACAGGTGATCGAGGTGCGCGAAACGCTGCCATCCCCTCCGAGCGAGCGAGAAGCGGTATCCAAAGAGTTCTTCGCCGGACATTCTGCGCGGCGCCGCCAGCTGCTGGTAGGAATGAGCGCAGGAGTGTTGGGAACATTCGCAGTTTCGATCATTTCGCTGCTCCGGTCGCTCGGAAAGCCTCCCGGCCCTTCGTTGATGGCCGCGATCTGGAAGCGCGGGGATCGACTGGTGACTATTGAGGGACACGTGGTTTCCATTGGTACGCTTCAGAACGGCAGCACGATAAGCGTCTTTCCCGAAAATCGCATCGGATCTGAGGATGCGCAGGCCGTACTCATACGGGTTGACGAGGAATTACTTAGATTGCCACGGAAGAGAGCGAATTGGGCGCCCGGCGGATACCTGGCATACTCGCGTGTCTGCACCCATGCGGGATGTTCAGTGGGAATGTATCAGGCGGAAACGTGCCTGCTGCAGTGTCCGTGTCATCAGTCGACGTTTGACGTGCTGTCGGCCGCGCGACCGACGGGAGGACCGGCAGCCCGACCACTTCCGCAATTGCCGCTCTATGCGGACGAAGACGGAAATTTGCGTGCAGGCGGAGACTTCTCTGAGCCACCAGGTCCTGGATTTTGGGGGATGCCGTGATCTCTGGGATTTCCGACTGGTTCGATTCGCGCCTTCATCTGGCGAAGTTTGCTCGACGCGCTTTGAATCACGTGTTTCCCGACCACTGGTCTTTCTTGCTCGGCGAAATCGCTCTTTATTCCTTCGTGTTGCTGGTCATCACCGGGGTATTCCTGGCGATGTTCTTCGACGCCAGCTCCGCGACCGTTGTCTATCATGGCTCGTACAAAGCGCTGGAGGGAGTCTCCGTATCAGCGGCATATAGCTCGGTGCTGCACATTAGCTTCGACGTCGCGGCAGGCTTGCTGATTCGCCAAATGCACCATTGGGCGGCGCTCGTCTTTGTGGCCGCGATTGTCCTGCATCTGGCACGCATCTTCTTCACCGCGGCCTACCGGCGGCCACGCGAAATTAACTGGGTGATCGGATTGACGCTTCTCTTGCTTGCAATGGGCAACGGTTTCTTCGGCTACTCAATTGGCGGAGACCTTCTTTCCGGGACCGGCTTGCGAATTGCATACTCGATCCTTCTGTCAATACCTCTGATTGGACCTTGGCTTACATTTATTTTTTTCGGTGGTATCGTTCCCACGAGTGCGGCGATCCCGCGCATGTACGCCATACATGTTTTCATTATCCCGGCAATTCTCACCGCGTTTCTGGCTTTACATCTCTGCATCATCTGGCGGCAAAAGCACACGAACTACCCGGGTCCGGGGCGAACCGACCGGTCAATCGTGGGTTCGCGTCTGTGGCCGTCGTACGCAGCCAAGTCTTTTGGACTCTGTTTTTTGGTTTTTGCGTTCATTGCGGCGCTGGGCGCGCTCGTGCAGATCAATCCGGTATGGATTTACGGACCGGATAACCGTGCAGCAGTCCTGCCCAGCGCCCAACCAGACTGGTATCTCGGTTGGATGGAGGGAGCCCTCCGGCTCTTTCCGGGGGTTCACTTGTGGCTTGGCCACTGGCTAATTCCCGAAATTTTTTTCCCCGGCATTCTGTTCCCAGTGCTGATCTTCGTCTTCCTTTACGCCTACCCATTTATCGAGAAGTTCTTCGTTCCTGGGGCCAACGAGCCACACAATGTGTTGCGTCTGCCTTATCAGCAGCCGTTCCATACTGCGTTTGGATGCGCGGCTTTCGTTTTCCTTCTGGTGCTGTTCTTCGCTGGCAGCGACGATGTGATTGCCGTGGCCTCGGGAGGTTCCGTGGTTGCCATCAGGACAATTCTGCGAGTTCTTGTGTTCGTTGCTCCGGCCGTTACCGCAGTGCTTGCCTATGGAGCGTGTTTGCTGGTACGGCGCCGACATTCCGGTTTGCATTCGGAATGAAAGCTGCGCGTCAGGTGCAACAAGTGTCACACACGTCGTTGCTGTGCGACTCGACCTCTCAAGCCCGCTTCTTTTCAACAGGAGCTTTCATCTGAAGCGCGCATTGGCAGATCGCGGCGATGCTCGCCTCTTGGGCCTTGCCACAACAGTTGTTGTCATCGCCGCCTTGTACTTTGCCCGCATCGTTTTTATCCCCCTGGCGCTGGCGATACTTTTCGCCCTGCTCCTTACGCCCCCAGTGACGTTTCTCGAGCGACTCAAAATGCCTCGTATTCTGGCCGTAGCTTTCCTTGTCGGTGCGCTCATTTCAGTTGCAGTGCTCGCAATGTGGCAGATCGCTCCGCAGTTTGCGGATGTAACCGACAAACTTCCCACCTACGAGAAAGCAGTTCAGGAAAAGATCCACATTCTCAAGAGATCCAGTAGTGAGCGACTAAATAAAGCGAGCCAGTCCGTGGCGGCTCTGGAGAAAGCCATCACTCCTACGATAACGCCTGCCTCAGGGGAGCGAAAAAGCACGTCATCTCGTCGCCGTCTATCATCCTCCAGCCCGCCGGCAGTGGAAGTGGTTCCACCTGAGAGCCCCTTGGAGTCGATGCGGACTGTGCTTGGTCCCTTGGCAACAGGCGGAATTGTAATGGTTTTCGCTGTATTTATCTTGTTGGGTCGCGAGGATCTCCGCAACAGATTGATTCGCCTTGTATATGGCGGCCGCCTCAATGTCATGACTCAGGCAATGAATGACGCCGTGCAGCGAATCAATCGGTATTTGTTTCTTCAGTTAGTCGTCAATTCAGCGTATGGCGTCCTCGTAGGAATCGTTCTGCATTTCATCGGGATTCCAGACGCTCCATTATGGGGCCTGGCTGCGGGGATCCTTCGGTTCCTCCCGTATATCGGGGTACCGTTGGCCGCGCTCATGCCGATTGTGCTGGCGGTGGCCGTGTTTCCGGGATGGTCGCACGCCCTCTTCACGGCCGGTTTCTTCTTCGTGTTGGAAATGATCGTTGCGAACGCCCTTGAGCCGCTGCTCTACGGAGCCCATGTGGGACTCTCCCCACTCGCGATTCTGGTGGCCGCCGTGTTTTGGACTTTGATTTGGGGCCTTCCCGGCCTTGTCCTGTCAACCCCTATGACGGTTTGTCTCGTGGTGATGGGCCGGCACATTCCCAGTTTAGGTTTTCTCGATGTCCTTCTAGGAAATGAAGCTGCACTGCCGCCTCACACGCAGTATTACCAGCGTCTTTTGGCCGGCGATCAAAACGAGGCTAAGCAGATCGTCGAGCTCTATTTAATGGAAAACTCTCGTGAAGCTCTCTATAGTGAACTCATGATTCCAGCCATGAGCTTAGCGGAAGAGGATCGGCATCGCGGTCACCTCGATCCACAGACCGAACAGTTCATCAATCAGAGCACACGAGAGATTATCGAGGATTTGGCGGATTCGCCCGGTGATGACGAATCTGTTCCGGAGCCAGCCGACGTCCACGCGGACGTGGAAATGTCCAATCACATCGATGTTCTTTGCATTCCCGCCCGGGACGATGCTGACGATATCGTGGCAGCCCTGATCGCACAGCTGCTTCAGGCCCAAGGCCAGAAGTCGCAGAGCCTGCCGATCGGGACAAGGGCAGAGATGTTGTCGCAGGTCAGAGACCTCAAACCGGCAGCGGTTTGCATTTCCGCGCTTCCGCCTCTTGCAATTAATCATGCGCGGGAGCTATACGCGAAATTGCGAATGGAGTTCCCCGCCCTGGCTATAGTCGTTTGCATTTGGAATATGGAAAGCGACCCTCAAAAGATGGCAGCCCGCTTGCGGCTGTCTCGTCATCATTGGTATTTCTCAACCGTGTCCGACGTATTGCGCCATTTTGCCGCCATTAACGATCGAGTGGTTCTTCCTAGCGAAGCTTGAGCATGCGATCTACACTGTCTTCCGGCGTGCTTTAAGGCTTTCGCCCGATGGCGCTTCTTTTCTCCCTCGCTTAGCATCGCGGCGCTAGTTTAGTCACGCTCCTTAGCAGCAGAACTGAACGATCAGCGGCCAAATCGTCTAAAAGTTAGGCAGTTTTCTGAGGAGCATCTACATGAAGACGCGATTCGCGCTGCGATGGTTAAGTACTGCATCGCTCGCTCTTGCCTTCTTGTCCGGTCCCGCCTTTGGGCATTCGAATAAGCAGCAGTCCAGTCCCGACAACACCCGCATTAACAAAGAGGAAAGAGTCCCTACCGCGGACGAGCAGGGAATGAGTGCATCGGACCGCGGGATTACTCAAAAAAGCCGGAAAGCGATTCATGAAGATAAGAACTTCTCCACTTATGCGCACAACATCAAAATAATCACTCGAAACGGCGAGGTCATTCTAAGAGGCCCGGTGAGATCCGAGGATGAAAAAACCGAATTACAAGCGGAAAGCGGTCGAAATAGCTGGAGCCAACAACGTGGTAAATGAGCTAAAGATCGTTCCGAGGAAATGAGGTTTCATCAGTTCGAAGATAGGTCACATCGGAAGAATTCAAAAAGGCAAAAGAGAGGTTTAAAATGGTAGCCAAGAAAGTTGGAGTTTTTGGAATCTACTCCACTCGTGCAGCTGTGGAGAACGCCGCAGATTCGCTTGTCCGAGACGGTTTTCCGGCCTCTGATATTTCTGTGCTCTTGCCTGAGAGCCTTGGTGGGCCGAACAATATGCGAACAGACAAGGCTACCAAAGCACCCGAAGGAACGGCGGCCGGCGCCACGACGGGAGGAATAATTGGCGGCACCCTGGGACTGCTGGCCGGCGTCGGACTGTTAGCGATCCCGGGCTTAGGTCCGTTCATAGCCGCGGGCCCGATTATGGCTGGCCTCGCGGGATTGGGCGTTGGCGGAGCGGTCGGCGGGGTCACTGGAGCCTTGATCGGATTTGGCATTCCTGAATTTGAGGCCAAGCGATACGAGGGTCGGCTGCAAAAGGGCGGAATCCTTTTGTCTGTGCACTGCAGCACGGCCGGGGAAATCAAGCGCGCCAAAGAGGTGCTGGAGGAGGCTGGCGGGGAGGACATTGCGTCGACGGGTGAATCGGCGATTGATACGCCAGAGACAGATAGGGCCGCAGCATCAGAGGCGGCGCGGGCCATTTAATTTAGTAAGCAGAACGTCTTTTCGTGAGCGGACGGATTTCATAGGAGGCGCTTTTTAGTCCTCCACAGACTTGCTGCCCTCTCATTGAATCTTGAACGCTGCATTGATCAGTGCAATATACAAAAAAGCTTTGGGGAAATCGCTCAGAAGCCGCCTTTCACAAAAGGCGTGCTCTTTCGACAGCAGGTCAACGTCATTTGCGATACTCAGCAGCTTCTCGAAGAGATTTCGCGCATCATCATGGCGGCTAGTCATAGACAGGTTCTCTACAAGCCAGAAGTTGCGCGCGAGAAAAGCTCCTTGTTTCGCCTTGGGGCTCTCCGGGATGTTCCGTAGAGCGAACTCCCCAGCATGCAGTTGCCTCTCGATCGCGCACGAGATTTGTCATACCTTCGTCCCGAATACGTTTACTGGCGCAAGATTCCGCCACCTGTGCGCTTCAAGCTTGCGCGAAGTGAACGAGCTTGGTATAGGGGAGCCAAGAATGAGGGATTGGAGTAGCGGTCAATTACGAAAGTGCTTTAAAATCAGACTGTCCCTCACTATGGGCGTGTAGCTCAGCTGGGAGAGCACCTGCTTTGCAAGCAGGGGGTCGCCGGTTCGATCCCGGCCACGTCCACCAACCTAATTCCGGCTCTCTCCTCAACTTACGCTGCAACTTCTACAGATTTTCTTGTCCGTTTTTTCGGGACAATCGGGACAACTGCGATGTTCGGTACTTGCGGTAAATCGAAGCCGAATCCGACTCGCTCCGCTTCCGCGAGGCGCATTTCAAGTTCCTCGTGAAGATGCGAATAAAGTTCGGACATCGTTTGTGGTTTGTGTGCCATCCAGAAATTGTTGATGTCTTCGAGACAGCGTTGACCTCGCAACCACGTTTTGCGGAATCGCTTGAAGGCGTGCCAGCCCATTCCGTCTTCGTCCAATCCCAACTTGACTAGGTGGGGCGTGAGCCAACGATCTTCAAGGTTGCCGTACAGGTGTGGCGTGCCGTTGTCAGTGCGAAACAGCAGCCCCGCTTTTCCCGCCATGTACCGCCGAAGAAATTCGGTAACGGCAGGATGCACGTCAACTTGTCGGCGTGCCGCATCCGTCTTTAGATATCCGACGATACGCGGAGCGTTTTTATCGACTTGCTGTTCCACGCTGATGGTCCGCTTATCATTGATGAAGTGGCGAGTTTCAAGGGCAAGGGCTTCGCTGATTCTCATGCCGGTGGCGGCGAGAAGAACGTACAAAACCTGCTCCTGTCCGCTGCTCGAAGCGATGATTCCTGAAATCGCCTTTGCCTTGAGAGATGGTCGCTTCTGCTCCGAATACTTGACAACGGGTAAGTCCATCGTTTCGGCGTCCCATGTCCGTTTGTGAATTGGTTCGCCGTTCGGTGCCTTCAGCGACTTTACAACCTGCTTTACGTACTCAACATACTTGTTGACCGTTCTCGCCTTTAAGCCGGACTCGCACATTTTTTCTACGAGCGGCTTGAGCGAGAGATTGTCAACGCTACCTAGCGGAATGTCGCCGATAGCGGGGAGAATCCATTGGGTGGTCAGACGCCTTGCCGATATACAGCAAGCAGTCGGCTCCGTGAACCGGATGACATCCGTAGATTTGATAGATACCGTAGTCAATGGCTGACTTTAGTTTAACTTTCTCCTCCCAAGTTTTGGGGCCCTCCCACTGGAGATGGACGCGTTCAATCGAAGACGGGATTTTCGGCTTCATTGTTTCGCCTTTCATTCTTTGCCGCCGCATAGTCGCTTCAAGCCTTGCATAGTCTCCCCTTCAAGAGCGGAGCGATGCTAGCTCTCACTTCTGCTCGATCCGGGCCGGGATTCTATCAGAGCCCAATTCTGCTTTCGAGCAGTACCGTTATCTTCGTCGGCACGTTCTGTCCGCAACATTCCCGAGGTCGGCTCTGCCGTGCAACAATTCTGCCGTGTACTCCGAAAAACGGGGGGGAACGGAAAACATGAAAGGCACTATCGTGCTTCTTTTGGGCTTGCTCGTCTGCGGGTGCGGCGGGGGCGGCTCAGGATCGAATAACACGAACAGCGTTTCTGTGCCGAACGCTGCTCATCTCCAGTGGGGGTGGGAGTTTCAACTAACATCGACAGCGGACTCGAACTCGGGTGATGTCACTCCCGTCACCATCCTCGAAACAAATCTCTATGAAACGCCTGCCGGTGCTCTTGCTTCGACTAGTGGGCTCTTCGTATTGAAGGCGGGGCAGACAACGACCGGGCTGGTGTTAACGAGTGCAGGCAGTAATTGTTCCCCTGTGGGCTCACTCGCGGAAGTGCAGACCTCCGATTACGTTGCTATCTCGCAAGTAAACGGATCGACGCAATTTGAGTTCTATGATCAAGGAAATGCCGGAACGCTTGAGACGACCGGCTCAGTGACATTTTCCGAGAATGCCTCCGCGAACACCGCAACCGGCAATTACACGACTCCGGCAGGGTGCGGCTATCCCGCCGACTCTGGCACGATTACTGGGACTCAGATTGCCCCGTTCAGCGGGACATATTCCGGGGAACTCAACGACGTTCCTACGACAATCGCCTTGACGACGCATGCAGTAGGGCAAAACGGTCCCGGGGAAGCCTTAAATGTTACTGCAACGGGGACCTACAACGATACCGCGGCGACGGGCTCGGGAACACAGGTTGGGGGAGCCTTGTCTGTCGATATAGGAGACTTCGGCGAATTCATCGGAATCTACGATCCTGTAGAAAATGATTTCCTCGGCTACGCCCCAGAGTTCAACTTTGTGGGATATCTCTATGCCGGATCGAATCCAGAAGCACAGAGATCACATCACCTAGTTCCGAACTAAGCGGCGGGTTGAACGGCGTCCACAGCACGGAGGTGAACGAATGCGCTGGGTCTTCGATGAACTCGGCTAGGGTGACTCACTTTGGTGGTTCTTGTTCTGCCATAACATTCCGCAGTGACATCAAGAGGAGTCCCTCAACTGGCTCTGTTATATTCGCGCGGTCCGCCTTTGCGGAAGCCCGATGTCTCCGCTGATGTAACGAAACCGTGACCGGGCTCATGCCAAACGTAACAGAATCGGTTGTACTGTGCGGCCCCGAGTGTTTCGTACTGAGGGTCTCGGGAGTCTCATAGGCTTGCCGGAAAGCGGTGGCCGCCAAGTTTGCGTAGACACCGGGAGTGGATTCGAGGCGGTCACGGAGGGAGCGCGGGAATCAAATCCAGAAGTGTAAAGAATGCTTTGGCACCCTTACACAAAGGCTGGACACTCCGCGAGACTTTTCGCTTGGTGAAGAGCCCCGTCGCATCGTATCTCCTTAGACTCAGTTGCAACGTTTAAGGCCCGAGTGCCGGATAGATGCTGGCACTAGCTAGCTGGCAGGGGGCACCTTTACGGGGCGCTCGCCGCCCCAGCCGGAACCCGCGCTCGCTGACGCCATGCGGAGGATCGCGTTTACTGCATGAATCTGCCCGCCGTAAACTTTGAAGGCCTCAAAAGTAAGCCACGCGCTGTCCGTACCGTATTTCTCGTATTGCTTTGTATGGCCGAAATTGAGGTACAACAGAACGATGCCAAGGCGGTCGTCAACTGCCGCGACACGGGCGGTGATATTCGGGTGCTTGATAATCTTCTGCGTCTTGATGTTCTCGCAGCCCGCGCGGGCACAGCCCGGCCCAGCTGTGTGGATACCGTTCTCAATGCGGTAAGCGCCGGGAGCGAAAGGAACATTTACCTGTACGAAGCTACCTACCTTCAGTCCCTCCGGATAGTACATGGCAATCTTGATGGCCTGCTCGCGGGAATTGAGCTGCGAGGCAGGCGGAATAAAGGCCATTTGCTCGTTGCCCTTTTGGAAACCCCTATCGTTCAACAATACCGCTGATTTGTCGTTTCGTACGACCATAGTTTCGATCTGGCTGATCTTGCCGTCATTTTCTTTAAGCCGCACCGCAAGCAGTACAGGTTTGCCTGCCTCTTGGACTACGGTTTGCGCGGCTGCCGTATGACCACGGACGTCCAGAATATCCTGGCGATAGGCGCCGAGGCTGGAAGCCGTCTGCCAGAGCCCCTGGCCCAGTTTCATGACGCTGCCATTCTCCGTGAACCTTACGTGAGCGGTCACCGGCAGTGCGCTCGGGTTGTGGGCCACCATGTCGTTCAGATATTCAGTGATCAAACCACCGAGGCAGGCACGGTCGCAGGTTCTTGCTACAGCGGGTTGCGTAAAGGTCGCCAACGCGGTGAAGATCACAACGCCAACCGCGAACTTAGAAACATGACGACGGAGTTGGGGTATCATTGTGTGCCTCCAGGCCAATCAAGGAATGTAGAATCTCTCACTTGCAATGGCGCAAAAACTCGGCCTAATTACGCTAGCTGTGCCGCTCTGGGCAGGTCCTCTTCTCGAATGTGACTTGCTGCACCGCGGCAGAAGTCAACTCTTTCAGCCCGCCGATTAGGGGTGCCTTCTCCAACGCTGACGCAATGGCTTCGAAGGTCTCAGGAGTCAACGTCTTGATACCAGCAAAGCCTGATCGGTCGGGGCGCAGGTATTGTCGTTATCGTGATCGCCATGAGGCTCTCCGAAAACCATCACTCCCGTTCGGTTCGCACAGTGTAATACACGAATAGAGCAGCCACCTACCGTTCTTGAAGTCGAAAGGGCGTTGTATCCAGAATGACAGGGGCTCGCTCGACTCGTTTTTCGGTGCCAACTTCAGGACAACTTCGGGATATTCGAGGAGCGGGAATTTCGTCGGCTTGGCGTGTAAGCGACACCAACGAAGCTATTTAGATTTTGCCCCGACTCGCTTTGCAAGCAGGGGGTCGCCGGTTCGATCCCGGCCACGTCCACCAAACATCTTCACAATGTGAGACTTAGGGATCAGATGTCGGTGCGCGTCCGCTTGCCGGCTACTTCTTCGGCAAAGCTACAATTTCGGTGCGCGTCAGTTGGTGTCGTTCTTCTTCCTCACCGTGGCCTCCCGCTAGTGCGGCTTGCACGTCACCAAAATTCCTGGAATTCGATGTCTTTGTTTTGAATAGGCGTTCCAGGCGCTGCACGAATCGATTGTGGAGCGGATGATCGCAGGCGTGCTACACGGCGCATGACGCGTAGCTTTTGGGGTGAACACTGCGTGTGTTTCTGCGTTCTCGTGATCGGACTCGATTTTAACCCTAGCCTCCTCCAGCAAAACAAGAATTGGACACGCTTGCAATCTCTCGCTTAAGCTATCGCGGCCAAGGGCGCCTGCAGAGCGACGAGCTGCATCACACGACCTTCGATTCCGATCTGCATGTCGTTGATGGCTTTTTCGCCTTCGAGAACCTCTGACGCGAAGGCGCCATTCTTTTCAAATACGGACTGGACCGCTCGATGAACCGCGTGTTCGGAAAGGCTGGCCATCCACAGCAGCCGCTCTTTCAGTTCATCGAGGTCGTGTTCGAAGTGGCGTTCCATGAAATGCTCCTGGGCCGCGGGATCCTGCCTCGTTGCAATGTGTTCTTATGCTTCTAACCAAAGCGTCCAGTGATGCACGCCACCGTGCGCGGATCCGAAGGAGTAGTGAACAACTTTGACGTCTTCTGGAATTCGATGAGGTTGCCCTCCAGAAGAAACGCGATGAAATCGCTGACGCGCGCTGCCTACTGCATAATTGCGCGTGACGATGCGAAGCATTCCGTAGCTACCTTTTCTGCGGATCTGCGGCGTTCTGAGACGAAGACAGTCGTCGTGGATCTCAAGCCGGATAGGCGCAATCTCTTTGCGCGTGCCTAGCTCGGAGGAGGTTTGTTTAATGGAGTGCTATGCGACTGGATCAGTGATTCGCAAGATTTCTGCGAGCTCGCGGACGATCCGATGCGGACGCCGGGTGAGCGGCTGCGCGGCCCAGTGTTGCTCCGTTGACATTCCAGTGGTGACGCCGAAGCCAACCGCCTTGCCACGGCGCGCCATAATCATTTCCACGAGTGGATCGTCACCGACAACTCCTACCTGGCACATCGGAATCCCGAGCCTTTTCGCAACCAACTTCAGCGCGTTCAATGACGGCTTGCCGGTAAGAATCATCGGCGCTCGCGTGATTTTTCGCACAGCCGCAGTAATCGCATGCGAATAGCCCATGGTCTTGCCGCCAGCGGTCGCAAAGAACGGCACGTCGGAAGCAACGTAAAGCTGGGCGCCATCCCAGATCGCTTTGCAAGCCGCCTCGATGTCTTTCATCACGCATTCCGGATGCCACGCGATATAAACTGCATCGACTTCTTCGGCGCGGTCTTGTCCGGTGAAAACAGTTTCGATACCGGCCTCGGCCAGCGCATCCCCCACTCCTCGAGTGCCCAGCACAAGCACGCGTTTGACGTCCCGCTTCAACATCATGTCAGCCGCAACCGTGTTGGGCGTCAGCAACGCTTCATCGGGAATAGGAAGTCCCAGCGCGCGCAGTTTTGGGGCTTGCTCAGACGCTCGATACGCTGTGCCGTTCGTGAGCACCACGAATGGCGTGCCGCGGGACTGCAACTCGGTAAGAGTTTCGACGGCTCCCGGCAGCAACCGGTAGCCGCCGAGCGAACGGTCGCTGAGAATCAGCGTGCCATCCAGATCGAACATGAAACCGTGGACCGTTCCCAGCGGCTCCTTCCAGTTGCGCGAAGATTTCATCCTTGTGTCTCCGCCGGAGCGGGCTCAACCCGTAGCTCTAGCTTAAAGTCCGATTTCTCGATTGAGAGGTAAGTGATGTCTCGCCGTGCCGTCAGCTGTCGAATAAGATTTAGCACTGGAACGCTATCGGGATCATAGTTTCGGTCCGCCGGTCCAGCCTCCTTCATCGCGTCTACCTGGCCCGCAGGCATTGTGGCGCGCAGCAGAAATTCTTCGTCGCTCAACTCGGGGCCGATGCGCTGGCGCAACTCGGGCAGCGGCGGCATTCCTGGTTCCTGGCGAAGCTCCCTCGCGCGCGGAGACGACTCGATCCGATCCATCACCTCAGGCGCGATGGGCACATTTGGCCGTCCAAATTTACCCAGCGCGTAGCGAATAATTTCGTCAGGAATCACGCTGTAGCGTTCTTTCGAAGTCACGTTGAGCACTGCCTGAGTAATCAGCATCTGTGCAAATGGAGTCATCACAATCGGCCAGCCGAGTTCCTCTCGGACGCGGCCGAGCTCTTCCACCACCGCGCCTTCCAAATGCGAGACTCTCGTTTCCGCAAGATGGCGCCGCATCGTCCCGATCGTTCCACCGGGAAGCTGATGGTGCAGATAAGCGGCGTCGAAAGCTTGCGGATGGCCGGCGGGAAGGCCTTCTGCTTCCGCAAGCCGCGTGAAGTAGCGGCCGACTTCCGCGAGTGCTTCGTCGTCGATATCGATTTGATGGCCGAGCCCGCGCAAATTGGAGACCACACGCTCTGACGGCGGATTTGAAATTCCATCGGCGGCCGCGCCTGAAGCACACTGCACGGTACTGACGCCCCACTGCGGAGCGTCCATGTACGTCAACTCGCCGACTCCAATTGTGCAGTGCGAGTGAAGTTCGAGCGGCTTCTTTCCGATCGCCGCGACCACGGCGGGAATCAGAGTGCGCGCACGAAGTGGCGTGAGCAAGCCGCCGGGATCCTTGATATACACAGCGTCCACGTCAGCGCTCTCCGCCAACGTCCTGGCGCGCGCGACATAGTGCGCGTCGTCATGAATCGGGCTCAGCGTGAAAACCAGCGCGCCGACGACGTATTCGCCGCCAGCCGATTTGATCATGCGCGCGCAGGCTACGTTGGAATCGGCGTCGTTCATGGGATCGGCCAGCGCAAACCGGCGCATGCCATTATCGATGAGCGTCTTGAACGCAAGGCCCATGAATTCAGGGCTGGCCGTTTGCCAGGAAATAAATCGAAATCCCGTGGAGAGAAATTGCAGCGGCGTGTTCGGCGTGGCTCTTGCCATAAGCCGAATGCGTTCCCAGGGATCTTCTTTCTTGTATCGAACTGCGACGCCCATGTGCGTGGACGTGGTGAAGTCGATTGCCTTGAATCCAACGCGATCCATCACCGGAGCAATAGTGAGAGTCTTTGCCGTATCGACGCCTAGCGCTGACCACAGACACTGATTGCCGTCGCGCAGAGACGTCTCGACGATTTGCACCTTAGCCATGTGCACGCGCCTCCTGCCTTACGCGCTGTCTTTCGAGGAAGCGCGGCAAATACGACGTATCCACTCCGCCCTCTTGAAATTCCGCGTCTCCCAACACCTCTTCGTGGAACGCCAGATTCGTGCAGACGCCGTCGATCTTAGTGGACGCGAGCGCCCTCTGCATTCGTTCGAGCGCCAGCGGGCGGGCGGCCGCATGGACGATGATTTTTGCCATCAGCGAATCGTAAAAGGGCGGGACGCGCGCGCCGGACGTGATGTAAGTATCAACGCGAACACCTTCTCCCGAGGGCCACACCGCTTCTCGCACCGTGCCGGGACTCGGATGGAAATCGCGTGCCGGATCTTCCGCGTTGATCCTGCACTCGATGGCGCAGCCTTCGCGGCGAACATCTCGTTGCTCCAACGTCAGTCCGCCGCCCTCCGCAACTGCAATTTGCTCCGCGACAATATCGACGCCGCTGACGGCCTCTGTGATCGGGTGTTCCACCTGGATGCGAGCATTCATCTCGAGAAAATAGAACGCGTCGCGGTCCACGTCGACGAGAAATTCGACAGTTCCCGCGCTGCGATACGAGAGCCGCTCCGTAAACTGAACAGCCGCATCCTGAATACGCTTGCGAAAATCCTTCGATAGTCCGGGTGCCGGCGTTTCTTCAATCAACTTCTGGTAGCGGCGCTGCACCGAGCAGTCTCGTTCGCCAAGATGAATCACGCCGCCTTTGCCATCCCCTAGAATCTGCACTTCCACGTGTCGCCCGCGCCCGACGAAGCGTTCCAGATAGACTCTCGCGTCGCCAAACGCAGCGCCCGCTTCCGCTGCCGCCATATCCATCGCCGCGGGCAAATCTTCCAACCGGTCCACGCGCTTCATTCCGCGGCCGCCACCCCCACCCACAGCTTTGATCAAAAGCGGCGGCCCAATCTCTCGGCCCAGCGTCAGCGCTTCGCCGGCCGTCTCCACGGCCCCCCCGGGAGCGGTCGGTATGCCCGCGGCTTCCGCTTCCGCGCGAGCCCTCAATTTATCGCCCACCGCCTCAATCTGGACGGCCGTGGGCCCGATGAAAATCACGCCTTCCTGTTCGCAGACTCGCGCCAATGCGGGTCGCTCGGAAAGAAATCCGTAGCCGGGATGAATGGCGTCTGCCTTCACGCCAAGCGCCGCCTGCACGATCGTCTCAACTTGCAGATAGCTATCGGAAGCACGGCCCGGTCCAATACAGATCGTGCGATCCGCCAAGTGCGCAGGCAGCGAGTCCAGATCAGCCTCGGAAGCAGCCAACACCGTTTCTATCCCCAGCGCCTTGCATGTGCGCATCACCCGAACGGCAATTTCTCCGCGATTCGCGATCAATATCCGCCGGATTGCCATCGTCAGGCGCCCGGCCGGACGCGCATCAGAATCTCTCCGTATTCCACCAACGCGCCGTTTTCAGCCAATGTTTCGGCGATCCGCCCCTTCGCGCCGGCGCGCACGGAGTTCATCAGCTTCATCACTTCGATGATGCCGATAACCGTGTCTTCATCCACCTTCGCGCCAATTTCAACGAAGGGCGGCTCTCCAGGTTTTGGCGCGCGATAAAAAATTCCGAGCAGTGGAGATGCAACATCCTTCAGCCCCGCCTCCGAAGGCGCTTTCGCTTGCCCCACCTGGCTCATCTGCGATTCATCCGCTGGCTTCGGAATTGGCACAGCGTCCGCGGAAGCTATGGTCTCTCGCGCAACCGCCCCCGAACCGCGCCGCAGGTTCAACTTCACGCCATTCATTTCGAGCGAGAGCGTGTCGAAGCTCGAAGAATCGAGCAGCCGCAGTATCTCGGCGACGTCTTTGGCGCTCAGCGTCATCGCCGGCCCCCAAAAATTTTCATCACATGTTGAAGCGGATCCTCCGCGGGCTTGGCCACCGGCGCACGCTGCTTGGCGGACCATACCGTTTCCGGCCTGCTCTGCAACAGCAGCGTTCTTCCCAACTGATCGATGGCCCATTCAATATCCTGCGGCCTGCCGTAGTGGCGCTCCACCACGCGCGCGATGTCCCTCAGTTCAAGGATCTCGTTGTCACTCAGTGATGGCGCGCGGCGAAGATCTTCTGGAGTCTCGAACTCTGCCACACCTCCGCTCGGCGAAGGAAGATGCTGCACATGCTTGTCCGCAATCTCGCGCACCGAAATCTCTCCAGTGATTTTGGCGATCACGAACCGGTCGGGCGTCACTTCTCCGCTCACCACGGCCGAGCCGAGCCCCCAGGCGCTTTCGATCGTCACCACCGAACGGTCTCCCGTTTGCGGACTGCGCGTGAACATTACTCCGGCCTTTCGCGCGTTCACCATGCCTTGTACCACCACGGCCATTGCCACGCCGCTTTCCGGAATCCCCTGCTTTCGTCGGTAGGCGATCGATGGAAAGGAATAAAGGCTGGCCCAGCAAGAGCGGATGCAGTCCAAGACGGCTTGCGCGCCGACAACCCACAAGTATGTGTCCTGCAAGCCCGCAAAACTCGCATCGACCGCATCTTCCGTGGTCGCCGACGAGCGCACCGCCAGTGGAGGGTTATTGTCTTTCCCGCAAAGGTCGGTGAGCGCGTCGAGAATTTGCGAATTCACATCGTCCGGCAGCGACGCGCTTTCCACTCGTTCGCGCACTTGTTGAGAAAAAACGTTAATTTTTTCCAGCTCTTGGCTGCCGAGAGCGTCCACCTTCGCTCGAATCTGATCGTCTTTCTCGATGGTCGTTAGGAATCGCTCGAACGCGGCCGTGCGCACCACAAATCCCGGCGGGACCGGGATACCCGCCCGCGTCAACTCGCCTAGCGAACCGCCTTTTCCTCCGACGGTCAGACGGTCAGCCAAGCCGACGTCGGCGAACCACCCTATGGTTTCTGAAGACGGCACGGAATCTCACCTACTCAAGAAGAGTGACCACGCCGCGGCCTCCATCAACGCGAATGCGCTGGCCGTCTTTGATTTTCTGCGTAGCCGTACCGGTGCCCACCACGGCGGGCAATCCGTATTCGCGGGCCACAATTGCCGCATGGCTCATGGAACCGCCGATGTCCGACACTGCGGCGGCAATATTCTGGAAAACAGGCGCCCAACTTGGATTCGTCACCTGGCAGACCAGAATGTCCCCGTGGCGCAAGCGGCCGATCTCGTCCACGGACTTCACAACGCGAGCAGTTCCCTCCACCACGCCATTCGAAGCGGCGAATCCGCGAATTTCATTCGAATCGGGCTGTTCGCCGGCTGTCAACCATGTGTCCAGATTTTCGCGCGTGATGCCCCAGAGCATAACGATTGCTGGATCATCGATGATATCGGGAACTGGGCCAAGCGCCGGTGGAGTGTCGTGCTTTGACCATTCCGCGATCGCCGCTTTGCGTTCCCGCACGATGCCGGGCCAAACCTCGGGGCCGCGCGGAGGCGAGCCGTTGGACCAGGAAGTCATCAAGTCCACGATTGCGGCCTCAACTTCGTAATGGCTCAGCTGAAACACGTCCTCTGTGTTCGGAAAAAAACCGTGCTGCGCCAGCAGCGAGCCAAATTCACGCACTTTGTTGAAGAAAAGATTGGTGTACCAATGCTCGCAATAGAATTTGTGGCCTTCGACGTAAGGAAACACTCGATGAGCCAGCGTAATCATCTGGTCGTACGCTGCGCGTTCTTCGTCCGTTTCCAGTAGCTCGCGATAATCGGCGATCAGCTGCTTGCGCTCCGTCATCAGCCTGTCAGTTTGCCGTTCCAGGCGTTCGCCCTTTTTTGCATTGGCGATGTAGCCCGGCAGAGCCGCGAACGGCATGGATAGATCGTCGTTCCACGAGCGATGGTAATGGTAGAAGCCGTCGCCGACGTTGATGTTGAACCAGGGATCGCGCGACACCGCAAGTTCCTTCAGCCACGCTTTGCCACGTTCTCCCAATTGTTCCAGGGATTTTATGACCGCATCTGGCGAAACACCTGTGCGGAATTGGTCCTCGACTCCCAGATCGATCGCGCATTTCGCCAAGCGCCGCAGCTCGTCATCCGGACGGAAAATCTCCGCTTCGATGCCGGCAACCATGCGCGCCACCGTCTGATCGCTGATTTCCGGAAACGCCTTCTTGCAAAAATCGAAGAACGTCAAATAAGCGCCATAGCCCAGCAGCAGAAATTCGAAATGGTGATGCCACATCCGGAAGTAGCCTTCGAGCATCTTCTGGTACGCGTCCAGCAGGTAATGGTTCGACGCGATTCCGCGCCCCGCGTGCACGTGCTCGATCGGCTCGAATTCAGGCAGTTCAATCTTCGGAAGAGCTTCCGCCTCGCGAATCAACGCCAGCATCTTTTCTTTCCATTGCGCGAAGAGCCGCTCCCAGTTGGCGTAGTAATAGAAGGCGCGCCGTTGAAACTCCACGGTCCGGCGCTCAATTTCCTTCGGGTCCGTCACCCCATTTCCGCCGATGTACACCCGGCCGTTGATGATTCGATAGTCGATACCCAGCGTCGTCGGCAAAGAATGGACCCGCGTGTTCGCCGAACCCAACGCTGCGTAGGCGGCCTCCGCCGTCACCATGTCGAAGACGCACATCGGTTCCGGAAAATGCATCGAGTTGTAAAACCAGAATCTTTCGTCGTCTTCTTTGGTGAACTGGATGTAATAGGGATATGCGGCTTGCGCGCGTTCCGTGCCCGGAACCACTTTTAGCGAGCTAGGACGCGGAAAGCCCTTGGCAGTTGTGGTTGATTTCATATTCGTTGTTCCCATAATTCACCTGCATTCCCACCCGCACGCCTCTGGGATCCCCCGCATTGTATGCGCCTTCACCTACAGAGGTAAGCCTGCAGCCTGCTTCGAGTATATCCATTTTTTAACGCCATCGAACGCGCAAATCGCGGGCGCGGCTGCAGCTCGCGCCAACCATGCGGTCCGCCCGACGTCGTCTCAACCATCGAAATAAATACCGAACTCCATGGTTTGTCAAGCCGGTCTCGGGCCCATCGCACAATCTGTTGTCTTGACAACTACATTTGACTTTGATGTACTTGGCCTCGTTGGCGGCCGTATGGCCCTCGCTGCAGAGGAGGTACTCATCATGGATCGGCGGAAAATGTTGGGTTTGCTGGGCGTCAGCTCCGCTCTGGCGGCGGGCCCGCGTTCCTATGGCCAGCCGGTTCCCACACGCGTTCCAAAGCCCGGCTCCGTCGCCGCATCGGCGGCAAAGCTGACGGTTCTCAGCCCCATGGGAACTCCGCCGCCAATCCATTTGCTGGCCATGGCGCCGCGCTTGAAATCGCTCAACGGCAAGACCATCTACTTCGTGGACGACGGTTTCCCTGGCACGGACGTCCTGATGAAGGAAATGGTCGATTGGTTTAATCAGAGCGTGCCCGGCGTGACTGCCATTTACAAACGCAAGTCCGGCGGATTCCCCGATGTTGACCCCGCACTGTGGGCTGAAATCAAGTCCAAGGGCGACGCAGTGGTTATGGGCGTTGGGCATTGAAGCTACTGCTCGCCAGCGGTCGTTGGCCATAACGTCTTTTTTGAGTCCCAGTTCCACAAGCCCACCGTTTCCATCATCACTCAGTATTTCAAGCAACTCGTTGATGAGAACGCCGCCAAGAAAGGCATGCCCCACCTTCGATTCACGTTTGTGAAGTCACCTGTCTGGGGCAAAACAGCGGAACAACTGCAACGTGATGTGATTCACGGAAACGATCCGATAACCGGCAAGCCGGTCATGCAGGAAATCGTCGACGAGCTCACCGTCCCGTTAGCCAACGAAGACAGCGCCAACCGCACCATCCCGCAATCAGCCGGCCCAGCGACGTTCGGCCCGGACGACGCGGAATCTCTGCAACGAATGTTCATGAAACAGAGGATGACGGATTACCTCCCGATCGTCCTCCCGACGGAAGACAAAGTGGATGCCATGCTCGCTGGCACCAGCCGTAAGCCCGACGAGCTTGTCGGGAAGATGTCACCCACGCCAGGCGTATACGAAAACTGGTCCTACACGGTGAAGCAAGTCGCCGTAAACGCGGTGATGGCGGGTGCTGATCCGAAATATTTCCCAGTGATTTTGGCCATCGCTGCCGCCGGAAAGGAATCGATCTCCAGTTCGGACAATTCCTTTACCGAAGCCGTCGTCATCAATGGGCCCATCCGCGATGAAATTGGCCTGAATTATCACATCGGCGCGCTAGGACCCTTCAGCCATGCCAACGCCACCATTGGCCGCTCCTACACCCTGCTTTCGTTGAATGGCGGGAATTGCGGCAAGGTCGGAGAGACGTACATGGGAGTCATCGGCAATCCCATGAACTACGCCAACATCATCATCGCCGAAAACGAAAAGGAATCGCCGTGGCAGCCGTTCAGCGTCCGCCGCGGATTTAAGCCCGGCGAAAGCGTCGTCAGCATCTTCGAAGGTTGGGGCGTGATTTCCGCGAAAAACTCCAAATTTGCCGTCTGGTCCAAAGACATGAATTTCGCCGAAGAACTCAAGAACATTTCAAATGATCAGGACCAGCTCTTTGGAATTCTCGCCGTCCTCAGCCCTGCTGTGGCCGATTACGTTAAGAGCGAGGGCTACGATAGCGTCGAAAAGCTCACGGATTTCGTCTACCAGAGCCAGGACGAATCCAGGCCTCATTTCTTTAGCAAGGCCCAGATCAACGTTCTCGTCACCGGATCGTCCAACAACCTCTATTGGGACTACGGCGGGATGCACTACGTCAAAAGCGTCTCGATCGACGAGTGGCGCTGACGAATGTAATTTGAATTGAAAATCATAGATGTTGCCTCGCAACCGAATTCGCTCCAGGAGCACGTCATGGCCACGCAAGCGATGTCCGCAGTTTTGAATCCCGAAGGCTATCGAACTGTCATCCCCGACGGCGACCCGCAACAGCGCAAGAGTGGCTCATCCTCGGCGATGGCGCCGCGTCTCGACACGCTTAACGGCAAAACCGTCTATCTCGTAGACACCGGCTTTGGCGGCAGCGGCAAGTTTCTGGACGAAATGCAGGAATGGCTCGCCGAGCGCATGCCCGCCGTGAAGACCGTCCGCCGCCGCAAGCCCGGCAACGTGTTTCGCGACGACACCAAAGATCTCTGGCAGGAAATCAAAGAACGAGGTGACGCCGCAATTCTCGGCGTCGCCGGTTGACCAGGTTGCGCAGTGGCAGTTGCCACTTGCTCCCGCACACTCGAACAGGAATTCGGAATCCCTACCGCGCCCGTTTCCACTCTCGAATTCGCCGATGTTATTGCCGATGATCGCCGTTTTCACGGAGTTCCCTTACGCTTCACGTACACTCCGCATCCTGTCGCAGGAATGACTGCCCCGGTCCTTCGCAAATATATCGATGGGACTGACCCTGCTACGCACCGCCGTGTAATGAACGAAATCGTCGACGCGCTCACGCAGCCGATCAGCAACGAAGAAAGCCGCGCCACTGATTTTGCGCCGGCCACGCGCTCCGGCATCCGCCAGGCGCTGCTCGAACCGGACACCGAAGGCAATCTGCAGCGCCTGTTCTATGAACGCGGCTGGACTGACGGCCTGCCCATTATTCTTCCCACCGAAGACCGCGTCGCCGAGATGCTCACTGGCACCACGCACGCGTCGGACGAAGTCGTCGGTGAAATTTACTTACACGACACTCGCGAGCGTCTGAAGTTCACTGTCGAAATGGTGGCGATCATCGCCGTCATGGCCGGAGCGCGCGCCGAACACCTGCCGGTTATCCTCGCCGTCGCCTCTACCGGGCAGCCTTCGATTCCTGGATCGACTACGCCGTTTGCCACCATGCTGCTCGTCAACGGCCCAATCCGCAACCAGGTCGAAATGAACTCCGGCATCGGCGCGTTCAGCCCTCGCACTCTCGCGAACTCCGTCGTCGGCCGCGCCTGGACGCTTCTGACAATCAATTGGGGCTACATGCGGCTCCGAAAGCAGTTCTGGACTTCCCAGGGTAACCCAATCGGCTACAACAATATGTGCGTGGCCGAAAGCGAAGAGCGAAGTCCGTGGGAACCCTTCCACGTACAAAAGGGATTCAAGCCGGAAGAAAGCGCCATCAGCCTTTTCCGAGGCTGGAATTTCATCAACAACGTGGTGGGATCATCGCATCGCTCGATCGGCGAAGACATGTTCACGCAACTAAGGCCGCTGCCCGGATTATTTTCAGCGGCAACGCTGATTCTCGATCCTCTCGTCGCCCGCCACCTTAAAAATGATCAAGGCTTCCAATCCAAGCTGGATTTCTGCCGCTGGCTCTCACAAAACTTCAAAATGCCCGCCGAAGAATTCTGGGACAACGATCTGGTCGACATGATGATGGGCCCGCTCGCAAATCAGGGCGTCCAGCCGTACGCCACCTGGAAGAAGCTTCCCAAGGACGCGCTGATCGCTCCCTACAACAATCCCGACAATATGAATATTCTCGTGGTGGGCGGAGAAACAAGTCCGATGTGGAAAGTCTCCGACTTTTCCTATACCGTCAGCGCGTCCGTCGATAAATGGCGTGCCAAACCACTCACCGGTGAATGTGCGGACGGTAGCTGTGGCCTTCCCGACGCGCCCAGCAATGGATCTCACTGAAATTCGCAAGGCATTACTTCGCACTCGAGGAGGCGGATCATGGATCGACGCAAAATGTTGGCTTTGCTCGGAGCAACTCCAGCTCTCGCGGCCGTGAGCCCGGCGTTCGCTCGCACCGCTCCACGAAGTCCGGAAAACAAGCCAGGAGCCGCAAGTTGTGGGCCGAGCAACAGCATGGTTTCCGTGCTCAACCCCGGAATCGAAACCAAGCTAGCAAATCGCGTCCCGCTGGCGCCCCGGCTCAGCACGCTGCAAGGCAAGACGATCTATCTCGTCGATTTCGACTGGGGAGGAATGCAGCAGAACGGCAGCGTTCAGCACGAAATGCAGAAATGGTTCGCGCAACATATGCCGGGCGTGAAGACTGTCTACAAGATCAAAGGCGGCAATTTCGTCACAGACGATCCGGGGCTCTGGAAGGAGATCGCCGATAACCACGGCGACGGCGTAATTATCGGCGTCGCTGGTTGACACGGCTGCGTCGCGGCCGTGAGCCGCGAGGCTGGAGAAATCGAGCGCAAGTATGGCATCCCCACTGTCGCTGTCGCCGGTGAAAACGTCGTGTCCTTTGGCCTTGGCCCCTACTTCAGGCACGACAGCGGCATGCCCCTTCGCTTCGTCGGATTCCCGTTCCCCTTTGCAGGCCAGCCGACATCCGTGATCGCGCAGGATGTCTTCCAGGGGAAGGACTCGGTCAACGGCAAACCTCTCATGCAGGCAATCGTTGACGCCCTCACTATGCCGCTCACCTCACAAGAAAAGCTATCCGGCCCTGCGCCGGGTTCAGCGGCGCCTGAGCCGCGCATGCTTCCGCCCGATACGCCGGATAATTTGCAGCGCCTGTTCATCGCCAGGGATTGGACGGACTACAATCCCGTCACTCTTCCGACGGAAGAAAAAGTCGCGGCCATGCTGAAAGGCACCAGCCGCCAGCCGGATGAAGTCATAAAATCTGGCGCTGGAACGTTCGGTGCGCGCCGCCCATTTACTGTGGAAAAGGTCGCCATCGTTGCGGTTATGGCGGGCGCCAAGCCCGAGTATTTGCCCGTCATTCTGGCGCTCTCCAGCCGTGTGCCGTACATGGACTCGACGACTTCGATCGCCCAGATGGTCGTGGTCAACGGTCCGATCCGCAATAAGATCGGGATGAATTCCGGTATTGGCGCATTGGGTCCTGATAACGAGGCAAATTCCGTCATCGGGCGATCGATGACCCTGATTCACAAAATCATTCAGGGCTATCACGAGGGCGTGACCGGCTTCTCCTCTCTCAGCAACCCTTTGCGCTACGACAATCTTTGCTTCGCAGAAAACGAGGAAGCTCTACCGGATGGGTGGCAGCCTCTACACGTGCAAATGGGCCATAAACCCACCGACAGCGTCGTGACCATCTTCAACGGCTGGAATTTTATCAACAGCACCGGCTGGGCCGCGCAGCATTACGCACCGCAACTTTTGATGCGCGACTATATGTCGTCGCTTTCCGGAATGGGCGCCACCATCATTATGGACCCTACGGTCGCCGAATTGCTCAAAGGTGCGCAGGGATTCAACACAAAGGAAGCGCTAGGAGAATGGCTCTCGCAGAACGTCCAGAAAACCGCCGAATCGTATTGGGGCAATTCAATCGTAGCGAGCATGCTCGCGCCCCTCGCGCGCCAGGGCCTGAAACCCTATGCCGATTGGCTGAATGTTCCGGGCACGTCGCTCATCAAGCCGTTCACCAATCCGAAGCAGATCCACTCGGTGGTTGTCGGAGGCAAAACCGCCAGCGTTTGGTTCGCCACCGACTTCGGACCCTCGGGGGGCATCCCCATCGACGAGTGGACCTGACGCTCGTCCGCGTGCCGCATTCTTCGCGATTATCGCGAAGGGTGCGGATTTTAACTGTGCGGCCGACGGACTTTAGAGCAGCGATAGCTGGTGAGATGCCGTTTCTGTCGTGTTCAACCTTGGGCACGCCACCGTACTCTTCTATACTTGAACGTTAGCAGCGCGGAAAAGCATGCCAGAAAAGCGGGGGAGAAAAGCAAGATGAGTGCGGACGGCGCGCAACCTGTCATGCGTCGCAAGGAAATAGAGCCTCCGAGCCTCCGCAAGCCGGGCCTGGTGCCAGGCAACGCAAAAGCCGAGCACCGCCGCGACCGCGCTCCGCATATCGACACGCTCATTCAGCTCGTCTCCGTCCGCTTGGTTCGCCTCACCGATCTGCTCATGCGCATCGGCAAAATCACCTTCGAGGGGCGCTTCGGCATTAAACTCACCGAACTGCGCATCCTGATTATCCTTGGCGCCTATCACTCCATCTCGGTGAATGAAATCAGCCGCAGAACGCATATCGACAAGGCTTGGATCAGCCGTTCCCTAACCGGCCTGCTGCGCCGCAAATTGATCAAAAAGACCGCGCACCCCGCCGATAGCCGCGCCTCATCGCTTTCCCTCACCAAAAAAGGCGAAGCTCTCTTGCGCGAAATCGCTCCCGTCGCCGAGGAATACCAGCGCCAGTTGCTCGCAGGCCAGCAACGAGCTGACGTTGAACGCACTCTCGATCTCCTCGCCGCCCACGCCGAAGAAATCTTCCAGCGCGAATCCCCGAAGCAAAAGCTCCCCGCCCGCCGCCGAACGCGTCAGTAATTCTGAAGCGATCCAGTCAAGATCGCCCGTCCCTCGAGCACAACCGGGGAGAAGCACCGACGTCCGGATTTGCGTAAAATGCCTTACGGGCCGGCAGCGGCTACTGCCAGCGGGCGGCCAGTTGATCTCCTTCGTGTCCGGATTATTGTGGATACTTTAGTGAAAATTTGTCCGCCGTAAAAACCGCAAGGTGTCTGAAGAGCCCTTCCGCCTGAGCTTCTTTTTCATCGGTCGGCAATTTCAAGTGCCGTTGGACTTCTGATTCCATTGTCCGCAATTCTTCGGCGGGTGCGACCTCTGCCAATTGCTCGAAAAGCAACTTGTGCGCCTGCTTCCGTTCCATCACTTCCAGTCCATCCAGGATCTGGCGGTGCGAAGTTCCCTCCCAAATTGCGAGTATCATCGCTTCTCGAAGCCAGCGTTCGACTCCATACTCCGCCAGGACGCCGAGCCCGCCGTGAACCTCCATCGCCCATTTCGCCGTATCCACCGCGAACTCGGCCGTCCAGTACTTCGCCAGATGCGCCACCAGCCGGAATAAATGATAGCGTTCGGAGTAAGGCGGCCGCTCCATCCACACCTGGTTTAGGAGCCGAACGGATTCCCATGCCAACGCAAACGCAGATCGAAGCGCATTCAGGCGGACGTCAAACTGATGCCGGAGCAGCGGATGATCGAGAATCCGCTTGCCGAATGCGGTGCGTCGCTCCGCATACGCTAGCGCATCCGCCATGGCCCGTTGAGCCAGCGCGACACTCACCACGCTGTTTGCCACGCGCGAGAGGTTCAGAATTTCCAAAATCAGATAAATTCCCGCGTCAGCCGAACCCACAAGGTAACCTTCGCTGTCCCTCAATTCCACTTCTCCCGTAGGCACCGAACGAGTTGCAATTTTGTCTTTAAGACGCCGGACAAAGCAGTTGAGCCTGCCGTCTTTGCGATAGCGAGGCACCAAAAAGAGTGCCAACCCACGCACGCCCGGCGCAGCCCCCTCGGGCCGCGCAGCCACAACCGCCAGCTCAGCTCCTACATTGCTCGTAAAATACTTTTCGCCCGTCAGCAGCCAGCCATCTTCGGCGGGCCGGGCAACAGTTTTTACACTCGCGCCCAAATCGGAGCCGCCGTCTATCTCCGTCATCCAGGTAGCCCCCTGCCACACAGAATCATCCTTCCGCAGGAGTTGGGGAAGGAACCGCGCCTGCAATTCTGCGCTCCCATATTTCGCGAGAGGAACAGAAGTCCCGAGCGACACCGTGTACGGGCAGCAAATCCCGGGCTCGTAAAACGAAATCGTGTACATGAATAGATACGTCGGGATCAGCGATTTTTCCTCAAATGCTCGCCAAACCACGCCCGATCGGTATCCCTTCCTCAAAATTGTCTGGTATTCACGAGGGTAGAGAATTTCATCGACGCGCTTTCCATATCGATCGAACATCCGCACCCATGGCGTTCCGGCGCGATCGATCGCGTCTGAAACGGAGACACCCTCCGTGCTCCACCACCGTTCTTCGGCTTCGAGCGCCGCGAGGTGAGGAAAAGCAGAAAGCCTGCTTTGCAGAAACTGCAAGGGAGAACGCAAGGGATCGAGAACTGACATGCCAGCGAATGTTAAGCCGCCGGCATAACCGCGTCAAGTTAGCCTGTTTCGCTTTGCCCGGGGCCGCGAACGCCGTTGAGATAAGAGTTCGAGGAGACCGTGGCAAGCCTCATCGGATGTGTATTGCAAGAACGAAGAGTGGTGACGAACCACGGCGGACTCCCCGCGTCGGTCGAGAAGGCGTGGAGTGGTCTCCTTCGGGCAATTAAATTTGGTTCTCCGCTTCCAATAGCGGAGCGGCGGACAATCTGCGAGCTGTGACTCTGGGCGGCAAACTGCGCAGCATTACGAATGTCCCCGGAGGTATGTGGCTCGAAGATGTGCGTAACCATCTGGCTCTGATGACCACGCACCAGCAGCGCGTGAATATCCGCGGTATGGGTCCCGGCGGAAAAGATGAACACGAACTGGGCTGGTTAGGGTGGTCGGTCTTAAAAGATATCAGCCGGGATGGAACCAAGGTGCTTTTCGAGGAGGAAGCCGAAGGAGGCGTCCCGGATAACACCGTATTTCTGCGGGACACAGACGGATCGCCTCCGGTCCAAGTCGGCCGGGGCCGTCCCCCGGCGTGGTCCTCCGCGCTGGGATGGAAGGGAGGAATATGTCAGACACACGGGCTCTCAACAAGGCCGTGAAGTGGCTTTACGAAAAGGAAGACGGCACAGCGAACGACGCGCCCCAGCCCAATAAGCGCGCACCCTGCCGATAGCCGTGCCTCGTCGCTCTCCTTGACCAGGAAAGGCCAGGCGCTCCTGCAAAAAGTAGCTCCTGTCGCCGAGGAATATCAGCGCCAGTTGCTCGAAAGCCAGCAACGAGCTGACGTTGAACGCACTGTCGATCTCCTCGCCGCCCACGCCGAAGAAATCTTCCAGCGCGAATCCCCGAACAAAAACCCGGCTCACCGCCGAGAGCGCTAGTCATCCTGAAGCGATTCGTGTAGCCCCGCCGTTTGGCACGGTCTCAACTTCCGGATGGCCTGTTATCCATGAGTGCCTGGGATTCGATTAACACAAGCCGACTTACAGGTACTGAAAGGGTGCCCCAAATCACTACAGAAGCGCGTGGGCGTATTTGATCGATGCACCAATAACACTTACTCTGATGAGAGGAATCCTTGAAACCATTACGTTGTGCTCTTACCGAGCTGCACTTACACTCATGGCGGTTTCCATGATCAACGCACAAAACCTAAGTCCGGCGGCGGTTCAGGAAATTGCCGACCGCGCCTACATTTACGCGTACCCTCTCGTCCTTCTCGAAGCGACCATGGCGGCGTTGCCGGTCAACCATCTGGTCCATGTTTCCGCGTTTCCCGATGCGAACTTCCGCCTGATCGTCCGCCCGAATGCCGACACGCTGTATACCAA
>JBAWEZ010000078.1:0-19039 GCA_049591475.1 Candidatus Acidiferrales bacterium
TCCGTATTGTACGTGCTCCCAGCAAAAGAGAAGGCACCGGCACTAAAATAGCCGGGGTACCTAAGCCCGGAAATGCTGATGGAGGGTAACCTGTAGAGATCCGCATTTGCGCCCGCCACGGCCGGACAAGGGGCGCCGTTGTTAATTGAAGGAATCATACCCACGGAACAAGCTTCCAGATTATAGTCGTCCTCGCCCACTGTCGTCATGCGATTCAAAGAAATCCGGGCGTCGTTGACGAGATTGCTTGTCAGGATGGAGGTCAGTCTCAAATCCGCAACATCGTTTCCAAAATTGTAGCTATAAGGGCTACCCGGCAGGCTACCGCCGAAAGCTGAGCTCGTCGGCTGGGAGGAATGAAAGTAGCGCTCGCTAAGCGTGTTCCTGCTCGAAAGCACGTAGTCCGTATTGATCATGAACTGGTTTTCGTTAGCCGTAGCGGGGTCTTCAATGTTTTGCAAGCAGGGCGCCGCGCACGATGCCGGGGCGCCGGCGACGAAGAAGCCTTGGTTCAACCCGCCCTTTAATCCAGGCGCCTGAAGGATGGCAATGGCCACCGGGCTGATATTGGAACCGTCGGCCGCAATGGCCGGCCCTGTACCCGAAATCGTGCCCTGTGGCTCGGGTCCTCCCGCGCCGAAAGTACTTCCCAAGTAAGCCTGGTATGCGGCGGCGTTATTCGTGCAGCGAAGATTAGCGCATATTCCGCTGGCCACATCTGCGTAGTCGTTGATCGCCGGCACGCTAACGCCCGTGTCATAACCTTCAGAAACGATTCCGTTGATTTGCCGGGTGCCCTGATAAGAAGTAAAGAAAAATACCTTGTCCTTCTTGATCGGACCACCAAAAGTAAACCCAAACTGATTTTGCTTCAAAATTTGTGGCGCATTTACGCCGCTTCCTCCCGGACTAAGCTCCTGGCGCTTCAGGAAAAAGTCGTTCGCATTGAAGAAGTTGTTGCGGTTGAATTCCCATGCGTCACCGTGAAATTGGTTCGTGCCGCCTTTCGTCACCACGTTGACGTTTGCTCCCGGATTTCTGCCAAACGAAGCGTCATATTGGGCGGTCTGCACATTGAATTGCTGAATTGAATCCGGATTAGGAATCGCTATGGATCCATAGGTCCGCACTCCAGCCCCTTCATTGCTGAAAGCGTCGTTGACAACGACTCCGTCCATCTCATAGTTGTTTTCCTGGGCACCGGAGCCATTTACCTGTACGTCTTGGCTACCCGTACCGTACGCGCTGGCGTCCGCCACGTTGTTGACAACCCCCGGCGCGAGGTTAAGTATCTGCGTGTAGTTGCGCGAGCTGAGCGGAAGAGCGGTCATCTCATGCGACCCAATCAACTGTCCAACCGTAGCATTCTGAGTTTGAATGGTCTGGACGTTGGATTGCACCGTCACCTGTTGCGCCTGCGACCCTATTTCCAGCGCCCGGTTGAGCACCGGAGTCTCCGTAACGTTGATCGCGATCGAAGGAACTTCCGCCGTCTCGAATCCCTTCGCCGAAAACTTCACGTCGTAATTCCCCGGCGGCAGCAACGAAAACTTGTATGCGCCGTTCGCGTCCGTCGTAATCGTGCGCTGCTGGCCAGTATCATGATTGGTTGCCGTCACCGTCGCTTCGGCGATCACCGCCCCCGACGGATCTGTCACAGTGCCCGTCAGCGCTCCGGTAACCGCTGATTGCGCCAGCGCGGGCCCCGCGCAAATGCACACCGCCGCCAACCACAGCAGCAGTTTGCCCACCACACCCATTCCCCTGAGTTGATCTCTCATTTTCGGACCTCCCTCCTCGTTGTTTTGGGCCGTTGAGTACGGCCGCACGCCGTTGTCACCGCCGACTTGATGCCAGCTCTTCCGTGCAGCGATATGGTCGCGCCACTTCTCTAGCCACGCACCGCTGCGGACGGATACTAGTCGACGTTATGTCAAACCACGTGCCCCTCCGTGCGTATAAATTCCGCCTATCCAGGCAATCTCTCAGACATCCCTCCCCGTCCTATCTCTAGTTCTTACCCTGACTCGATTCAACGGCCGCGACGCGAATGACACCCACATTATTCTCGATGGTGATCTTTGTCCCAAACGGCTTCGACAATTCCTGAAGTTGCCTCAATATCTGTCGTGCGAGTTCCGGCGGAGGCGTCGTTGGAATACCCACGTCCGCGCTCCGAGCAGCGAAACCGCCCAGGTAATCCGGATAAAGACGTATTTCCACCAGTCGGCCGCCTTCATAGTGGCTCGTTGCCACCATCCCTTCTGAAGGTATCAGCGCGCCGAGGGGCGACCTGTTCCCGGTGACCATATCAACGCTGTCTCCGCCGGGAGCCCTAAGGCGATCTTTTGTCGAATAGCTGATCTGGAGGTCGGTCTGCATAACGAAAGACGAGAGCCCGTAAAAAATCGGCTTTCCCTTGTATATTTCCACACCCTGCAACATGTGTGGCCCGTGCGTCAGGAATATGTCCGCCCCATTGTCAATACACTCATGCGCCAACTGGATCAGCCATTTCGATGCGGTTCGAACACCATCGATATTCTGTTCCCCTTGGTGTGCATGAATCGTCGCGATCATGAAATCTGAGCGGACTTTCCCATTCCGAATGCTCCGCAGTATCGCCTGCTCATCTTGTGGATTGATCGTGTAACTCCGGGATCCTGCCGGCGTCCCGACTTTGTACCATTCGTCGAACAAGTGCAGCGTATCCTGCGTTCCTTGCTCGGCTGCCGTAGTATGACCAAAATATGAGTTTCGGAACGCCTTTAGCGTCTGCATCTGCTCTGGCGTCACGAGTTCATAGGTGGTCAGTCGCAACGGATTCACCCCCGGCCTGCCTCCCATGTCCCCTGCGCGATATGTTGCCGACATATACTGATACTCCAGGCCGGGATCGTCATTTACCGAGTCGATCGAAACCATCCCGACCATTCCCACTCGGCCTTTCGGGGTATCCAAAAAGCTCGCAGCCCGAGCTTCATTCAGGTTCCTCCCAGTCCCGGCGTGGACAATGCCTACCTCGTCGAGAATATGATCCGTCGAAAGCATCCCCTCCACGTCCCCATCAAGGGCGTGATTGTTGGCACGGTTCATGATCGTGATGCCCATCGCCTTGATATCCGCTCCAACTTCCTTCGGAGCAAGGGTGCCTGCGATGGGACCCAGAAACTGGTCACGATCATGCATATCAACGAGCGAGGACTCCATGTTGGCGAAGCCAACGTCCGAGGAACGGATGATCCTGATCAGAGCCTGAAACCCAGGATCTGTTCGATTGCTGACTGGTTCTGGTTCGATGATGTCACCCACCGCAGCTATCGTGAAGGGTGCGGCAATATTCATCGTCAGTTCCTTACTCCGATCTCGCGGCGTGGAGTGCGGCCCCGATCGATTGAGGGTGTCAACCTGTGCATGCACGTTTACGCATATGCTCGCCGTGAACACAACACATGCCACGGCCAGCGCTGCCGCCTTGCCACAATTGCGAAAGGATCTTAGGCTCGCCTTTTCAGATTTCTCATTCATAGAGCTCACTCCCTCTTCGTGTCAGTGCTTGCGCTTGTTTTGATTCCCGTTGTGACACCGGCCGCGGTCACTCTAGCGCCCGCCATGGCGGCGCCTCGAATCCGTCACTGTGCTCTTCACTGTGGCATCGCTCGTCTGCGCAACTGCCGTGGAAACCGCGGCTATCACGCTCAGCAAAAACAGAGAACCCGCATCATTCCGATAGGCTGTAATTTGAAAATCCCCTCCACCTCCCCCTCCCAGTAAAGACTATCTGCTTTTTGGCTGCCGAGTGGGCTCTCGCCGCACCCATTCGACATATGAAGTTCAGTTCGGAGATCGCTGGCAACGAACACGCGCGATGGCGACCCAAGAATGCATAATTTAACGATTCGCTTTTCCTCATAAGATCCCCCCGGCGCCTTACATTGGTCAGCGCGATCCGTCGGTCGATATCGTCAAACCCTTACCATTGCGACGAATCAACAAGTTCACTATACGAACAACTGGACTTAACTTAGCGGCGCGCATGTTACGTACTCAGCATTGCCATTGTCAAGCGTATTTTGGCACAAGATTGCGGTATCCATCGGTTAAGCTGAGTAACGCAGCGCGTTGCTGGTATTCTCTCTGAAATAATAATGTTCATATATAGAACACATTAGTTTCGCTGACTTCGAAGGAGAATAGGGAACATTCCTGCAACTTGCTCAGGCAGGATGATTCCCAAAAAGATTAATCGGAGATCACTCCGTTCAATCACGTGCTTGGCGTCCTAGCGGTCATCCGCACATTTAGCGCACAGCGCCACATCAAACTCTCACTCAAGTGTCTGAGCACACGAGGTTTACTGCGGGGGGGGTCGGCGACTTCCTTTGAGTATAGTGGCTCTGGAATATATCCGCCGGGATGGCCGCAGCATCTCTCCGACGCCGAGAATGCTCGACCTGGGCCGTAGCTACTTGTTAACGGGCCACGGTGGAGCTTCGCAGAATTCGAGATGACTAATTTGGTGGGCAGCGTAAATGAATCTGCCACGGTCGGAGTGTTCAGAATCGCAACAGGCACGAGTCCAGAGAAGATGATCGACAAACATTGCGTTCTCTTCAATCACGCCTTGGCCGCAGGCTGCCTCGTTTGTGCCGAAGGAAGGTACCTCGAGAGCGGTCCAAGTCAGCTAGAGGAAACTTAGCGTAATCTTCATCGGATCTCAGTTTGCCACCGTGTCGCGCCCGGATTCTGTTGTCGTTCGCCAAGCGGGGCACGCTGGGTCCGACGTTGTGCGCGTTCGACTACGACGCCCACTCGTCAGAATTCAGTAAGCTCGGCCGTCTTTGCGTTACGATCAGGGCTCCTTCGTGTATAGGGCCACGTCGCGTCAAGTTAACAGAAATGTCTTAGCACTCGCTGTGTCGTCGCCAAAATACGCCCGAATTGCTGCTTCGCGCTTGCCGATGTAATGGGTGATTCCTTCTGCCTGCGTCATAGGGAGATCGTGTCCGGGCACGATCAAATTGCCTGGTCGGCTGCGCCAAAGCGCCCAAATGCTTTTGATCGATGCAGCACTCAGCGCTGCGTCGTAGGTCATGTCAGGCGTACCAGAAACTAGCTCGGCGCGGTTCTTGGCCGAGTCCCCTGTAAAGATGACGTCGTATTCGGCCCCGCTCAGCACGTAGGCTAGGCAACCGGGCGTGTGTCCTGGAAACAGATGCGCGGATACCTTCGGCAATGCCTCTTGGCCATCCGCTACTGTCTGCAAAGTTGGCCAATGCTGCAACTCCCTGATATATAACTCTGCGATGGATGTCTCACCCCAAGGCTGCTTCACGGCCCAATCCAATTCGAGAGCACCCAGCACGATTCGAGCCTTCGAAAATAGCGTCCAATTGATGGCGTGATCGTGGTGCGAATGCGTTAGGAGCACGTCAGTTACGTCTGTCGGTGTGACGCCGCATTCCGCTAGCCGTTCGACCAAAATCCTACGCATACCCAAGGAGCCCACGTCGATGAGGGCCACCCGCCCGTGCCCGCGAATAAGCGCCACCGTGCTCCAACCCAAATATCCATGATATTCGGACTTGCCGGGGAATCCCTGAACGATCACATCGATACGATAGCTTCCGATTTCAATTTGTTCTATTCCATTTATCATCGGATTCCAACCTGAGTGATTCGATAGGTGCTTTGATCGAGTATTGGCAAATCATTCTCCTTAAACGCCGTCCTGCAACTGTCGGGAATCCCGAACGCAAAATTAAGGCTGGAGATGACCGGGCCACGCCTGCGGTGGCGCGTCCGAAAATGGATAACTAGACCATTTCGCGGCTTCTCAAACCAAAACCCCCAATCACGACGGCGACCAACAGCCAAGTTATAGTGATGTAAATAAAGACGCTCGTATAACCGTAATGATCGAACCAGAACGCCACAATGAGCGGACCACACGCATTCGCAAGCCGCCCGGCCCCATACGTCAGGCCGGCGCCTGAATTGCGGATCTCCGTCGGATAGCATTCCGCCGTGTACGCATACAACAATGGGTTCAAGGTGTGCAGGAAAAGTTCCACCAGGAATCCAAATATGACGATCGTTAAGGCTTGAAATGTCAAGCCGTACATGAGCCCACAAAACGCGATGAGCAGGGCCACGATTGTAATCCACCATTTGCGGTCCCAGTGATCTGAAATGAGGGCGGCGATTAAGGCTCCCGGAACCGTCGCAATCGACATAGCCGATGACCATGCGAGCGAATGCACCATCGAGAAACCGTGCGCCACCAGTAGAGTCGGGACCCATGCCGTGAAACCAAAGAATCCAAGGGTTTGACAAATCCACGCCATGGCCAATACGGATGTGCGCGGCAGATACCGGGGCGCGACAACCTCGGAGTACCGGCTGCGGCGCAACCGTTCGGGAATTGATTCCGGCACCGGCGGTAGATCTCCGGTTTTGGACCTGACGCGAGCCTCAATTCGATCCAGCGTTTCTTCTGCCTCCGCGAGACGTCCCTGGCTCTCGTACCAGCGCGGCGACTCTTCCAGGCGAGCAGCAAGAAATGCGAAAAGGATGCCCAGGGACCCCCATACAAAGACTAGCCGCCATCCCCAAGGAGCTAGAGGAACACAAAATCGAGACATGTAGGCCGTTACTGGGATGCCGCATAGTCCGATGGTCATGACCCAGCCCTGATATGCACCTCGGTGTTTCGCCGGAAACATCTCGCTGATGTAGGTCATGCCTACAACGGTCATGGCTGAAATTCCGACGCCGGTGAAAAGCCGCGTGAGGAACAGGCTGGTGATCCCCGAAACGAAGGCGCTGAGAAGTGAGAACACCGCGTAGATAAGTGTTGTGATAATCAGGGCCTTTTTTCGGCCGATCCGATCAGAAACCCAACCTCCTGCAGTCGCGCCTATGAACATCCCCAAAAAAGTCGCAGCAACGACAAAAGCGATCGTCGAAATCGAGAGATTCCAAGCCTTCAGGATGGCTGGTGCCGCAAACGAAAACGTATTTGTGTCTGCGAAATCAAAAAAGACCACGAAACCGAGAATCCACGTAATCTCGAGGTGAAACGATGTAATAGGAAGTCGATTGAGGCGTGCCGTCGCCCCAACCCGTGTGTTTTCGATACTCTCCACGGTCACCTCGATTTTCAGTCTCCCGGCATGGCAGCCGCTCAACCACCCCTCGTTCAAGAGGGTTCATTCGGATGAAAAGCGGAAGCGCAGACCAAGGTTTATTTGAGAGCTTTAGCTCCGCAACTCGATTTTCCAATTTTGCTCCCAACCTCTCGTAGCTCTGACACTCCTCGGCGCCGCGCATCGGGATTCCTCCACTTAAAATACACGTCGCAATAGCTCGTTGTACTGCCAAATGCAACATTGAGCGAGGAGCCGTACTCCGTATGATAATCAAAGGTAAATGTATTCTCATTTTCTTTTTGCCAATCGATTTTCGCCATATCAATGTGATTTGCAGTAACTCCTGAACAGTCTCCGGGCACAGCATCGGCCTCGAAAGGCGTCGGTACATTACTCGGAATGGTCTCAAGAGAGCGGAAATACTCTTGTAGACCGCTGTGATCTTCGCCCCCGAGAACAGCGGCATCGCTCCTGTCAGTGACCGCCCTGTTGGCCCTTACCGTGCTTACATGGCCCCTCGACGAAGGAATCACCGTCCCCAAAGCAAGCAAGACCACTGGTGCGGACGCAACACTACCCAGTCTAAGCAGCATTGTCCCCTGCTGTCCCCTCAGGTACGGGCCCCGCCACGATTGCCCACGACCGGCAAAAGTCGAAAGGCCGCGGCACTCACGACCGCAGCCGATCCAGGTTTGGCCTTGACACAAAATCGAGCAAAGCCCCGCTCTTCACCGACCTGGCCTACTCCAATGTTAATAAGGGTGTTCGTATGTAGGACAGTTATTCGACTGGTGAACTTAACGCAATCAAACAACGTGACCGTACGCAAGTGGAACGGCTTTTGTCAAGAGTTTTCTCAGATGCTGGGATTGGTCGGCTGCAATGTCGACGCCCTAAATGAGGTGCTGTGCGGTCGTTTCATCTTAATATCACTGATTGTGGGCGGGGTAGGCACAGATCGGCTTCTGTGTTTAAGTCAGCAGCGATCGTGAAGAGAGCGTGCGAGACAAGGCCATTTGCGAGCACTTTGCCGACTCTTTGACTGTTCTCTCTACGAACTTCCCATCGTATTGCATGCGTCGTCGCACCCACCGATTTGGGCCGTACGCGAGATTGCCGTCAGGACGCCAGCGCTGTAAACTCGATTCCGTGGAATCTGCTCCACTCCGACCTGGCGACGGCTACGTACAGTCTCTTGCTCGAGGCCTCTCCGTACTCCGCACATTCGGCGCTGAGAATCCTCGGCAGACTTTGACGCAGGTCGCCGCGAGGGCGGGTCTTGACCGAGCAGGAGCACGCCGGCTCCTGCATACTTTAGTGGCTCTAGGGTATCTGACTCAAGACGGCCGCAACTTTTCCCCAACGCCGCGCATTTTAGATCTTGGTTATAGCTATCTGTCAACTGTACCGTGGTGGAGCGTCGCCGAAAACAAGATGATCGACTTGGTAGAGAAGGCGAAGGAGTCTGCCACATTGGGGGTTCTCGACGGGACCCATATCGTCCTCGTCGCCTGCGTTCATGCGCAAAATCTTTTGACCATCAACCTGGCTGTTGGCCGGCGGTCCCCGGCCTATTGCACGTCGATTGGGCGTGTGCTGCTCGGAGGATTGTCGGAACAAAATCTGATTCGTACACTGAATGGAACCGAGTTCGTCAAATACTCACCATCTACTGTTACCTCAATTCCTTCCTTAATTAAGACCATTAGACGCGACCAAGCGAGAGGGTGGTCGATCGTAACTCAAGAGTACGAGCAATCAGTCTGCTCGATTTCGGTCCCGGTGCTTAGCCGCTCTGGCCAATTGTTAGCCGCCATGTGTGTCGTTGGAACTCCGTTACGCACAAGCCGGAGACAATTGGTCGAACACGTACTCCCAATCTTGAAAACGACCGCAGACAGGATTTGGGATTGATCGACGTCGCGACGGCGGCCCGCAGGGCAGTGCCAGCAAGCTGTTCCGGTTGCGAGCGATCGAGAAGTTGTTCCCGGCACATGTTAATTGCTGGGTGTAAGGCTCCCCGCTAATTTAGACAGTCAGGGCCTCGTTTTTTAGGTCAACTGCAAAACTCAAGAAAGCCTCGCGGGGAGTGCGGTTTTGGACTCCGCGATGAGGCCGGTCGTGATTGTATTCCTCGATCCAACGAGCGATCGAGGCCCGCGCTTCTTCCAAGCTTCGATACTCCGCCGTCCAGACTTCTTCTTCCTTCAAGCTGCGATGGAAGCGCTCGATGTAGCTGTTGCCTTCCGGATGATGATACGCCGTCCGCCGGTGCGTGATGCCGAGTCGCCCGAGCGTTTCCAGGAACCTCGAAGAAGTGAACTGCGTGCCATTATCCGAGCGGATGTTCTCCGGGATCCCTCGTCCCAACATCACCTCCGCCAACACCTCGATGACCTCCGCGTTTCCCAGTCGTCTGGCCACGCGGATCGCCAAGCACTCCCGTGTGTATTCTTCGAGCAGCACCAACAGCCGCAGCGCCCGCCCATCGTGGGTCATGGCTTTCACGAAATCATAGGCCCAGACGTGGTTGGCCCGCTCCGGCCTCAGCCGCACACACGATCCATCGTTCAACCACAACCGCCCTCGGGGCCTTTGTTTTTACGGCACTTTCAGCCCCTCGCGGCGCCAGATGCGCTGCACCCGATCCTTGCCCACGAGCCAGCCCGCCTTCTGCAACTCCACCGTGATCCGCCGGTAGCCGTAGCGGCCGTACTCACTGGCTAAGGTAATGATCGCCCGCGTCAGAGCGTCCTCGTCCGTCCGATAGATTCCCTCGTAGCGTTGCGTCCCTCTCCACTGCCCCAGCAGCCGGCAGGCATGCCGCTCCGATAGCTGGTAGTTCTGGCGTGCATGCCTGACCGCGCCACGCCGCCGCCCAGGGCTTAGAAGTTTCCCTCGGCGACATCCTTCAAAACCTGCTTCTCCAGCGACAGCTCCGCCACCAGCCGCTTCAGCTTGCTGTTTTCCTTCTCCAGATCTTTCAAGCGTTTCGCCTGATCCAGCTTCAGACCGCCGTATTCCTTCCTCCAGCGGTAGTAGGTCTGTTGGGTGATCTCGGCTTCCTTGCAGGCTTGCGGGGTGGTTTTTCCGTTTGCGATTCCCACTTCAATCTGCCGCAGCAGCGTCACGATCTCCTCCGGCTTATATCTCTTCATGGGCATGACCGGTCTTCCCTCCAGGTGAATTCTCTCTCACTTCACCTGGTACAAAAATCCCCGGTCAGGTCACCATTGATTGAACTGATCAACCGAAGCGCGGGTGTCCGCCTTCCACAAATGCGGCTTATCGGCGTTAATCGGCATGAGCTAATTTAACAGTCGCTTAATAGACTGCAACATTTGCGACATTTCTGATCGGTATGGAGCACGGACTCGGTCGTTTGGTAAGAATCACGCTTCGCGGCGTCTCTAGCAGATCAATCCGGCGAGGCCGATTACAGAAAGACCAGCGCCGAAGGGGAACAGCGTGTCCGGCCGTTCTTGGGTTCAAATTTTGGGCGCGACTTGGGCGCAAAATCCCTCTTCTAGGGGCCCAAAACCGGCTGTTGCGGGGGGTAAGGCCGACGGATTTAGCGGGACTTAGTAGATTGGCGATGGGTTCAAGTCCCACGATTATCCGGAGTGCCGCTGCGATTGCACGGAGAGTTTACATTCCTCCGGTCGCTTTGACGGTGAGCCTCTTGGTTGCAACGATCTGGCCGTTTTGACGTGCTATGACGGTCACCTGCCAGGTACCGCCCGAAGCCAAATCCGCTTTGTCTTTGTACATGCCATGCCTCTGTCGGTCCTTCTCACCACGGGTTTTCATCGCGGCCACACCCATTGAGGACATCGCGGGCATGTAACGTAACGGTGACTTCCGCTCCTAAGGTTGGCCCCCGGCCGCATTGCTTAGCTTGAAGTGTACGGCGTTCGTCCCCTTGTGAGCGGGCGACGGGTCAGTCGTGAGTTCGATGTTGCCTTTTACTGTGCTGCTGGAGGACAACTCCCAGTTCGACGCTCGAAATCAATATAGACATAACCGTCGTACGTCGTTCATACACAGTCCACACAAATGTTGAAACCAACAATGTGAGCAGCGCGTCATATACGTTTGAAAATGCGAATATGATCTCACAGTCACATATTGTTCCAAGAAAGATACCACAACAGAAGCGCGGCAAGCGTCGCGTGGACGGGTTCTTGCGGGCCGCGGCATCGGTGATCACGGAAATGGGATACGAACGAGCGACCATGACCGTGATTGCCCGGCGATCACGTTCCTCGATTGGATCGCTCTATCAGTTCTTTCCCAATAAGCTGGCGCTGGCGGAGGCGCTGCGTAACCAGTACGTCAGGAATATTGAGCAATCCTGGATAACTCTCGGCCGCCAGGCTGCGCGTATGCGCGCTGAGGATCTGACTGACCGGCTGGTCGAACTACAGATTCAGATCATAAAGAATCATCCTGTCCTGCTGGAACTGTTGGATGTTCCTACGGTGTCACATGCACGGCGCGAGCTGATTCGCGCGCGAATTGCTGAGGTGTTGACTTCGCACAAGCCCCGCATGTCCAAACCCACGGCGCTGCGCGTCGCCTCGGTCGTCCAGCAAGTCAGCCGAGGGCTCCTGAGTTTATACGCTCAGGCCAGAGCCGACGAGAGCATCGCGATCCTCGAAGAGTTCAAGTCAGTTTTGACGAGATATTTGGTGCCGAAACTGAAGCCATGAACGGAATTTAGGTGCTACCCGATCAGCGACGGAGAACACCGGAAGGATGCTCAGCGTAGCGCGGAAGGGAGCACAGATTGAATAGCACGTGCTGCACTCCTTGGAGATCGGGCGGTCTTTTGTTCGGTGCATTTGTGATCCTTTCATGCAGCGGATGCGGCCAGAAAGCATTGTCGAAGGAAGCGGCTCGCCCACTCGCCGTGGAGGTTGCCAGTGTGGTCCAAAAAGATGTTCCCATTTATACCGAATGGGTGGGCACGCTGGACGGGTACGTGAATGCGCAAATACAGCCGCAGGTCACAGGATATCTGATCAAACAGGGCTATCGCGAAGGCTCCTTTGTCCATAAAGGTGATGTACTATTTGAGATTGATCCGCGCCCGTTTCAAGCCGCTCTCGATCAAGCCAAGGCACAGCTCGCAGGAGCGGAAGCGCAGCTCGGGGCCGCGACGCTCAATGTGAAACGCGATATCCCCGAAGCGCAAGCGCAGGCAATCCCGCAAAGCCAGTTAGACAATGACACCCAAACGAAACTGGCGGCGAAAGCCGCCGTCGAGGCGGGCCAGGCATCCGTCGAGCAGGCCCAACTGAATCTGGGCTATACCAACGTTCATTCGCTCATTGACGGGATCGCAGGGATTGCCCAAGTTCAAGTCGGCAACCTCGTTACGCCCTCGACGGTGCTAACGGGTGTTTCGCAAGTCAATCCCATCAAAGCGTATTTTCCAATCAGCGGAGTTGAGTACCTTCGGATTGCCAGCCGCGTTAGTCCAGGCGCCGTGAATCTGCTTTCTGGCGCGAAGGCAATTCCGCTTCAGCTGATTCTCGCGAACGGCAATACTTACAGCGACAGGGGCAAAATTTTATTTGCTAACCGACAGATGGACCCGCAAACCGGAACTATCCAGATCGTGGGCTCTTTCCCGAACCCCGGAAGGATACTTCGCCCCGGTCAGACCGTCCGCATTCGTGCGGTCACAGAAGTAGAGAGAGGAGCGCTTCTCGTTCCGCAGGCCGCCGTGACGCAACTGCAGAGCGGCTATCAGGTGGCGGTGGTCGGTTTGGAAAATAAAATCAGCGTCGAAAATGTTCAGGTGGGTGAGCAAGTGGGAACTATGTGGATCATCAAGCAAGGGCTAAAGCTGCGCGAGCGGGTTGTAGCCGAGGGAACTCAAACGGTCCGGGACGGCATGGTTGTAACCCCAGAACCTTATGTTTCATCTGCTGGGGAGAACTAACTCGTGGCCAAATTCTTCATCAATCGCCCCATCGTCGCGATGGTGATTGCCATCCTGACCGTGATCGTGGGCGCGATCACCGTCCTCACCCTTCCCATCGCGCAGTTTCCCGATATCGTTCCGCCGGAAATGAGGATCCAGGCAACCTTTGTGGGAGCCGATGGGCAAACCTTGGCCCAATCCGTCGCCACGCCGATCGAAGAGCAGATGAGCGGCGTGGACAACATGAACTACATGTATTCGGAGAACGCCACCTCGAATGGCCAGATGCGGATGGTGATAGATTTTGCCGTCGGCACGGCCCCGAACACAGACCTCATTCTCACCCAGATGCGTGAGACAGAAGCGGCGGCTCAGTTGCCAGCGGCGGTCGCACAGTACGGCGTGACGGTGAAGAAATCGACCTCGGCGCCTTTGATGCTGGTCGCGCTGTACTCGCCTCACGAAACCTACGATGCTAATTTTCTCGCCAATTACGCCTACATCAATTTAGACGATCCCGTCACGCGCTTGCCGGGTATCGCCGAAGTGAATATCTTTGGCGCGGGTGAGTACGCGATGAGGATCTGGGTAGATCCTCAGGCATTGGCAAGGTACGGCGTCACTGCCTCGGATGTCATCAATGCGGTCGAATCGCAAAACACCGTAAACGCGGCGGGGCAGATCGGGGGCGAACCCGTGCCTGCCGGCCAGCAGTACACCTATTCCGTCTTAGCACAGGGGCGGCTAGTGACGCCACAGCAGTTCGGCAACATCGTGGTCCGCGAAAATCCGGATGGCGGCGTTGTGCGAGTCAAAGACGTGGCCAAGGTCGAACTGGGCGTGCAGTATTACAACCTAATGGGCCGATTGAACGGAAAGCCAAGCGCCATCCTTTCGATTTACCAGCTGCCAGGCTCGAATGCCGTTGACACTGCAGCAGGCGTCCGAAAACTGATGGCCCAGGTTAAGAGCCGCTTTCCCCACGACATGACCTACGCCATATCTCTCGATCAGACCCAAGTGGTGACGGAAGGAATGAGGGAAATTCTGATCACACTTGTGATCGCTTTGGCCCTGGTCGTTTTGGTGGTGTACATCTTTCTGCAGGGCTGGCGCGCCACCTTGATTCCGTTGCTGGCAGTGCCGGTAGCTATCATCGGAACTTTCGCGGTCTTCCCGTTGTTCGGTTTCTCGATAAACACGCTTTCGATGTTCGGCTTGGTGCTGGCTATCGGCTTAGTAGTGGATGACGCGATCGTGGTGGTCGAGGCTGTCGAACGCCATATCGAGGAGGGGTTGGCTCCTAAAGATGCCGCCCTGAAAGCGATGGAGGAGATTTCGGGACCGGTGATCGGCATCGCGCTGGTTCTCTCGTCCGTCTTTGTGCCCACTGCGTTTGTCCCCGGCATTACGGGCCGGCTTTACCAGCAGTTCGCCGTCACCATCGCCATCTCGGTGATTCTTTCCGCGTTCAACGCGCTCAGCTTGAGTCCTGCCCTCGCGGCGATCCTGCTCCGGCCGAAGAGCAGGAATCGAGGACCGCTCGGAAAGTTTTTCGACGCGTTTAACCGCACCTTTACGCGCGCCACTCACGGCTACGTTCGCGCTTGTGCCGGGCTCGTCCACAAGAGTGCCGTAGCCATTGTTGTGCTGGGCTTGTTCGCGGCCGCGGCTGTTTATTTCGGAGAGAAACTTCCATCGGGCTTCCTTCCCAATGAAGACCAAGGCTACTTTTACGTGAACCTGCAGCTCCCCCCAGCTTCTTCGCTTCAAAGAACCACTGCGGCGGCAAAAGATGTCGAAGCAGTTCTACTGAAAACTCCGGGCATCCACTACGTGACTACCGTCGTCGGCTTCAGTTTGCTCAGTTACGTGCAGACGACTTACAACGCCTTCTTCTTTGTCACCGAGAAACCCTGGAGCGATCGCACGCAGAGAGACGAACAATTCCAAGCCATCTCGCAGCGTCTGAATCAGGAGCTCGGCCGGCTCCCTGCCGGAACCGCATTCACTATTTCACCGCCCGCTATTCCCGGCGTGGGCACCTCGGGTGGTTTCACGCTGGCGCTTGAGGACCGAGGCGGTAACGGCATCCCTTATCTGGCCGCCAACGTGGATAAATTCGTGGCTGCGGCCCGCAAACGCCCGGAAATCGCAAGCATCAGCTCGTCGTTCTTGCCCAGCGTGCCTCAAAAATTTATCGATGTGGACCGCGACAAGGCGCTGAAACTCGGCGTTCCAATTCCCGACATCTACCAGACTATACAGACATTTCTAGGGGGCGATTTTGTCAATTACTTCAACAATTTTGGAAGGGAGTGGCAGGTTTATGTGCAGGGAGCAGGACCTTATCGGACCACCACTCAAGACTTGAGCCAATATTACGTTCGGAACAGCCGTGGGGAAATGCTTCCGTTATCCGCCCTGGCCAAGTTCGAGCCACATTTCGGTCCCGAATTCATCATGCACTATGACGAATATGATGCCGCGCAGATCAATGGAAGCGGTGCGCCTGGTTATAGTTCCGCGCAAGCCATGGATGCTTTGGAGCAAGTTTTTCATCAGACTATGCCGCGCGACATGGGCTACGACTACATGGGCATGTCGTTCCAGGAGAAAAAAGCCGAGCAGGGCATATCTGCCACGACGATCTTTGGGATTTCTCTCCTTTTCGTGTTCCTAATTCTCGCAGCCCTTTATGAAAGCTGGTCACTCCCGTTCAGCGTGTTGCTATCGACGCCGATTGCGGTCTTCGGAGCCTTCGGATTGCTGCTCTTGCGCCGCACAGTCGATCTCGCTTTGCTGCCGCGTTACATGGTTCAACTCGAAAACGACGTGTATGCGCAAATCGGACTCGTGATGCTGATTGGCCTCGCCGCCAAAAATGCCATTCTGATCGTGGCTTTTGCCAAAGACGAATACGAGAAAGGCCGGCCGCTGGTTGAAGCGGCGCTAGACGGCGCACGGCTTCGCCTGCGGCCGATTCTAATGACCTCGTTCGCGTTCATTTTTGGCGTCGCGCCCCTTTGGGTGGCGTCTGGCGCAGGAGCCGTGTCGCGGCAGATCATGGGCACAACCGTCATCGGAGGCATGGTCGGGGCGAGCCTGATCGCCATCTTCTTCGTTCCCGCCATCTTCTGCGTTGTGGAAAGGCTTTCAGGCGCGAGGAAAGCACATGCCCTCGCAACCTCCCCTCAAAGTCAAGCGCCAGCGGAAGGCGCGAGATGAGAAGGCTGTGGTTCTGCCTGGCGTTGGCCTGTTTGTCTTCGACAGGATGTGCGGTGGGACCAAACTATCACCGGCCAAATATCAGCGTTCCCACCGCCTATCGTGGCCAGCCTCCACGCGCCACGCCACAGACGTCTGCAGCTTCTCTGGGCAACCAAAAGTGGTCGCAGGTTTTTCGGGACCCGGTATTGCAGCAATTGATTCGCACTGCTTTACAGCAGAACTACGACGTGCGAATTGCCGCGACGCGTGTGCTTGAAGCGCAAGCCGAACTGGGGATCACCCAAGCGAATCAGTTTCCAATGGCTGCAGCTGGTGCTCAAGCTTTAAGCGAGCGCAATCCGAAAATCTCCAGCGCATTCGGATCCTACCAGACAAATTTGGCCGAAGCAGATTTGTCGGTTATCTGGAATCTCGACTTCTGGGGAAAATACCGGAGGGAAAGCGAAGCCGCCCGCGACAATCTTCTTGCGACGGAGTGGGGCCGCCGCGCCGTGATCACCTCTGTCGTTTCGAGCGTCGCCACGGATTATTTTCAACTTCGGGAGCTGGATCTAGCGCTCGAAATTTCACAAAGCACTCTGGCTTCAAGACAAGACTCCCTGCGCCTCACGCGCGTGCTGACTGTGAATGGTTCCTCTTCTCTGCTTGATCTGCGCCAAGCGGAAGAATTGGTCGACATGGCGGCCGAGCAGATCCCTGATTTGGAACGTCAGATTCAACAGGAGGAAGATGGCATCAGCGACTTGCTTGGAGAGAATCCAGGATTTGTCGCTCGCGGCCTTAAGCTCACAGACGAGCCAGTGCCTCCCGTTGTGCCGGCTGGGCTTCCCTCAGAGCTTCTGGAGCGGCGTCCCGACATACGCGAAGCGGAGGCCAACTTAATGGCTGCCAATGCCGATGTCGGCGTTGCCAAGGCGGCCTACTTCCCCAACATTTCTCTTACCGGCACGGCAGGATTCGAAAGCTATGCGCTGAGCAAACTGTTCACCGGCTCCGCCGGCCTGTGGAACACAGCGGGCTCGCTTACGCAACCTGTTTTTGAGGCCGGCGGACTCCGCTCGGGTATGCGGCTCGCCCGAGCGCAGGAAGAACAACTGCTTTTGACCTACAAGCAAACGATCATTGGCGCCTTCCAGCAGGTTTCCGACGCGCTTGTCGCGTATCGAAAGGATTGCGAATTCCGCGAGCAGCTGGGGCGACTAGCCTCTGCTGCCCAGGATGCGGACCGTCTTTCGAAAATCCTATATCAGCATGGCGGCGCGAGTTATCTGCAAGTGCTTACCAGCGAAACGGATTACTTCGCAGCGGAACTTAACCTGGCTCAAGCACAACTCAATGAGCGACTCGCGCTCGTGCAGCTTTACGATGCTCTCGGCGGAGGTTGGCAACAATGAATCGAGAACCACGGCTCGCAATTTGGAGTGAGCAGCCAGCAATGGCAAGTGTTCTTTGGACCAAACGTCCAGTTCGCGCCACATGGGGTGTGTTTTCGCGTCAGGAAATTAATCGGCCCCGAATGCCGGAGGCACTCAGGGAACGCCATCAACCCGCTCAACGTGCGAGGACGAAATGATCATACGGCCAATCGAGACAACTCTTTATTCGGATGACTGTGGAATCCGGGTAACGAACAGCCATCTCGTGTTCGGGGACACCACCTACTAGATGGCCAATCTGACCTCCGTTACAGTAGAGCGTACTGCCACGAACCATGGACTAGTCGTATTGCTGCTTCTATTCCTGCTCGTTTGCATCCTTGGACTGGTGGCGGACGACACGAGCCTGTCGGTTATGGGCGGTGCGGGAGCGCTGATATTTGCAGTCCTTTTTGTTATTTCCTCAGTGTCAAAGAAATGGAAGCTCACGATCACGAACTCGTACGGTGAGTTTTCACTCATCGATTCGAGAAAGAAAGAATACATACATAGACAAAATCGCGCAGTCGGTTCAGGAAGCGCTGATTCAGCAAGGATAACGCTGTCAGTCTTCCCGCTCCGCTTCCTGTAGCGGCGGACGTACTATCAACTTCGACGTCCGGCAAGTCTTGACGGACGATCAGCACGGTGCAGGCGATGGATGGAAAGCCCGTCGTAGCCGCCCTTGGCTCGTCTCACTCGCAAAAGCTCGAAGAACTAGGCCTTTCGCCGCAAGCAGTGCTGCGGCAAGCGGGTTTGCGGATGGCGTTGTTCAGCCAGGAGAAGATTCTGGTGAGCACCGAGGAGTTCGTCGCCCTTTACCGGGGAATTGCGGAAGCCGCGGACGATCCGGGATTTGGCCTGAAGCTGGGGCATCGGTCAGCGAGGCACCAGACGAATCCCTCCCTCACTAGCGATGTGCCTAAGTATTGCGCAGCTTGAGACGCTGCGCTTCCCAGAGTGGCCCACGTATCTGCTACAACTGCGTCCCAACACTCTCGCGCCGTAGGTCACGCTTCATCCCTGCTCGGAAAAGCGGCCAGTGCGGGAGGCCCAGATCGTGCCTTGCGGTGGAAGCAAAGGGGTGAAATACATTGTTCTTGGTCGGAACATCGGCCAGCAAGACCATGACTCTCAGAAATGCTGAAGAAATCGCCGAGTTTCTGGTCTCCAGCCATTTCTCGCGCGCATACAACAGGACAGCGGGCGTGGTAGGAATTGCGACCGTCGAAAGCAAATTCCAATGGGATATGAGAAGCTCGTTGGGTGAGTGGCGGCCGCAGTTCGGAGCATTGAGAAGCACCCCCCTT
>JBAWEZ010000079.1:0-218106 GCA_049591475.1 Candidatus Acidiferrales bacterium
GAATCTACACAAACCGCGGAATCGAACGACTCTACAATATTTCCACCACCGGCGCGGGCGCCGACAAATTTACCACGGAAATTCGCCCTGCCACATTGCATGCCATTGCGTACATGCTCTTCGCCCCCGGCGCGTCCTTCCCCAGCGAAGCCACCGGTTTCCCCGTATCCCCGCCGATGCGTATCTGCGGATCAATTTCGATTTCGCCGAGAAACGGCACTCCAAATTGCTGCGCCATCCGCTGCCCTTCTCCATGCCCGAACACGTCGATGCGCTCCTGGCAATGCGGGCACGCGAAGTAACTCATGTTTTCCACCACGCCCAAAATTTCCACGTTAACTTGCTTGAACATCTCCACGGCCTTGCGCACGTCCGCCAGCGCCACGATCGACGGCGTGGTCACGATCACCGCCCCGCTCACCGCCACGCTTTGAATCAAGCTCAGCTGCACGTCGCCCGTCCCCGGCGGCAAATCCACAATCAGGTAATCCAGTTGTCCCCAGCGCACGCTGCGCAGGAATTGCTGAATCACGCTGTGCAACATCGGCCCGCGCCACACCAGCGGCTTATCTCCCGGATTCAACAGCCCCATCGAAATCATCTTCACGCCGTACACTTGCACGGGAATCATCGTGCGTTCGTCGAGCGCCTTCGGCTGCTCGGTGCTGCCCAGCATCACCGGCACGTTCGGGCCGTACACGTCTGCGTCCATCAATCCCACGGCCGCGCCCGCATTCCTCAGCGCAATCGCCAGGTTCACGGCCACGGTCGTCTTCCCCACGCCGCCCTTGCCACTCGCCACCGCCACAATATTCTTCACGCCCATAATCGACGGCTTTTCCTGCATACGCCGTCCCTCCGGCACGGACGCATCAAATCGCAGCATCAGTTCCTTCACTCCAGGCACTCTCCCGAGCGCCGCGCGCACGTCCTTTTCAATCGTCTCGCGTTGCGAACATCCCGCCGGAGTCATCAGCGTCACTTGCAATGTCAGCACGCCCTCGTTCAACTGAACGATCTTCGCCATCTGCAGCGACACGATGTCCTTATGCAGGTCCGGATCGATCACCGTTCGCAACGCGTCCATCACCGCTGCTTCGCTAACTCCGCTGGCCATGAGTCCCCTTCGAATGAAATTTGCTTCGCGTCCCCCCCGCACGCTGCCTTCCGGCCGCGAAGCGCAACAGTTCATCATAGACTCGTCGGCCTCACCCGGCAACTTTGGCGCATCCAAAACGCGCGCATTGCCGCGTTTCACGCTATGCGCAGGCCGCTTGTGCGATTTCCAAATCCCTAGCTGCGATTCTATTCTTGTGGTGTAGACTTCCGCATTCGCCTAAGGGCTAAGCTGGCCTGGGTGGTTTCGTTCGCCGATGTATTAGGGGGGAATTCATGCGAAAAAATCTCATAGTTGCCGTAGCGTGCCTTGCAATCACCGGGTCCGTTATCGTGTCCGCTCCGCCAGCCAGCGCGCGCAATCGCGCGCCGCGCGCCAACGCAGCCGCTGCATCCTCGTGCAACCGCCAATGCCTCTACGGTTTCCTCGATCAATATCTGAAAGCGCTCGCCGCGCATAAACCCGCGGGTCTGCCCCTCGCCTCGAACTACAAGTTCTCCGAGAACAACGTCTTCCTCAAAGTCGGCGATGGCCTCTGGAACACCATCACCGCCCTCGGCTCTGGCGGCGTGGAATACGCCGACGTCCCCCATGGCGAAGTCGGTTATCTCAACGTGGTCCAGGAGGGGAAAACGAACTCGCCGTACGCGATGCGCATGAAAGTCGCCGGCGGCAAAATCACGGAAATCGAGACGGTGGTCGCGCGCCCCAGCGGCACGATTCCCCCGCCCGCCCTGGACCATTTCGCGAAGCGGGGTTGGTTTCAAGGTATGCTCCCGGAAAACCAACGCAGCCCGCGCGCTAAGATGATTCAGCTCGTCAACGGTTACCTGGATACGCTGCAGCGCAACGACGGCACCATCCACACCACGTTCGATCCCGATTGCAATCGCGAAGAAAACGCCATGCAGTCCACCAATAATCCGTCGTACCACATCTTTCCGGTCACCAATCTCGGTTGCGAAGCCCAATTCAAGACCGGTTACTTCCGCTACGATGATCGCGCGCGCAGCCGCGCTTTTCCCGTGGTTGATACCGAGCGCGGCCTCATCCTCGTCCGCGTTTTCCTGGACCACAGCGCGAATTTCTCCCATTACAAGCTAACCGACGGCCGCAAGCTCGAAGTTCCCTTTCACACGCCGAGCAGCCTGTGCATCCTCGAACTTTTCAAAATCCGCAGCGGAAAAATCTTTCAGATCGAAGCCACCATGGCGGGCGTTCCCTACAACATGCCGTCCGTGTGGGGTTCGCGCTAGCCGCAACATGCGAAACCGTGTTCCCGAAAAAACAGAAAGAAAGGTAGGCCCGTGAGGGTGAAACGCAAAGTACTCCTGTGTTTAGTCGCTGCCGTTGCCGTTTCGATTTTCTCGTATGGCGCGTCCAAAGCTCTCGCGCAAACGGGCGCTGCCGCCCACCGCGCCTACGGCCAAATCAACCTCAAGCGCCTCATGTCCGCTAACCAGCATCCCGACCAGTGGTTCACCTCCGGCCGCGATTTCGGCAAGAGCTACTACTCGCCCCTGAACCAAATCAACCAATCCAACATTTCGCGCCTCGGCTTCGCCTGGGAATACAAGACCCACACCGTGCGCGGTCTCGAAGCCACTCCGGTCGTCGTCGATGGCGTAATGTACACCACCGGCCCCATCGGCCAGGTTTACGCGCTTGACGCCAAAACCGGCAAGGGTATCTGGACCTTCGATCCCCACCAGAACATGCGCGTCAATCAGCACGCCTGCTGCGATGAAGTCAATCGGGGTCTGGCCGTCTGGGAAGGAAAAATCTACGTCGCTTCATTCGACGGCCATCTCTTCGCCCTCGACGCGCGCACCGGCCGTATCATCTGGAAAGTCGATACCATCGTCGATCACGCCCGCGGCTACACCAGCACCGGAGCGCCGGAAGTGGCGCATCACGTGGTCATCATCGGCAATGCCGGCGCGGAGTACGACGCTCGCGGATACGTCAGTGCCTATTACCTCAACACCGGGAAATTGGCATGGCGCTTCTACACCGTTCCCGGCCCGCCGAACAAGCCCTACGAAAATCCTGAATTGAAAAGAGCGGCCAAGACCTGGGATCCCAAAAGTGATTGGAAAATGGGCGGAGGCGGCACCGTCTGGGACGCCATTGATTACGATCCCGAACTCAACCTCGTCTATTTCGGCACCGGCAACGGCACTTTCTACAATCGCGCGCAGCGCAGCCCGGACGGCGGCGACAATCTCTACATCTCCTCCATCATCGCTCTCAATCCCGATACCGGACGCATGGCCTGGTATTATCAGGAAGTTCCCGGCGATCAATGGGATTTCGATGTGGTGCAGCCGATCATCCTCACCAATCTGAAAATCAATGGCGTGATGCACAAAGTTCTCATGCAGGCGCCCAAGCCCGGGTTTTTCATAATCATCGATCGCAAGACCGGCAAACTTCTTTCCGCCAATCCGTACGTGCCCATCACTTGGGCCAAATATGTCGACTTGAAAACCGGCCGGCCCGTGGAAACCGCGGACGCGCGATCTTTCAAATATTCCACCAACGGCAAAAGCTACATTCAGCCATCGCCCATGGGTGGCCACAATTGGGACCCCATGTCGTGGGATCCGCAAACGGGCCTCGTTTACATTCCCGCGATCGAGAATGGGCAAACCGCGCTTTTTTCGGGTAAAACGTTTCTGCGCGCCTGGGATCCCATCCGCGGAAAAGCTGTCTGGAACGTGCCGCTCACCGATTGGTGGGACCATGCCGGAGTAATGTCCACCGCGGGCGGCCTCGTCTTCCAAGGCACCGGCGACGGATATTTCGACGCCTACAACGCCAAGACCGGACAGAAGCTGAAATCAATCTTCGTGGGCACCACCATCGTCGCCGCGCCCATGACCTATGAAATTGACGGCGTGCAGTACGTTGCCGCGATGGCCGCATGGGGCGGCGGCGGATGGAACTTCGCGCACCCCAATAGCGCAGCCTATCAGCGCGGAAACGACGGACGCATTCTCGCCTTCAAACTCAATGGCGGCGCAACACCAGTGCCGCCGCTCCTCCCGCCGCTCGGCCCGTTCCCCAAGCCGCCCGCCCAAACCGGAACCGCGCAAACCATCAAGCAGGGCCAGACGCTTTTCGCTGCCGACTGCGCCTCCTGCCATCTGAACATGGACCGCAGCCTCGCGCCCGATCTGCGCCGCCTCACTCCCGAAATCCACGCGAACTTCCAGCAAATCGTCCGCGGTGGAGTTTTGCAGAATGCGGGAATGCCGCCCTGGGGAAACGTACTCAGCGTCAAAGAGGTCCAAGCCATCCACGACTACGTCATCTCGCTCGACTGGCAGGCCTACAACTCCCAGAAATCGAAGAAATAAACGCTGCGGAAAAACTCAACTGCACCACGGCAGGCTGTCGTTCCGGGGTGTCCGAGCGTCGGAATTCGCAGCGAAGATGTACTGGTCTGAGCGCGACGGCCTCTAAGGCTTCGAGGCCGTCACACCCGCGCTCATGTTATTCGCGTCAAGTCTGCGGATCGATTGTTGCCAACCGCCCGCTCAATGCATCAGAGGTGAGTCTTGCGGTTAGTGCCCGATATAGATTCCCACATCAAAGCGGCTGTGATCCCAGTCCGCGTGGTGGTCGCGGCACCATTGCCGGTCCGAGTCCATGTGGCGGACGTCCTTCTTCACTTCCCGGCTGTGTTGGCCGTGCTTGGCTGCGTCGTGATCGATGCGCGCGCGGTCAGATTCCAGCCGTCGGTGGCACTGATCCTTCACATCGGCACGGGTGATGCAAGCAGTTGACAAGACGAACGCGATTGACAAAGCGGAGCCGGCAATCAGACGAATAGTTTTATTCTTCATTCTTGCCTCCAGTGAAGTTGAGAATCGTGAGTTTGGACTTGCATCGCTGCGCCCCTGGATCTCCCCTCCCGTTAACCATTGTAGGAGCCGGCCAACACCCGTACTACCCGGTAACTACCTGCCTCCGTGGCCCTCGGCGCGCATGAGGCACGGGGTTTTGCCTAAATCCGTTTTGCCCAAATATTCCACGGTTTGCCAAAAAAATCGGGGACGCATTTCGCCGCCGACTGCGCCTCCTGCCAGCTCAATATGAATATGGACCGCAGCCTGGCGCCCCACTCCCGAGACTCATGCGAATTTCCAGCAGATCGTCCGCGGGGGAGTTGTGCAGAATGCCGGGATGCCGCCTTGGAAAAACGTCCTCAGCGTCCACGACGTCCAGGCCATCCACGACTACGTAATCTCACTCGACTGGCAGGCCTACAACTCCCAGCAGGCACACGGCAAAAAGTAACCGGTCCAGTGGAACGAAAAGCGTCGCTATGGGCGACGAGAACGTGCAAGATGGGCAATTTTTCGTTCTATGACCTTCCTCATCTTCAATTCGGCTGGACGCTTCTGGGCCGTTCATGCGCCTTGTCGTCAGTGGGTTACACCATCTCCCGGAGATAAACCCGACTTTGGCTGCGCGCTTGCTCCTAAACATTTATGGCTACGGATCAGATGTCGGTGATTTCGATAGAAGCCCTTTGGAGCCAATTACATCTTGCACAAGGGCAGCTGAACGCCGATGCCGTGCTGTGCTTCCGTCATGCCATTGACGCGCACAACCGCTGCGATAACACCAGCGTGGTATTCTGGCTCGAGCAAGCCAGAATGTGTGAATCCACCGCCAAAGCAGCGTTTGCTCCCCCCAAGTCGCGATAAATCTTATAGGTAGCCGCATCGCCCGGATCCTATCTCATGTGGACAACTTCAGCCGCATGGTTCTCCTACATCGATTTACAAATAAAGACGCACCGAACGCCGCAGAAAGATCTCGACCTCAGGAGCCAATTCAACGTGCCTTCGACCGTCAAATAATCAGGCGTGTTGGGCTTTGGTCGCGCCACCATGGGACTGGGTCGAAACTGCGATACGCCTCCAGAAACTCCCGCTTGGTCCTCTCCTCTTCCGTCGTCTCTTCGTCCGTTAGCATAATGTGCTCGCGCCAATTGTCCGCGGTTTGCTTTGCCGCTCGATAAGCGCAGGTCTTCTCAAACAAATCTTTGCACGGCGGTGCCAACAACTCGCCCTTCCCGGCTCTCACGTTTACACACCACGCGTTCACGACATTCTGAGCGAGCACATCGGGATCATCGTTAGCTTGGCGGGTGCCCCACGTTCGCGTTATGAGCGTGGGGCTTTTTGTCTCCTCCGCCTCCATTCCCAAAATGGGAAAGTTTTCCTCAATATCTCCTCTTGACCCGCCGTCAATTCCATGCTACCCTAACTCGTTTTTGGTGCCCCGCACGAAGCCGCTGAGCGCGGGCCACTTGCATGAAACGCCCATCAGCGCCTGCCGCGCCGAAGCTTGCTCTCGCGCAAGCGGGGCATACGCGGCCCGTGTGTCCGCGGGCCAAGCCAAAAGGGGGATAAAGTGTCATCCAGCCAAGCACCTACCGAAGCGCCGAAGAAATCCCGCCGCACCCGCGCTTCCTTCATTTCCTACCACTCCCGGCGCTGCTCCATTTGCCACCATCCCGAATGCCACGAAATCGACCAGGAATTTCTCCACTGGACTCAGGTCGACTCCATCGCCGAAACCTACGAACTCGACCGCCGCGCTATCTACCGCCACGCCCACGCCACCAATCTCTTCGGTCAACGCAATCGCGGCCTTCGCTTCGCCCTTGGCCACATCATCGAACAGGCTCAATCCGTCGAAGTCACCGCCGACTCCGTCATCCGCGCCGTCCGCCTCTTCGCCTGCCTGAACGACGAAGGCCAATGGGCCGCCCCTCCGCCCCGCTCTGCGCCATTCCAGACTATTCAGCGCACCGCACAGCGCTCTGTCGCAAATCCAAGCGGTAGTCGGGGCCCCCAACGCGCTCCGGCGCGTTGGGGTGGTAGATCGACACACCCCACCAATCTAAACGTCTCGCAAGCTATTGAAAACGCTGCCCAGAGCCATCTTCAGATCGACACAAATTCGCACCCCTGAAAAATGACAAATGATTCGTGGTCGCGAGGAGGCAATGGTAAGCTTGCGACCGCCTTTTTACGCACACGACAAGTGGATATTTCGAAGGGCGGAATTCTGCCCGCCACGATCACGATATTGTCCGATGGAATCTGATCTGACGAACGCGGCCAAACCGGCGGGTGGTATGCCTGCGGTTGCGCAGGCCGTAGCCTCCACACTCACGCGTGCCGCGATCTTCCTGGTCGCAACTCTGAACCCAGGCCCTGAGAGCCGCGCGACCGTCCGGTCGTTCTGCGGCGACTTGGCCGCGTTGTTCCGCGCCGTGGAGTTTCGCGACATTGAGGGAGGACTCTCTTGCGTCATGGGATTTGGGCCCGACGGGTGGGACCAGATCTTCGGAACGCCGCGGCCCGCGGAACTGCATGCCTTCCGTGAAATTCGCGCTGGGTCGCGCCACGCTGTCTCCACGCCGGGCGACTTGCTGTTCCACATCCGCGCCAAGCGCATGGATTTATGCTTCGAGCTCGCCACGCAAATCATGGCACGCATTAGAGACGCCGTTTCGCCGGTCGATGAGGTGCACGGATTCCGCTACTTCGACGACAGGGATCTGATCGGTTTTGTGGATGGTACCGAGAATCCCAGGGGCCACGCAGCGGTGGACGCCGTTCTCGTCGGCGAAGAGGATGTTGCATTCGCCGGCGGCAGCTACGTGATCGTGCAGAAATATCTTCACGATCTTAAAGGATGGAATGCCCTGCCCATCGAAGCGCAGGAGCGTATCATCGGCCGCACGAAGCTGCCTGACATTGAGCTGGACGATGCCGTCAAGCCCACGTCGGCGCACAACGCGCTCACGACCATCGTGAAAGATGGGAAAGAGGTCAAAATCCTGCGCGACAACATGCCCTTCGGCAGCCCCGCGCGAGGCGAGTTTGGCACCTATTTCATTGGATACAGCCGTTCGCCGAGCACCATCGAACAGATGCTGGAGAACATGTTCGTTGGTAGGCCGCCTGGCAATTATGACCGTCTGCTGGACTTCAGCCGCGCCGTGACGGGAAATCTTTTTTTTGCGCCTTCCGCGACATTTCTGCAGTCCGTGACCGAAGATCAGCCGGCCCTTTCCGTGCCTCCGGGACAGCCGGCGGCGGATGCGTCTCCGGTCCAACGGAACAAGGACGGTTCGCTAAGCATCGGTTCCCTTAAAGGAGAAATCCCACATGAATAATCTGCACCGCGAGCTTGCTCCCATTTCCGATGCCGCTTGGGCTCAAATCGAAGAGGAAACTTCGCGGACTCTAAAGCGCTACCTCGCGGGAAGGCGCGTGGTCGATGTGCGAGGGCCCGGAGGCATGGAACTTTCCGCCGTGGGCACAGGCCACCTGCACGAAATTGCCGCGTCGAAAAAAGGCATCCTTGCAAGACAGCGTGAGGTGAAGGCGCTGGTCGAGCTTCGTGTGCCTTTCGAGTTGAATCGCCAGACAATCAACGATGTTGCTCGCGGCGCGAATGACTCCGATTGGCAACCGGCGAAGGACGCCGCACGCCAGATCGCCTATGCCGAGGACGGGGCTATATTCGATGGGTATGACGCAGCCGGCATCGTGGGCATCCGTCAGGGAACCAGTAATCCTAAAATGTCGCTCCCTGCGGATGTGCGCGAATACCCCGATGCGATCGCCCACGGCTTGAGCCAGTTGAGGCTCGTCGGAGTGAATGGTCCTTATGCAGTGCTGCTCGGCGCCGCCGCTTACACCGCGCTCGCCGAGACTAGCGATCAGGGATATCCGGTGTTGGAGCACGTCAAACGGTTAGTGAAAGACCAAATCTTCTGGGCCCCCGCCATCGAAGGCGCCGTCGTCCTGACCACGCGTGGCGGCGATTTCGATCTGCACATCGGCCAGGATGTCTCCATCGGCTATTTGAGCCATACCGAGACCGTTGTTCGGTTGTACCTGCAGGAATCGCTCACTTTCCTCCTGCTCACCGCTGAAGCGGCCGTCGCGCTGGCTCAGTCTCCGAAGGCGCAGACAATCTAGCGCGCAAAGCGGCGGACTTAAAACCGGGACGGGGCAGGCGCGAGCGAAGGCCTTCGCCTGCCCGGGACAACAAACAAGTTACGGTTGCACGGCCGTTTGCGACGGCGGCGCGGATTGCGTACGCGTGGAACTTGCCGCGGCCGACGGCGATGGCTGCGCCGAGCCGGCCGGAGCGGCTTCCGTGCCATTCGAACTGTTAGCCGAAACGGGCTGCAAGTTCGCCGCAGCAGCGGTCAGTTCCGCGTTGCTAAATTTCGGCGCGGAGATGTAGCCATGGATGTGATTCTTGGTGATCTTGTTGACTACGATTTCCAGAGGCTGCGGCTCGTCGGAGCTGCTGATCCAGATGGGCTCGTAGAGATCGACGTTCTTTTTCTCAAGACGATTGTCATCGACGAGCAGCATCATGTTGTAGCGCTCGTGCTTGGTGTCCGCGTGGCGTAATGAAAGGGAAATCGGGCCGGAGCGGCTGAATTCCTTGCTGCGCGAAAGATCGAATTCGAAGTAGCTGCGCTGGCCGCGCTTTTCGAGGGCCACCAGCTCATTGTGATTCTTGGCAATCGAGCCGTTGAGGCCGCTGGCGGTGGAATCGAGATTCGCTTGCAGGTCGGAGCGGGTCTGCGCGATCGACTGATTGGTCTGATCGAGCTCCTGCTGCTGCGCTGCGACGCGGGCTTGCAGAGCGTTGTAGCGCTTTTCGGAGGCAGTGAGCACGTGGCGGCGAACGCTGCGCCGCGCGGAGCGGCGGGCGACAGCCTGCGCTTTCGCTTTGGCTTGAGCCTGCTCTGCAGCCGCCTGAGCGGCGGCTTGCTGCTGGGAAACCACATCGTTGAGCTTAGCGGTGGTCGATTGAAGCTGATTTTGAAGCTGCGCGACATTGGCGTTGAGCGAAGCATCCCGCGCAGCCATGGCGTTGATATCGGCCCGCTGGCTGTGGGCGTACACGATGGCCAAGCCAGCCACCAAAATGAGTGCGACGATTACTGCGCCCGGCCAGATGCTGGCCCGGGAACGATCGGGGGTTCCGGCATCTTCGGTTTGCTGCTCGCTGTCTTTTTCTTCCCGAAAGTCGTTCATGACCCATCCACCCTCCGCCCGCCGGCGCCAAATGGGACTACGCGGCAATTTGAAGCTCACCGCTATGGCCGAAGTACCGGGCTCACCAATAATTTGGATTCTCGCTGCCTAGCGGTCCCCGATTGAGTTCCGCTTCAGCGCATGGGGTGGCACGAGTGATACCAAACGAACAAACGTGTGAGGCCGACTGCAACTGCAACAAAGCAGACATCTAAGAGCGGTGATCCACGGATCGGGCCTGGGGCTTGCACCCGTACTGGTACCTGAACTTTTTACGCGATTGCGCGAGATTCGACGGGAGTCGATTCTGCGGATGCCCACTACTGATTGCTGTTCTGCTGGCTCACGAGCTCGCGGACGACGGCGGCGCTTTGCGTGCGGACGTAGGTGTCCGAGTCGTTGTGCGCGCGATCGCGCAGGACTGAAAGCATGTGCTCGGTTGGCGCAAGCTGGCCACTGTCGGCCAAGTCACGCAGCGTATCGATAGCTTGCTCGCGAACGCCGGGGTCCTGGTCGCTGGAAAGCGCGTCAAGCAACATGCTCCCGACAAGGTCATCCGGACCGGAACTATTCAGGGCTTGTAGCGCCTGGAGGCGCACGGCCACGCTGGCATCCTGCTGCATCGCGCGGGAAAGCGCGGAATGGATCTCGGGGTTCGCGCTGCGAGGAGAGAGGGCGTTGACGGCGCCAAGGCGAACGTCCGGCGCGAAGAGATCGCCGTGGCGAAGCACGTAAAGAAGAACGTTGCGGACGTCGCCGTCGTCCACGGTGCCCTGCAACGTGAAGGGCTGCGGCGCGTCCAGCTGTAGTTGCACCTGAGGCGGAACGCCCGCGCCGGAAGGAAGCACGTTGATACCGGCGACCGTGGCGTGACGGAGGTCGATGGCCGCGAGCGCAGAGTCCGGCAGCGGAGCAGACGACGCAGACGCGTCCGACGCCGATGCAGCTTGCGCGAGCGCAGCATCATTCTCGTCATTACGGGCACGAGAATTTTGCGCCAGAACGAGCGGAGGACGAGCAGGGACCACGCGCGAGGGCGCCGGTCGCTGCGGTCGTTCGGGCGCTTTTTGGAGCAACAAGTGCGGAAGGAACAACCCTACAGAAAATCCGATCAGCACGAGAATCGCGGCGCTCCATGCCGGGCGCGGCGAAATCCAGCTCGACGGCAGCAAGACGCCGAACGAGCGGGAAACCCAGCCGCGATCTTCTTCGCGATCGAGCGCGTCCTGCAAACCGGCGCGGCAACTCGCGAGCAGAGCGGCATCGGGTTCCGCATGTTGCGCGGCAATCAGAGAGAGCGTTTCCTTATCGTTTGCGAAATCGGCGGCGCATGCGGCGCACTCAGCCAGATGCACGGAGAGACGCGATTCTTCGGCGGGATCAAGCTCAGCTCCCGCAGCGGCGAGCGAACGAAGCGACTGCCAGGATTCGCACGGAGTTATCGGTTCCGGTAGCGGAGACGCCATGCTTTCTTCGCGGTAAAATTTGCGATCCTCGCTCATGCGGTTCGTTCTCATCGAAACGGGTCCAGCTTGGTGCGCAATTTTTTGGTGGCCCGGAAGAGCGAGTTCTTGGCCGTTTCTTCCGACGTGCCCAGCATTTCGCCAATGGCGCGGAGCCGCAGGCCGTGGTAATGCTTCAATTCGAAAACGGTGCGTTCGCGCGGAGAAAGCAGTTTCATGGCGTCGCGAATCTGACTCGCCAACTCCTGACCCAGGAGTTGCTTCTCAGGTGAAGCGGAGGCGCGCTCTTCCGCCTGGCGATCGAAGAAATCATGCGTGACACCGTCGCCATTGGGCAACTCTGGCGCTTGCTCCTCGCGGCGAGTATTGCGGCGGCGGAGATGGTCGAGCGCCACGTTGGTGACGATGCGATATAGCCAGGTATAAAAGCTGCATTCGAAACGGAAACGGTGCAGATTGCGATAGCAACGAAGGAAGCTTTCCTGGTAAACATCGCGCGCTTCGTCTGGCTGGCGGACGAGATTCAGAGCCAGGCGCAGAACGTCGCGGTCATAACGGCGCACCAATTCATCGAAAGCCAAGCGGTCGCCAGCCTGGGCTTTGCGGACCAGCGCTTGTTCCTCCGCTGCCTTCGCTAGTGCTGCCTGGCGTGCATCTCTCTCGAGTGCGACGCTCATTCCCATAGTGTAAACCGCTGGTCGACGTCTGGCCACGGTGTCCGCTAGGCCAAATGCCCGGCCGGCTCTGTTATGCTGTCCGGCGCCCCAAGTTATTAGACGATGGGACTGGACCACGCGTTAGCATCTGAATTTGATGAATTCAAAGCGCTTGGCTCGCGGTCGGCGAGGCTGAGGAGATCAAAGGCTGGAGCCGAGGCGAATAAGGCCGTACATGGCGACGCACACAAGGAAATCAATCAAAACGCCCGGATCCATCTGAAAACCCTGGTGTTGCAGAGACTTGGGAAGATGCGGGAGGAGCGAAAAGTAATAGATGCCATTGCCGAGGAGGATGGCGGCCAGATACTCCAGCCATCGCCGGGGTGTGGCGCCGAAAATTTTCTTTTGATTCGCCAAGGTCTCATGTTCCCGAGGGCGCGACAGGCGGACCACGCTCGGGTGTGCCCGAAGGGAGGGCAACCAACATCTTAAGCCAGCGGTCTTTAGGTGTAAACGGCGGTCTACGCAAGATTGTGAACGACGGCGGGCATGGAGTGGGTTCGGAGCGCGGCGCGACACTCGCGATAGTATCGTTGCCTGGGCAAGAGTACCAAAGTGCGCCGCGAAGCTTAGCCGAATTTCGATTTGTAATTTAATTGACGATAACTCTCGCCAACCCGGTGAAATTTTTGCGCGGCGTGGGACCGCATCGCGCGGCTGCACTCGAGGAGCATGGGATTGCGACCGTTGGCGACCTGCTGAGCTACCTGCCGTTTCGCTACGAAGACCGTATGCGGTTCACGCCTATCGCGGAAATCGTTCCTGGCGAGGTGCACACAATTCTGGCGGAGGTTACCGGCGGAGGCGGCAGCACCGTTCGATTTAAACGGGGGCGGGGCGCGGTGTTTCATCTGGCGGTGAGAGACAAGACCGGGATGATGTACGCGCGCTTCTTTCACGGCGGATATCTGCAAGGAAAGCTCAAGGACGGGCAGCGGTTGGTGTTGCACGGGAAGGCGGAACTCGATCCGTACCGGCCGGCGAAGCGAGAGATGGTGAATCCGCAAATCGAGCTGGTGAGCACCGGCGATGAGTCACCCGCGGATTCGACGGAGATGGGCCGCATCGTGCCAGTGTACGAGGCGATGGGCGGGATCAGTTCGCGGATGCTGCGGCGGATCACTTACAGCGTGCTGCTGAATTTCGACGGCAGCATGCCTGACCCGCTGCCGGACGAAATCCGTTCGAGGTTTCGTTTCCCGACGCGGCGCGAAGCGCTGCTCTACGCACACTTCCCTCCCAAAGGCGAAAACCTGGAACTGCTGAACAGCTTCCGCAGCCCGGCACAACTCCGACTGATATTCGAGGAATTTTTCTATTATCAACTGGCGCTGGCGTTGAGGCGCCAACACGAACATCATCGCGCGGGCATCGCCATGCGCGTGCGCGAAGATAAAGTGCGTGAGGCATTGAAGCGGATTTTGCCCTTCAAGCCAACCGCAGCACAGAAACGAGTGCTGGCGGAGATTGCCGGCGATCTGGAGAGGCCGTATCCGATGCACCGGCTGCTCGAAGGAGACGTGGGCAGCGGGAAAACCCTCGTGGCGCTGGAAGCGGCCACGATTGCGATTGAGAATGGCTGCCAAGTGGCGCTGATGGCACCGACGGAAATCCTGGCGGCGCAGCATTATCTTTCCGCGCGGCGCGTTTTTGGGCCGGCGGGATATCGCGTGGAACTGATTACGGGCGGCCGCACGAAAATAGAACGCGAACTGGCGGAGCTGAGGGTGCAGGTAGGCCAAGTACAACTTGTCGTGGGAACGCACGCGTTGATAGAGGCGGGTGTGAAATTTGACAAGCTCGGGCTGGTGATTGTGGATGAGCAACACCGGTTTGGAGTGCTGCAGCGCAAGCGGTTGATCGAGAAGGGAGCATCTCCACACGTGCTGGTTATGACCGCAACGCCAATTCCGCGCACGCTGGCGCTGACGCTTTACGGCGATCTGGATATTTCAGTGATCGATGAACTGCCGCCGGGGCGCACTCCCATCGAGACGCGCTGGTCCGCGGACGCACAGCTTCCGGGCGTGTGGGAATTTTTGCGGCGCGAAATCGCGCGCGGCCGGCAGGCGTACGTCGTCTATCCGGTAATCGAGGAGTCGAAGCAGGAATTAAAGGCGGCGACCGCTGAATACGAGCGGCTGGCGAAGAGCGTCTTCGCCAAGCTGCAGGTGGGACTGCTGCACGGGCGGCTGAAAAACGAGGAAAAAGAAGCGGTGATGGAGCGGTTTCGGCGCGGCGATCTAAATGTGCTGGTTGCGACGACGGTGATTGAAGTGGGCGTGGACGTGCCGAACGCGACGGTAATGGTGATCGAACACGCTGACCGCTTCGGGCTGGCGCAATTGCACCAGCTTCGCGGCCGCATTGGGCGCGGCACAGAGAAATCGTACTGCATCCTGATTGCGCCGAAGACGATCGCCGGAGAAGCTCGAGAGCGCATCGAAACGATGGTAGCCACTGCAAACGGATTCGAGATCGCCGAGAGCGATTTGAAGCAGCGCGGACCGGGAGAATTTTTCGGCACGCGGCAGCATGGCGACGCTGCGTTCTCTTTTGCACAGCCACTGCGCGATCGAGAGATTTTGGAACTGGCGCGGCGCGAGGCATTCGCTCTGGCCGAAAGTCCCGAGAAAGCGAAAGAAGTGGCGGCGAAGCTGGAGTCGGTGAACCCATCGTGGCAAAGGCGCTATCAGTTAGCGTCGGTTGGATGATGGGAAGTGCGAATAGATGAGCGAGGTCCTGAGGTGAAGCGGTGCGCGTGATCGCCGGAAAATTTCGCAGCCGCCGGCTAACGGGCCCGGGGTTACTGGAGGTTCGCCCCACGAGCGATCGATTGCGCGAAACGCTTTTCGACGTGCTGGGTCCGACGGTGGAGGATTCGCTGTTTTTTGATCTGTACGCAGGAACGGGAGCCATCGGAATTGAAGCGATCAGCCGCGGTGCGCGCGAAGTAGTCTTCGTTGAATCGCATCTGAAAACGGCGCGATTAATTCGTGAAAACCTGACGGGCCTGGGCGTGAACGGCGGCGCGGAAGTTCTGGACATGACTGCTCAGTATGGGCTGGAAAAGCTTGCGTCGCGCCATTTGCTGGCGGATTTCATTTTTCTCGATCCTCCCTACAACGCGCCTGACGAATACACGAAAACACTGGAATTTCTTGATGCGTCGCATCTGGTGGCGCCGGAAGGAATCGTGATCGCGGAACACGTGCGAAAGCTGGAGCTTCCGGAGCGCTTCTTGCGTCTGGAGCGCACGCGTTTGCTGGAACAGGGCGACGCGGCGCTCAGCTTTTACCGGCTTGCGGCGGCGGCATGACGGCAGCGTGCCGCACGCATCGGGTATAATGCGCCAATGCAGCAAGCAGTGAAACGCGCGCGCGATCGGAATCAGGCTCCGATCATCGAGGTGGTGAGCCGCGCTCGCAGTGCGCCAGTGAACTTGGGAGTGGACTGGGGCTCGCGTGCCGAGGAATTTCGCAGCAGCCTGCGCGAGTTTTTCACTGGGCCACGGCCAAGCAAAACGGCGGGAAGCGGCGCCGACTCGCTGAAGGTTGAGTTCATCGAACCGCATATGCCGGTCCGCGGATTTGTGGCCTCGTGCCTGTGGCACGTGGCGGCGATTTGGCTGCTGATTCTGCCGATCTGGGGATTTTTGCCGAAAGTGCAGCCTACGCTGCAGCCTCCGCAGATCGAGATGACGTGGTACACCACTCCCGCGGATTTGCCGAAGATTTTGCTGCCGAGCGCTTCGCCGAGATCCAAAGCGGTTACGCGCAAAGTAAACCTGGCGGCGAAATCGTCGCCGGTTCCGACGGCCGAGGCCTATCACCCGCGGCAAACGATTCTTTCCATTCCGGTGCACGAGACGCATCCGAGACAAACGCTGCTTGAACCCAAGTCTCCGCTCGAACCGCCGAAAGTGGTTCCGAATCTGCCGAACATGGTGCAGTGGGCGACAAGCGAGCCGCCGAAATTGCAATTGGAGCTTTCCGCCTCAAACGCCGCGCCCCGAATCGAACGGCGTCAGATACAAAATGCGGCGGCGCCGGAGATCTCGGATGCGACAGAGAATGGCGCAAGGCTCGATTTGCTCGCCAACGAGGTGCCGAGGCGGCTGGCAATGCCATTGAGTGCAGCAACGGCAGTGGCTGTCGCGCGGCATAGGGCTAGCACTTCACGCGCGCAGGCGCCGGTTATTCGCGAGAATTCGGAGAGCGATGCGAATCTGGGGCAATTGATCGCGCTTTCGGCAACGCCAGCGCTGGCGGCACCAAGAGTGAAGGTGCCGGCTGGAAATTTGGCGGCGCGCATTGCGATGTCGCCCACCGGGCGGAAATCGGGCACGCGGGGCGGTTCAGCTTCGAGGACGCAATCGATCGCGTCTAACTCAGCGATGAAAGCCGGCGGAACGTTACCCGCGGCGATCAGCATCAGCGGAGGAAGCTCGCGCGCAAAGAACGGCGAAATGCATTCGCCGGGGAATTTTCGGCGCGATCTGGGGCTTACGACTTTTTCGCGCGCGGACGCGGACACGCTGCGCCGATCGGCACCTGCGCGCATCGACGTGGCCCACATCAACCCGTCGTTGCCACCCGAAACAGTTTTCTCCGGCAGGCAGGTTTACACGATGAATATCAGCATGCCCAACGTGACCAGCGCCAGCGGCAGTTGGATTTTGAATTTCGCGCAACTGGATACCGGCGATGGTTCCGCGATGCAGCACCTTGGGGTTCTCTCGGGCCCGTCGCCGATGGTTAAAGTAGACCCGAAGTATCCGTCGGAAATGATCCGCGAGCACGTGCAGGGCGAAGTCGTGCTTTACGCAATCATTCGCAAGGATGGCTCCGTGGACAGCATCAGAGTGATGCGGAGCCTTGATCCGCAGTTGGATCGCGATGCAGCGGCGGCGCTCGCCGAATGGAAATTTCGTCCGGGCATGCGCGCCGGCGTGCCGGTGGATATCGAGGCAGTTGTCCACATTCCCTTCAATTACCTTGTTCCGACGAAGTAATTTGGGAGTTAGTACCGCGGGCGCGGAATCAGAAGTGGGCGCGCAGCTCGCGAAAAGCATTAATGATCAGCAGCTTTCCTGCTCCGCTTTCGAGCTCCGCGTGTTCCATGTGCCAGGTCTTCGGATGCGGGATGAACACGGCGTTGAGACCGGACTGCAAGGCGGGATTGATATCGCTTTTTGGGCTATTGCCGACCATCCAGCCGTGCGATTTCACGATTTTGAAATTTCCGATTAACCGCTCGTAGGTGTCTGGACCTTTTTCGGCGACGATCTCGATGGCATCGAAATAGGATTGCAAACCGGAGCGCTCGACCTTGGCGGCTTGTTCGGCGGCTTCGCCTTTGGTGACCAGGATCAGGCGGTGATGCTTGGCGAGGTAGGCCAGCGTCTCCGGTACCCCTTCTAGAATTTGCGGCGGAGTTTGCTCCAGCTTGGCGACCATCTGCTCGATTTCTTTAACCAGTTCGCGGCGCGCGGCATTGCCGGCGAGTTTCAGATAGGAGTCTTCCAGCGAGCGGCCGAAACTGCGGACGCCGTAGCCGTGCTGGCGGATGTTGCGGCGCTCGGTCTCGTTCAAAATGTAGCGAATGTATTCGCGCGTGTAGCCGAGGTGTTCGAGGCTGGTGATGAAGTCGTCGATGACCTTCTCAAAGAAGATATTGTTTTCCCAGAGCGTATCGTCGGCATCGATCAATAAAGTATGGCGCGGCATTCAAAAAACCCCGGAATAATGCTGCGCCAGCGGACGAAATAAAGGAAGAATTTTCTGGGACGCGTGACGCGTGTGTGCAAGCTATTCACAACAGGCTGGCGGAAGTAATTCGCCAGCTGGGGGACGGCGATCTAAGCCGTGGCCGGAAGAAATTCGTAGCGGTCGATTCGCGCCGCAACACCGCAATGGGCGTTGTGCGGTTCCACGCGCAACACGCGCGCGTAGCAGCGAATGTGGACGTCGCCGGCAAGAGTGATTTGCTGCGGAAGAGTGAGCACGAATTCAATAGAGCTGCCGGGTTGTACGCTACCTTCGGTGAGGAAATAGAGGCCGCGATAGCTGACGTCGCGCGTCTCCCCGCTGCGCTCGGGGGTGTCGCCGTTTTCTGGCAGACGAATCTTTACCGGCAGCATCATCGAAAAACGGCGTGTGGCGCGACGCTCGACGCTCGATTCCATCAGCCCTCCGGCTCCCCAGCCTGCGCTCAAACTACCATCGGTTTCCGCAGCGCGCAATGGTATTCGCGAACGGAAATGGCGACGGAAGCGGGGGTGTTCGCCTTTGGGTCGGCCGCGCTGCCGATGTGAAACTGAGGCGAGGGCATTTTCTAGCTATGGCACTGATTTGAAGTGGCGTGCGACAGTCGTTCACAGTATGAGCGGGGACGGCCAAGCGGTTTGACCTGCCACGGCCCGGCCGCTAGGATGACAACATGCAGCGTGCTCAGGTACTGGCGGAGCAGCGAAAGCATCCCCGTGCACATCTGCGGTTCCCCGCGCGAATTCGATGGCATGGGCCGCTTGGAATGCTATCTGAAATCGCGGAGATCATTGACGTCTCGCGCGAAGGTGTACTGCTCATTTGGCGTGGGGATTTGCCGGCGACGATGTCGCGCTGTTGGATCGTCTTTCCTTTTGATCCGAGTGCGACCGGAACACTGGAGCCGGAAACCCCAGCGCGCATCGCCCGCATCGAGAGCGATCCCGGCGGTGCACACCGCGTTGGGTTGCAATTGCAGCCGAGGAAACGCAGCGATTGCTCCACGATACAGCCCGAGCGCCGAGGCTTTGCGCGCGTTGAAGTATGCCTGCCGATTTTCGTGCGATCGAAGGGCATGCCGTGGCCGGAAGAAGCGATGACGCGCGATTTTTCACGCAGCGGATTGCGATTCGAAACGTCGGACGTTTACGCGACTGGAGACCGCATCCGCGCAGAAATTCCCTGGGGCGAATGGGCTGAGGGGGGAGGAATTATTGGGCGCGTGGTGCGCGTGGAGCCGGCCGAAGACGATGCGGTGATCGGTCGTCCGGCGGATCGATTGAGCGGGCATTCAGGCACGAACATTGGCTTCACATGCGTAGCCGTGGAATGGATCGACACGAATACTCGAACAACCTGCAACCTCCATGGCTGACGTCTTCCACCGCAATTTCTTTTTGAATGGACCCGCCGGACGGCTCGAAGCGCTGCTGTGGACGACGTCGAATGCGCGTCCCGGGTTTTCGGGGCTCGTGTGCCACCCGCATCCGCTTTTTGGCGGGACGATGCATAACAAGGTTGTCTATCAGGCCGCAAAGGCCTTGCATCAGTGCGGGGCGCCGGTACTGCGATTTAATTTCCGCGGTGCGGGCCAGAGCGAGGGTGCCCACGATGAAGGCCGGGGCGAGCGCGATGACGTTCGCGCCGCGCTCAATTACCTAGCAGCGGAGTTCCCAGCCCTGCCGATTTTGCTGGCGGGCTTCAGCTTTGGATCGTCGGTTGGGTTGCGCGTGGGATGCGGGGATGCACGAGTAAAGGAATTGATCGGCCTGGGATTGCCCGTGGACAACGTGGACATGACGTTCTTGCAGTCATGCGGCAAGCCGAAATTGATTTTGCAAGGCGGCAACGATCAATTCGGCGCGCGCGTTAAGCTGGAAGCGCTGTATGCCACGCTTCCGGAGCCGAAGCGGATGATCATTTTCGACGGAGCCGACCATTTTTTTGCGGGTGCCCTGCCGAAGGTGGGTGACGCAATACGTTCATGGGTTTCGGAACATCACCCGGCGCCTGGCGCAACTTCAGCGCCTTGAGCCCACGTTCGCGATTAAGGCGTTCTCTGTTCAAATAGTTTCAAGAACTCGTCCCGCCCTGCGGGTTCCATTTTGACCATTCGCAAATTGGCGCGGACATGCTCCACGTGGCTCATGCCTGCAAGCGCGGTGGTGACTCCCGGAACGGAACGGGCGAATTGCAGCGCGCGCTCGGCGTCTGTTTCTCCGCGAATCGCCTGCGCCATGTATTGTGGGAGGTTTCGAGTGAGCTGGCCTTGCAACAGCGAAGCGCTGACGACCATGGTGATGCCCAGAGCGCGCGCGGCTTGCACCATCGACAACGTCTTGCCGTGAACCACTTGGTTGGGCCGCAAGAGCGCCTCGGGCATGGCCAAATTCAGCGGCAACTGCAGAAACCGAAAATGATGATCGGCCCCGCCGACTTCGCGCGCCAGCGCCTCGATTTCAGGCAGCGACATGTATCCGGGCGACTGCACATTTTCGCGAAATGCGTTCCAGGTGGCTAATCCGTACGCGGCAATTTTCCCGCTAGCCACGGCGGATTCCATGAATTCAAGTGCTTGGCGAATCCGGTTGCGAAATTCCTCGGCCGGCACTTCGTTCAACTGCGTTTCCGGATTGTGCAGGTAGAAAACGTCTATGCACGTGACGCCGAGGTTGGCCAAACTGCGATTTAGCTGGTCTTCCAGATAGGGCGGCGCCATGCAATGGCAACCAGCGGCGATGTCTTCCGCGCGGAGAATTTCTGGTTCGAGATATTCCTGAGCGAAATACTCGTCAGTATCATCGGGCATCTCGCCATCGGGTGTCAGGAACCCGGCCTTGGAGCACAGGATAATTTCTTCACGCGAGTAACCTTTGGCCGCAAGATGCCTCAGAGCTTCACCAATGGATCGTTCGCTGCGCTGAAGGCGGTAATTGATAGCCGTGTCGATCACATTAAATCCGCCTTCGACGGCGGCAATCAGTGATTCCACGTAACCGCGGTCCGTGGCCTCGTCGGGTTCCCCAAGGTACGTGCCGATGCCGATCGACGACATCACCAATCCACCGGGAATCTCGCGAAAATGGCCGGGCGCGGCGGCGCCATGAAATCGTGCTGCGTAGCGCAGCGTTCCCTGCGGCGTAGCATGGCCGGATAATTTCTGTGAATCAATTGTTGCGGGGAAACGCATTCTAGCCTCACATCGACAATTTCAAACGAGGGCGCAGTATAGCAAACGACGCGCTTCCTTGCGCCAAGCCGGGCACCACCGCGTTTATTCCACGATGGGCGTGGTCATTTCCTGGGCCGGCTCTCCGCCCGCCATGCCTTGCGCGATGATCAGTTCCTGCGCCTCGATGCGGATCTTCGGCAAATTGCGTGCGAAGAAAATCGCTCCGATGATCGCGACGAAGCCGCCGAGCGCCAGAGTATGCGGCGCGCCGATGCGTTCGGCAAGCGCGCCGTAGAGCAATGCACCTAGCGGAGCCATGCCCATGAACATCATGGAATACACCGCCATGATGCGGCCGCGCAGCCGGTCGGGCACCATCACTTGAATCAGGGTATTGGACGAGGCCATTTGGGTCATCATCGAAAAGCCCATTGCCACCAGCACGCACAGCGACAACACGTACCAGCGCGAGAAGGAAAAAAGAATCAGCCCGGTGCCGAAGCCCCCACATGCGATGGCCACCAACCTGCCCAGACCTTTCACGCCCCGCCGCGAAGCCAGCGTAAGCGCGCCGAACAAAGCGCCAATGCCGACGGCGCCCATTAGAACGCCGTAGGTACGGGCGGTGCCGTGCAAGATTTTCTCCGCGAAAACCGGCATCAGCACTGAATACGGCATGGCCGCCACGCTCACCAGCGCGATCAGCATCAGTAGCGCGCGAATCGGTGCGGTATTGCGGGCAAATCGAAAACCTTCGCGAATGTGCTCTAGCGGCGGCACCTGCGCGCCTTCTCTTTTTGGTTTCGGCGCGATGCGCATTAAAAGCAGTCCGGCAATCACAGCGATATAGCTGACGGAATTCCCGAAGAAACACCAACCCTCGCCAACCTTGTATACGATGATGCCTGCGATCACCGGACCGATCACGCGGGCGCCTTGAAACATTGATGAATTCAGCGCGATCGCGTTCATCAGATCTTCGCGTCCGACCATCTCCACCAGAAACGCCTGGCGCGTGGGGATGTCGAAGGCGTTTACAACACCCATAGCCGCCGCGAGGATGATCACCTGCTCGACGGTCACGCGATGCGTTAGCGTCAAAAACGCAAGCGTTCCGGCAAGGAGCATTGACGCCGTCTGAGTGCCGATCACTATTTTGCGGCGATCGAAGCGATCGGCCACATACCCGCCTGCCGTGGCGAAAAGCGATACGGGTATCTGGCCCGCGAACGCAGCAATACCGAGCAGGAACGAAGACCCCGTCAAGCGGTAGACCAGCAAGGCTTCCGCGGCCGTATCCATCCAGGTGCCGATTAGCGATATCAGCTGACCGCTGAAGAAAAGCTGGAAATTGCGGTGTTTGAGCGAGCGGCCCATGTCCCGGAACCGGGACCGGGACCGGTTCTCGAGTGCCGCGGGATCGGTTGTGTCGCTCTCGCTCATCTGGTCATTGTACGATGCCGCGACCAACTGCGCGGATTCGACCGCCCGTCGTGTGTTTTTTCGCTCGCCGATCAGTTTTTTGCCGGCGGCGTTTTGCCTGGCGGCGGTTCTGGCGGTGCCGTTTGCAGCAAGCGGCTGCACGCACGCAGAATCCTTCGATAAGGCCAATCTTTATCGCGAAAGAAGATTTCGCCATCTCGCGGCTTCGAATAGAACCAGCGCGCAATCATGGCGAGATGTTCCGATAGTTCGGCCGGCGCGGAGTGTAGGCCGTAGCGCTTGCGCATTTCGGCAGCATCGGACGCGGCAACTGCTTCAGCCTGAATGGCGCTGTCCGGTGGTTCGCTGGCATAAGATTCCGGGGCATTCGGAGCGGCTGACTCGTTCGATGGCAGTTCGGGTTTCGCGTCGGCTGCCTTCGGGTCCAATTCGTGTCGCAGAATAGCCTCGACCGAGCGCGGCTGGCTGGACTCTCCGAAGTCCAGGAAAATCGGTTCGGATAGCAAGCCCCTGCGAATGGGAAAAACGACAATCGATTTTTTACCGGCGGCGCGCTGCAGGATCACCGCATCGATGTTTTCGACACGGCGGGCGATCTCTGGCAAACCCCAGAGAGCGGCAGAAACTTTTTCCAGGCGCTTGTGAATGGCGGCGGCTTGCTCGAAATCGAGCGCTTCGCTGGCCGCTTCCCTTTCGCGCTGAAGCTGCTCTTTCAGCCATGCGCCCGTCGAATCCAGGGTTTGCAGAACGCGGGCGACCTCCGCGTCATATTGCTGCTTGCTGCAGCCCGCGAAACACGGAGCCAGGCACATTTTCATTTCCGAATAAATGCAGCCGGGATAGCTCGGGTCGCGGCGGATTTTGATCTGGCAGCGGCGAATCTTGAAGAGGTCGAGGAAGCCTTCGGCGAATCCGTCGGCCGAGCGGCGCGATGCGAATGGGCCAAAGTAGAGGGCATCGTCAGCGCGCAGGCCGCGCGTCACGTAACAGCGCGGATATTCATTGCGCAAATTCACTTTCAATAGCGCCGGGCGGCGCAGACGCAGTAGATCGCGGTAGCGTTGAGGAAGCTTTTCGCGCGCGTTTTGGTATAGCGTGAGGGTCTGCTCGAATTTCGAGCCGGTGACGCGATAACGGATGCCAGAGACAACCGCGCGCAGATTCAGCCGTTTTGAGGAACCGTCTGGGGCGCGCAGCAATCGCTCGGCGGCGCGGCGAATGTCCGCAGTGCGTGCGAGATACGGCTGCGCGCCGGCATTCGCCATTTGCAATAGCAAAACGCCCGGGCGCGCCGGCAGTACGGCGAAAAACTCTGCGTCGCGCGCGGCATCAAATGCGAGCCCAGAATCGAGTTCAAGCATGAAAAATACGGCCGAGCACAATTGTCACGGCTGGTGCCCGCGGAGCGCCCAGGAGGCGATCACCAGCCGCTGGATTTCGCTAGTGCCTTCGTAAATTTCGGTGATGCGCGCATCGCGATAGGCGCGTTCCACGGGATACTCGCTGCTGTAGCCGTTTCCACCGTGAACTTGAATGGCCCGGTGCGCCACGCGGGTAGCCATCTCACTGGCGTAGAGCTTGGCGATGGACGCTTCCATGGAAAAGCGCGCGCCAGAGTCCTGCTTCCAAGCGGCGCGACGTGCGAGCAGGCGCGCTGCGTCAATCTCGGTGGCCATATCCGCGAGCATGAACTGGATGGCCTGAAATTCGGCGATGGGATGGCCGAAGGCCTGGCGCTGGCGGGCGTAGGAAAGCGCAGCTTCGTAGGCACCCTGCGCGATACCGATGGCCTGAGAGGCGATGCCGACGCGCCCACCATCGAGCGTGGAGAGGGCAATTTTGTAGCCCTCGCCCTCGTTGCCGATGCGATTGCCGACCGGAATTTCGCAATCGTTGAACACCAATTCAGTGCATGCGGTGGCGTGGATGCCGAGCTTCTTCTCGTCCTTGCCGACGGCGAATCCGGTCGTGCCTTTGTCGACCATAACCACCGTAATTCCCTTTTCGCCCTTTTCTGGCTGGGTATTCACGTAGACCATAGCCGCGTCGGCCACGCCGCCGCAGGTAATCCAAGCTTTTGTGCCGTTGACGACGTAGCAATCGCCTTTGCGGACAGCTCTAGTCGCCAGAGCCGCGGCGTTGGAACCGGCCTGCGGCTCGGTGAGCGCGTAGCAGCCGACCGCTTCCCCGCGCGCCATAGGCTCCAGATACTTGCGCTTTTGCTCGTCGGTGCCGAAGCGATGGAGGCAATCGCCATAGAGCGAGTTTTGCACAGAGAGAATCACGCCCGTGGATGCGCACACGCGGGATATTTCCTCTATCATGATGCTGTAGCTGATGTGGTCCATTCCCGCGCCGCCGCAGGATTCCGGCAGCGCCACGGCGGTAAGGCCCAGAGCTGCGGCTTTGCGGATGATTTCGCGGGGAAAGCGGCCGGTTTCGTCGAGTTCCTTGGCAAAGGGACGAACTTCCGCCTCGGCAAAATCGCGCACGCTCTTTTGCAGCAGCTTCTGCTCTTCGCTGAGTTCGAGATTCACGGAGTCGCTCTGATGTCCCGTCGGATCAAAAAGCTCGCACCCGCGGAGCCTCATCAATCATCCGATTGTAACAGCGGAACACGTGGCCGCACTTGAAAGCCTAAAAGATGTAGTCATACGGCGGGGATTCGCCACTGCGGCGTTGGTGCAAGAGATCCGCAAGGGAGGAAATATGGAACCGCGTCTTGATGCGTACAGAATCGCGCCGCAAGCCTATCCGGCGGTCGCGGCACTTCAGAAATACGTCGATTCCTGCGGGCTTGAGCCGCTACTGCTCGAACTCGTGCGGCTGAGAGCTTCGCAGATCAATGGCTGCGCGTATTGTCTGGACATGCATACGAAGGATGCCCGCGCGCAGGGAGAAACCGAACAGCGCCTGTACCTGATCAGCGCGTGGCGCGAAAGCCCGTTTTATACAGAGCGCGAGCGCGCGGCGCTGGAATGGACGGAAGCGGTGACGCTGGTCAGCGAAACTCACGTGCCGGACGAAGTGTATGACAGAGTGAAACAGCATTTCACTCCGCTAGAGTTGGTAAACCTGACGGCAGCAATCGCCATGATCAACACTTGGAACCGGCTGAGCGTAGCATTCCGTGCCGTTCCGGGCAGTTATCAGCCGGATTTGCAGAAGCTTAAGCAAGGCGCCTAGCGCCGCGAGCGCCGACGCTAAATTTGCGGCCCAGCGCGAAAATTGCCTATAATGGCGAGGTAGGCTGCACGTTTGACCGGCGGCACCCCATAGGCGTATAGAATTTCCGTAACCCACGACGCGTAAATGATCGATCTCGCGGAACAAATTAAGAAAAAGCTGAAGGACGAAATAGCCGCCCTTGAGCACGAGCTACACAGCGAACTGCCCAAGGAGATCAAAATCGCGCGCGCGCACGGCGATTTGTCCGAGAACGCTGAGTACAAATACGCCAAGGAACGGCAGTCGTACGTGTCCGCCCGCCTCGGCCAACTCCACCAACGCATGGCCAACCTGTCGATGATGAATCTGAACAACTTGCCCAAGGATCGCGCGGCGTACGGATCGCGGATTGTGGTTCTCGACGTAGAGAAGGATTCGAAGGTGACTTACAAACTGGTCACGGTCGAGGAAGCGGACGCGGCGCAAGGATTGATTTCCACAAGTTCGCCGATCGGCCGCGCATTACTGGGCAAGAAGGTGGGCGACGAAGTGCAGGTGACCACTCCGGCAGGCGTAAGGAACTACGAGGTGGTGGAGTTGCTGACGATTTACGATGAAGCATAGCGGAGTGAGGCTCGCTCCATGCTGACGCGCAACATTAGCCGCTACTTTTCCTGGCCGATACAACGCCTGGCACGGTTGCTGGCCAGCACTGGAATTCACCCCAACGTCATCACCTGGTCCGCGCTGGTGGCGAACCTTTGCGCCGGCGTGTTATTTGCGGAAGGGCGTTTTCCGGCGGCGGGCGGACTTGTGATCGTCGCGGCGCTTTGCGATCTATTGGACGGTCCAGTGGCTCGCCTGCAGAACCGCGTTTCGCTTTTTGGCGAGTTTCTGGATTCGATACTCGACCGCTACGCGGATTTCCTTCTCTTTCTCGGCCTTCTTGTTTATTACGTGGAGCTGAATCGTTTTCGCTACGCCGTGCTGGCTGGTGCGGCAATGGCTGGAGCGGTGATGGTCAGCTACGCCAAGGCCCGCGCCGCTTCGCTGGTGCCGGAATCCGACGTGGGCTTCTGGGACCGGCCCGAACGACTGGCTCTAATCATTGTGGCGGCGCTCGCGAATCGCATGGGACTGGCGCTCTGGATTTTGGCCATTGGCCCAAACATCACCGTGATACACCGCATCGTATACACGTGGAAACAAGCGGAAGCAGCGGGCAATACGCTGCCTCAGAACGCCGCACAGCCGGGCGGCGACGATCTGCGCGGATCGGGAATGCGACCCAGCTCGCCGGCAAGCCAATCGCCGGTGCGATCGAAGACGGCGCAAGCAGGACACTTCATGATGCGGGCACGGCGGCATTCGGCGGGGCGGGAGCACTGATGTGCCAAAGTTGGTGAGCATTATCGGTTTTATTTTGATTTGCGCCGGAATCGATCTGCTTTGGCAGTCGCGGATGGATATCCGCTACTGGTTTGCCGCGTATCGTTCGGTCCTGCGGGAGCTGCTTCGGCGGCGCGACGTTTCACGGCTAGTCTCCGCGGCGCGAAAGCGGCAGGGCGCTGCCGGCGTGCTCCTGGGAATGTGCCTGGTTTTTTTGGTGGGTCCGGTGCTGATTGTCACCGGCGTTGCTCTGATGCTGCTACTCCCCAGGCCCTAGACTTTCTCGGACAACCTTGAAGCCCTCTCTCATTGTTCACGGCGGCGCGGGAAACATACCCGATGGCGAAGTGGCAGGCTTTCGCCGAGGCGTCCACGCGGGAGTGGAAGCAGGCTGGCGAATTCTTTCAGCCGGGGGCGCGGCGATTGACGCGGTGGAAGCGGCGATCGTGGCAATGGAAGAAGATCCGGCGCTTGATGCCGGAGTGGGCTCGCATCTAAACCGCGACGGCCGGGTGCAGCTGGACGCGATTGTCATGGATGGTATGACGCTGAAGGCCGGCGCGGTGGCGGCGGTAGAGCGCATTCGCAATCCGATTCGTCTGGCGCGGCTGGTGCTGGAAAAATCCGAGCATATGATGCTGGTTGGCGCGGGCGCCGAGCGGTTCGCAATCGAAAACGAGTTCCGAGTATGTGATCCGCAGGAGTTGATCACGGACGCCGCTCGCTCCGAATGGCAGCAACTGCGGGAGCAGTCTCTCGCCGCCGAAGGTGCGACGGCGCAGCCCCGGGGGACGGTCGGCGCAGTGGCGTTGGATGGCGAAGGCAATCTGGTGGCGGGCACGTCGACCGGCGGGACGCGCAACAAATATCCGGGACGAGTAGGAGATTCGCCGCTCATTGGCTGCGGCTGCTACGCCGATGCAGAGGCAGGCGGGGTGTCGTGCACTGGCTATGGTGAAGGGATCATGAAGATCGTGATGGCCAAGCTGGCCACCGATTTACTGCGCGACCCGAGGGTTCTTCCGCCCCATCGCAAAAGACGAGGCAAGGCGACCATCGCGCAAGCGGTGGCGGATGCGTGCGTGCGGGTTTTGGGGCACCGTGCCCATGCGACGGGAGGCTTGATCCTGCTCGATCGCGAAGGCCGCCCAGCAGCGGCGTTTTCGACGCCGCGCATGGCATACGCTTACGTGGAGGCAGACGGGTCATTCACGATCGCCCCATAGCTTGGTGGTTTTTAGCGGGGACTTCGCCGGATATTCGTCTCTTGTTCACGCCGATATTTTAAAAATTCCTTGCGCTCGGGCGCCGTTTGCAAGAGAATCCTGGCAGACACACTTAGTTATATAAAGGCCCGCGCAACGCCATCTTCTCTCCTCGGACGTCTCGCGCGGGCCTCCTTTTTTGCCTGCGCTCAACACCTCGAGAGTAAAATACCCAGCGGGAAACACCCTATGGAGGCGAACATGCCGATTCGCGACGCAATCCTCCCCGAGTTCGACCACGAAATGGAAACAACGCGCAAGACCCTGGAGCGCGTGCCAGAAGACAAACCGGACTGGAAACCACATGAAACGTCGATGACCATTTCACGCCTGGCCGGCCATATCGCGGAGCTTGTGGGATTCGGAACTATGACTTTTCAGGGCAACAGCTTCGATTTCGCTCCTGGTGGGAAATCGCAAATGCAGCCTACGGTGATGACTTCGCGCAAGCAACTGCTGGAAATTTTCGATAAGAACGTGGCGAGCACGCGCGCGGCGATCACGAAAGCCAGCGATGAAGAGATGCAAAAAGTCTGGTCGCTGATGAACAACGGAAAGGCGATGTTTGCCATGCCGCGCATCGGAATGCTGCGGAGCATGGTTTTGAATCACATCATTCATCACCGCGGGCAGCTCTCCGTGTATCTACGCATGAACAAAGCGCCCGTGCCGTCGATCTACGGGCCGTCTGGAGACGAAGGCCGAATGTAGGAGCGGCCGGACGCGAGCTCCGCAGGTTCAACAGGAAAGCAATCGGTCGTCGCGGTCTGGAACAAGTTCGCTCAACAGCACGTCCTGTTCCTGAATAACCGGATAACCCTCGGAGCAGGTGATGAGGTGCGCGAGAGCGCGCGGGAGAAACAGGCCTTCGTCGCTGGCGCGCAAGTGCGCACGCGATTGCCACAACCCGATCATCGTGCAGCGGGGCTTCGGATCGTTGTGCAGGCTGCGGAGGACCATGAAACCTCGAAAGCCGCGTTCTTTCTTGGCATCGGGCAAAAGCGTGCGGACCGACTCGATAAACTCGTCGAGCTTGCCGGGTAAGATGGTGAAGCGCCACATGCGAGCGTACATGGACACCTCCGCTGCTTGAGTGAGTTCCCTGATTGAGAAGGCCGCACATCAGAGGCGTTTGCCCCCGCGTGCCGACGTTGGCGGAGACTATCACGAGAAGCCGTAGGAAGATACGGGATAGGCCAGCGACCATACCGACACGATTGAGCAGTTCGCGGGACGCCCAGTGCGAGAAGCAGGATTGAACGCGATCGAGGGTACGACTTGCGGCGGCAGTGCGGGGCGCGTACGATCAGAACAAGCGGCTGTCCAAGGCGACGAGTGGAATTAGTGTTTCCTGGGTCGGCCCACGGGATCTCAATTGAGACGCGTTGCTCGTTTTGGCGCGCTGGCTCAGAAGTGAACGGCGAATGAAGATGGATCAAACGAACTCGAGTAATCATAAAGCGCGGCTCACCCGGTCTTCCCTGCGGGGAATTCTGGTGCTCGCAGTCGTGCTGGCGATGTCCGCGATGATGAGCGGCTATTTCGGAACTTCGGCCGCTGCAACAGACGCGCAGCCGGATGACATGCAACATTCGGTGCAGAAGTTTGCGAACGTGCTGGCGCTGGTGCAACGAAACTACGCCGACCCCATCAACGTGGATCAGGCCATCTACGACGGGGCGATTCCAGGCATGCTGCAGTCGCTCGACCCACACTCCGAGTTTTTCGATCCCAAGGAATACGCGGCCTTTCTCGAGCAGGAGCAGGGACGTTATTACGGGGTAGGGATGGTGATCGAGCAGGGTGGAAACGGGCAAACATTGGTGCAGGTGCCATTCGTGAACTCGCCCGCGTACAAGGCCGGGATTCGGCCGGGTGACGTGATTCTGAAAGTGGACGGTAAGTCCTGCGCGGGATTGAACACGTCTGAGGTTGCCAATTTACTCCGCGGAGCAAAAGGCACGCCTGTGACGATCACGCTAGGACGCGAAGGCTGGGCGAAGCCCATCGAGGTCACGGTCACGCGCGCGGAAATCCCGCGGCCCGCAGTGGAATACACGGCGATGGTGCGCCCGGGAATCGGCTACATTCGTGTTTCGACATTTAATGACACCACAACCGATCGCGATTTTGTTGCGGCGCTCGATCAGTTGGATGCGCCGAAGCTCGACGGACTCGTAATCGATCTGCGAAACAATGGCGGCGGCCTGGTGGACCAGTCCGTGGGCATGGCCGACATGTTCTTGCACAAGGGTGATCTGATCGTTTCGCATCATGGCAGATCATCCCCGGAACGGCGTTATTACGCGATTCGCGGGAATCAAGGCTTGGATGTGCCGATCGTGGTGCTGATCAACGGGCAAACTGCTTCTGCTTCGGAGATTTTCGCGGGAGCATTGCAGGACCACGATCGCGCGTTGATCGTGGGAGAGACGAGCTTTGGAAAGGGCCTGGTAGGCACGCAATTCCCGCTGACCTACAACACCGCGCTGATGCTGATCACTGCGCGCTACTACACTCCGAGCGGCCGCTCAATCCAGCGGAGTTACAAGAACGAAACGCTGTACGACTACCACTACGACCCTCAAAAGCCCGCCACGCAGGAAGCGAAACTCACGGACACAGGACGCACGGTCTATGGCGGCGACGGTATCACACCGGACGTGATCGCGCTTGACCCCAAGCCGGATGACTTCGAGCAATTGATGGAACGCCGCGGCGTCCTGTATCCCGCGTCGTTGCCGCCCCAGGGCATCGGCGATTTCGTCCGTTTTTATCTGGGAGAAAATCAGAACATTTCGCAGAGCTTCGTGGTGAACGATGCGGTGATCGCAGAATTGCGCAAGTATCTGGATCAGCAGCACATCGAAGTAACCGACGCGCAAATCCAGCGAAACCTTCCCTATCTGAAATGGGAGATTCAGCGCGAAGTGTTCACCAGCGTCTTCGGCCTGGATGCGGGATATAAAATCGCGCTGGAGAACGATCCGCAGTTGGATAAGGCCATTGCCTCCATTCCAGCGGCGGAATCCCTCTACGCCAATGCCCAAAAGATGCTGGCGCAGAGAACATCGAGCAGTAACGACCAACCGTAACACCCCATATTCAAAGCCTTCTTGGGCGCGAGACGATTTGTACACCCGTCGCCGATGCGACTGCTGTGCGCTATCGTGCGCGGTTAGGCAGGCGATAGGGCAATCGCCTGTTGCGCCCATCGCAGTGATGGTAGATGCTGGAATCGGATGGGGATTGGCGGCGGGAGGTGCGGAACATGTTTCGATCGAAGCCGCATCGGTCGCGCTGGATTTGGCTGGCGCTGATTACAGCAGCGGCACTCGGTTCAGGAGAGCAAACAGCCCGTGCGCAGCGCGGCGCTGGCCACTCCACTACCGCTGCACACCCGATTTTCAGAACGTATGCTCCTCGCCCGCAATCAGCGCGTCCCATCAGCCCGCGTGTGATGTCGGCTCGACCGGCGCGCTTCACATATCCCCGTACCGTGCCAATTCGCCGGCCGATAATAGGTCAGCTGCCGCCACCGATGCGGATGGGCACTTACACAGTACCGCGAACTTTCGCGCCGTATTCAAGCATGCCCCACGCACATACGCAGCCCAATTTCATGCAGCCTGGCCTCCGTGGCGCGGCCTTTCAGCCTAGAAACTCCTGGAGAGGCTTGGGGCCGCGCGGATACTTTAATTCGTTTCTTTTTGGCGGAGACTACGTCAATGGCTTCGGATATTGGGAAGCGGCGGCAAATTATCAAACGCTTCCGCTGGGATTTGGGCTGTGGCCTGCGTGCGATTCAGCAGCGATACCGGGAAGGTTCTGGACCATAGGCCCATGCGCTGGCATTGGCGATTATCAGGCGGTCACGCCGGCTACCGAGAACGAATATACTGCGCAACAGTATTTTCAAACGCCGCTCGAAATTATCGAGGAGCCGCAGCCTGCCGCGCCGCCTTCCACACAGAAACCACCATTGGCTCCGGCGCAGAAACAGAACATGCTGGTTTGTTTGACGAACGGACTGAACACGGAAGTCTCCGACTGGTGGGTGGCCGAGGGCCGGTTTTATTTCATTCCGGTGCACGGCAAAGCCGAATCGGTGGACCTGGGCGCACTTGATCTTCAAAAGACAATTGAAGAAAACGAGAAGCGCGGACGGACGTTCATCCTGAATTTCACGCCCCCATCCGAACGACCAGTGCTACCAATGTTGCCGTCGGGCCCGCGGTGATGAACAACTTATTCCGCCGACTCGCCCGAAGCACTAAACGGCTGCGATTGCTTCGTCCTGCTTCGTTTCTTCGTCCATCACCGAACCGAGCGTTTTGGCCCCTTCTCCCCAGCAGCTTCGAAGCGAGCGATTCATAGGCTCTGAGTAGAATCGCGCAACCAGTTCGCCTAGGAAGGCGGCGATTAAAATGGTGAAGATAAACAAAACCGGCACCAGGGACAGCGGTTTGCCGAGTTTCACGAACAAAGCGAAAAACGCGTACACCACGAACATGTGCGTCAGGTAAACCTCATAACTGCGCTGGCCGATTGAAAGAAGCGGGGAAAGGATGCGCGGGCTTCGCCACTTTGTCTGAGTGGCCGCGATGATGATCAAGCTGGTGCCGAGGGCGAGAATCGTTTCGTCCAACCCTTTGCGTCCCAAACCCCACATTAATCGCTCTGAAGAAAATCCCAAGATCAGCACCAGCAGTGCGGCGCCCACCGCCGTGAAGATTCTGAGAGAAATGCGGGAGAAGCTGGTCCGCGAAACCAAGAGCGCCGTGAGGCAGCCGAGCGCAATCGCATCCATGCCGCCGAGGTAAGAATATTCGCGCCAGACCGGGTTGCCGTGGGCAAGCAGAGTACGTCCAAAAGGGCCGAGCGCGGCGAAGGTGACTAGAACCGCGATAAACAACTTGCTCCGGCCGAGAAATCTAGCAACGAGCGGAAAGAACAGATAGAACATCTCTTCGACGGAAAGCGACCAGAGGACATCCCAATTGCCGGGAAGATATCCTCGCGATGCCTCCAACACGTTCACATGAAACGTGAGAGTCGCGAAAAACGCTTGACCGAGGCCGCCTGTCTTCGCCGAAACCACGAAGTCCCTCACATGCGCGAAATGGAGCGCGGTGAGCAGCGCCAGTAGAAGAAAAAGCAGCGGCGCAATGCGGGCGAATCGCAGCAGATAAAAATCGCGCACGTTCACGTGATCGAGCGAGCGCCAGCGACGAAGCGTGATAGACGCGATCAGGAAGCCCGACACAACGAAAAACATTTGCACGCCGAATTGGCCGTTCCAAACCAGCGAATGCACGAACAGCGGAGGCATTCCCCTGGTGTAAGGCACTCTAGCAATGAGCAGGCGCATATTCACGTGGTTCATCAAGACGAAGAAGATCGCCAGCCCCCGGAGAACGTCTATACCGTCGATTCTCGTCCAACTGCGGCTTGAGTTAGAGGACGCTATCGCCATCGGACTCACATCTTACATAGGTAGCCGCAAACTATTGGAGCGCACTGGGGCACAGTTGGCGAACTAGCACACGCACTGGCGCGTGCAAGCGGCAGCCGCCCGAGCGGGCACTCGCCTGCTTGAAGCGGCGCTGACGCGTGTGCTAGCATCCGGGTCTTCCACCCTGTCTCTGCGCTCCGCAGACCAGGGCCGCAGGGTCATCGGGCGCAAGGGCCGGGGGGCGGCGCCGTGATGCAAACCGCAGCGCACAGGTCGGAGTACCACGCCAAGTTTTTGCCACACGAAATGCCTGTCCGCGCGGAGGTGTGCGCCAACGCTAGCCTATTCAGCGCCTTCACTAAACACACGCAGCTGCACGCGATCCACAAAGCGCGCGAGTTACGCACGTTCTACCGGGTTTCAGGAACAAGCGAGGTGAAACATGAAATCGTATACGACCAAATGGATACGCAACGTGGGCATTGTAGGCCACGGCGGCACGGGGAAAACCCAGCTCGTGTCGTCGTTGCTGTACACGGCGGGCATGACGCCGCGGTTCGGGAAAGTGACCGACGGCACCACCACTACCGACTGGGACGAAGAGGAAATCGCGCGGAAAATCACCATCAGCACCGGGCTAGCGTATGCGGAATGGCAGGGCGAGCACCAGTCCGAAAAAACGAAGATCAACATCCTGGATACGCCCGGATATTCGACCTTCATCTGCGACACAAAAGCCTCGATGATCGCGGCGGACGCCGCACTGATCGTGATCGACGCAGCTGCGGGCGTGCAAGTGATGACCGAGAAGGTGTGGGATTACGCCGTGGAGTACGGGCAGCCGCGCGCGTTCGTGCTGAACTGGATGGACCGCGAGCTGGCGAGTTTCGAGCGCGCCATTGTTTCGCTGGAGCAGGTGTTCGGCCGCGGCGTGGTGCCGGTGCAACTGCCGATCGGAAGCGAGAAGAGCTTTCGCGGAGTGATCGATTTGGTGACGATGAAGGCCTTGCGCTACACGCCCGACGGCGACGGTAAGGCGAAAATCGAGGACATTCCGGCGGACATGGCCGAGGCGGCGCAGGCCGCGCACGAGAAGCTGGTGGAGATGGTGGCCGAAGGCGAAGACGAGTTGATGCAGGAGTTTTTCGAAAAGGGCACGCTCCCGGCGGAAGACCTGAAGAAGGGATTGCACGAGGAAGTGCGAGACGCGAAAGTGTTTCCCGTGCTGCTCAGCTCCGCGCTCCACTGCATCGGGGCGGACGCCATCCTGAACTTCATGGCGGAAATCTTCCCCGATCCGAGCTACCGCGCCACGGCGCGCGGACTCAAATTGCCGGAGCGAACGGGCCAAGAGATCGAGCGCAAGATCGCGGATTCCGAGCCGGTGTCCCTCTCGCTGTTCAAGACCGTCGCAGACCCGTTCGCGGGGCGCATTTCGTGCTTCAAGGTCATGTCCGGCCTGCTCAAGAGCGATGCCACGCTGCAGAACTTTGACCGCAACGGCGCGGAACGGCTGCAGCACCTCGAGGTGATGCAGGGAAAAACCGCGACGGCGGTGGCGGAGCTGCACGCAGGAGACATCGGCGCGGTGGCGAAACTGAAAGATACGCTCACGGGCGATTCGCTGGGCGACAAGAACGCTCCCGTCTATTATCCGGTCGCGAAAATCCCGGAGCCTTCGATCACCTTTGCGATCGAGCCAAAGACACGCGCGGATGAGGATCGCATCGGCGTGGCCATCCACAAAATTCTGGAGGAAGACCTCTCTCTGCGATTTTCGCGCGATCCGCAGACGAAGGAGTTTTTACTTTCGGGCGCTGGTCAGCAGCATATCGAGGTGATCGTTTCGAGGCTGCGCAAACGCTATCACGTGGAGCTGACTTTGCATCCGCCGAAGGTCCCCTACCGCGAGACGATTCGCGCGAAAGCCGACGCCGAAGGAAAACACAAGAAGCAGAGCGGCGGACATGGCCAGTTCGGCGTCGCGCGCATCAAGATGGAACCACTACCACGTGGAAAAGGAGTTGAATTTGTCGATGATGTTTTCGGAGGCGCGATACCGAGGAACTGGATTCCATCCGTCGAGAAGGGAATTCGCGATGCCGCGGAGCGCGGATACCTGGCTGGCTTTCCGGTGGTCGATTTCCGGGCGACGCTATACGACGGCAAATATCACGACGTGGACTCCTCCGATATCGCCTTCAAAATCGCTGGCTCGATGGCCTTTCGCGAGGCGATGAAGCAGGCGCGCCCCGCACTGCTTGAACCCGTCATGCACGTCGAAGTGTACGCTCCAGAGCAGTATTCGGGCGACATTATGGGCAACTTGAGCGGACGCCGCGGGAAAATCAGCGGCAGCGAAGCGCGGAGCGGCAATGTGGTGGTGAAGGCGTTAGTGCCGCTATCGGAGATGCTCAGCTACGCCAACGAGCTGATTTCGATGACGCAGGGGCGCGGCACCTATTCGATGGAATTTTCGCACTACGATTACGTCCCTCAGGAATTGGCGGAAAAAGTGATCGCGGCGCACAAGCCGCATCACGCAGCCGATGAAACAGAAGCGGCTACAGCTTAACTTTCTTGAGCAGCGCGTGAAGGCTGTGGGAATGTTTGCCGGCCGGCGAACTCGGCTGATTGGCCGCTGTTTCGGTGTTTTGCGCGCGTCCTGGTTGCGACGAGGCGCTCTGCGGCGCGTTAGCCGGAGGCGTGGCGAATGCGGGACACCCGACGCCGTAACATGGACCTGCGCCCCGGAAACGCAGGCACCCCGCCAGGCTCACAGTAGACAGCATTACCAGCAGTAAACCGGAGAGTTTCATCGGTTGTCCCTTTCGGTGTGCGCCGGCGGCGCTACAGCGCGTGCATCGCTTATCATAATGCTGACACAGGCACGTCGGCCTTGCGCTTGGTTTCGGAACGAGCGCGCCCGCGAAGGCAATAGAAGATAAGGCGAAGCGGACAGCCCGTACGTTTCGATGCGAAACACAGCCGAAAATGTCACAGGTTAGGTCGCGCCTGCCATCGCTGTTGCGTAAAACACTTTAGTTACGAAGTACACATGGGTGAATCGGCATCTTTGACTAGGAATTTAGTTATTTGGGAGAAGTAGTGGAGGTCTTACACTGTTTCGATGACTCGAGCGATCGAAGATTACGCAATGATCGGCAATTGCGAGACGGCGGCACTGGTGGCGCGCGACGGCTCGATGGATTGGATGTGTCTGCCACGTTTCGATTCCGACGCGTGCTTCGCCGCATTGCTGGGAAAGCCTGAAAACGGCCGATGGGTGATCGCGCCGAAAGCCAAAGCAAGAACAAAGCGCAGATATCGGCCAGACACGTTGATACTCGAAACGGAATTCGTGACCGCCGAAGGATCGGCCCTGCTAACGGATTTCATGCCGCTGAATACCTCAAAGCCGAAGATCATTCGCGTGGTGCGCGGGCTACGCGGCAAAGTACACATGCAGACGGAGCTGATTATCCGGTTCGACTTTGGCCGCACCGTGCCATGGGTAACGCGGCGGAAGGCCGCCATGGTCGCCGTTGCGGGACCGCACCTGCTGGCGCTCTGGACCCCGGTGCGAATGGAAGGCAAAGACCTGCGCACGGTGAGCGATTTTACGGTGACCGCAGGGAAGACGATCCCGTTCGTGATGGAGTACGGAAGCTCGTACGAACCGGTTCCCTCCAGGATTAGCTGGCAAAACGCGCTCAAAAAGACCGAACAGGCCTGGAGCCGATGGACCTCAAGGCTGAAGTACGAAGGGCCGTGGGCGATCGCGCTGAAACGCTCGCTGATCACGGTGAAAGCGTTGAGCTATGCGCCGACGGGTGGAATCATTGCGGCGCCGACCACTTCCCTGCCAGAACAGCTGGGAGGACCGCTCAACTGGGATTACCGGTTCTGCTGGGTACGCGACGCGACGTTTACGCTGCTGGCCATGATCCACGCCGGTTACCACACCGAAGCAAAATGCTGGAAGGAATGGCTCAAACGTGCGGTGGCCGGAAGCTTCGACCAACTGCAGACGCTGTACGGAGTCGCGGGCGAGCGGAGGCTAGTGGAATGGGAGGCCGATTGGCTGTCAGGGTATGAGGGTTCCGTCCCGGTGCGGATCGGAAACGCCGCCAGCGAACAACTGCAGCTCGATGTCTACGGCGAACTGGCGGATTGCTTGCACCAGGCGCGCGGGGCCCGAATCGGCGATCACGACCGCGAAGGATTCAGTCTGCAAATCGAGCTACTCGATCAACTGGAAAAAATCTGGCGCGAGCCGGACAACGGCATTTGGGAGGTTCGCGGAAAAAAGCAGCAATACACACATTCGAAAATGATGGCGTGGGTAGCCTTTGACCGGACGATCAAATCAGCGGAAATGTTTAAGATGGCAGGACCCGTGGCTAAATGGAAAACATTGCGAGAGGAAATTCACGATGACGTTTGCCGGCGAGGATTTAACAAGAAATTAGGCGCGTTCGTGCAGACCTATGGGTCGAAGCGGATTGATGCCAGCCTGCTGCTCATGCCTCTGGTGGGCTTTCTTCCCGCGAATGATCCGCGCGTGCAAGGCACCGTAAAGCAAATCGAAAAGCGGTTGATTCGCGAGGGTTTGGTGTTGCGGTACGAAGTTCCCAAGAAGAAGGACGGGTCGGCGGGAGAAGGCGCGTTTCTGCCGTGCAGCTTTTGGCTGGCGGACAATTACGAGTTGATGGGCCGCCACGAAGAAGCGAAAAAGTTGCTGTTGCGGCTACTGGGATTGTGTAACGAAGTGGGATTGCTAGCCGAGGAGTACGATTTCGAAAAACAGCGGCTGCTGGGAAATTTCCCGCAGGCGTTCACTCACTTGGCGCAAATTAATACGATTCTCAACCTGAACGCGGCTGAAGGCGGCCCGGCGCATCAACGATCAGCACGTCGATCTGGAACCACACTAAAGGAACAGAAAGCGCGGGCCGCCAGGCTGCGCGGAGGTCATCGAAGTCTCGTCAGTACCGCCGAGAAGAAGCCGTCGGTGCCTTGAGCGGCCGGCGAGGTGCGAAAAAATCCCTTCGTGTCGAAAAGCGCCTTCGCTGCGATTCCAGGGGCGAGATTCGGCGCGACGATCTGTGCGGATTCCTCGGAAGTGACCAATCGAACTGATGTATCAGAGGCGGCAACTTCAGCGATCACCAATTCATTTTCCTCGGGTTCCATCGAACAAGTGGAGTAAACCAGCCGGCCGCCGGGCGCGAGTTGTGCAAGCGCGATTCGAAGTAGTTTGACCTGCAAAGCATGAAATTCGGCGAGCTGTTCTTGCTTGAGCCGCCAGCGAATTTCTGGATGACGCGCCAGTGTGCCGGTGCCGGAGCACGGCGCGTCCACAAGGATGCGGTCGAAAAAAGCTGCGAATGGAAGCGGCTGAGCGGCGTCGAGCGCGACCAGATCGACTGCGGCTGCGTAATTTTGTGGCTCTTCGGAGTGTGCTTCTGGATGCCCAGGGCTGTCCTCTGCACACTCAGCGGCCATCCCCAGTCGAGTTAATTGGACCTGCATGGAGCGAAGTCGGTGCTCGTGCAGTTCTCCAGCAACGACCAATCCATTCGGGCCGGCGGCCCGTGCGAGCGCGAATGTTTTTCCTCCTGGCGCGGCGCAGAGATCGAGCACGCGGTCGCCGGGACAGACGCCTAGAAGCAGCGGGACAGCCAGCGAGGCTTCATCCTGGATGGAAATCTCGCCGGAGCGAAAAGCCTCGGTTCGAGCGATGCTTCCGCCATTCGCGCTGAATGCGTTTTTCAGTAGGCGGCCCTGCTCGATCGCCAAGCCAGAAGATTTCAGCGAGTGGAGAATCTCGTCGCGGCGATCGGTACCGTGAATTGCGAACGAAACCCGAGGCGCGCGATTGTTCGCTTCGAGCAGCGCCGTGGTAGCGGGCTCGCCAAGACGCGCCAGCCAGCGTTCGACCATCCACGTCGGATGCGAATGCGCAATGCCGAGCCGTTCGGCGAGGGAAATGCCCGGCGGAGGGAGGTCCTCGACAGGCGATTTCGCCTCTGCAACGCCGCGGCGAAGCACGGCATTAACGAGCGACGCCGCTGACGTTTTGCGGGCGCGCTTTACCAGCTCGACAGATTCGTTTACCGCGGCACTTGCGGGAATTTTCTCGAGGAATCGCAACTGGTAAAGACCAATCCGCAGCGCAATCGCGACGGCGAGATCCAGACGGGCGACAGGTTTCTTAAGCTGGCGATCGAGCAGGAAGTCCAGCTGACGCCGCCAGCGGAGTACGCCCAAAGTGATCTCGGTCGCCAGCGCGGCATCCGCGGGTTTGACCTCGGACGTGAGCGTCGAGTGCAGCAGTTCACTCGCGTAGGCGGAGTCGGATTCGACGCGCAGCAGCACATCGAAAGCAATTCTTCTGGCAACGCTGACGGGCATAGCAATCCATCAGAGCACAGTACACAAGCGAGGAGAAGGGCGAGAAAGCATCAATCAGCCCTCAAGTTACTTCATCGAGGCGTGTACCATTTTCTTTGTGCCCGCCGGCTGCCACCCTACGAGCCAAAACGGTCGGAGGGCGTCAGCCGCGCGCCATTCGCAAATTCTTGCGCGGTGAGGCGCTTACGGCCCTCGAGTTGAACAAAGGTGAGCAGCAGTGCCTCTGTCTCGTCGCAACAAATGAAAATCAACGAATTCAGAGCGTGAATTGTGCCGGAAGGAGAGAAGGGCGTTGATGGGCGTGCAGCCACACTCCGGAGCACGCCGTGAGAATGCGGAAAATCCGCGGCTGAGAGAGGACGGCCCCAGATTCGGCAGGTTTTGCCACGAAACGTGGTGAATGCGCCCGGCCAGGGATCAAGGCCACGGATGCGGTTGTAAATTTCCTGCTTGGACTGCGACCAATCGATGCGGCCATCGTTCTTCCGTAGCGGCGGAGCATACGTAGCCCCCGAGTTGTCCTGCGGGGCCGGCGTGATTTCGCAGACGTCGAGTTTGCGCAGCGTTTGAGCCATCAGCGGAGCACCGGCTTCCGCAAGACGAGCGGCGAGCTCGGGCGCGGTTTCATCGCGGCCCATTTCTGTTTCGTGGCGCAGCAGAATCGCGCCGGTATCCAAGCCCGCGTCGATCTGCATCGTCGTCAGGCCAGTGTGGGCTTCGCCATTCACGATGGCCCAGTTGATGGGCGCTGCGCCGCGATATTTCGGCAGAAGCGAAGCGTGCAGATTGATCCATCCGAGGCGCGGAATATCGATCAGGCGCTGCGGGATGATTTGGCCATAGGCAATGATCACCACGGCGTCCGGCGCGAGACGCAGGAAATAGTCAAGCGCCTCGCGGGATTTGATTTTCTCCGGCTGATAAACATCCAAGTCAAGTTCGAGAGCCGCGGTTTTGGTTGCTGGAAACGCTAGTTCTTGGCCGCGGCCACGCGGGCGGTCCGGCTGCGTAACCACGCCAAGGATTTCAAAATCGGATTGCGCCTTCAGATGGCGGAGAGATGGAACGGCGAACGCGGGGGTGCCGCAGAAAACGATGCGCAGCGGCACACCCTGCCTACCACTCGCCGGCTTTTTTCAGCTTGCGAATTTTGCGCTTGATCAGGTCGCGTTTGAGAATGCTCAAATGGTTGATGAACAAAATGCCGTCGAGGTGGTCAATCTCATGGCAAAATGCGCGCGCTAGCAGACCTTCTCCGCGGATTTCAAATTCCTCGCCGGTCACGTTTTGCGCGCGAACGGTCACATACGCAGGGCGCAGCACGCGTCCGCGAAAGCCCGGCACCGAAAGGCAGCCTTCCTCTTCGTGCTGTTCGCCTTCCGCGTGGACGATCTGAGGATTGGCGCAGACGATCCTGCCCTCAGGATTCTTGCCGTTGGTGACGTCGATTACCGTGACACGCGCCCCGACGCCGATTTGCGGCGCGGCCAGTCCCACGCCCTGCGCGGCGTACATGGACTCGAACATATCGTCGGTGAGCTTGCGAAACTCTTCGTCGAACTTTTCCACCAGCTTCGTGGGAGTTTCGAGGACCGGATCTCCGTATTTCACAATTGGATGGATCATAGCGTTAGTCTATTCTGCAAGTAGATCTAGAAATTGTCCAACTGCCGCTGATAGCCGTCGAAATTGCGCCGCACTTCATCGAGCGAATCGCCGCCGACTTTTTCCAGGAACGCCGCAGCCAGCGTGAGCGCAACCATCGCTTCTCCGGCCACTCCTCCGGCTGGAACCACGCAAATATCCGACCGCTCGTAAGCCGCTTTCACGGCTTCCTTGGTATTTAGATCAGCGGTCAGCAGCGCGCGGCGAAGGGTTGAGATGGGCTTCAAGTAGCCCCGGACCACAATGTCCTGCCCATTGGTGATTCCGCCCTCGATGCCGCCAGCCCGATTCGACGAGCGACCGAAGCGCTTCGTGCCCGGGTCGTAGCGAATCTCGTCCTGCACTTCAGAGCCGTAACTGGTGGCGTTCGTAACGCCAAACCCAATCTCGCACGCTTTCACTGCCTGTATCGACATGATCGCGCGCGCCAGCTTGCCATCGAGCTTCTCGTCCCATTGCACATGCGTGCCCAGGCCAGGCGGCACGCCGCGCGCGACCACTTCGAAAACGCCACCCACGGAATCGCCGGCGCGCAGCGCGTGGTCCACTTCGGCCTTCATTTTGCCTTCCGTATCCGGATCCACGCAGCGCAAAGGCGATTCCAGGTTTTCGCAGACTCCGACGATTTCGGCCCATTCCGCCTCGCGCTCCAAGCGAACGTGGCCTACTGCGATCGTATGGCTGAGGATCGTGATGCTGAACTCCCTCAGCAGCAACTTGGCCAGCGCTCCGGCTGCAACTCGAGCAGCCGTTTCCCGCGCGGAAGCGCGCTCTAGAATGTAGCGGGCATCGTGAAAATTGAATTTGAGCGCACCGGGTAGATCGGCGTGGCCAGGACGCGGTGCAGTCAGGTGGCGTTGCTCATCTTCCGCGCCTTCGATCTGCCCGACCGGCAACGCCCGTTCCCAATTCTTCCAATCGCGATTTTCGACGCGCAGAGCGATCGGAGCGCCGATCGTCTTCCCGTGCCGCACCCCGGCGAGGAACTCCGCCTGGTCCTTTTCGATGCGCTGACGCCCGCCACGTCCGAAGCCGAGCTGGCGCCGATGCAGTTCGCGGCCGATGAACTCCTGATCGACGGGCACACCCGCGGGCAGCCCCGAAATCCAGGCAATCAACGCCTGGCCGTGAGACTCTCCGGCAGTTACGAATCGCAGCATATGTTCAGCGCTCCCGGCGAGCAGGGGCGAATCGAGAATTCTACCGGACCCCCGCACCCACGTAAAGGCCGGGCAGAGTGACACTTGGCAGTGGATACAAGTAGCGCGAATACACACGATGTTCGCTTGACGGCCCGAACACCGGACGATACGCTTTCGGGAGATCGGCGCGAACCAGCTGCCGGCGCAGGAGACGATGCCCGAGAACAACGAAGGTTCCTCAGCGCTGTCCTTTCTCGAGGGACCCGTCAAGCGCCTGATCTTTTCGCTGCAGGACTATTCCCTGCTGGCGTTCCAATCTGTCGCTAACGTTGTCACTCCCCCAACCTATTGGACGGATACCCTCGAACAGATGGACTCCGTCGGCGTTGGCTCCCTCTGGATCGTCGCCTTGACCGCTCTTTTCATCGGAGCGGTGCTCGTGCTCCAGACCGGTGCGGAATTCGAGCGCTTCGGCGAAAAGGCGTATACCGGCACGGCTGTGTCGCTGGCGCTTGTGCGCGAATTAGGGCCGGTGATTACCGCGCTTCTGGTGGCCGGACGGAACGCCTCGGGAATTGCGTCAGAATTGGGCTCCATGGTCGTGACCGAACAAGTGGATGCCATGCGCGCGCTCGGAACAAACCCGCTGCGCAAACTGGTAACGCCGCGCGTCGTCGCCATGGTGCTCACGCTGCCGTTGCTCGTGGCCGTGGCGGATTTCGTGGGGTTGATTGGCGCATTCATGTACGCCTACTACTCTCTCGGGATGGGCGAAGTGCAATTTTGGAGTCGAGCCGTGGACGCGCTGTCCTTCGGCGATCTGGTGCAAGGGTTCATCAAGCCACTCGTTTTTGGATTCATTATCTCGACCATCGCGTGCTACAAGGGCCTGCGCGTTACAGGCGGGACGCAGGGTGTCGGCAAGGCGACGACCTCCGCCGTTGTGGTTTCCTCAGTCGTAATCCTGGTGGTCGATTTCTTCCTAGGGCGCGTCTTTCTGCACATTTTCCCGACCTAGGACGCGGTTCCGCTAAATTGCCAGAATCCTGGATAGGTCAAGCCCGCCGTACAAGCTCCCGCTGCGAATCCGCCCTATTTGCATCTATAATTCCGGTATGACGCACTCGCCTCGCCCGGCGTCACCTGTCGATATGACGAACCTCGTTCCGGGCGAACCGCTGATCGCTTTCCATGACGTCCATATCGGTTTCGATGAAGGCGACGTGCTACGCGGAATCAGCTTCGAAGTTTGGCCGGGCGAAACGAAGGTCCTGCTCGGCGAGACAGGGACTGGAAAAACCTTGATCATGAAACTCGGTGCCGGCCTCCTCCGAGCCGATTCCGGGCGCGTCTGGGTGATGGGCCAAGATCTCGGGGAGATGTCCGAAGATGAATTGCTCGACTTTCGCAGGCGTCTAGGATTTGTGTTTCAGGAAGGCGCGCTTTTCGACTCTATCACCGTAGCCGAAAACGTGGGCTTCCGGCTGCGAGAGGACAAGATGCCGGACACGGAGATCGAATCGCGTGTGCAGGAGGTGCTACGATTCGTGGAGTTGCAGTCGACTTACGGCATGTTTCCCGGCGATCTTTCCGGAGGAATGCGCAGGCGGGTTTCGATCGCCCGTGCGCTGGCCGATCACCCGCCAGTGGTGTTCTACGACTCGCCCACTGCAGGCCTTGATCCGGTCACCTCGCAGACGATTATCAACCTGATTATGCGCGGACGCGACCTGCAGAACGTCACTTCATTGCTCACAACGCATCGCGTGCAGGACGCGTTCGGCCTCGCCAATTACCGGTTCGACGAAGTGTCGGACCGGGTGATGCGACTGAATGGAAGTCAGCCGCAGCAGGCGGTAAAGCAGCCGGCGCGTGTTTCGGGCCCGACCAACGTCCTGGTGCTGCGCCAGGGTCAGATCTATTTCCAAGGAGCCGCCGAGGATCTTCTAAATACGTCGGACGAGTACTTGAAAAAATTCCTGGCTTCCGCCGAATAACATCGCGGAAGAACTGCCGAGGAGGAACCGTAATGGCGCAACGCAAACAATTAATGTGGTCGGAGTTGCGAGTGGGAATTTTCGTACTCGCGGGGCTAGTAATTCTCGCGTTGGCGATCCTGTACGTTACCGGCACAAGTTTCTTCGGCCCGAAGTATCAGCTAATCACCTATGTTCCGGAAGCCCAGAGTCTGCAGCAAGGCGCTCCCGTGGCTCTCGATGGCGTGAATGTTGGCAACGTTCAGGCCGTCCAGCTTACGCCGCACCCGCAGGACCGCATGCATGGCGTGACTCTCGTTCTGCGCATCTCGAAAAAGTATCAGCCGGATATTCGCAGCGATTCACGAGCCAGCTTGGTGACGCAGGGGTTGCTCGGAAGCCAATACGTTGACATCACGCGCGGACTCACCGGCGCCCAGATCCCCGAGAATGGTGTAGTGCCGGCCGAAGAGGTGCCCGATATCAAGGATGTGGTACAGCGCGGCGCGGACCTGATGCAAACCCTCGGCGCGCTCACGGTCGACGTGCAAGGCGTGGTGGCGAAGATCCAGAATGGCAACGGCACGCTCGGCAAACTGATGAACGATCCCTCTCTCTACAATCACCTGAACGATACTGTGTCAAAGCTCGACGCCGTCGCCACCTCCATTCAGCAAGGGCAAGGGACGATTGGAAAGCTCGCATCCTCCGACGATCTTTACAATAAGGTCGACACAGTCGCGGGACATCTGGAAAACGTCACCGCCGCGCTCAGCAATCAGAAAGGCACACTGGGCAAGCTGATATACGACCCCAGCGCGTACAACAACCTCAACGGCCTGGCACAGAAAGGCAACGCTCTGTTCGGGGATATTCGCAGCGGCAAGGGCACTCTTGGGAAGCTAGCCACCGACGACCAGTTGTACTCAAATCTCCGCGATGCCTCGGCCAACCTTCGGGACGTGACCGGCAAGTTGAATAACGGCCAGGGCACCATGGGCAAATTCTTCACCGATCCACAGCTTTACGACAACTTGACCGGACTCACCGGCGATATGCGCATCTTGATGAACGAGTTCCGCAGAAATCCAAAGCGATTCTTGCACATCAAACTCGGCGTTTTCTGAGGTTCGGTTCGAAATCGAAAACGCGGCCAGCCGGTTAGCTGCTAACCCGACTGGCCGCGCCTGTCGTATTTAGTTTTCCGGCGTCCGCTCAACCGCGCGGATGTACTCCACAACTGCTTCACTCCAGCCGTCGATGTGCGTCCAAGGGCCGTAGCCAAGGCCGTTCTTGCTGCTGGCAACGTTGACCACGTAACCGGCGGCGCGAGGCCCCGGCACTCGGTCGTGCGCCTGCTCATCGGTGACCACGATAATCCGGTCGTACTTCTCCCGGATCGCCCCGAGCGCCTTGCCGAGGTAGGTTCCACTGTGCGACTGGCTAGCATCCAATGCGTCGCGCAATGCGAACCCCCGCCGTGGCGGTACCTCGACAAGACCGTTCGAGAACGTGTACGCGATCGCCTTCTCGCAAATTTCCCGAAGCAGAATGGCAAGCCCATACGCAGCATCGGTCCGAAGCATCTCCGACCGCTGCGAAAGGCCGTTCGTCATGCTGCCCGAAACGTCGACGAGAAGAACCGTCCGCCCGGGAAGTTTCTCCTGCCCTGCAAGCGAATAAAGCATTGCTCGCTCAAGCGGTTCTTCCCACTGCGGCACATGCCGTGCGGCCGCCAGGAAGCGGAACGGTAGCACGCGAGCGGTGCTCATCACTTCGAGCGCCGCCAGCACGAGATCTTCATCTACTCCCGCCTCCTTCATGTTTCGAAGGTTGCGCAGCAGCGCGAGAGCGCCGAGCATCCGTTCGCGAAGCAGCCGTTCCCACGCTTCCCGTTTCTCGGCGCCGGAAGAAAGCGCCACTTCCCAGGTATCGGGAGTGGCGAGCTTCCCTTCGATCAGCCGCTTCCAAAGCGCGGTCTGTTCCTCGTCACGCGGCTTCGCGTGGCACAGAAACAGGACGTCGCGCAGGCGAACCGGGTTCGAGCGGTCGTACTTCGCCAGCTGATATTCGTCGAACTTCTGGAAGGCCCGCGCCAGCCCCTTTTTCACTTGGGCAGAGAGCGGAGTCTTTCCATGCTTCCAGTAAATGGCGACAAATTCCGCCAGTTCGTCGGCACGCCGGATCACCTGCTCCAGAGTCGAGGCAACCAAGGCCCGGTGCTCCTTCTGCCGCGCCATTTCGCGCACTAGCAGAAGCGGCGCGTGACGCAGCTTCATCTTGCTGCGCGCCTCGATCGCCATGGCCGCCACGAGCTCCGGCTTTACCTTAGGAACCAGTTCCTGAATGCGTCCGGCGATTTCAACGCCGTCCTCATAGAACTGCTCCTCCCAAAGCAGGCACGCCATCACGGAACGCCGCAGCTGCAGCGCGGGAGAAATGCTCCGTGCCGGCCCGCCTTCATAAGTGCGAGGGCCCCATGGAATCTTCAACACGTTAAGCCGCGTCATCAGTGTTCTCCTTTCTTTTGCCCTGTTACAAACACTCGTCGGGGAAAGCTTGGCTGCGGTTCCAGCTTGCGCTGGCGGCTGCTCTGCCGCTGAGCTACGCGATCCGGTCGTTCCGTATCGCGGCAGGACTCGAACCTGCGACCGTCCGATTAGAAGTAACCGCTGCCCTCGCCACCGGCGAAAACCGAACTAGCTGAATCAAGTCAATTCGCCGGGGAACAAGCGGCCGCGCTTTTGGCTTGCGCCGATTGATGAGCTATTCCGATTGCTCGGAAGCAGGAATCGAACCTGCCGCATCCCGCCACTTTCGGCGGGCGCTCTACCGATGTAAGCGCTACCTACGCCACCGGCGAAACTCGCCGAAATCTCTAAATCTACAGCTCGATCTCGATTTGCTCGTCCGAATCCCGATCGTCGGGACGCACAAAACCCGCGATTCGCTTCCCATCGCGCGGCATAGTACCCAGGCGATTTCTTCCATCTGTTTTAGGCTTTGCCACCTCTTTTCCAAATACTTGGAGCACGCCCGAACGCGGAACTGTATCCGATGCTCTGGCCACGTATCCTGGCAAAAAATCGTCAATTCGTTCTCGCCGTAGCCGCGCTCGATGTGCGCGTGTACGCAGGTTTCGCACAACGCCGGAACGTGCAGCGGCGTTCCGTTTTTTACCGACACGCTCATTTGCCGACTCCTTTCCAAGTAGCGATGCCGCCCTTCTGGCATGATCGCCGCGCGTTCGTGGCGCAACGCTGAAACTGACTTTGCCGGGGAACAAGCGCCTAGGGTGCTCGTCTCGAGTTGGTATCCGAAGGGTACCTCTCACTTCGGGACTACGCCCCCGTCCCCTTCGTTCCTCTCCTCGGCGGGGCTTCCGGCCCCGCGCGACGATTGGCGGTGGAAGAAGTAACCCTCGACCACGCCACCGGCGAAAATCAAGGCCAGGGAACAAGCAGACGCGGGTCTTGGGGAGTCGAACCCCGGCCGAACATCACTCGTGATGCTCGGCTCTTTCCGGAAGAAGTAACCGTGTCTTACGCCACTGGCCGAATCAGACCGAGGGGACAATCGCTCGGGGTAGTTTTTCCTTAGCAGGAAAGTAACCGCAAGTTTCGTCACCCGGTTTAGAGCGCAACGTTCTGAAAAGATTGAAAACTTGGGAGTTGCTTAGCGCGCGGGACTGGACCATATTCGGCCACAATCCCAGAGCGGCGTAACCGGCGCCTGCCTTAAGAACGGATTGTGATGTTGTTCATTCATGCCGAATGCTCTCCAGCGTCCACCACTTTACGTCAGCGGCCTTTATATCGCAATGGTAAACAATTCAAAAGCTAAAATCCGCCGCTGAGCGGCGAAACTGCGCGCCCGAACTGCGCTTTTCGAGAATTGAGCGGAATCAGCCGCCATCGTGGGTAGAAATTCGCCGATGGTTTGTAGGGGTCGGGGCGATAGCTGTTCTCTGATGCTCAAGCGGCTCGGTCGGCAGTGGTTCTTCCAAGCTTCACAACCGGCAGCGCCCCCGTTTATTCCCCCTCCCGCGAAGAAAGATCGAGCGCCAGTTCGCGAACGCGCCGCAAATCAAGTTTGCCGGTCCCAAGATGCGGCAGTTCCTCCACAGCAAAGAATTGATTGGGACGCGGAGTCCAGAGATTGGGCAGCCCCGATTGCGGAAGCTGATCGATCACCGCCTTCAGCTCCTCCGTTTGCAAAAGATGCAGCACCACTAGTCGCTCACCTTTTTTCCCGTCCGGCACACTCGTCACCACAAATTTTTGTTCCGTAGCGCCGGCAAGTTCGTGCAAACACTCTTCCACTTTCACGTGCGGCACCATCTCGCCGCCGATTTTGCTGAAGCGGTTCAGGCGATCGGTAATGGTCAGGAAACCATCTTCGTCCTCGGCCGCGATGTCACCCGTCGCGTACCAGCCATCCTGCAAAACCTCGGCGGTTTTCTCAGGCTTGCCAAGATAACCCTGCATCACGTTCGGACCTTTCACCAGCAGCAATCCTGCCGTGCCGAGCGGTGCCGGCTCGCGCGTTTCGGGATCGACGATGCGCACCGTCACTCCCGGCAGCGGGTGGCCGATGCGCCCGCGCTTCGCGCCCACCTGCCGGAATCCAGGCGCTCGGAAATCGCGCGTATTCACGGCCACCACGGGCGAACATTCCGTGGCGCCATAACCTTCGAGCGGGCGAATGCCGAAGCGATCCTCGAATGCCACCGCTAGCCGCTCCGGCAATTTCTCGGCTCCGGCAATCACAAATCGCAAGCTGCCGAAATCTTCCGGCAAGCAGCGCCGTAGGTACGCTTGCAGGAAGGTCGGAGTTGCCATCAAAAACGTAACCAGATAGTCGCGCACCAGTTCGCCCACAGCGGCTAAATCGAGCGGGCTGGGATGATAAACCACGCTCACGCCCAGTACAGCGGGAAGCCACAGCGTTACCGTAAAGCCGAACGAATGAAAAAACGGCAGCACGCCAAGCAAGCAATCGCCGCCGTCGAGCATGAACGTCTGGCCCACCTGGTCGATGTTCGAAGCTATGTTGTAATGCGACAGCATTACTCCCTTCGGATCGCCGGTGCTGCCGCTTGAAAAAATCACCGTCGCCAGGTCGTCTATCGACTTGCGCCTGCCGCCGCTCACACTGCGCTCGATAAAGCTGCCGGGCATAAACCAAAGCGCCAGCGCGGCGAATCGCTCGCCGGGTTTCGGCGAAGCCGCAGCCTCCTCTAGCAGGATCGTCTTACCCGGAACTTGCAGCGGAATTTTGTCGAGCAATAGTTTGGTAGTGATCACCGTCTCGATTTTGCATTGCGCCGCGCAAGAAGCCAGAGATTCGTCTGAAGTCGTATAATTCAAGTTCACGGGAATTTTTCCAGCCAGGATCACCGCGAAATTCACCAGCGCGCCTGGCACGGAAGGAGGCAGCATAATGCCCACCATCTCCTGCCCTTCCCATACCGTCCGCAGCCGCCGCGCCAGAAAAATCGCGCTCAGCAGCACGCCGGACCATTTCATGCGCACGCGCCGTTTATCCGCAAACGCGAAACGGAAGGGATGCCGGTGCGCCGTCTGGATCAGCGACCGATGCAGCGTGCGCATGCGCCGCTTGCGATGCGCGTAGGCCTCGGCCTGCAACTGCTGCACTGCTTTCCGCACCTCAAAAGTTGTCGCTGTAGGCGGCATTGGTTTGCCGAAACTCACCGTCACCGGATACGGGATCGACCGCGGCCATTTCCACACGAACCGTCCGCGCTCGAAGCTGAAAATGCTGCCCCAAACGCCGTCCAGGCTCACCGGTACGATCGGCGCATCTACGCCCTTCATGATCCGCTCCATGCCTCGTCGAAAAGGCAAGAGCTGCCCGATGCGCGTGATCTGGCCCTCCGCGAATATGCAGACCACTTCGCCCTTCTTGATCGCTTCCGTGGCTTCGCGCAACGAGTGCAGCATTTCGCGCGGCCGCTGCTCCGAAGAAATGGGGATAGCGCGAATCATCTTCGCGAACGGCTTCACATAAGGCAGGTCGTAGATGTCCTTGAGCATTAGGAAGCGAATCGAGCGGTCGGTCGATGCGATCAGAAAAAGTGCGTCGACGAACGACATATGATTGCAGACGAAGAGCGCGCCGCCGCTTTCGGGGATGTTCTCGCGCCCCTCCACGCGAATCCGGTAAACCGTATGCGTTGCCAGCCACAGCACAAACCGCAGCATGGAATCCGGCAGCAAGTAGATCGAATACGTGCTGGTGACCAGCGTCAGGACCGCGCCATCGAGAAATATTCCGCGTGCCGTCTGATGAAATACCGCTGAGAAAAGGTAATACGCACCGGCGGCAATGAAAATGCCGACAAACGACAATAGATTGGCCGCAGCAATGACGCCGCCTTTCTGTTCCGGCCGCGGTCGATGTTGTATTAACGCCCCCAGCGGCACCGCAAACAAGCCTCCGAAAAATCCCAGAAATGCTAAGTCAATCGCGGAGGTCCATAGCGTGAGCGTGGGTAAATAGAGCAATGCTCCGAAAATTGTCATGCCCACTGCGCCCAAGGGAATCAGGCCGTACTCGATTTTCCCCCCGGAAAGGTATCCCGCTGCCACGCTGCCCAAACCGATGCCAATTCCGACGGCCGCCTGCAGATAGCTCGTGTGCGCGTCGTCGATGTGCAGAACGTCGTGACCGTAGATCACGATCACCAGTTGCAATAATCCTGCGAGGAAAAAGAGGTAGGTGTTCCCGACAACAGCCCACGAGAGCACTCGGTCAGTCCGAATTTGTTTGATCTGAACGCCTAGATCACCGATTGGGTTCCAGTGAAATGCCTTACCTGGGTCAGCAGGCGGAACTCGCGAGATTCCGAAGCTGGTAGCTAACCCGACGCAAGTAAAGCCGAGCAACATCCAGCCGGCGACTGCTTCGCGTCCGCGGTAGCGGTCACCAAGCAGACCAGCCGCCATCATCGCCGCCACGCTGGCAATGAATGTGCCGAGTTCGATGATGCCGTTGCCCCACGAAAGCTTGGGTTCGGGCAGGAGTTCCGGCAACAATCCGTATTTCGACGGCCCGAAAAGTGCAGCTTCAGAGCTGATGAGAAATACGCCTGAACATTCCATGACCAGGTTGTGGATGGCGAGGCCAAAGATGAAAAATGCCATGACCGCGACTTCAAGAAACTTCGTTCCAATGGTGACCGCACGCTTGCTACTGTGGTCCGCGAAATAGCCGCCAGTCATCGAGAACAAAATGAAGGGAATGGCGAACAGCGCTCCGATAACCAGGACAAAGAAATCCCGACGGTCTTCCGGGAAATTCATCCCCACAATCATGTATATGACCAAAAACTTCAGCGCGTTGTCGTTGAAGGCAGTCTGAAACTGGGTGACGATCAGGCTCCAAAATCCGCGCCTCCAGTCGGACGGCAGTGGCGCGCGCGAGTCCGATCGACCGGGCGCGGAATCTGTGACGACGGCGGGCGTTGGGGTCTCTGGCATGTCGGGAATGTACAACTCGGCCTTGCTCTAATGCCAGTTTATCGCATCGTTGAGGTGTCTTGAACGAGGCTTGCTGTAAGTGGCCGGTCTAAGCGGCTTAAGACACCTGAAAGCGTCGATTTGCGGCGCTATCTCCGCCCTAACGAGCGCGTTTGTCGCCATGCACCACGACGTCTTTGGAGCCTTATTTGTTTCGTGCTTTGTTCGCCGGAAATCGCGCTACGCCGCTGCGACTAGCGCGCGATGGAGACCGATGGAAGTGGCGTCTCGCGCTTCGTAAATTTGGCGGCGATGTAATCGTCTACCAGCGCGCGAAAAGCAGCGGAAAGTTCGTCGTAGTTGCCTTCAAGAGTAGTGAACTTTTGCCCGTCGATGTACACCGGGCAACGCGGCGATTCGCCCGTGCCGGGCAAGCTGATTCCGATGTTCGCGGCTCGCGATTCTCCCGGGCCATTGACGATGCAGCCCATCACCGCAACTTTCATTTCTTCCACACCTTCGTAATTCCGCTTCCACTCCGGCATCGAATCGCGGATGTAGCTCTGGATGCTCTCGGCAAGCTCTTGGAAAGTCGTGCTGGTAGTACGCCCGCAGCCGGGGCACGCCGTCACGCTGGGAGCGAACGAGCGCAGGCCCAGCGCCTGCAGCAGTTCGCACGCTGCGTAAACTTCCTCGCGACGGTCGCCTCCGGGCCTCGGCGTCAGCGAAACGCGAATCGTGTCGCCGATCCCTTCGTGCAGCAGAATGCCCATGGAAGTTGCCGACCAGATCAAGCCCTTCGCGCCCATCCCGGCCTCGGTCAAGCCAAGGTGCAGCGGCTGCTCGGTTTTTTTCGCGAGTTCTCTATAGATATCAAGCAAGTCGTTTGGGCGAGAAACTTTGCAGGAAATTATGATTTGGTCTTTGCGCAGACCGCATTCGAGCGCAAGATCGGTGGATTCGACAGCCGAAAGCACCATGCACTCGTTGAGAATTTCTTCGGACGTTTTCCCCAGCTCGCGGTCCGTGTTTTCCTGCATCTTGCGCATCACGAGTTCCTGATTCAGCGAACCGCCATTCACGCCAATGCGCACCGGCTTGCCATTGTCACGCGCCACGTTACAGATGGTCGAAAACTGCTCGTCGCGCCTCTTGCCGTGCCCCACGTTGCCGGGATTGATGCGGTATTTATCAAGAGCGCGCGCGCAATCGGGATACTTCGTCAGAAGTACGTGGCCATTGTAGTGGAAGTCACCAATCAGCGGTGCATCACAACCCGCATCCAGCATGCGCTGCTTGATTTCAGGCACGGCCGCGGCGGCGTCCGGCACGTTCACCGTCACGCGTACCATCTCCGAGCCGGCCTGCGCCAGTTCGATGCACTGCCGCGAAGTGCCCAGCGCATCGGCAGTGTCCGTGTTGGTCATCGACTGCACCGCCACAGGCGCGCCTCCGCCCACCATGACCTTGCTCACTTTTACGCCTACTGTGTTGTGCCGTTTGCGAAGCATGCAGGTTTATTGTAGCGAATCCGCCGAGCGGGGGCTAGCGCGACCGGCCGGCATGGCGCGAGTCGAAAACGGCATCGCCGTCGGCGGCCAGCTCGCCGATAGAGCGCGCTCTTAGTAGCTGGCGCGGTGGTTGGCGCCTTGCGTTTTAGCTGCGCGCGCCTGCGGAACCACGGTGGCCATCTTGCGGATCATAGCCAGCACCAGCCGCTTGTCGTCGTCTGAAAGCGTCGTGGAGTAGCGCTTGATCTCTGCCAGGAAGCGAATTTCTTCCTCGGAAAGCTCGCCGAGAATCTTGCGTGTCTCGCGGTCTTGCGGCGTATCGGTCCCAGGGAAAAAATCCGCCAGGCTGATCTCCATGGCCTCGGCGATCTTTGCCAACGTCTCAAGCGAAGGCACCGTGTGGCCGTTCTCGACGCGCGAAAGATAGCAGCGCAGAAGACCGGTGCGCCGCTCGATATCGCCCTGCGAGAGCCCGCGGTCGCTGCGGTAAGACCGAATCACTTCTCCAATATTTACCTTTGGCTTTTCTTTTGGCATGGTATCTTTTCGGGCAACACCGGGTATCCTACGAGTTACCCTCCCGGGGTGCAAGAAAAATTTGAAGAGCTTGTTCCTGACAGGAACACGACTGTTCCCGCCCGCACGTTCCGCTTTATCGGCCAGCTCCGAAATTAGCGCAGAGCCAACGTCGTGTGACAGTGCCGACGATCAAAAAAACTAGGCGCGCGGCCTTAGGAAACAACCTGCGCAAGAGGCCTCGGCCTGATGTCGCGCTGCTTCTTGCCCGCGCGCTTGTTTGCGTACAACGCATCGTCGGCGCGTTTCAGCAATTGCGCGGACGTTTCACCCGGCTTGTAGTCCGTCCATCCGCGCGAAAATCGGCATGCAATCTTGTTCCCATCGCACTCGAACTCAAGGCCCTCTACACGAGAAAGTACGTGCCGCACTTCTTCGGCTCGGCATTCCGGCAGTAACACCATGAATTCATCGCCGCCCAGCCTGACCGCCAAATCCGAACCTCGGATAGCGCGCTGCAGACGTTCGGAAAAATTCTTCAACAACAAGTCTCCGGCGGCGTGGCCCAATTCGTCGTTGATTTGCTTAAGGCCGTCAATATCGATTAGCAACACCGTCAGCGGCCGCGTATGCCGCATGGCTCGGCCGATTTCTTCTGAGAGCCGCTGTTCTCCCGAGCGGCGATTGTAAAGACCCGTCAGCTGGTCAAGCGCGGCAAGCTTGTAAACCTCGTTCGTCAAATTCTCCACCTTCGTTAGGGCGTCCAGCTGATCAGCCATCTGGTTACGTATGCGCATGATCATCGTTTGCTGGTACACCAGATAGACGCTGAAAAGCAGCACGACTCCCACGAGCGCGCGAACAGCTAAATTCAGGTAAATCGAATACGTATTCTGGTCTCGCGACAGCATGGCCGGAAACGCAAACGAGGCCACCGCGATCGTCAGCAAGATCAGGACGAGCACGGTCGACGACCATAGCCACCATTGCCGTCGGTCCAAACTTCGCAATCGCTCGCGGAACACGCGCGGCTCCAGATTCTTCTCGTCTATAAAAGGAGGCGTCTCAGCCATAAGGAAATCAGCCCATGCCCGGCTGATCTAATGTAGTACCTCATACCGTCGTCTAACTCCATACGTAACTTCCGCAGAGTTTCCAAATTCGTTATACGGTATTTCTGCCCTTCTGCAAGGCGGGATTCGGCGGCCGTTTCGGCCGCGCTAGCAATCGCACGGCCGCAAACGCGGCAATTACAGTACTTACAATTGCACCCCCTAGTTCTAATCCTTCTCCGCTCGGCCAGCGAAGCGACCTTCCTCCCCCAGAAAATGCTTCGCTCCATCCGTTAATCTGCGCGCAGTAGGCTACTGGCTAATTTCCAAACAACTGAATCCCTCGGAGGAAAAAAACATGAAATCGATCAAGTCTGCCCTGCTCTTGCTCGCGGCATTTGCACTGATGGCGATTCCGGTCGCTCAGTCTGGTCACGTGATTCACAACGTGAATGTAATGGATATTGGGCAACCAGGGCCATTCGCTGATATTGGGCAACCGGGCCCGTTCGCTGATATTGGGCAACCCGGCCCATTTGCTGACGGGATGTCAGCGATCGTTTAGCTCAAGCCGCCACTCTTTGGAAGAGCTGCCGCGGGGGAGTCCGCCGCCTTCCCCCGCGAAGCCGTGTTAGTATCGGCTGCGGTGATCGGCCGGATGCAACGACTGATACTTTTATGGATTGGCAGCGGCATCAGCGAGGGCTTAGAGCTCTGCATTTTGTGGCGCGCGATCCGCAGTTCCAGTATTGGAGAGTATCCCTATTTCTATACGTACATCGCATCCACCGCGACCTCGTTTGTGCTCCTGATCGTCTATTTATTTGATCCCTTGTCGTACGACCGATGGTATTGGACAGTTCAATTTGCCACCCTGATAATCGGTTGCGGCCTTATTCTCGAGATCTTTCATCACGTACTATCCCCGTATCCCGGGGCGGAGAGAATTGCGAAAATAGCCGCATTTACTGCTTTCAGTCTTCTTTTTTTCCTGGCAGTCGTTTATGCGTTGTTTCATTTGGAGCCTTCCACTGCGGCAGGCGGCATCGAACTCGAACGAAATGTTCGTGCCCTCCAGGCAGTTTTTCTGTTTGCAGTGCTGGCCATCATATTCGGCTACAGGATTCCGGTCGGTCGAAACGTTCTCGGAATGATCATCGGTTACGGCAGTTATATAGCAATCAGCCTGATCAGTCGTGCAGTGGAGGCATACGCCGCCGAGTGGTTTAGGATCGCTTGGCTCTACGTTCAGGCGTTTTCGTTCGATGCGTCTCTCGCCATTTGGCTCGTGGCACTTTGGTCTTACCATCCAAATCCCGCACCTGGTCCTTCGGTTCAGATCGAATCCGACTACGAAGCACTTGCCTCTCGCACACGCAGGGCCTTGAATGCCACGCGGTCCTATCTCGGCAGAGCTTCTCGCTTCTGAGTGGAAACATCTGTCCAGGAATTCGTGTCCGTTTTTATGGTTTTGTTATATACCATCAAATACAATGGCCGAGACGATCATTTGGACCGGTATCGCTCTTCTAGCGCTGGTCTTGTGGCGTGGCTTCCGGCAGGCGCTTTTCACGAAATTCGTCATCTTCTATTGGTACGTGATGGCAGACCTCGTCGGGTCAGTGATAGCTTTTTGTAGTTACCGCAGACCAGCGCATTACGCACACTGGTATTGGGTTATCGAATTTGTTACTTTATTCCTTGGGAGTGCCGTCATTTGGGAGATGTTTGCAAGGATTTGGCTTCCAGCTCGGGGATTGAGGCGGGCGGCCCGAATAGGCCAAGCCGCTCTCGTCGCGCTGCTTGCCGCCGCTGTTTCAGTTTTCGTATTCATCGAGGCGAAAACACCGGTCAACAACATGGCGTTCAGGCACCTCGAACGAGACTGCCGGGCGGGGCAAGCGATCTTCTTTATAGCAATCGTGTCTGGAATCTTCTATTACGCGATTCCGGTCGGGAGGAACCTCGAGGCCATCTGCGTGGGATATGGCTTCTACGTGTTTGGGAGTCTCGTGGCGCTTGCCGTATGGCTGTATGCGGGAGCTAAAGTTGCAGTCCTATGCGACGACCTGCAACCGGCGTGTTTTGATGTAGCTGCGGCTATTTGGCTGCTGGGTATGTGGAACCCGGACCGAAACCTCGCTACGCTTTCCGAGCAAGAAGCAGATTCCGAAGAACGATGCTCGGGTTCCGGGGTACGATTCGAGTTAACCTAGGGCGAGCTTTACGTGAGGGCGGAGCTGGCGTGATTCAACTGATCCTATTCCTGGCCGTTGGGGCGCTGCTGTTTGCATCGCTTCTGGTTCTTGCCCGGAGAGGTTCGCGCCCGGAGGGCGGTGCCGAGGCATTGATTCAGGCTCGCCAGGCTCTCATGCACCTCCAGGCTGATCTGCTACCACCCGAATTAATCGCCCGTTTCCTGGCCGCCGAAGACTTCCAGTACGTGGCCTCCGCTGCCCCTCCCGCCGCCCGTGCGGTTTTTTATCGTGAACGCAGAAAGATCGTAATAGCCTGGCTCGGCCAAGTGGGGCAACAGATTAAAACGCTGCGACGATTTCATCTTGGTGCAGCGCGCTTTTACGCGCGAATGGGCCTGCGTTCCGAAATTGCGTTGGCGATGGACTTTGCAAGCGTTCTGGTGGCATGCCGCGCGTTGCAGATCCTCGTTCACTTTGGAGGACCGCGCGTTGCCCCGCGAATGGTTGGGGCGACGGTGACTACAGGGCTGCGCATCTGCGAAGCCTACGATGGCGCGCTGGCGTTCCTTACCGCTCCGGCCCCTGTAGCGGACCGCTCGATTGCCTCCTAGGAACGAGATGACTGGCCGACCTTCCAATTCGCGACAGATGGATGTCCAACGGGCAGCGGATGACCTACGCAATCGCACACTAGCTGGAATCGAACGTCCGCTCGATCGCCTCATCTATCTAGCTTCGACAAGGGACTACAACACTGGTATTTATCATCATGACGGGCTGGCGGCCCGCTACACCCCAGCCGTCGCTTGCGAGGCTTTGGCCGATTGCCATCGAGAGGTCTTTCGGGAACTCCTAGCTTGCTCGGTGCAAGGCCTCGTCCGCCAGATCGAAGGGTACATGCGTTCAGCGGGGATCGGCACAGGCGACTTCCTCACCACGTGGAAGAAACTAGAGCCTTATCGGGTGGCAGTGCCCATTCAGACAGAGCCCCTTTCGGGGGACTTCCTCTTCTGCAACCTCAAGACCGCCTTGGCAATTTTGGAAGCTCGGGAGGGTCCGAATCAGCCGGCACCAGTCGCATGGCAACGCCAGTCACCTGCCCAATGACTTCAGCTTCCGAAGGGTAGGCGAACTGACGAATCGTGCACCCGGAAAGCGGGTGTGGAATCAAGGTCAGTCGCGATCCGCGCATCTCGCACCACGAGCAGGCATACCCGTCCCGCAGCTCAATGAAGTAAATGGGCCTGTCGAATTCCGCACGCCATTGGGAGGTCTGCAAGCGTGTCGGGGAATTCTCTATTTGCACGAAGGAACCGGGACGCAATAGCGGATACATCGAAAAGTCGTCGGTGCCCACGTACCCGTACTGGCAATGCCGGACATCCAATCTCTGCAGTAATGCCACCGGCACCTCGCCCCAAACTTCCACCATCCTCGATATTAAGCTGGTCGTCTCCAGGCTGAACCCCTTGTCGAATTGCACCGGGAACGTCACGGCCTTGGTCGGTTCCGGCTCTTCGAACGACACTAGATGCGTATTCTCTAAGGGCAAGGCTAGCTGGTATCTGGATGTATCGTTCAGGTCGATGCCGAAAACCTTCAGAAGGTCGGAAAACCGCGCGCGATAGATTACGCTCAGGCTGTACAGCTTATAGATACTGGGAATGGAATTCTTATTTTCGAGCTGCGTGAGCCAGGCGTTGGAAATGTAAAACTCTTCGTTGTTTCGGTCCTCGGCAATCGCTCGACTAAACTCCTCAACTTCACGAGTTGTGACGCCCAAACGATTGCGGAGTTCCCTTAGTTGCTCGCCAGCGCGCATGCTACCCCATTTCGCTGTTTCAGAACGGAACGTGCCCCGCCGAATCCAACACGGTAGGAGCACCATATGACTTTTCTGATTTTGAAGCAACTGGTTTCAGGCACCGACGCACGAGTCGGTATCAATATGGGAAATCGTCTCTAGTACCCCATTGCTTGCAATTGAAAGCAGCTGAGGAAATATTTTTTGAAGATGTCCACCAGACAGGAAACTGAAGCTTTATTTTCCTGATGGCCAAACCGCGTTCCTTGCGGCTCCCAAAATAGCTGCTCCGAGCCAAGCTGCTGCCGACCAGCAGTGGAGCGTGGCGCACGTTTCAAGCCTCGCGATCCTAGTTACTTATTATGTAACAGAAGTAGCAAACAATGCCTTCTTCCCTTGCCAATGGAGTTTCCCTTTTGGCATCAGACGGCCTCAAAAATTCAGCCGTCTTTCCGCTCATGTGCGAGTCTACTGTGAATAAGGGCAAATCCATGACCGAGGCTTTCGGCAATTCCGTGAATCCCCCGGGCGAATATAGTGAACGGCGATCCGTTCCCAGGTTCAGCCTGATCGCCACCGCCGAAATTATCGAACCGGCTAGCGGAGTCCACATTTCGGGCCGCATTTCCGAAATCAGCCGCAAAGGATGTTACCTCGACGTATTGAATACGCTCCCGATCGGAACTCGGCTCCGGCTGGATATTTCCCGGGACCAAGGGACGTTCTCAACGGAATCTAAAATCATTTACATACAAGAGGGAATGGGTATGGGCATCGCGTTTCTTAACGTTCTGCCCGACCAACTGAAGATTCTCGACGCGTGGCTCGTGGATTTAGCGAGCTAGAAGCGCCTCATCCTCGATTCAACTCCCCGCATTCCAATTCGCAGGCGGCGAATCCATTTGCCAAAATTCGGGAGCCGGCTTCGCGAATTCCACCGCGACCTGTGCCAGACCGGCGTGCGTAGCGCCCTTGTACGCAACTCTCGCTTCCTGTTCGTCCCAATTTTTCGGATTCATTACCAGAAGCTTCTGCCCCAAAGACACGTTCGCTTCCAGCATTAGCAGCGCGCCATGCGCGCTCACCGTGACAGTGAACGTCTCTTCTTGAAAAACGCAGTTGCCGGATTCGCCCCGCACCACCACGGGAATATCGAGTAACACGCGCTCGCTACGCCGCTGCGCCGTCAATGCCACGGATGCCTCGCCCCTTTCGAATAAAACTGCATCTACTATGCGCCCCCGGACCGGAGGTGGCAGATAATTTTCGCGCGGCATACCAGCGGAGTTACCTCCGCGCCCGATTGCATCGCAACGTGCGGCTAAACGGTTTTTCCGGCCGATATCTTTTCAGACTAGCTATGTGACAAGACAGATGTACAATAGGGGCCTATGAACTCCGCCCTTCGCAAACGCGGGGCCTCGGCGGGCGACAAGGCTAACTCGGAGCAACGCCGCCGCAGCATACTTGAATTCATTCGAACGAGTAGCGGCCCCATCTCGGGTGCCGAACTCGCCAAGCGACTGCGTGTGAGTCGCCAGTGCCTGGTCCAGGACATCGCTATCCTGCGCGCCGCTGGCGAAGAAATCGTGGCCACACCGCGCGGCTACCGGCTCCCGGAAGCGGGCAATCATGCGCACCGCGCGGTGGTGGCCTGCCGCCACGCGCCGGAACGCACCGAGGAGGAATTGCAAATTCTCGTCGATCACGGCGTGAGAATTCTGGACGTTATCGTCGAGCATCCTTTGTACGGCGAGCTGCGCGGGTCGTTAATGATCGAATCTCGCGCCGACGTGCAGGATTTCTTGACGCGGGTGAAAGCGACGCGCGCTTCCCTGCTCTCTTCGCTCACCAGCGGAATCCACTTGCACACCGTGGAAGCTTCCCGTCTGGAGATGATTTCGCGGGCTCGCGCGCGGCTCCGCGAAAGAGGATTCCTGCTTAAGTAGAGCGGTGAATGACGCTCACACACACAGATCGGGAAGAACGAATAAAGCAGGCGTTTTTTCGCGGTGGCGATCTGACGCTCGAAAACGACGCATACCGCCGTGCCGTGCGTTCGCTCACCGAGGCGCTATTGCAGGAAGATTTGGCCAGCGGAGATTTAACCGCTGCGGCCATCGAATTGAAGTCGACTCGCGTTTCTGCGGTCGCTATCGCGCGCGAGTCTGGAATTATTGCCGGCCTGCTGGAAATCGCTTTGCTCTATCGCGGAAATGGAATTGACACAGTGTTAGAAAAACGCGACGGCGATGCGATTCGCCCTGGCGACGTCGTGTTGCTGGCGCAAGGCGAGCAGACCAAGCTACTCGCGATGGAACGCGTGGGACTGAATCTGTTGCAGCGCATGAGCGGGATCGCCAGCGCCTCACATCGCGTGCAGGAGCGCGTGCGCGAGAGCGGATCGGAAACACGAATCGTCGGCACGCGAAAAACCCCATGGGGACTTCTCGATAAACGCGCTCTGCATCTCGGCGGCGTTGGCACGCACCGGTTGAGCCTCGGCGATGCAATTCTTATTAAAAACAATCACCTCGCGCTGCTCGCCGACCGCGAAGAAGAGGCCGCTCCGCTGGCGATCGAACGCGCGTGGAAGATGCGCGGCAAGTCCGCGTTCATCGAAGTGGAGGTTCGCGGCGAAGCGGCCGCGCGTGCCGCAGCAGCGAGTTTTGGAAAGCTACTGGAACAATCCGGCGAAGAATATCCGTGCGTGCTGATGCTCGACAATATGACTCCGGTTCAAATCAGCGCGATTCTTGAAACGCTGCGCCGGGAAAATCTGTTGGAGTACGTGCTCGTGGAAGCGAGCGGCGGTATTTCGGAAGCAAACGCAGTGGAGTACGCGGCAACGGGCGTGGATGCGATTTCCATCGGCGCACTCACGCATTCGGTTCGCGTACTCGATTTTTGCCAGAGAATTTCATAACGCGATTAACGATCAAAGGAGAAAGGATCCCTTCATGTCCAGCGCAACGGCTCCAGCGGTACCAACCTTCGAGGACCGCTACACATTACCCGTCGTGGAAACCATCACGGATTCGGCGGAAGAAATTCGCTGCAAACAGCAGCGCGTGCGCGCCCTCGTCGCCGAACGCAATGCGATTTTGCTGGCACATCACTATCAGCGGCCCGAAGTGCAGGAAGTGGCCGATGCGGTAGCCGATTCGCTGAAGCTTTCGCAGCAAGCGGCAAAAACCGACGCGGACGTGATCGTCTTCTGCGGCGTGCACTTCATGGCGGAAACCGCGTCGATCATTTGCCCGGAGAAAACCGTGCTTTTGCCCGATTTGCGGGCAGGCTGCTCGCTTGCTGCCGCCGTGACGCCGGAAGAACTTCGCGAGTGGAAAGCGAAGCTGCCGGACGCAGTAGTCGTCTCGTACATTAATACGTCCGCGGCGGTGAAAGCAGAGAGCGATTACTGCTGCACATCGGCGAACGCGTCCAAGGTGGTTGCGTCGATTCCCGCCGACCGCACGATTTTGTTTTTGCCTGACAAATTTCTTGCGACGGTCGTCGCGCGTCAAACGGGGCGAAGCAACATCGTCGCCTATCCCGGCTACTGCCACGTCCATAAGACGATTCAGCCCGAGCAAGTGGCCGCGCTGCTCGATGAGCATCCGGACATCGAGCTGCTGCTGCATCCGGAATGCGGGTGCGTGAGCTCGTGCATGGCGAAAGCTATGGACGGAACGCTGCCGCAGGACCGCACCTTCTTCCTTTCTACCGAAGGAATGTTGCGGCACATTGCCGCTTCGAATGCCACGGAATTCGCCGTCGGGACCGAACTCGGAATCCTGCACCAGTTGAACAAGAGATTCCCCGAGAAGACGTTCCATCCGGTGAATCCGCACGCGGTGTGCGGGTTCATGAAGACGATCACGCTCGACCGCGTGATTCGTTCGCTCGAAACCATGACGCCGGAAGTGCGTGTACCGGCGGAAATCGCCAACAAAGCGCGGCGAGCCATCGACCGCATGCTGGCGCTGGCGTAGGCGGCGACCATGCTGAAAATCGGACTGCTGGGCGCCGGCGCCATCGGCCGGATCATCGCAACCGCACTCGACCCGACACGCAATGACAGGAAATCGATCGATGCGCAGATCGTAGCGATTTGCGATCAGGACCACGAACGCGCGGAGAAACTTTCTTCGGAAATCTCGACGCATCCGCCGGTCGTTTCGATTGAAGAGATGATCGAGAAATGCGAACTCGCCGTCGAAGCGGCGAGCCAGGGCGCGTTGCCCACGTTTGTTCCCAAGGCGCTCGAACGCCGTCGCGACATGCTGACCATGAGCGTTGGCGGATTGCTCGGCCATGACGACTGGTTCCGGCAAGCGGCGGAACGCGGCTGCCGGATTTACGTTCCGTCGGGCGCCATCGCCGGACTCGACGGAATCAAGTCCGCATCGATTGGCAAACTGGAATCAGCGGTGCTGACCAGCCGGAAGCCAGTGGCCGCGCTGAAGGGCACAAAATTCGTGGTGGAGCGCGGGATCGCGGTGGAGAGTTTCAAATCGGAGACCGCGATCTTCGAAGGAACGGCGGAAGAGGCGGCGAAAGTTTTTCCGACCACTTCGAATGTGGCGGCATCGCTGCGGCTGGCCACCGATCCCGGTGTGCCGGTGCAAGTGCGTGTGATGGCCGTGCCAGGCGGGACGCAAAACGTCCACGAAATTCGCGTGCAGGGCGAGTTCGGATGCCTCACGGTGATCGTGCAGAACGTGCCATCGAAGCAGAATCCGAGGACGTCGCAACTGGCCGCGTTTTCGGCTATTGCGACGCTTGCGAATCTGACGCGCGCGCTGCGCGTGGGAACGTAGCGTCGTTCGTTTTCTTCAATTGGCTCAGCAATTCAGTTTTCAGAGAGCGGCGGCGCGCTACGGAGGTTCCTCCGCCGGATGCTACCGCTCCAAGACTACAAGCGCCGCAGTGACATCAGGAAAAAAGAAAAAGCAGATCCCCTCACGCTACAAACCGCCTAGACGCAAGAAGCGCGCGCCGCCGTTCGCGCCAATCGTCTATAGACGGTCCTCGGGCGGATCGGCGGGCGCGACCGGGTTCGGGGTGGCAGTTGTGGCGGAGGCTTGACATAAGCCGATTTGTACTACATAGTTTGGGAAATGGGAAAGACGACCCATATCGGGCAATTCGAGCAGTTGATACTGACGGCGATTCTGGCGCTGGGCGACGATGCGTACGGCGTGACGATTCACGCCAAGGCAGAGGAGCTGGCGGAGCCGAAAGACGTGTCGCTGGGCGCGGTGTACGTGACGCTGGACCGGCTGGAAGACAAGGGGCTGGTGGGGTCGCGGCTTTCCGATCCGACGCCGGAGCGCGGCGGGCGCGCCAAGCGCTGCTACAAGCTGGAGGCACTGGGCGAGCGCGCATTGCGCGAGGCGACGATCACCGCGCGACGTATGTGGAAAGCGAGCGTGGACGCGTGGGGCAGCGAGTGGGAAAAGCGCTGGAGAAAGCAGTGGGGGAAGGAGACCGCATGATGAAGCAGACTCCTCCAAGGATGATCGAGTCGATTGTGGCGCAGCTGATTCCGCCAGCGCGGCGCGAAGAGGTGCTCGGAGATTTGCACGAGCGATACAGAGGCCCGACACAGTATCTATTGGAGGCATTGCGAACCGTGCCTCACGTGGTACGTAGCCACGTCGCCCGGACCGTCGATCCGCGTCTAGTGATTGCCGAAGCCTTTTCGCTTTATTTTGGATTTCTGATGGGTCGTCCGAACTGGCGGGGGGCGTTTTTCCATCGCACGATGCTGGCGTACGCGATTCCGTCCACCGTCGCACTGGTTGCCTTTGTGTTCCTGTACGCGTATGTGCCGCAGGGACGTCGTACGTCGGTGCGCTTGGCTCTGTGCTCAGCGATTGCAGTCGCGATTGCGTTCGGGATGGAACAGTTGGTGCGTCTCGCAGATCCCAGACTGGCGCTGACGGGAAGGCCTCTGCTTATGGGGGCCGTAGCAGCCGGTTTCATCGCGTGGTCGGCGGCGGAAGGCAAAGGCATGATCTACATGGGCAAACCGGATCGATGATGCGAGCCAAGCGCTGCTACAAGCTGGAGGCACTGGGCGGGCGCGCATTGCGCGAGGCGACGATCACGGCGCGGCGTATGTGGGAAACGAGCGTGGACGCGTGGGGCAGCGAGTGGGAAAAGCGCTGGAGAAAGCAGTGGGGGAAGGAGACCGCGTGATGAAAGACGGGCCTTCCAGAGCGATCGAGTCTATCGTGGCGCACCTGGTTCCTCCAGCGCGCCGCGAAGAGGTGCTCGGAGATTTGCACGAGCGGTACGAAGGGCCGGCGCAGTATCTGCTCGATGTGTTGCGGACGGTGCCGCATGTGGTCGCGAGCCAGATACGGCGCACGACGGACCCGCGTCTGGTGATATTCGAAGCGTTCGCTTTGTATATCGCGTTCCTGGCCGCCCCCGCACAACCGGGCGGAGGATCGTTGATTTTCAAACCGGAGACGCTCCTGCAAGCTCTGATTCCCGTTGTGATTGCGCTGGTGGTGCTGCGATTGATCGATGCTTATTCGACAGCACCCCGTTCGCTGCTGATGACGCTGGCGCAATCGGCGCTGGCCGTGGCGATCTCATACGGCGCAGACGAATTGGTTCGGTTCGAATATCCCGGACTGGCGTTGCCGCGAGCGGCACTGCTATCCGGCGGCGTGCTGGCGCTATTCGTTCTGTGGTTTTTGCGTTCGTTCGTGTTGGGGACCGGGACCGTCGCGCGACCAGCAACACTATCCGCGGCGGGCGGACGGGCGGTGGGCCAGCAAGAGATTCAGCGCGGGATCGAAAGACGGCTCGCAGCGCTACAAGGGCGAAACTTTGTCGAAGGCGGATCCTACCTGATCGGCGCTCTCTGTTTCGGACTTTGTTTTTTTACTGGCGTAAGCGCGCTCATACGTGTTGGGGCCGGGCTGATTGTCGCAAGCATGGTATTCATGGCCGTTCAAATATTGCTATTTCGCAAACGACCGATTCGGGCGGACATGAAAGTGTCAGATCCTGCCATGGCTTACAGAGCGGAGCTAGCAAGACAGCGCGATTTTCACCGTGGCGCGTGGCTCTGGTCGCGGCTGTCTTCGGTTGTCCCAGGCTACATCCTGTTTTGCATCGGGTCAGCGATCGCGTCTCCGCCATTCGCGCGGGTTATGATCGCCACCTGCGCGCTTTTCTTTCTCGCGGTGTTGGCGGCAGTACCGCTGAACCTGCAGAAGGCGCGGAACTATCAAAAGGATATCGACCGGCTGGACGCTGCGAGTAAGGCCAGCGCGGGCGCAGTTTCATAATTAACGTCTTGGCGCTTGGATCCGCCGCGTACATGCGGCCTAAGATTCCGCGTAGTCGGTGTGATCGATGCGAACTGGCGGCGGATCGTCGAGTACGGACACATTTGAACCCGGGCGACGGGTGGATGCGCAGATCACGTTTGTAACCGACGCGCAGGGAAAAGCCACGGAACTGATTCTGCATCAGGGCGGGATGGATTACACCGGCAAGCGGGTACCGTGAAAGCGCGAATGCCCCTGATTGGCGGTTCTGCTGCGGGCTGTAGCCGGGATGATTTCGGAGATGTCGCGTCGAGAAGGCAAGACGCAGGCGGGGTCGCAGAAATTGATGGCGACGGATGCGGAGATTCGGGGCATCTTGCAGCAGCGAGTAGACGCGATGCGCCGCAGCGTTGGGATTGTGGTGGGCGCGATCGATGCGGACGGGCGGCGCGTGGTGGCGTACGGGCATTTGGATCGAGGCGACGCGCGACCGCTGAACGGCCAAACGATTTTCGAAATTGGCTCGGTGACGAAAGTTTTCACGTCACTGCTGCTTTCGGAGATGGTGCATCGCGGCAAAGTGACGCTCAACGATCCGGTGGCGAAATTTCTGCCGAGCGACGTGAAAGTGCCGGAACGCCGCGGCAAGCAGATCACCCTCGTCGATCTGGCGACACATACGTCGGGCCTGCCACGGCTGCCCAGTAACCTGACGCACAGGAACATCAGAAACCCGTACGCTGATTACAAAGTGGCAGATCTTTATCAGTTCCTGTCGACTTACACACTAAAACGAGACATCGGGAGGAAGTACGAATATTCGAATCTGGGCGGAGGGTTGCTGGGGCTGGCGCTATCGCTCCGCGCGGGAATGAATTACGGCGAGCTGGTGCAAAAGCTGATCTGCGGTCCGCTGGTGATGAACAGCACGGGGATTCAGCTCACGCCGGAAATGAAGGCGCGGCTCGCGGTAGGCCAAAACGCAGCGATGCAAGCTGTGCCCAACTGGGATTTCGGACCCGCGACAGAGGGAGCGGGCGCGCTGCGCTCGGATGCCGACGATATGCTGACGTTCGTTGCGGCGAATCTCGGCTACGCGAAGACGCCGCTGGCGCCCGCGATGACGGCGATGCTGAGAGTGCGCAGGCCGACCGGCCAGGCGGGCCTGGAAATCGCTCTGGGATGGCATGTCCTTGCCAAGTACGGGAGGGAGATCGTGTGGCACAACGGCGGGACGGGCGGATATCGCTCGTTCATCGGCTTTGATCCGCAAAGTCGGGTTGGAGTGGTCGCGTTCTCGAACACATCCACGTGGGAAGGAGTGGATGACATCGGAAAGCATTTACTGGATCGGATCTTTCCACTCGTAAAGAACCCGCGGCAAGGGGCAATAAAATTGTTCTTAAAGCTGTGGGCACGCGGATTGGGTTTTTGAGGAACGCACCAGGCCGGACCGCCGAATTAATTCGGCATCAGGGCGGGAGGCATCACACTGGCAAGCGAATCAGCTGAAACCGCGAATTCCTCGACAGATTAGGAACGCGCAGCCCGCGTCCTGTAAAATCGTCACGATGAAATCCGTGACGGAGACAGACGTGGGGAAAAACTGGAAGACTGTGCGGTGGATGTTGATTTGCACCACTGTCGCACTGGCGTGCGCGGCGGCAGGCTCTTCGCAGGCGAGCGGGACGAAAGCAAACAGTAAGATAAATCCAGATTCGCTGCTGCTGCCGGATTCGTCGAAACCGACATTCACGATTCCGGAAACTGCGCTGTGCAAGCCGGTAAAAGTGATCGCGTACGGGGACATCCGGTTCACCAATCCAAAAGAGAAAACGGCGACCGATCCCAAAATACGCATGGAGATCTTGAGACGCGTGGCGGAGTTGCGGCCAGACGCGTTGCTGGTGGATGGCGACATCCCATACCATGGCGGGGACATGGACGATTATAAGGTGTTCCGCGAAGAGACTCGCATTTGGCGCGAAGATCATCTGCGCGTTTTTCCGGCACTAGGGAACCACGAATTTTACGGGTGCGCGCCAGCGCAGTGCCTGGAGAACTGGTGGAGCAAGTTTCCGAAATTGAAGGGGAGGCGATGGTATTCGGTGCGCCTGGGCGCGAGCATTGAAGCGATCGCTCTTGATAGTGACGATTCCCTCGAACTGGGGAGCCGGCAGATCAAATGGCTGACCAGCCAACTCGAGTCGCTGCCGCACAGCGTGGAATTTGTGTTGATCACGATGCATCATCCTCCGGCGGCCGATCCGATGCCGGGTGCTCCGGCGTCGGAGCAGGTGCCACGTCCGAATGAGGTGGCGCTAAGGAATTATCTAAAGGTAGCGGCACAGGCTCAGGACGCGAAAATCGTGGTGGTCGCCGCGCACGTTCACAATTACGAGCGGTTCTTTCAGGATGGAGTGATGTACATCGTTTCGGGCGGCGGCGGAGCGCAACCGTTTCCGGTGGTCCGCACTCCGGGAGATCTCTACAAGAGCAAGCAATTCCCGAATTACAACTACGTGGAGTTTGTACTCGAGGGCAAGACACTTCACGGAACGATGTATCGTCTCTCGAGCAAGGGCGTGTGGCAGGCGAAAGACACTTTCCAAATCCAATATAAGTAGCCGATGTGTGTTGTGTGTAGTGACGGACTCGCGTGAGAACTATGGAACCGTTAGTGGCTCACGATGACTGAATTGGTGCCGGAGGAGGGAGTCGAACCCACACGGCCTTGCGACCAACGGATTTTGAGTCCGCCGCGTCTGCCATTCCGCCACTCCGGCCCGAGTGCTACAGGTGTGCAGTCTGCCTGAGGCAGGTTAGCACGCCCGGAATGCGGCGCTCAAGCGGATCACGGGGAGCACTTGATTTCCGGCCACAGTGGCGCGGGCGGTTCGGGGGGCTGCAGACGCCTCCCGGGCGATGAGTGTGGGCGGTTTCGGGCAAATGATCGCAGATGAATGTTGCTTGGGAAGGCTTCTGGGCGTGCGCTGCGGCAGCTTGACCATCTGGCCCCGTTCCCGAGTTTCGGACGCGCTCGGTGCTTTGTGAAGTTTCACAGAGCATGCTTACGCGACGCCCTAAACGCCGAAATCGCTCCCTCACGCCAATAGAGAGTCAGTCGATGATCAGGATGTCCTATCGGAGACCATCTAATGCGCATCCGAAACTTTGCGGAGCGCGTCTAAACGGGCGGATGCGAGACTGGGACTCTAGGAGGCAAAATGCGAACGTTCACGCTGTGCTGCGCCGCCGCTGTTCTGGGAGTTTTGGCATTCGCCCCGCCGGGCCGCGCGCAGATGGGCGGGAAGCCGCTTAGCCCCCCCGAGAAAGCTTCGTGCAGATTTCCCGATGGCAAGACGATTCAAGTGAATTACTCGAGTCCGCGAATGCGCGGGCGGAAGATTTTCGGCGGGTTGGTGCCGTATGGCGAAGAGTGGCGCGCGGGCGCGAATGAAGCGACGACGTTCGACATTGACACGAATTTGAATGTCGGCGGCACGACCGTGCCTGCGGGAAATTACACGCTGTTTACGCTGCCGAATCCGGATTCGTGGAAGCTGATCATCAGCAAGGAAACCGGCGAATGGGGTATCCCGTATCCTGGAGCGGAACACGATTTCGCGCGGATTCCCATGCAACTGTCAAAGCTGCCCTCGCCTCTGGAAGATTTCACGATTCACTTCGATCAGACCGGCGACGCGTGCACGATGAACCTGGATTGGGCCACGACGCGCGCTTCCATCAAAATCACGGAGAAAAAGTAAGCGAGGATTTTAGGACCGCTGCGCCACGCGAGCCTGCGCGCGCAGTTTGTGCTGTTCCGGATCAACGATGGCGCGGAACACGCGGCCGCGCCCGATGACGTGCTCGCCCGAGCGCGCTTCTACGTCAAAGACAAGAAAACGGCCTTGATATCCGGTGAGCTTAGCCCACGCGCGAACGGGCGCGCCAGGGGCAATGGCTTTCAAGTGATCCACTTCAATGCGAGTGCCGACGGTGATCGCGCCCGGCGGCAATTCCGGCAGCACCGCCTGCACGGTGGCATGCTCCATCAGCCCGATCATAGAGGGAGTGGAAAATACCGGCGGAAGGTCTGGATTCAGGTGTTGGATGGTCCATTCAGGCTTGACGACGCGTTCAACCGTGGCTTCGAGTCCTATGCGCGGCTTGATTTCGGGCGCCGGTTGCTTGCTGTTCGATCGCACCGCGGGCTTTGGTGAGCGCTTGCGCGCGCTTTTGCCGCGGGACTTCATGGCAGCGGGTCGCGACCGCCTGCCGGATGCGGCGATGGCGCAACGGCTCCTCCGATAGAGGCGTGCATGACGCTGTGCACGATCTCGACAAACGTGATGCCCAACTGGTCCCACAGGCGGCGTTTCAAGCTGCGGTAATCCTGTGAGCCGCTGAAGACATCGCGAATCAGTTCGCGGAATGCCGGAGAATAATTCAGCAACTGCACCATGCGCGTGGTGATTGCTCCGCCGAGAAAATTTCCGCAAAAGAGCTTGCGCGCAAAACGCGCGGCAAACTCCAGATCGTCGGAAAACGACGCGCGGAGCCGCTCCGGATATGCTTGTGGCTGGCCTTCCAGGAGCGCCTGCGCCAAGAGATCGCCGGATCTCAGCGCGTAGTAGAGACCTTCGCCGGTGATCGGATCGACGCACGCGGCCGCGTCTCCGGCCATGGCCCAATTCGAACCCGCGATTTTGCGGCGCTGAATGGTGTGCTCGCTGGGCGACGGCAGCACGTGGCTATAAAGTCGCGCACCATTCATGGGTATATTTTCGGTGCGCACGAAATCGTCGAGATATCTGCGCAGCTGCTGGCTTGAGCTCTGGCCCATTTTGGCGCAGATGCCGACGGAAAGATGATCGGCGCGCGGGAACGACCAGATGTAGCCTTCGAATGCGCGCAGAAATTTTACCTTGATGATGTCTTCTTCGGTGGGGACGAAATAGCCCAGCGTCAATTCGAGGTCAAGCTTGCCGAGCGCTGTCGTCTCCGGCAACAGCTGATTGCGCGCGCCCGCGGCAAGCACCACGAAATCGGAGCGGAATTGCTCGCCGCCAGCGGTCAGGCGCACTTGCGGCCCGTTGGTTTCGACATGGGTGACCCGCGAACGTATGGCTCTGCAGCCTGCGGCCACGGCACGGTCGAGCAACAATCCGTTGAGCACTTTGCGTGCGTAAATCACGATCGGATGGTTCATCTCGAAGCGCGCGCGGTGGCCACCGCCGGAAATCAATTCGGCGGTGCGAACGATTTTTTTCGGCTGGGGCGCATCGAGCAAAAATGGGTAGGTTTGAATGGCCTTGTGAGTGAGGCCGCCGCCGCAGGGCTTTTCCCAGGCGAGACGCTCGTCAAAAATGGTGACGCGAAAACCCTGGCTCGCCAGCCGTTCGCCGCAAAGAGCGCCAGCGGGCCCTCCGCCTACAATTGAAATGTCTCGCATGACGCGGTAATGGCCCCGTGTGCGAAGTGTGCGATTCAGTGGAAAGGCGCTGCAACAGACAGGGCGCGAGTATACCACCGAAAGGCTCAGCAGCCTCCGCGGAGCCCTTCGTAAAGCGTAGCGCACCCGGGGCGGATTGGCCAGACGGCGGACTTGGCATTTTCATCGGAAAATGGGCGATTTCCCGCGGCATGCACGGGCGACCGCGGTTCGCGTGGTAGAATAGACTTCTCGGTTGCTCCAGCGGAGCGCGCCGAGGGACATACGTTTGGGACAGGCCGTATCGCAACGTGAGCTGCTGCTGCGCCGGGGGGAGTGGAAACGGACCGGCAAGGGAGTAGTGTGCGCGTATGGCGCATTTGATCTGCTTCATCCGGGTCACATTCGCCTTTTTGAACGGGCGCGCGACTTCGGCGAAATCCTCGCAGTAGCAATCCAATCCAATGAAATTGTGCAGGCAGGCGCGGTGCGCGTGCGCGACGGTGGCTCGCTACGTGTGGTTCAGGCGGAGCGACCGATCACGCCGGCTGAGGAGCGCGCGGAAATTGTGGCCGCGCTGAGGGCCGTCGATTTTTCCGCGGTCGTTCACGAGGGCCTTCCGGAATTCCTGAGGACTTTTCAGCCGGACGCATTCGTCTGCGGCGACGAGAGGAGTAGTAAAACGGTAGGCTCGGAGCGCGACCCTGCCGCCGATCTCGAATCAATGCTAACGGAAATCGAATGCAAGCTCGTATGCCTGCCGCTTGAACCTGGATTCTCCACCACGCGTCTGATCGAGCGCATTTCGGGGCACGGCGCGTGATTCTTTCGCTTGTTTCCGAGTTGTTGGGGCGCATCGCGCGCCGTCCCGCGATCGAAGAAGCGTGTGACCGGCTTCGCCGTAACGCGGGTGAAGTGCGGCTCGCGGGACTCACCGATTCGGCGAAGGCGCTGGTGGCGCCGCTGATTTTTTCGGAGCTGGGCCGGCCCGCGATCGTGGTAGTCGAGTCGAATCAGCATGCCGAAGCGCTGATTGAGCCGATGCGCTGGTTTTATCGCGCCATTACGGGAAAACCGGAGCGGCGCGTGGAGATGCTTCCCGCGCTGGACGTCTCGCCCTACGAGAGCCGCTCGCCGCACGGAGAGATCCTAGAGGATCGCGCCGTGGCGCTGTGGCGGCTGGCGACGGGCGAAGCGGATTTGGTGATTGCTCCAGTAGAAGCGGCGCTGGCGCGCATGCGCGAGCCGCAATTTTATCGAGAACTGGCCCGCACGATCGCTCGCGACGAGTCGATTGCCCACGAAGACCTCATCGGTTTCCTGGTTGCGGCGGGATACCAGCGGCAAACTACCTGCGAGATGCCAGGCCAATTCTCCGTGCGCGGGGGAATCATCGACGTATTCTCGCCCGAGACGCCGCAACCGGTGCGCATCGAGCTGCTGGGCGACACGATTGAATCGATTCGCGCATTCGATCCAAATACGCAGCGGTCCACGAATCCGATGGAACGGGCGCTGTTGCTGCCTCTGACGGAATTCTTGCTCCATGCCGAAGTGCTGGAACATCAGCGCGTGGTCACCGCCTCTGGACGCGAGGACGATGCACCGCCGGCCGGTTTTTATCCCGGCTGGGAATTTCGCGAAATTTCGCGCGAAGACCGCAGGGCGGTGCTATTCGATCTGGCCACCGATCCGGTCGTGATTTTGGACGAGCCCGGGTCGCTCGATGAGGCAATTAAGAATTATCGCGCCAGCCTGCAAGAGGCATTTGATGCCGCCGAGGACCCGCGCGCGGAAGCGCCCGATCGTTACATTCTAAGCGACGAGGAATGGTCGCTCGCGCAGCAGCTTTTCCCGCGGCTCGGTTTCGAGCACTTGCAGATGGGTCGCGAAGATGACGCTCCGCTGGCGATACAAACGCAGCCAACCACGCGCTATCACGGAAACGTGCCCGCGTTTATTGCCGAAGTGCGCGGGCGGCTGGCCACCGGCGACCAAGTGATGGTAACGGCCGCGAGCACGGGCGAGCTGGAACGCTTCGCCGATATTTGCCACGAATACGAATTGCCCTACCGAATCGGCGAGCTGGAAGAAAACACCACCATGACGCGTCTGGCGGAAGAAGGGACTAGCGGAAGCATGCCCGCAATGGTGCTGGCCAAGGCGCCGCTGGGAGAAGGCATCGCGATTCCTGAATCGCAGCTGGTGATTTACGGCAACGCGGATCTTTTCGAGAAAGTTGGTCCGCCGCCAAGACCGCGCGCCCGCCCGAAAACAGCCACGTTCTTCAGCAATCTTGCGGATTTGAAGCCCGGCGATTACGTGGTGCACGTGGATCACGGGATCGGGCAGTTCGAGGGCTTGCGGCAAGTGTCCGTCGAAGGCGCGAACGGCGAATTCATGCTGCTGAAATACGCACTGGAGGCGAAGCTGTACGTTCCGCTGGCGCGGCTGGACCTGATTCAGAAATACAACTCTCTGGGTGACGCGCCGCCGGCGCTCGACCGCCTAGGTACGGGCACGTGGGAAGCGCGCAAGTCGCGTGTCCGCAAATCGGTCAGCGACATGGCCGAGCAACTCCTGGCGCTCTATGCCGAACGCAAGACCACGCCCGCGCATGCATTCCCGCCTGATGCGAATTGGCAACGTGAGTTCGAGGATGCGTTCGAGTTTCAGGAAACGCCCGATCAGATGAAAGCCATCGAAGACGTAAAGCGCGACATGGAATCGACCGTGCCGATGGACCGGCTGCTGTGCGGCGATGTGGGATATGGCAAGACGGAAGTAGCGATGCGAGCCGCGTTCAAGGCGGTAGCAAACGCCAAGCAAGCGGCCGTGCTGGCTCCGACCACGGTACTGGCGTTTCAGCACTACGAGACGTTCAAAAGGCGCTTTGCGGCTTTTCCGGTGCGCATCGAAATGCTCAGCCGCTTTCGCAACGACAAGGAACAGAAAAAAACAATCGAGGAATTGGAAGCCGGAAAAGTGGACATCGTGATCGGCACGCATCGGCTGCTTTCGCGCGACGTAAAATTCCACGATTTGGGCGTGCTGATCGTCGATGAAGAGCAGCGCTTTGGCGTGGCGCACAAAGAGCGGTTGAAGGAAATGCGCAAGAACGTGCACGTGCTGACCATGTCGGCCACGCCAATTCCGCGCACGCTGCACATGTCCCTGATTGGGCTGCGCGACATGAGCGTGATCGAAACGCCGCCCAAGGACCGGCTGGCGATTCAGACCACGGTTGCCCCATTCACGGAAACGCTGGTGCAGCACGCCATCAAGGAGGAGATGGACCGCGGCGGGCAGATATTTTTCGTTCACAATCGGGTGGAATCGATCACGTCGATCGCCGCCATGGTGATGCAACTAGCGCCTAAGGCGCGAGTGGTGGTGGGCCACGGACAGATGCGCGAGACGGAACTAGAGAAGGTAATGCTGAAGTTCGTCCGCGGCGATGCGGATATTCTGATTTCCACCACCATCGTCGAGAACGGGCTGGATATCCCGCGCGCCAATACGATCATCATTAATCGCGCGGATCGCATGGGGCTATCGGAACTTTACCAATTGCGCGGACGAGTGGGACGGTCGAATCAACGCGCATACGCTTACTTGCTGGTACCGCCAGATGTGACGCTTTCCGGGATCGCGCGGCAGCGGCTAGCGGCGCTGAAGGAATTCAGCGACCTGGGCGCGGGATTCCGCATTGCCGCGCTCGATTTGGAATTGCGCGGCGCTGGTAATTTGCTGGGAAGCGAACAGCACGGGCATATCGAAGCGGTCGGATTTGACATGTACGTGCAGATGCTGGAACGGGCCGTTTCCGAACGCAAGGGCGAGGCCGTGACGCCTGAGCGCCGGGCGACGCTCAACCTGGGGCAGGAAATCCGCATCCCACCGGAGTACATTGAAAACGAAAATCTGCGTTTGCGCATCTATAAGCGAATCGCCGAAGTGTCCACGGACAAAGAGCGCGAAGAAACGCGGCGCGAGATGGCCGACCGATTCGGGCCGCCTCCGGCGGCGGTGGAAAATTTACTGGACTACGCGGTGCTGAAAGCACTCGCTGAGAAACTGCTGGTGGCCTCGGTGGACCGCCGCGGAGACCAGATCGGCATCAAATTTTACGACGACACGCCGGTAGGCCCGGAACGAGTTGTAAAGATGGTGCGAAAACGCCGGGACGTGCGCATCGACCCCAGCGGCGTGCTGTGGGTCGGAGCGAAGGGTAAGGGCGGAGCGCTGGAGGCGGTGAGAAACGTGTTGCTCCAGTTGCAAGCGCAAGGATAGACTTTCGGGAGAGTATTCGTCATGAAGACACCCAAGTGTGGATGGATGGTTGTGCCTGCGCTTAGCGCGGCGTTGTTACTGGCGCCTTCGCTTGCGCGCGCGCAGTCGCAGGGCCAGATTATCGAAGACATTGTGGCGCGCGTGAACGACCGCATTATCACACTCTCCGACTACACGAAAGCGCTCGATGCGCTGCCGCAAGAAGTGCAGCAGGATTGCCAGCAGCAACAGCCGCCGTGCACGCCGGATCAACAGCAGGCAAACCTCGCGGACAAAAAGAAGAATTTGCTGCGCGACATGATCGACCAGCAGTTGCTAATCGAGCGCGGGAAGGATATGGGCATCGACGTCGAGACCGATTTGGTGAAGCGGCTCGACGAGGTTCGCAAGCAGGATAACTTCGCCACGATGGACGCGTTCCAGAAAGCCGTCGAGCAGTCCGGGCTCTCCTGGGAAGACTACAAGTCGCAGATGCGCAACGAACTGCTAACCCGCAAAGTAATCAACCAGGAAGTGGGAGACAAAGTTAACATCGGCAATGATGAGGTTCGCAAGTACTATGACGCGCACAAAAGCGAGTTTGTCCGCCCAGAAGAAGTGGACCTCTCCGAGATCTTCCTAAAGACCGAGGGGAAAACGCCAGAGCAAACCGCGGCGGTAAAGAAGCAGGCGGACGAACTGCACACACGGATCGTCAATGGCGAGGACTTTGCGGCGTTGGCAAAGCGCTATTCAGAAGGTCCGGCGAAGGATCAGGGAGGCGAACTCGGCGAGTACCAGAGAGGACAACTGGCGAAACCCTTGGAGGACGCGGTGTTCAAGCTGGATAAGGACGGAATTACCGACGTAATCCAAACGCAAACCGGGTTCATCATCTTGAAAGTGAACTTTCATTACGATGCCGGTCTGCAGCCTCTGGATAAAGTCGAGAACGACATCACCAACCGCCTTTACGCGCAAAAGATGGAGCCGGCCCTGCGCGAATACCTGCAACAGCTTCGCGAGGAAAGCTACATCCGCCTCCGGGCAGGTTACACGGATACCGCAGCGGTGGCGAGCGGCACGGTGATCGAGGAAGTTCCCACAACGCCAGACACGCCTGAGAAATCGAAAGGCAAAAAACATCTGCCGCTGCCGAAGATGGACAGCGAATGAAGCCGCACTACGTGGCCGACCTGGCTGACGGGCAGGTGATTACGTCGTTGTACCTGGTGCGCGAAAAAGAGATTCGCACTTCGGCGCGAACCGGGAAATCGTGGCTGGAACTGAATCTAGCGGACCGTTCCGGTTCGATCCCCGCGAAAATGTGGGACAACTTCGAGGGCATTGCGAAGACCTTCGAGCGCGACGACGTAGTGCGCGTGCGCGGCCGCGTAAAACTTTACAACGACCGCAAGGAATTGACGCTCGAACAGGTGATCCCCGCCGCCGAAAAAGATTACGAGCTGGCCGATTTCCTGCCGCATACGAAATACGACGTGGAGAAGCTATACGCCGAACTTCAGGCAGCGATCGGCGGGATGAAGAATCCGTGGCTGCAGAAGCTGCTGACGTGCATCGTTGAAGATCCGGAAATCGCGCCGCGGCTGAAGCGCGCTCCCGCGGCGATGACCATGCACCACGCATTCTTGGGCGGGCTCCTCGAACATACCGTCAGTTTGGTCGGCCTAGCGAACGCCGTGTGCGCGCACTATCCGGAACTCGATCGCGATCTGCTGCTCGCCGGAGTGGTGCTGCACGATATCGGTAAACTTGAAGAGCTTCGCTACGCGCGCGGCATCGACTATTCGGACGAAGGGCGCCTGCTGGGGCATATTTCGATGGGTGCGATGCTGGTGCACGAAAAATGCAAAGTGATCGAGCGGTTTCCGACGCCGCTGCGTACGATGGTTGAGCACCTGATTTTGAGCCATCATGGATCGCTTGAGTTCGGCTCGCCCTCGCTGCCGCAATTCCCCGAAGCCGTGGCTCTGCATGCCATCGACGACCTGGATTCAAAAATGGCGGGGATGCGCGCAACAATGGAAGTTTCTTCGGCCGCCAATGGCACGCAAAAGTGGACGGAGCGAAATCCGTCTCTACGACGCGCGCTGCTGCGCGGCAAAGAATATCTCGGTGCCGCCACGGACCCGAAGCAGACGAACGCTAATGCGCAGCCCCTGCCAGTGGCGGGGAAAAAGGCTTGATGATGTGCCCGGAGCGCAACGATGGCGAATGATGCGATTCCGGAGCGGATGCCCGTGCCGCGGCGATCGGTGCTCGACTTGGCACCGCTGGAGCTGGACTGCATGAACACGCTCTGGCCCATGGGAGAAGCCACCGTCCGAGAAATTCGCGACTGTCTGGCAGAGCGGCGTGCGCGCGCTTACACCACCATCATGACCATCATGGACCGGCTGGCGCGCAAAGGGGTTGTGGAGCGGCACAAGAGCGGTAGAAAGTACGTTTATCGCGCGAAGCTGAGCGCCGAAGAGGCGCGCGCGCATGCACTCGAACAAGTGCTGGAAAACTTTTTCGGCGGGTCGAAGGAGCGCATGATGGCTCAGATTTCCGCCGAATGGCCATCCCGTGATATTTCCGAACGTGAATCCGGCGAAGAAATCAACGAAGCAGCCGTCCAGCGATAATCTACCGTCATGTCCGAAGCTCTATTCCCGGCCGAACTAAGGATTCGCGAGACGGTGATTCGTCCGGCGACAATTCTCGCGCCGATGGCCGGCGTGACGGACACCGTCTTCCGCCGCACTATTCGCTCGCTCGGCGGCTGCGGATTGATCATGACCGAGTTCACCAGCGCCGAGGGGCTCACTCGCAAAGCGGCGCGCACGCTGAAATATCTCTACTTCGACGAGGACGAGCATCCCATCGCCGCACAGATTTTTGGCTCCGATCCGGAGGTGATGGCTTCGGCAGCAGCGCTGACCGAAGATCTTGGCTTCGACCAGATCGACATCAACCTGGGCTGTCCGGTGAAGAAAGTTGTGAAGTGCGGCGGGTCCGGGCTGTTACGCGATTTGCCGCACGTTGAAAAGCTTTTCCGCGCCGTGCGCGCGGCAGTGCGAATGCCGCTAACCATTAAAATCCGCTCGGGCTGGGACGAAAACAACATCGTGGCCGTGGACGTGGCGCGCATGGCCGAGCAGATTGGCATCGAAGCGATCGCCGTTCATCCTCGAACACGCATGCAAGGTTATGCGGGATTCGCGGACTGGAAGGTGATTCGCGCGGTGAAAGAAGCTGTGCGCATTCCGGTGATCGGCAATGGCGATATTCGCACGCCGGAAGACGCCGTGCGAATGATCACCGAAACGGGATGCGACGCGGTGATGATCGGGCGCACCGCCTCGTCGAATCCGTGGATTTTTCGCCAAATCGAGGATTACGTACGCATCGGCCGCTACGATCAGCCCACGGAAGTGGATCGCTACCAGCTTCTTTCCGGATATTTTCGCAGCTTGATCGCCAGCGAGATGCCGGATGCGATCGGGAAAATGAAGCAATTCGCCACGTATTTCACTCACGGCGTGCGCAATGGCGGCGAGCTGCGCCACTCGGTCCATCACTCACATACCGCCGCGGAAATCCTCGACTGCGTGGATGCCTTCTTCGCGCAGCTCGCAGCCTCTTCGGCGGACTAGTCCGCCGCCGACCTGAACTTCACTCGGGCTTCGCTTTGCCGTTTGTAATCGCGTCGTCGAACAACTGACGCATCTGCTCCGACGCCTGGCGACCCTGGTCCACTTCCCTGCGGACGATTTCACCAATTTGCCGGCCCAGGTCGCCCATTTGCTGCCCAAGCTCGTCGGCCCTGCGGTTAAGTTTCTGCATATTTGAATTCCAACGCGCTTCTCCGAGCGATTGCTGCAATTCGCCCACTTGCCGCTGCAAGTCGCCGAGCTCCTGCATCGTGGCACCCTTGGCGTTCAAGTTCTTGATCTCGGACTGAAGCTTTTGCAGCTCCGCGCTCATATCGGGAATCTTCACGCGGACCTCTTGCATTTTTTGTTGCACTTGCTCGCGCATTTGCGCGGAAAGTTCCTGCTCCTTCGCTTGCAGATCCTTTTGCCGCTTGGCGAAATCGGCTCGTTGGGCCCAAATTTGCTTAGCGCGGTTGATGATGGCCTGGTCGCGAATGATGTAGGACTTGCCGTCATGCTCGAACCAAATGAAGTCGCCGGGAATCTTGGACCGGAGAGCTCGCGCGTGCTCGGCATCTTCTTCCGAGCCGGACATGACCAGATGGTCCGAGCCGCGCGTGACGATCACGAACGGTGGTCCCCATGGCCAGCGAAAATCGTCCATGGGATTGAACCCCGGTCCGTACTCGCTGCCACCGCTGGACGGTGGCGCGATCGCGATTGGCGGCGGAGGCGCGGGCGGAGCGGGCGGCGCGCCTGATTGTGACGGTACTTGGGCAAGTTGCTGCGGTACCGTCGCTGCGACCGCCGGAATGGCTGGAAGAGGTGGCACAGATGAAGGCTCCAGCACCCGCACAGGCAGGGGGGGCGCGATCGATGGAGCAACGGGCGTGGCGAGCGGCGCTGGCGGCACAGGAATCGCGACCGTCGGAGCAAGCTGATTTGGCGGAGGAGGAGCTGCAGGCGATGGGGGCGCGGGTACGGTGGAGTCTTGCAGTTGATAAGCCGAAGGATGCGCCGCGACCGAAAGCGCCACCGCGGGCACACACACGGCTACGAGAACTACGGCTAGAGACTTGCCGAAACGGTTGGACATTGCAGACCTCCACGCCAAAATTCGCTCGACTCTCTTCTCGCCCTCGCCGGTTTTAGCCATGGCCACACCATGCCACCAGACGCGCACCGGCGAACTTTCCAGATCAGCCATGAAGCCAAGAAGCGCCTGCGCGTAGCGCGTGCGATCTGCGCCGCCGCTGAGTGCAGCTTCGTCGCTGGCCTGTTCCGCGAGATCGCCAAGATGACGCTCCAGCCACCACGAAAGCGGGCTAAACCAAAAAATCGCGCGATGCAACAGAGCGAGCAATTGAACGAGCGAATCGCGGCGCTCCACGTGAGAAGCTTCATGCGCTAGGACGGCGGCCAGTTCGTCGCTTTCCCAAGTGCGCCACGCAGACGGAAACAAAATCACGGGATAGAAAATGCCCAGAGTGACGGGCACGACCACTACGTCAGATTCCGCAAGCCTTGGAGGCTTTTGCAGTCCGCACGTGCGCGCAGCAGCCGCCAGGCAATTCAAAGCATCGCGGTCTTCGATCGCCTGCGAGCCGCGCACCAACCGCTGGCCAAAATACATTCCGATCAGAAGACGCACGAAGAAAAACAATGAGACGGTGAGATAAAGCGAAGTACCGGCGAGCGCCCACGAAACCGGTTGGGCTGCACGAGGCAAGGCAAAACCGGGAACAGGAGCTTGAGGCAGAATTACCCCTGCATCGGAAACATTCGAGCGCGGCCCGGGCGCGAATCGTTCGTCATTGTGCGAGCGCGTTTGGATCATGGGATACGCGCCGGCAGGCTGCGCTGCTTGCGACGACGCCGTTGCGGAGCTTCGCGAAAAGCTTGGCACCGGCACGACGACCATCACTGCAGGACTTAGCAGCATCAGCAAAGGCATCGCAATCGCGACGAGCAGCAGGCCGCGCCATGCGATCAGCTTCGCGCCCACAGCGCGCACGCGAAAGGCGGCTAGCACCGCCGCCAGGAAGCAGCCAAGCAGCAATGAACGGAACGCGGCATCCAGAACAAGCGCGAGAAATTTCGAACTAGCAAGGATGGCAGCTAAAGACATGGCTACTCTTCCTTACTGTTGGCATTGTTTGCTCGGTCGCGCGAACCCGGCGCGGGTTTCCCTTTCGCCGTCTCGCGAGCGATCCGGCGGGCGAGCTTTTCGAGTTGGTCGCGGCGAATCACTGAATTATTCACCATGCCAACCAGCAACTCTTCCGCCGAGCCGCCGCAAAAGCGGTCGATGATGTTCTTCACCGCTCGCACCGCCACATTCTGCCGCGCCTGCAGCGCGCGATAGATGTAGGTTCGGCCCTCGATTTCGTGCGTCACGAAACCCTTCTCTTCGAGGCGGCGAAGGATGGTGCGCACGGTCGATTCCTTCATGGGGCGGGAGGCGGCAAGCGCTTCGCGGGAGGATTCCGCCGAGCACGGGCCATGGGACCAGACGTAGTCCATTACCAGCTGTTCGATTTCACCGAGCCCTTTCGGACGTTGGGTTGTTTTCAGCATTCGGGTGGTCGCCTTCGCTATTTCATGTAGCGCTACAACATGTAACGCATCGAGAAAAACGTGTCAAGGGTAATTTTCTGGGGGGCTCTTTTACAAGCTGGCGACGCTCCGTGCTTCCCACACGCAAACATCTAGGCCCCTATGCGAGCAGCGGGGACAAGCCGCGCTATTCGTCGCGGGTGACGAGGAGCTGCTTGTACGCTTCGCGGCGGGTGATGCCGCGTTCGCGCGCGGCGAGCTTCAGCGCGGCCTTGCGGTCGACGCCGCGCTCTTTCATGATTTCGTCCACGCGGTGTGAAAGCGGCGCCGCGATCGTCGCGCCGGCGCCATCGTCATTGAGATGAAGTACGTGGCCGTCGACAGGACCGATCAGCAGCGTGATTTCTCCGCGAGCCGGTTTTTTGCGGAACGCAGCCACTAAATCCTCGATGTGGCCGCGCTGGAATTCTTCAAATGCCTTAGTCACCTCGCGCGCGATCACCGCCGGACGATTGCCGAGAATTTCGAGAGCGTCTTCCAGCGTGTCAAGTAAGCGGTGCGGAGCTTCGTAGAGCGCGAGCGTGCGCGGCTCATCTGCCAGCGCGCGAAGTGCTTTGCGACGCGCGGTCTGCCGCGCCGGCAGAAATCCGGCGAACGTGAACTCCTCAATGGGCATGCCCGAAGCGGCCAAAGCCGCCACAAACGCGGAAGCGCCGGGAACAGGCACCACGGCGATGCCATGCCTCAGGCACAAGCTCACCAATCGAAAACCGGGATCGGAAATCGCCGGCGTGCCCGCATCGCTAACCAGCGCGACTTTCGCGCCCTGTTCAAGTTCGATCACGATCTCCGGCGCACGCGTGATTTCATTATGTTCGTGATAGCTCACCAGCCGCTTTGAAATATCGAAATGCGAAAGCAGCTTCATGGTCTGGCGGGTGTCTTCGCAGGCGATCACGTCCGCTTCACGCAGGATGCGCAATGCGCGCAGGGTAATGTCTTCAAGGTTTCCGATCGGCGTGGCCACCAGGTAGAGGCAGCCCTCTCCGATTTCGCTGGATTTCGTTATCGTCGGCATATTTTATGGCAGACAGTCAGAACATCAGGGTATGCCGCGCGCCCGCGTTTTGCAATACGGTGTGAAGTGGAGGCGAAATTAGGCGAATGTACAAATTGACGCCGCCCTGAAGGAGCCGCCGTGACGGTTTTTGTCTAGCTCCGCCGCTTGTAGGCTGCTGGCTCGTCAAGTATCCTGCTTTTTCCCGCGATGGCCACCAAACGACAACCAGACCTTCCTGGAACCACCGACCGGCGCATCGATGCGCTTCTGACCTTGCTCGCCGAAAACGCGACGATCGTGATCAGCGGCGCAAAAATTGCGAAAGAAATCGGTGTAACGCGCCAGCAAGTGTGGCGCTGGGTGGAAAAGTTGCGCGCGCTTGGCGTCCGCGTGAAGGGCCACGCGCGAACCGGATATCACATCGAACGTATGCCAGACATCTTAGTGCCGCAATTGCTTAGTCACCGGCTTTATGGCACCCCCTTCGCGCGCCACATCTATCATTACTTCAAGACGGAATCCACCAACACTGCGGCGATGCATTTGGGGGAAGCGGGCGAGCCGCATGGCGCCGTCGTGCTTGCCGAGGAACAAACTGCCGGGCGTGGGCGAGCCGGGCGCTCGTGGACGTCCGAAAAATCCGCCGGAATTTATTGCAGCGTGCTGCTACGGCCGACGATTCCTCCATCGCACGCGCCGATGCTTACGCTTCTCGCCGGTTTAGCAGCGCGGGACGCCGCCGCCGAAGAGCTCGATTCCCTTCCTGACATCCGCTGGCCCAACGACTTGTTGGCTGGCGGGAAAAAATTTGGCGGTATCCTCACGGAGATGCATGCCGAGCCGGATCGCGTTCATTACGCCGTGATCGGACTGGGCCTTAACGTGAACCAGGCGAAAATGCCTGAGCCGCTCGCGGGAATCGCCACTTCGTTGCGTATCGAAACCGGGAAATCGCGCTCCCGGCTGGAATTGCTGATACGATTGCTTCGCCAGCTGGACCGTTACTACAATCAGTTTCTCGCTGAGGGCGCCGCGCCGATTCTGCGCAGGTTTGCCCAAGTGTCGAGCTACTTCAAGGGCAAGCGCGTGCGTATCACCACAGCCGTCGAAACTTTCACCGGCACAACAGCGGGCCTCGATCCCAGCGGCGTGCTGCGCGTGGTGCGCGACGACGGCGGCGGAACCGAACTGGTGCTCTCTGGCGATGTTGCGGAGGAGTTCTGATGCTGCTGGCGCTGGATGTGGGCAATACCAACACGGTGCTGGGCGTTTTCCGTGGCAAGGAGCTGGCCGCGCACTGGCGGTTGAGCACCGCGCGCGATCAGACCGTGGATGAATACGGCATTTTGACGCGCAATCTTTTCACCCTGCGCGAGCTGGAACCGCGCGAAATCGGAGGCGTAATTATCAGCTCTGTGGTTCCTCCGCTGAACGCGACGCTCGCGGGAATGGCGCAGGAGTATTTTGGACGCAAAGCGCTATTCGTCGAGCCCGGCGTAAAGACGGGCATGCCGGTGCATTACGACAATCCTCTGGAAGTAGGCGCGGACCGCATCGTCAATAGCGTGGCCGCATTCGAGAAATACGGCGGGCCATGCATCATCGTCGATTTCGGGACAGCCATCAATTTTGACGCCGTATCCGAGCGCGGCGAGTATATGGGCGGCGTGCTGGCTCCGGGAATCGGCATTTCAGCGGACGCGCTGTTCGCTCGCGCGGCTCGGCTGTTCCGCGTGGAAATCAAGGATCCTGGGAAAATTATCGGCACCAATACCGCAGCCTCCATGCAAGCCGGAATGTTTTACGGCTACACGGATATGGTCGATGGCGTTCTCGACCGCATGAAAAAAGAGATGGGCGTGGCAACGAAGGTGATTGCTACCGGCGGCCAGGCCGCGCTGATCGGCCCGGCCTCGCGCCACATCGAGATCATCGACGAATTTCTGACGCTCGAAGGCCTTCGCATTATTTGGGAGCGAAACCGTCCCGCATTGCGCGAGCAGGGCGCGGCAGCAAAAAAGGCTTCCTCATCGGCAAAACGCGATTGAATGCCGCTTCGAGAATCGCAGTTCGGTGGAAAAGCATTCGCGTCTAAGGCCAGTTTCAATCAGGCTCGCATGGAATCGTTCAACTACTTTAACTATTTCACGGAAATTGAGGAGTATTTCTGGCGCAAGCGCGGCGCGCATCTCTTGGTCTCGCCGCTCGATTGGGCCATCGTGGAAACATGGCAGAAGGCCGGCATTCCTCTGCCCTCCGTGCTGAGAGGGATCGATCGCGCATTTGAAAGCTGGGGGCGTTCGCGGCGCGCTGCCAGCGGCCGCCAGCTGAAGAGTCTCGCTTATTGCGTCGACTCGGTGCTCGATGCTGCCGCCGAAGCGCAAGAAGCCGCGGCAGGCGGTGGACCCGAAGTACAGTCATCGAACGCCGGCACAGAGCCATTTTCCCGCGACGAGCTGCGCAAATATCTGCAGCGCAACGCTGAGCGGCTGCGCGCTGCCGGCGAAAAGCAGCGCACTCCGCATCCGCATCTGGCGGCACGCTTGGTCGACGCCGCGAATCGACTGGACGAAACTTTGCCCTCGATTGAGTCTCCCAACACCCTCGACTTGGAAGATTTGGAGCGGCGTCTCACGGTACTCGAAGAAAAGTTAGCCGCGTCGCTTGCCGCAGATGCCGATGAGGAATCGCTGCTAGCCATCCGCCGGGAAATGGACCGGTCGCTAGCGCCTTACCGGCGTAAGATGTCCGCGGAGCAATTGGCACAGCTCGAACGCCAATACATCCAGAAGCGCCTGTTCGAGCACTTTCACGTCCCACGGCTGAGTCTCTTCTATCTGAGCTGAAGAATTGCGCGCACGCGTGCGGCACCGATGGCTAATATCGAAATCACAATCGAGAAGCTGATTTACGGCGGCGAAGGATTGGCGCATCACGACGGCGCCACGGTCTTCGTCCCTTTCGTGCTGCCCGAGGAGCGCGTCTCCGCTGCACCGGTGGAACAGAAAAAGAAATTCATTCGCGCGCGCCCCGAACGCGTGATCGCTCCTTCGGTGGACCGCGTTGCTCCACGCTGCCCGCATTTCGGCGTTTGCGGCGGCTGCGATTATCAGCATATTCCCTACGAAGCACAGCTGAAGTACAAAATTGACATTCTACGTGAGACGCTGCGCCGCATCGGGCGCGTGGACTGGGCCGGCGAGATCACCGCGCACGCTTCCCCGCCCTGGGCCTATCGCAACCGCGCGCAATGGAAGGTGCGCCCGATCGAAGACCCGGACGGGTTCGGCGCCGCTTCGAAGCCCGATGCCCAAAATCGCGACGCTGGCCGCCTCGGAATTGGCTACTTCCGGGCGAATTCGTCGGCCTTGTGCGCTGTCGAAGATTGCTCGATCATTTCGCCATTGCTGCTAAAGACGCTGCTCGCATTGCGCGGAGCTCTGGCGGCCGGTACATTGCCGAAGACTTTGCGCGAGATCGAAGCGTTCGCGGGCGGCAGCGATTCCCAATTGCTTATGACGGTCACGTTTTCCGGCTTCCCTCCGCGCGCCTCGGAACTCGCGGACAAATTTCGCGAGATCGCTCCTGAAATAGCCAGCGTGTTGTTCCACGACCCCACCCGCGAACGGATGGAACTCTTCGGCCCCGGTTTCGTAAGTTGCGACGCGGGCGGACGTACCTATCGCGTGGGCCACTTTTCATTTTTCCAAGTGAATCGGTTTCTCGCCGGTGATCTGGCACGCGAAGTAGCGGAAAACGACTTAGGCGGCTCGCTCGCGCTCGATCTGTTTGCCGGTGTTGGGCTTTTCTCTCTTCCGCTCGCAGCAAAATTCGAGCATGTAATCGCGGTCGAATCGAATCCCGCTGCTGGTCGCGATCTCGAGACTAATATCGCCTCTGATTCGCACCAGCACGCTGCGCGCACCGGTCGTGCGTCGATCGAAGTCCGGGTCGCCGAGGTAGAGCAATTCCTCACGAAATATCGTGGAGAGCCGCAGCTCGTCGTGCTCGATCCGCCCCGCGCGGGCCTGACGCCGGGAATCGTGAAACGCCTTGCGCGCATCGCGCCCGAACGCATCACCTACGTTTCGTGCGATCCGCCTACGCTCGCGCGCGATTTAGCTGCTTTCCAACAGGCTGGGTACGAAATTTCCGAATTGCATCTCTTCGATCTTTTCCCACAGACATTTCACATGGAAAGTGTTGCTCGCCTGCGGCGGCGCTCGTGAAACTGCCAACTCTTTGGATCGCGGCGGCGTTCGGGGCGGGCATTGCTGTTGCGCTGCAATGGCCCGGCGATTTGCGCGCGTGGCTAATCGTTACCGCCGCAGCCATTGTGATAGGCGCGCTCACGGCCTGGCGCGGGAGTGTCGCAACTGCTTGGGCCGTGGCGCTGATCGCGTGGGTTGCCCTCGGGGGACTTGCCGCTGGACTCGAACGCGCCAGCGTGCCGGCAAATCACGTCACTCGCCTGATCGTCGCCGGACAACTGGATCTTAGCGAGCCGCTTCGGTGGCGCGGCCGATTGCGCGATGACCCTCTCTCACTTCCCTGGGGACGGCGCTATGAAATTGATCTCGAGCAAGTGGAAATTGCCGGCGCCTACGTACCAGTTCGCGGCGGACTACGCGTGAATTTGTACGATGGTCCACAAGCAGCGGGCGCTCCATCCGGCTTGCGCGCCGGCGATCGCGTCGAAGCGCTGATGAAAGCAAGCCCTCCGCGCGACTTCCTCGATCCCGGCGCCTTCGATGTACGCGGCTACCTGGCGCGGCAGAAAATCGATTTGAGCGGTTCGCTGCGCAGCGGAGAACTACTGCAACTCATCAGCCGCCCCCAGCCCACGCTCATGCAACGCGTGGCGCGCGCTCGAGGCGATTTACTGGCGCGGCTCGACGCGCTCTTTCCGGGCCAGCGAAACCGCGCCGCCGTATTGCGCGCCATGCTGCTCGGCGACCGCAGCTTCGTCGATTCAAATATCGCCACGGCGTTTCAAATCACTGCCGCCTATCACGTCCTCGTCGTCGCCGGCCTGCACGTCGGCGCGCTTACGATTTTCATTTTTTGGCTGTGCCGCCGCTTGCGGCTCTCGATCCTGGCCACGTCGCTCGTCACCCTCGCTGTCCTCGCCGGGTACCTCGGATTGGTGCAGGACCGCCCGCCGATCCTACGCGCCGCGTTGATGGCCGCTCTGTACTTGTGCGCGCGCCCGCTCTTTCGCCGCGTCGACTTGCTTAACACCGTCGCTTTGGCGGCGCTCGTCCTGCTGATCTGGAAGCCTTCGGAGCTTTCGGATTCCAGTTTTCAGCTCTCGTTCCTGGCCGCTGCTGTGATCGCCGCGTTGGCGCTGCCCTGGATGGAGCGTTCGACAGCGCCGTATCGTGCTGGGCTGCGACACCTTGGCGACGTGACTCGCGATGGCGCGCATCCGCCGAAGGTCGTTCAATTCCGGATCGAGATGCGCGCTGCCGCCGCGTCTCTTTCGTCGCGAGTACCCAAGCGCCTTGCGTCGCGCGCGAATGCGTTTGTCGCCGCGCCCGTTCGCATCGGATTGCGATTGTGGGAAGTGGCTTTACTTTCCATCGTGATCCAATGCGGGATGATGCCGCTGCTGGCGCAGGATTTTCACCGCGTAAGCCTGGCCGGGCCGGTCAGCAATATTACAGCGGTGCTCCTCACCGGACTGATCGTTCCGCTCGGATTTCTCACGCTCGCGGCAACATTTTTGTGGTCGCGGCTCGCGTTCTTGCTCGCAAAAGTGCTCGGCACCTTGACGTCCGCGCTGCTCGCATCCGTCGAGTGGTTCGCCCGCATTCCGCGCGTTTCATATCGCATCCCCGGCCCGCCGCCGTGGTTGCTGATCGCATTCTTCGTAGCTCTAATCGCTCTGGCCTTCACGGCGCGAACTGCCGTCGCTCGGCGCTCCAGTCGCGCCGCGAAGCGGCAGATGCCGCCACCCATTGCCCGCGCCGAATGGGCATCTGCAGCCGCGTTCGCTGTCTTAATCGTACTGGTCGCGTCGTACCCATTCGCGCCGCATCTCGATCGCGGCAAACTCGGCGTCACGGTGCTCGATGTCGGCCAAGGCGATTCGATTTTTGCCGAATTTCCAAGCGGCCGCACTATGCTGATCGACGGCGGCGGACTCGCCGGTTCGGAGTGGGTGGGCGGCTACCGCTCCGGCACGGACGTCGGCGAAGAAGTCGTTTCGCCGTATCTTTGGTCGCGCGGCCTAAAACGCATCGACGTCGTAGTACTGTCTCACGCCGATCACGACCATATCGACGGTCTGTACTCCGTCCTTCAAAATTTTAAAGTCGGCCAGCTATGGGTCGGCTGGGACGATCCCCGTCCGGCTTTCGTGCACTTATTGAACGAGGCGCGTTCGCATGGCATTCGCATCGTTCACGTGGACCAGGGTGAGCATTTCGATCTCGGCGCTTCTCGCGCGGACGTGCTCTGGCCTCCGGCTGGCGGCGTTGGCGATTCGCCCAACAACAATTGCGTTGTGCTGCGGCTATCTGAGGGACAATCTCATTTTCTGCTTACCGGAGACATCGAGAAGCCAGCTGAAGACGGCCTGCTCGCCGATCGCGAGCTGCTCGCATCTGAGTTTCTAAAAGTCCCTCACCATGGCAGCAAGACGTCTTCTACTGCGCCGTTTCTCGCCGCCGTTGATCCGCGCGTCGCAGTGGTTTCCGTGGGCGCATCGAATCCATTTGGGCATCCATCGCCCGCTGTGGTGGCACGCTACCAGCAGGACGGAGTCCGCCTATTTCGCACCGATCGCGACGGCGCCGTCACCGCTCTCGCTGATGGCAAAGCGCTTCTCATCAGCGCGTATGCCGCACAGCGATCGCACGATTCTCCGCAGCTTGCCTCATCGCGCGCATCGCTCTGGTAGCGCCGCTTAGATCTTTCCACGCCGCTGTTCAGCGCCCCTCCGACTCGGAGTTGGCATCTTCGTCCGATTCGGTCTCACCAGCCCGCAAATATTCGTCGATTAAGTTTCGAGCGCCTTCCGCCTGCGATTCCAGGGCGTACACCTCCACGCCACGGCCTCCACCGGGCGATTCGCTCACCGGAAATGGATTCGAACTTGCCGATCCCGGCGAACGAATCCCGGCGCTCTCCAGCAAGCCGCGAATCACCATGGCTTCGGCCATTGAATCCGCCGTATGCACCAGCACGGCTCGTTCGCGCGAAAAGTTGTTGTTCATGTGAGGAGCAGGAAAATGCGCAACGCCAATGCGCTGCGCGTAACTTTGCATCCACCCCGCAAAAAGCTGGCGCCGGGTACTATTGCGCGATCGCCAGCGCCAGTCCATACTATTTTTGGGCCCAGCAGACGATAGGAACCATGCATCAAAATCCGCAATGTAGACCGAGTCAGGAAGAAATTGACGAAGAGAGCCGCCGCATCCGCCGTCTGCGCATTCTGGTTCGCCTCACGCTTGAGACCATCGCATCCGGCGGCCTTTCAGCCGAAGAAGCTGCCGGCATGATCGGCGCTACGCGTCAGGCGGCGCTGGAAATGTTTCCTGGAAAGGAACGGGCGTTCGACCTGATCTACCGGCCGCAGTTTCAGCGCATGATGCACGCAGTGTATCGCTTGCAATAGGCACGAGCGCGCGCCGCGCGGCCGTGAGCCCATTTCCTTTAGCGCCCAAAGTGCCAGTGTATCCACATGCGCACCCAAAGCAGCCCCAGTCCCACCAGCGTGCCGATCAGCGCGTTGTATTCGCGATTGCGCTGGTAAAGCGCCCAGGAAAATTTCGCCGCCACCACAGTGCTGGCTTGCGAAGCACGGGATCGCGACGAATACCGCGGGAAAAACAGTGGCACGCGTACGGCATAATCGTCGAACGCCGTTCCGAAGCGCTTGCGCAGGTCCGATTCTTCGTTGCGCATCACTGCGTAATAGAAAACCGCGAAATACGCGATTACCATCGCTCCGTCTGCCCACGATCCGCCCGCGATGGCGAATCCGGCGGCCAGCAGCGCGCTGCCGAAATAAAGTGGATTGCGCGTCGCCGCGTATGGCCCGCCGGTGGCCAGTTCGCGGTCTTTTTGCAAATGCCCCGAGGCCAAACCGCGAATCAGCAATCCGAACGCTGCGATGATGCCTCCCAGAGCAATCGACCGGTACGACGGCCGCGCGAAAATCCAAAACAGCACGGCCACCGGGTACCCGGCGCGCACTCGCCAGCGCATCCAAAATTTTCGAGGTTCACTCACCTGCTCAGCCTCATTCCCAGCGGACCGGACTTGGGCTTCCGGCGAACCGCGAGCGCCGCTCATCGCAGCAACTAGTTTTTCTCTGCCGCTGCTCGTACGCAGCCGCTCATTAGTCGGAGCCAGATTGTGCGAATCAGCGCTCGCTGAGACGCCCTAGCCGCGACAGCAACTCGCGCGTCGAGTGCTGCTTCGGGTCGCCAACAATCGCCACTCGTATGCCGAGTAGCGCAGCCAGATCGCGCTCAGGCACGGTTTCCGCCGTGTAGTCAGTACCCTTGGCGTGAACGTCCGGTTGAAATTCGCGCAGCAGCGGCTCTACATTGAGTTCATCGAAGATCACTACGTAATCGACAGACGCGAGCGCAGCAACCAAAGCCGCTCGCGCCCTCTCCGTCAAAATCGGACGGCCCTCGCCCTTCAATCGTTTCGCGCTCGAATCAGAATTCACGCCCACTACCAGCACGTCGCCTTCGGCGCGCGCCGCTTGCAGGTAACGCACGTGCCCTGCGTGCAGCAAATCGAAAATCCCGTTGGCGAACACAATTTCCTTTCCCGCCAGCCGGTGTTCGTCGATTACCTCGCGGATCCCGTCCCGGGAAAGTATTTTCTCGCGCGTGTCCATGGGAATTGCGCGGCGATTATCTCTGCGCCGTGGCTTCGCGCCGCAGCGCTGCTTCCAGCTCCGCGCGCGTCAGCGTTGCCGTTCGTCTCTTCATCACCACAATTCCGCCCGCGTAATTCGCCAGATGTGCGGCTTCCAGGTGCGAAGCACCAGCCGCGATCGCTAGCGTAAACACGGCGATCACCGTGTCGCCCGCGCCGGTCACGTCCACCGGCGCGTCGGAGCCGTAGATCGGAATGTGGGCCGGCGACTTCGCGTCGCGCGACTTTGCATCTTGTTCAAAAACCGCCATGCCATCCTTGCCCCGCGTCACCACCAGGCATTCCGCACCCAGTTCGCGAAGCGCGCGCTCGCCGAGTTCCTCGAGCTTTCTCGCGTCCGTGCCGATGCGCTCGTGATACGCAGCTTCCAGCTCAGCCTCGTTTGGCGTCGCGGCCATAACGCCTGCGTCCGCGTACTCCAGCAGTCGATATCGCGAATCGAGCGTGACGCATTTCGCGCGCAGCCCTTTCACCAATTCAGGAGTCGCAGCTCCCAATCCGTAATCGGATACGAGCATGGCCGCCGACCGCTTCGCGGCCTGCCTCGCCTTGCGCGCGATTGCCTCCTGCGTCGCTTCTGGCAGTGCCTCGCCCGGCTCGCGATCGACGCGCAGCACCTGCTGCTCGGTCGTATGCGTCCAGCCAGCCAAATAACGCGTTTTCCGCGGCGTCACCCGGTCTCGCGCTCGCACGATACGCGACGTATCCACGCGCTTGTGGCGAAGGCACTCCACCAGCATGCGTCCGCCTTCGTCATCGCCCACCACGCCAACAGCCAATACGCGCGCGCCCAGCTCCGCCAGATTGGCCGCCGCGTTTCCGGCGCCGCCCGGATAGACCTCCCTCTGGCGGTGCCGCAGAATCAGCACCGGCGCCTCGCGCGAAACGCGCGAAATCTCGCCGGACACAAACTCGTCCAGCACAAAATCCCCGGCCACGCATACCGTCTGCCGTGGAAACGCCGCCACGATATCGAGCAGGTGGCTGAGATCGACGCTCGCATCCGCCACCTTCGTGGCGGCTTTTCGCGTCCGTCGCGTGCCCTTACGATTAACGGGAATCAACGATTCTCCTCGAACTTGGTGGGCTCATCCGCGCGACAAAGTATCACACAGCCGCGCGAAGCGGCAAAGAGACGCACGCGTTTCGCGGAAAACACCTTCATTTTCATCGTTGATTTTCGTGCGACACCCTCTTCTTGTCCGCGATCGCCATCACCGTGCGCCAAAACTCATCGCTACGGTCCACGCACAGCGAAATCGCACAATAAACAACCTCCATAGCGTCGCAGCGCACGCCACCCAAATTGAACGTATCTTTCTCCGTGCACACCAGCGCATTCGCGCCGGCCTCTTTCGCCTCCGCCACGAGCGCATCCATATCGCCCTGCGCGTATCGGTGATGATCGCGAAAGAATCTTTGCCCCGCCACCAGTAACCCCCAACGGTGCAAGTCCGCTACAAACGCCGCGGGATTCCCAATGCCGCAAAATGCAAACAGCTTCCGTCCACGAACAGCGGCGGAATCAACATCCTGATCAACGCCGCCCGAGCCTTCGCCATCCAACCTCCGAATTGTGCGCAACTCCGGGCGCGCGTAAAACATAGGCGCGTTTGAATCGCGTCGAATTGCCGCGTCCACTGCCGGGGCGTTACTGCTGCGCATGATAACGATCACGTCCGCTCGTCCCAGCGCCGAACGCGGCTCCCGACGCCTACCCGCAGGCAACAGCCGCCCGCCAAACGGGTTCGTCGCGTCCACCAACACAATATCGACATCGCGAGCCAGCTGCATGTGCTGAAAGCCGTCGTCGAGCACGAACCATCGGGCGCCGCGCTTTTCTAAATCGCGCCCGCTTGCGAACCGGTCTGCGCCAACGCCAACTTCGGCGCGATCTCCTAGCCGTGCGCGCAGCAATTGCGCTTCGTCGCTTGTTTTCCCTTCCGCGGACTTTTTGCCGCGATAACCGCGCGTCAAAATAGCCACGGGTTTGCCTTCTGCCGCCAGCCGCTCCGCGAGCCACAACACCATAGGCGTCTTGCCGGTACCGCCAACCGTTAAGTTCCCGACGCTGATTACCACGCCATCGAGCCGCCGCTGCCGCAGCATTCCCGCTTGATAAAAGCTTGCGCGCAAGCGCACAGCCGCGCCGTATGGAAATGCAAGCAGCCGCAGCAGCCAACTCGGGATTCTCTCGGGATTCACTGAAGCTCCGGACTCGCCGGGTTTGCGTGCGGGGCCGTGGCTGGCAGTCCTTTCGCTTCGAGCGCCGCCGCGACGCGCTCCATCACGCGGACCGTGGCCCCGCGGTTTCGTTCGGCAAGCGCCCGAGCGGCTTGGCCCGTCCGTTCGCGCAGCAGCAGATTCTCGATCAACTGCACCCACACGCGCCCCAGATGCTCGCCGCTATTCACCTGCGCGCCCGCTTGCGCCGCCAAAAACTGCGCCGCCATGTCTTGAAAATTTTCCATCGAACATCCGAACACCGGCGGCCGTCCGAACCAGGCCGGCTCCAAAATATTGTGCCCGCCGCTGGGCACCAGCGATCCGCCCACGAACGTCGCGTCCGCCAGACCGTACAGCGCCGCAAGCTCGCCAATCGAGTCAAGCACCAGCACGTCCGCGCTTTCGTCCAACTGCGCCGCCAAATCCACCCGGCTCCTACGCACCACATTCCATCCGCCAGCGGCTGCAATCTCCGCCGCCGTATCGAACCGGTCGGGCTTGCGTGGCGCTAAAATCAACAGCGCATGGCGCCACCGCCGCTGCACCACGTCGTAGGCCGCCAGCACCGCTTCTTCCTCTTCGGCCGCCAGGCTTCCGGCCACCAGCACTGGCCAGCGCTCCTGCCGCTGAATTTCTGCCGCCAGCCACTGGCCAAAGCGGCTCACGCCGGGCGGCTCGGCGTCATATTTCAGGTTTCCAGTCACGTCAACGATCTCTTCGTCCGCGCCCATCGCGATCAGGCGCGCGGCGTCCTCCGGAGTCTGTGCCAGAAACAGATCCGCGTCACGCATGGCGCGCGCGAAAAATGGACCAACCAGCCATTCCCATCGCCTGAAGCGCGCGAACGATCTCGTCGATATCCGCGCGTTCGCAAAAATCACTGGCACGCTGTGCCGCCGCGCTTCGCGCAAAAAGTTGGGCCAGATTTCGGTTTCCATCACGATCGCCAGCGCCGGGCGCACCGTTCTCATCGCGCGACGCACGGCCACCACCCAATCGAGCGGAAAGTAGAAGATTCCATCCGTTTGCGCCAGCCGCTGCCGCGCCAGCCGCTGCCCGGTTTCCGTGGTAGTGGAAACAAAAACGCACCGCGCCGGGAAACGTTTCTTTAGCGCCGCCACCAGAGGCGCGGCCGCCAGAACCTCACCCACAGACACCGCGTGAATCCAAATCGCGCCCAGCCTGCCTTCTCCGGATTCCGGTGCTTGCTTCGCGCAGGCCGCCGCCCGCGCCGTCAGCTCCGGATCGAGCCGCCCGAACCGCTCGCGCAGCGTGCGCGCGGGTTCGCCGCGACGCCATCCGCGCAGCGCATAATACGGAGCGAGCGCCAGCATCCCCACAGCAGTTAATATTCGGTAGAAAAAATACATCAGAGGTTGGCCGGAGTCCCGCCGCTCGTTGCTGCTTTCGAACGTGCCGCCAGCCCAGCGGTCATTATAACGTGATGTGTTTCACGATTTGCCGCGCCCTTGCGGGTGCAGAACCTTCGCGGGCTCCGCGAAGGGTGCGGTTTTTGGTGGCGCCAGCACGCGCTGGAGAGCGAAGGACTGCCCCTAGCACACGGCCCGACTCGGAACATTTCACGGCTTCTCAGTTTTATTGTTGCGAGTGAGATACGCCGCGATCGCATCCAACTCCGCATCGCTGATTTCGGTCTTCCTGAAAAACGGCATCACCGAAATTCCGTTCCGCACATACGTCTTGATCAATTGTGGAGTCAAATCCGTGCGGTTCGCCAACAAGGCGGGCTCCGCACCTTTGTACTTCGCCTGCAGCGCCAGTGTTCCCGGTTTCCCCACTCCCTCGCCGTGACACACCGCGCAATAATCCTGATATTGGACGTATCCTCGCGGCTCACCCTTCGATTTTGGCGTCGTCGTGGTCCACGCCGATTTCGGCCTGGGCCCCTCTTGTTGCGCCGCCACTTGCGGTCCAGCCGCAATCGTACATGCCACAACAGCCGCCAATCCCAGCATCAGAAGCAGTCCGGATCTCTTCATGCCTTCGCCTCCCGCAGGTGCTTGGGCCAGATGCCGTACCGCCCCGCCGAAAGAATCCCGTTCGGATCGACCGCGTCCTTCAGCGTCTCGTGCAACCGCAGCAGCGAATGATTGTTGTAGCCGTAGGTATTCATGATCGTGTCCTGAAACACGGGCGCGGTGCGGTATTCGCCCCAACTGTGTTCCGCGGCCACCTGGACCATCTTTTTGAACGCCGCGCGATTCTTCTGATTGGTCTCGATATCGTGTGTTATCGGAAACGCGAAAATGTAAATGAACGCGCGCTCCCAATAGCAAGAAGGCAGGCTGAACGACGAAAGTTCCGGTATCCCGAACTCCTTGGCCGCCTCATGAAATACGCGATTCGCCTCGAAAATCGCCTCGCCCGTACGCGGAATGATCGGAGAAAACCACATGTGCCCGTTCGTGGGCGTGGGATTATTCACCGTCCTCGCGCCGATGGAAAACATCGCCAGGCTCGGAATTCCGAATTGCGGCTTGTGCACTTCCTCGCGCTGCGCCGCAGTCAACGGCAGCCGGTACATTTCGTTCTGCTCGAATTTTGCGCCGGGGATCGCGGAAAACTTTTCCTGCGCGTATTCCCAGTTCGCCGCATTCGCTTTGGCCGCGCCGTAAAAACTCAACTGGCAGCTCCAGTATGCGATACCCTTTCGCAGCGCATATTCCTGCAGCTCCGGCGATTTGCCCACGTCGCTCTTCGCCACGAACTCCCTCAGCTCCGGATCGGGCGCCGGCATTTTCTCTCCGAATCCCTTGGTCATGTCCGAAATCATTCCGAGGCCCAGCAGCGGACTTCCCAAACCCGGCATGCCGTTTGTGCAGCGCGTATTTTCCAGGTAATTCAGAATCTCGACCGTCGGTATTAAATCTTCGTAGCGCGGCAGATACACGGTCCCCAAAAGATACGCTTCCGGTTCCGGCATCAGCCAGAATCCCATCTTAGTCACCACTCCAAAATTCGACTGCGAAAAAATCCCATCCACCCATGGCCCGAAACCAGTCTTGTACTCCTGCCACGTCTTGGCCCCGGGCATCGCGCCCATTCCCGTGCGGACGATCTCGCCGTTTGCCAGCACCACTTCCATTCCGCAGTGCGAATCGAAATGGTTCCGGTAATTGGCCATCAAATATCCGCCGCCGCGATCGAGCGAATTTCCAACAGGGCTGCCCCATCCCGGATCGGGCACGTCGACCCACAGCTTGATTCCGCGCTCCTGAATGTAACGGTAAAGATCGAAGTAGCTCACGCCCGGCTCGACTAACGCGTAGGCGTTCTTCTCGTTCACCTCCAAAATCCGGTTCATGCGCTTCAAGTCCAGCACCACGCTGCCGGAATAAACAGGCGCCGACCCGCCGTACCCCAAATTTTTCCCCGTCGAAATCGCGTACAGCGGAATCTTGTACTGATTCGCGATTCGCACAACCTGCTGCACTTGCTCCACGCTGTCTGGCGCCACCGCCGCGGACGCCACGATTTCATCCTTCTCGCCCCACAGCGGCGAATACGCGTCGCGGTAGAGCGCCACGTCCTCGTCGCTTGTAAACACCCATTCTTTCCCGACCGCCTGCTCGAATTTCGCCAGCGCCTCGGAAAAATCCGTACTGCTAACACCGGGTGGAATTCGCATCGCGTACTCCTCGCCCAATGAACCGTGATGCCAAAAGAATCTTGCTACGCGCGCCGTATCGGAGCGATCACCCAAGTCACCAGATGCTCCGGATCATCACCGGCCGCAGTTGATCGGCCCAGGATCGTCGACTTTTGAGCGGTTCCGCGCTCGGCCGGAAACTCCGCCACCAACTCAGCCATTCGCTCCGGCCACTCCTCGCCACTCGCCCGCAAGCCAGCTGCGCGTGCCAATACGTTTTCGGGCACCACGAACTCATGCTCGATTCGTTCGCCGACTCGCCGATGATCGACTCTCAGCGCCACGCGCATTCCCGCGTCGCGCGCCAGCATCTCCAGACAAAATATCGGCCCTGGCGCGGTCAGCCCCGCAATCGCCGTCGGCCCATGCTGACCGCTCCCTTGCTTCCATCGATAGTAGAGGTCGCCGAACCATACCTCCGTTATATCGCCGCGAATCGCATGCGTCGGCAGCGCGCGGCGCTTCATCTCATCCGCAAACACCGCGCATGAAAAAAATCGCTCGTCGAAAAATGTCTTGTAAAGCGGTTCCGCGTCGACGCGCTGCTCTGCCCGAAAAAGTTCAGGCGACATTCCGGCGCGTGCGGCAATCGGCAAGCTCAACGCCGCCACGCCGAGATGCAAAAATTCCCGCCGGTTGGTCATGGATCACCCCCGATGTGTGCGACCGATATATCACCGCGTTGGCATCTATTCAAGATTCGTTTTCCCGCAGCATCGGTTTCGATCACCTTTACGATAGTCTTCTGATCGTATAAGTGGTGGCGATGGTGCGCCGCGTCCACACTTTGGAGGCACCGATGAGCCCAATACCGGACGAAATCGAGGCACATTATCTCCAGGCTAACGAAGCTGACCGGCTCAAGACTCCGCTGGGCGAACTGGAATTCCTTCGCACCCAATCGATCCTTGAGCGCAGCCTTCCCCCGCCCCCGGCGGTGATTCTCGACGTTGGAGGTGCGGCTGGAGCCCACGCGGCCACTTACACGGCGTCAGCGAACCGCCATTCACAATTTGCGCTATAGTAGCGCCCGGCACGCACAACTTTCGTCGTCCGCCGCGCATCGGAAAATCCGAACATGCGAGCTGTACTGCTAATCACTGCCCTGATCTCTTTCGCGGCGCTCGTGGCCGTTTCCACTCCAGCGCAAACGAATTCTTCCGCTGCTAGCGAATCACAGGCTTCGTTCCCGCACGATCAGCACGACGGTATTACCGTATCCGCTGCCCCGCTCACCAATGCTTCCCGCGCCAAGCACATCTTCGGCAAAGCGAATCCGCTTCCAGCCGGAATCCTGCCGGTTGCAGTTTTCCTGCGCAACGACACGAATGAACCGATCCAAATCGGCCTCGACACCATCGAACTCGATATCCACTACCAAAATGGACGCATGGATGGCGTCGATTCGCTCGCGCCCGCGCAGGTCGCGGGAGCGATCGCCCATCCCCACGGCCCGGCCCCGCGCGAGCGGCGCTTTCCAATCGGCATGGGGTCCATCGGCGACAAAAAAGCCGACCAATTGACGGACGTCCTGCGCCCGCTCTCGCTCAGCTCGGACATCGTGCCGCCCAATGGCGCAATTCATGGCTATCTCTACTTCGACCTTCAGCACGATATGTCCGTGGTCGATCAATCCAGCCTCTATATCCCGGACGCGGTCGTGATCCCATCGAAGAAGCCGTTGATTTTCTTCGAGGTCTCCTTCGCCAAGCCCTAACGGAATTGCCGGGGGGCTGATCGTCATGGTGGTGTCTAATAATTTGCGCATTGGCTGACGGTCCGCCCCAGAGAATGCGCATCTAAGATGTTTTTAGGTCAAAGCCAGCGCGTCGTAGGGGCGATTTTGCGTAGTTTTACGAATAGACGGGATGGCAAACGGCGTGCTACCTTGAGTCGTTTTAGCTATTGGCGGCGCACCTGTCGTGAGCCGCTGCTGTAGGTACTGGAACTTGGTGCAGCTCTAGCGCGCCGCAAGTTGGCGATTTAATTAGCTGCCGGAGAGGAACTGGCAAGGCGATGGACAACAAACTGAACGCCTCAAATTGCAGCCTTCCAGGCCTGCACGTCTCGCTCACAGCCTCGACTCCGGAATCGCGCTTAGCCGACGGCCAGTTTCTGTGCTTCCAAGGGCGGAACAGTCAATCGACCTTGACCAGTCGTAAGTTGTTGAAAACACTAGCCGGAGCACTGCGAAGGCCGGAACGTCCCGGTGCAAGGATTCTCGCAATTTCCAGAGCATTCCGCAGCGCTTCTGAGCGTCTATTGCGAAGTGCATTTTCGACAGTTTTGGTGGCGCATTCTTCGCGCCTTTCGCGAACAGCGCGGGTCTGGCGTAACTTAGCAAATTCGCCTGCTGACTCCTTGGCGGTCAACACGTCCGGCTCCGGCGGTTCATTTGCTCCGTGCGTCGGCCGCAGGTATGATGTTTATCTGATGTCCAGCGCATTACGCAGACTGTGTCTTCTGGTGGTCGCTGCGGCAACTCTTTGCTGCGCCTTTCCGGCGTTTGCCGCTGACGCCCCGCAAATCTTTCCTCTGAGTGACGTGAAGCCGGGCATGACCGGTGTGATGTACACCATCTTTCAGGGCGATCAGATCCAGAAAGTTGACTTGCAGGTGATCGGCGTACTTCAAAACGCCCTTGGACCGAAGCAGGATGTGATTCTCGTTAAGCTCCTCGGAGATCAAGTTGCGCAAACCGGAGTTGTCGCGGGCATGAGCGGCAGCCCTGTTTACATCGACGGCAAACTGGTCGGCGCGCTTTCGCTCAAGCTCGGCGCGTTCACCAAAGAAGCCATTGGCGGCGTTACTCCAATTGCGGACATGCTGCAAGTCGCGCAATATCCGACGGCCGGCGGCGCTCAGAATGCCGAAACCCGCCCAGGCCCTGTTCGTCGCGAATTTCCGAACTCCGCGACCATCTCTACGCCGGACTCGGCGGCCTTCGCCCGGCCCGTTGCCGTGGGCGGCGGTCAGTTTCTTGTGCCGATCGAGACGCCGCTGGTAACCACTGGTCTTTATCCGCAATCGTTCGCCTTTTTCCAGAAGCAATTTTCGCCTTGGGGCATGGCGGCCATGGCTGGCGGCACTGCGCCGCCGTCGCCGGCCGATTCGCACGTCAAGCCTGGTGATATGGTCGGCATCGACCTGATTCGCGGCGATCTATCCGTCAGCGCCGGCTGCACCGTCACAACCGTCGAGGCGAATCGCATCCTCGCTTGCGGCCATCCGCTATTCGGATTTGGCGCCGTGCAAATGCCCATCTCCGCCGCTCACGTGGTGATGACGCTTGCCTCTGCCCAGGCTTCCACGAAAGTGATCACCACCGGCGGAGTGATCGGCACGCTCACGCAAGATCGCCAGACCGCTATCAGCGGCACGCTCGGCGCCGGCCCGCCAATGGTCCCGGTGAACTTGACGCTTGATACACCAGACGGCGAGAACAAGTATCACTTTGAAGTGGTGCAAAGTCCGCAGCTAACCGCCCAACTGGTAGCCACTGCCGCTTACAACGGCATCACAGGTAGCGCGGCTTACGATCAGAGCACCACGCTGCAGCTCGATGGAAACATCGTATTGAAAGGCCACGCTCCCGTGCGCCTGGAAGATCTTTTCGCACCCACCGATCAGACCACGCCGGCGGGATTTTTTCTGGCCACATCCGTCGAGTCGGATTTCGCGCAGATCTATTCCAATCCGTATGAGCAGCCGCAGATTCAGCGTGTCGATCTAACGGTCAAGGCGATGCCAGACCGCCGCTGGGCGATGATTGACGACGCCTGGGTGGAAAAAAGCGAAGTGCGGCCCGGAGAATCCGTCAACATACGCGTCCTGTTGCGGCCATATCGCGGCGCGCCTTTCATTCAGGTGATGCCCATTACCATTCCGGAACAGAGCGCCCGTGGTACTCTCGAGCTCGTCGTCAGCGACGCCGCGTTTCTGAATCGCAACGTGGAAAGCCTGGCGTACACTTCGCAAGGCCAGCTCCCGGGATTGGGAGAGCTGATCAACCTGATCAATCGTCAACGTCACAACGATCATCTCTACGCCACCCTTCTGCAGCCCACGCCCACCATGCTGGTCGAAGACAAAGAGCTTCCTAACGTTCCTCTCTCCACCATCAACGTGCTCGATCAGCGCCGAAACCTCGGCAGCGCCCGGCTGCTTTGGGACTCCACCGCCGGAGAATGGTCGGTGGATATGCATCAGGTGATCGCGGGCCAGCGCATCCTGACCATCACGGTGAAGTGACGGCCAAAATCAAAGGAGATATCGACCACATGACGCGTCGACTCACTCTGGTGTGCGGGCTGGCGTTCGCAATGCTGCTGCCCGCCGCCGTGCGCGCGGAACACACCCGCTATTGGCGCGAAGCCGACTACTCCCAGTTCGTCAAGGGCACCGCGCATGGCGTCGCCATCCGCAGCGATGGGACCATCGAGCCCGCCCCGAAATTCGATTCGTTCGCCGATCCGAACCTCGCTTATATCTGGGCGCTTCAGATGGATTCGCGCGGCAGGCTCTATGCAGCCGGCGGGCCGAACGCCAAAGTCTTCCGCTACGACGATTCCGGCAAGTCCACAACCGTGTTCGAATCTTCCGAGCTGGCGGCGCAGGCCATCGCACTTGATTCCAAGGACAATCTTTACGTCGGCACTTCGCCCGACGGCAGGGTCTATCGCGTCACTCCGGAAGGTACGAAGAGCGTTTTCTTCGAGCCTAAAACCAAATACATTTGGGCTTTGGCCGTCGATTCGCACGGCGATCTCTTCGTCGGCACGGGCGACACTGGCAAAATCTTCGTCGTCGGCCCGGATGGAAAGGGCAAGCTGTTCTATCAAAGCGCGGATAGCCATGCGCAGTCGCTCGCGTTTGATACCAAAGGCGACTTGCTGGTGGGTACCGATCCACATGGATTCATCCTCCGCATTCCCATTGAGCGCAAGCCTTCGGATGCCATTCCTCAGGCAGGCGCGCCTTTCGTCGTGTACGAAATGGACAAGCAGGAAGTCACTTCGATGGTGCAGGATACGGAAGGCAATATCTACGCTGCGGCGATCGGTGAAAAGTCGCATGAGATGACCATCCCGGCCATCCTGCCTACGGTTGTTCCGCAACAGCCGATCACACCCGCCCCAGGCGCGCAAACCACCATCGTGCTATCCGAGGGCACCACAACCGCAACGCCGCCGCAGGCTGGCGCGATCATGCCCGCCTATCCGATGGTTGTGCCAGCCGGCGGCACGCAGGTTGTAAAGATTGCTCCGGACGGGTCCCCAACGACGATTTGGACATCGCCGTCTGATCTGGTTTTCACGCTGGCGCTGTCTCCGGCCGGCCGCCTGTTGCTCGGCACCGGTGACAATGGTTCCGTAATCGAGCTGAAGGGCCAGGGCGTATATGCGGACGTCGCGAAAACCGCCTCCGAGCAAGTCACCAGCGTAGTCACCGATTCCGGCGGCAAGGTTTTTGTGGCCACCGCTAACCCCGGAAAGATTTTCACTATGGGCCCGGATCTGCAGCCAAACGGCAGCTTCGAGTCAGATGCGTTTGATGCCAGCATCTTCTCGCGTTGGGGACGCGTGACTTGGTGGGGAGATGGCGCCGACAACGGAAAAGCAGAATTGTACCTTCGCTGCGGCAACACTTCGAATCCGGACAAGAACTGGAGTCCGTGGTCTGGGCCATACAAAAATCCCGCGGGCCAAGAGACGAATTGCCCCGCATCGCGCTTTGCGCAATGGAAAGTTGTGTTTCCAAACGCCGGCCGGAATTCTGCTACCGATATTTCCTGGGTCAGCGTCGCCTATCTGCCTAAGAACGTTGCGCCGGTGATCGACGACATCGCCGTGCAGGATCCCGGCATTCGCGTCAGCGGATATCCATCGCAGGTCGGTGGAATCACCCCGGTGCAATTGCGCATGCCCAACGCGCAAGGCGATTCATCTTCCGCGCCTCCCATGAATGCGGAAGCCGGTAGTGCGAGCGCTTCCTCGAAAGTGCAAATGCCTATCCAAGGATACAAAGACAAAGGCTACCAGAGCGTAATTTGGAGCGCGCACGACGCGAATGACGATGACCTCGTCTATACCGTCTACTATCGCTCCGAAGGCGAGGAAGCATGGCACGTGATGAAGGACAAGCTGACAGAAAACTATTATTCGTGGAACACTGCGTCGATGCCCGATGGCGCCTACTATCTGAAAATTCGGGCCTCAGATGCGCCATCGAATCCGCCGAACGACGCGTTGTGGGCCGAGCGCATCAGCGACCGTTTCGTGGTGGCCAATACTCCGCCTCGGATCGTAAATCTCCGCGCGGGTTCCGGGCTTCTCAACACGCGTGCATCGTTTGATGCGGTCAGTTCCTACGGTCCGATCGCCAATGCGAAATATAGCATCGACGCCGGTCCGTGGCAGACGATTTTCCCCAAGGGCCAACTCTCCGACGCTCCGAACGAAAGCTACTACATCGAAATTCCCGGATTGCCGAATGGCCAGCACACCATCGCGGTCCAGGTGACCGATCGATTCGACAACATCTCCGCGGCGCAGACCAGCTTCACCGTTTTCGGGCGCGGATCGCAATAGCGGCGATTTCTCGTCTGTGTTTTAGTTTGCCCAGTTGCGAACGGCAACCACGGGCTCGAACTGTTCGACGGAGGCGCCGATGCCTCGCAGTCCCGCCTGGCCATCCTCATCCACGTGGACCACCCGCGCGCTGCAGCGTACGTTTTCTGGTGCCCGGCCGGTCAGTTCGGATGGCAGTGTGAAATACATTTCGATTGGCTGGCCAATGCTCAGCTTTTCGCGGCACGTGAAATAGACTCCGCGCTCGGAAAGGTTTAGGGCCTTGCCGACGAACTCAGACCTCCCAGCTGTGGACGCTCGTATCTGGGATTCTTGGGCGGTTTCCGAGTTCCCGGCGCGTTCGCTATTGCCGTTCCCATTCACTCGAAACCGAACCGGCATGGTGCAAAGTTTCCTGGACGAGTTACGGCGTTCGCTTCCAGACATGAAGTCCTCCTGCAGTAAAGCTGGCTGAAGAATGGTCAGGCTTCGAGGAAGGGTTTTCGGAGGATCACACTCGGCAAAGACAGCGTCAAGGTTTTTAATGATTGTTCTTCAGCGAAGCAGAAACTTTGCGCGGCGGGCACGACGTTGATCTAAAAACGTTTCAATTGGGAACACGGCGACGGGTACGGTGTCAGCGCCTGCAAACTACCGCGGCGCGAGCGAGGCTAATCTTCCGGACGCCAATCCGCAGGAGGAAAGGCGATGCTCCAAAACCGCGGCGCGGGCGAATCAAATTCCAGCGGCACCTGAAATCCCTCAGCCGATTCGCGCGGCTGGCGAGCCACTTTGCAAGCAACGCGCTCGCGCGTGGTGGTGTTTTCGAGGATCAGCCGCGTTCCAGAGCCGAGACATTTATCCATCACTACCAGAGCACCGTGAGGGTTGACGTTAAGTGTCAGTACGTCAAATGTGGTGGCTTTGCCTTCCAGTGCCACGTGAATTTGCGCACGAACACGAAGCAGCACTCTCTGGCTGCGACGGCGCTCCTCCCCGGGAATCAACCGAGGGGCGGGCTGCTGCGTTCGTGCGAGCCCTGAACCCGAAGCTGGCTCCGGCCTGGATGAAGAAACACCCTTTTGACCCGGTGTCGTAAATCGCGACCGCGGCGGTACCCTCAACTCTTCAATTTTCAAATTTCGACACCCCAGAAATTTAGATCTGCCCCTACCAGTTCCACTCCTAATTCCCAGCCATCCGGACGCTGTGCGCCTTTCCAAACGACCCGGCCCTCCGCACGTTCGCGGGTGGCCACGTTCGTAAGTTGAAGGCACTCATGCGTTTCGATTTCCCGCGGACTCACCAAAAGACATCCATAGCTATTCACGACCCGGGTGAATCCGGGCTCGAAATGCGTAGGCCCAGCAGTCCCATTCCATTGAATCGTCACTGGGACGCGGGAGTTGACTCTTAATCCGCGTCGCTTGTGCCTGTTTCGTATATCTCTTGGAAGGTCTTCCCCAAATGGCATACCGGTTGAGTCCCCGCGGAACGGCTCTAAAAGCGACCCTTCGAATTCCGAAGTACCACTTTCGTCTAATTGCCGAGCGATCTTATGCGGGCGACCAGTTGGCCATCAATGGTACGAAAAGACAGCTGTACTTTTTAATTTGGAGGTGACGCAAGGACAGTAATTGCGATGTTAATGCCTTTATACGAGAGAGCTTTAGTCCGCGGAGACGGACTCGTCCACGAAACGCGGCTTCGAGAAGCCCATGATCCTTCCGAACCGTCGCTCCAGCCAACTCTGGAATGTATCCATGTAGGTGTAAAACACTGGCGTCAGATACAGAGTGATCAGTTGCGAAAAGATCAGTCCGCCGCAAACAGCGAGGCCCAGCGGCCTGCGCGAATCGGCGCCGGCGCCGGATCCGATCGCAATGGGCAGAGTTCCAAAGAACGCCGCCATTGTGGTCATCATGATCGGGCGAAAGCGAACCAGGCTGCCTTCGTAAGCCGCCTCGGCAGCGGGTTTGTGCTCCTCGCGCTCGCGTGCGATGGCGAAGTCCACCATCATAATCGCGTTCTTCTTGACGATTCCAATCAACATGATGACGCCGACGAATCCGTAGAGATCGAGGCTCAAACCAAAAATCTGAAGCGTGAGCAAAGCTCCGAATGCCGCCGAAGGTAATCCAGAAAGGATCGTGATGGGGTGGATGAAACTTTCATACAGGATTCCCAGGACGATGTAGATCACCAGAATGGCCACCAGCAACAGAATGCCCAATCCAGTCAGCGAAGATTGAAAAGCTTGCGCGGTTCCTTCGAACTGGTAGGAGATGGTGTCCGGCAAAGTGCGCGCCAGATTATCGATGCTGTTGACGGCATCTCCGATCGCAGCGCCGGGCTTCAAGTTAAAGGAGATCGTCACCGCCGGAAGCTGGCCCAGGTGATTGACGGAAAGCGGGCCCAAGCTGGTGGTGAGGCTGGCTACGGCGCTGAGCGGCACTAACGCGCCGGTGCTGGAATGGATGTAGAGCATCGACAGAGCGTTAGGATCTTTTTGATATTGGTCCTCGAGCTCCATGATGACCCAGTATTCATCGTTGGGCGCGTAGATGGTGGAAATCTGGCGCTGGCCGTAGGCCGTGAACAGCGCGTCCTCCACCTGCTCGGCCGTGACGCCGAGTGCGGATGCCTTATCGCGGTCGATATTGACGTTCACCTGAGGGTTGGAAATCTGCAAGTCGCTGGTGACGTCCTGAAGTGAGGGCAACGTCTGCATCTTTTGCTCGAACTGCGTCGCCACTTGGTAGAGCTGCTGCGTATCAGGGCTCTGCAGGGCGAACTGATATTGGCTGTTGGTGACGTTGCCTCCAATCTGGATGGGGGGCGGATTGCGCAAAAAAACCTGAATGCCCGGTATGGTCAAGAGCTTTGCGCGCAACTCCTGAATTACGTCGTCGATGCCAGGGTGATGCGCGAAAAGGGGAGTGGCGTCGCGCAATATGGCACCGATCACCGGAACCCCGCCATATTTTTTATCGAGCGCCAGCATCGTTCGACTCGGAATTTCGGGGCGTTCGTCCGGCGTTTTCAGGTGAATGAACACGAAGCCGGAGTTGCCAGCGCCTCCGGTAAGACCTACGGTCGAGAAGAATCCCTTCCGGTTCGGATCGGCGTTCACAATTTTGTTGACGGCCTTCTGATGGGCCACCATGGAATCAAACGAGATTCCCTGCGCTGCGAGTGTGGCGCCCTGCAAAGTGGAAGAGTCCACCTCCGGCAAAAATCCCTTCGGGATCACCATGAATTGCCAAATCGTGATCAGCAAGATGATCCCTGAAAAGACCATCACCACGGCACGGTGGCGCAAAGCCCATTGCAGCGAAACATCGTATTTGTGCAACAGCCAGTCGAAAAAACTCTCGAGCTTCAGGTACATCCGCCCGTGCTTGAGTTCATGCTGGGGGCGCAGGAAGCGGCTGCAAAGCATGGGCGTAAGGGTGAGCGATACCAAGCCCGAGACCAACACCGCGACCATGATGACGACCGCGAACTCATGCAACAGCCGGCCGAGGATTCCGCTCATGAACAAGACGGGAATGAACACGGCGGTCAGCGACAAGGTCATCGAAACGATCGTGAAGCCGATTTCCCGCGAGCCCTTCAGCGCGGCATTCATCGGCGATTCGCCCATCTCCATGTGGCGCACGATGTTTTCAAGCATTACGATCGCATCGTCCACCACGAAGCCGACCGATAACGTCATGGCCATCATCGATAAATTGTCAACCGTGTAGTTGAGAAGGTACATCACGGCGAACGTACCGATCAGTGAGACTGGTAAGGCGATGCTGGGGATCACCGTCGCCGAGAGGTTGCGGAGGAACAGAAAAATAACCATCACAACCATACAGATGGCCACGAACAGCGTGAACTTGACGTCGTTCACGGACGAACGGATCTCTTGCGACCGGTCGTACACGGTTACCAAGTGGATCGAAGGCGGCAGGATGGCCCGAAATTGCGGGAGGATTTTCATCACACCGTCAACCACCTCGACGGTGTTGGTGCCCGGCTGGCGCTGCACGGCCAGAATCACGGCCCGCTCGTTGTTGTACCAGCCGACTACTTTGTCGTTCTGCACGCTATCAACGACGTTGCCTATCTCATCCAGCCGTATCGGCGCCCCGTTGCGATAAGCGACGATCAGCGGCCGATAGAGCGCCGCGCGCATCAATTGCCCGGACGCCTGCACGGTGTAGGCCTTGTGCGGCCCGTAGAGCGTGCCGGTGGGAAGATTGACGTTCTGGTTCTGCACGGCCGTGGCTACGTCGTTGATTCCGATCTGCCACGCGGCCATCGCCCGCGGATCGAGCTGAATCCTTACCGCGTATTTCTGCGAGCCGAAGATGTTCACTTCCGAAACGCCCGAGACCATGGAGATGCGTTCAGCCAGCATCGTCTCCGCGTATTCGTCCACGACCTGTGGCGACACAGTCGCCGAGCTCAATGCGAGATAAAGAATCGCCTGGTCCGCAGGATTGGTCTTCTGAAATGTTGGCGGGCTAGGCATGTTGGGCGGAAGCTGGCCCTGAACGCTCGATATTGCCGCCTGCACATCCTGCGCTGCACCGTCGATATTCCGGCTTAAATCGAACTGCAGCGTGATGCTAGTGCTGCCCGTGTAGCTGGTGGACGTCATGGAGCTAATACCAGCGATGGTGGAGAACTGCTTCTCGAGCGGCGTAGCGACGGCCGCCGCCATGGTGTCTGGATTTGCGCCCGGCAGACTCGCCGAAACATTAATTGTTGGATAGTCGACCGACGGCAAGTCGCTGACAGCCAGCGAGCGGTAGCTGATGATCCCAAAGATCACGATCGAGGCCATGACCAGGGTGGTCATGATCGGACGTTTTATAAATGGTTCGGCTATGTTCATGGACAAAAGCTCATGGAAGGCAGTCTAGCTTTGCGTGACCGGCGCGCTGACTTGCACCTTTACTCCCGGAATCAGCCGAAGCTGCCCATCGGTCACGACCGTGGCGCCCGGTTGGACGCCGCTGAGAACAACGGTATCCGGGCCGAAGCTACGGCCAATTTTAACGTTGTGCTGCTCGACGGTCATGTCGGACGTCACGACGTAAACGTAGTCGCCGTTCTGACCCGTCTGCACGGCCTGCGTTGGCACCACAGTGGCGTTTTCTTCCTCGGCCAGGCGCAAAAGAACGTTGGAAAACTGCCCGGGCCATAACTTGTAATCGGTGTTCTGAAAGGTGGCTTTCAGCGCGACGGTCCCTGTGGTGTTGTCGACGCTGTTGTCCACGAAGCTCAGATAGCCGATCTCCGGCTTGGTTTCACCATACGGAGTGGCTTCCACTCGCAGCGGTCCGCGCGCCATGAACTTCTGCACGTCGCCAAGGTATTGCTGCGGTACGGAAAAGCTCATGTAGATTGGATTCAACTGGTTGATGACGATCAGCGCGGGCGTGCTATCCGCTTTCACAATGTTTCCCGGATATACCTGCAACGCACCGGTGCGTCCAGAAACAGGCGAATATATCTCGCAGTAACTTACCTGAAGCTGAGCGGAAACAACCGCCGCCTGATCGGCATGAACTGCCGCTTGCTGCGCCTGGTACGTGGATTGCTGCTGGTCATACTGTTCCTTGGTACCGACGCCCTCTTTATATAGCTCCTCGTAGCGCTGCGCCTGTACCTGGTCCAATTGAGACTGCGCCTCGTCCTTGGCTAAATTGGCTTGCGCTTGATCGAGCGCCGCCTGGAATGGGCGCGCATCGAGCGTGAAAAGCAGGTCGCCCTTTTTCACGAACTGCCCTTCCTTAATGTGGACCTCCTCGAGCTCCGCATTCACCTGGGATTCCACGGAAACCGTCGAATAAGCCGACGCCGAACCAATCGCCGTTAAGTTCACCGGAATATTCTGTTGCGTCGCTTTCGCCACCGTCACTGGAACCGCGAACATCGGCGCGGTCTGCGCCGTCTTTGTATCGCACCCGCAAATAGCGACGGTCGCGGCAAGAATGCTCACTAACAATGCAGCTAGGCTTGAATTCCTGCTCATCGATAATCGTATCCCTATCAGTTCTTCCTGGTGGTGTCCGTATCGAGGTCTCGTGCTGGCGGGACGCGAGAGGTAGTATCTCGCTCGCCCGGCGCGGTCGTCCCCTACATGATACCGCGCCATCGAGAGACGCGCCTTATTTGATTCCGGTGTACATCCTACGGATGCACACAGATTGGCCTCGTGTGCTCACTGGGGTAACTCTCCTCGCCCAAGAAGATAGACGTACAGGGGGCACGCAGGTTTCCGGAGTGTCGCCTTTTTCAAACTGCCGCGGCGGCGCGATCAAAGAACCACAACACGTTACCGACAGGCTGCAACCTGGCGACCGGATATCGGCTGGTGGAGCGGCTATTTTCGTCTTCCCGGCGAAGCGACTGCACAATCTCACGTTTGTCCGCGCCCGACACCAGAAACCACGTATTTCGCCCCTGGTTGAGCACAGCGGGCGTAAGCGTAAGGCGCTGCCGCGGCCTAGCAGGTGCTTCAACCGCCGCCACCCAGAGCGTCCTCTCCTCCAGCACGTCGGAACCGGGGAATAAAGATGCCGTGTGCCCCTCGGGTCCTAGTCCGAGAAGTTGCAGATCAAACGCGGGCGGCTCGCTGCCAAAAAATTTTCGCAACTCTGCTTCGTACGCTTTCGCGCACTCCTCTGGCAACGCGCACCCCGTCGGCATCGGATGCACATTCTCTGCCGGGATGGGCGCGCGCGATAGCAGCGCTTCCCGCGCCATCCGGTAATTGCTCAACAGGTCATTGTGGTCCACGTAGCGTTCGTCGCCCCAAAACAAATGCACGCGATCCCAGGGCGCGCCGTTCGCTTCGGGATCCGCTTGCGCCCAGAGCGCGTACAGCCTCGCGGGAGTTCGCCCGCCCGCCAGCGCAATCGCAAATCGCCCGCGCTGCTGCACGGCTTCCTTCGCAATCTGCTGCAGTTCCTGCAGTGCGTCCCGGCTAAGCGCGTCGAGATCGTCGAAGACCCGCTCGTCCATCTTCATGCGATTGCCCCACCCGTTTGCGGCAGCACGCCAATGGTCACTTCTTTGCCGCCGTTTTGACGGCGTGCCCGCCAAACTCGTGGCGCATCATGGCCAGCAGCTTGTTGGCAAATGGCTCCGGCTCCTGCGAGCGGAACCGCGCATCGAGCGCGCTGGAAATCACAGGCACTGGCACACCCAGTTCCACGCCCTCGATCACCGTCCAGCGCCCTTCGCCCGAATCCGTGACGTACGCTTCGATGCCCTCGAGCGTAGGATTATTCGAGAGCGCATCCACCGTCAGATCGAGCAGCCAGGAACGAATCACGCTGCCAAACTGCCATACTTTGCCGACTTGCAGCAGGTCGATGCCGAATTCTTTCTTGTGCCGCAGCACGTCGAGTCCTTCGGCGTACGCCTCCATAATTCCGTACTCGATGCCGTTGTGCACCATTTTCACGAAATGCCCGGCGCCCGCTGGACCCACGCGGCCCCATCCTTTGTCTGGGCCGGGCGCAAGCGTCTGAAAAATCGGCGAAAGCCGCTTTACTACGTCGGCCTCGCCGCCCACCATCATGCTGTAGCCTTCAGTGAGGCCCCATACTCCACCGCTGGTACCGCAATCTACGAAGTTGATTTTCTTCTGCGCCAGGGCAGCAGCGCGCCGCAGCGAATCCTTGTAATACGAGTTTCCGCCGTCGATGATCGTGTCGCCGGCTGCGAGCAGCGGCACCAGTTGCTCGATCGTCTGATCTACGGGAGCACCCGACGGGACCATCAGCCACACCGCGCGCGGCGCTTTTAATTGTCCGATCAGTTTTTCGAGCGTGCCCGCTCCGTCCGCGCCTTTCTCGACCACGCGCTGCACGGCCGCGGGATCTCGGTCGAGCCCGACCACGCGATGTCCGCCGCGCACCAGCCGCTCCGTCATGAACGCGCCCATCTTTCCAAGACCGATCATTCCGAGTTCCATGAGATTGCCTCCGCTTGATTTTCCGAATTAGTGGTCCGTCGTAATCCCGTAGTGCGCCAGATCTTCGCGAAGCTGCGCCACGGTTTGAAATTGGATGGCGTTCATGCCGAGTTCTCGCGCGCACTCCAGATTCAGCTCGCGGTCGTCGATCAGCAGGCATTCATGCGGCGCGCTTTGTGTGATGCGCAGAGCCAAATTGTAAATCTGCGGCCCCGGCTTGCGCACGCCCAGATAGCACGAACTGAAAAACGCCTCGAAATAATCGCGCAAATGAAAGGTATGAATGCGGTATTCGTTGATCTCCGCCGATTCGTTATTGAGCGCGGCCATCAGCCATCGGCGGGCGGCCGCTAACTTTCTCACAAACTCGAGCGATTCCTGCCGCGGCTGCGACTGCGCAAACATGAAATCCTTGAACTCCGCGATCGAATACGGGCGCTCGCGGTAAAAAACAGTGCGCTTCAGATAATCGTCCAGAGAGGTGTGGCCGCGCTCGAAGGCGTCGAGCATCAGCTCGTGGCGGTCCTCGAAATCGGCCCAATCGAGATGAAACTTTTCCACCGCTTCGCGGCGCGAATTGCGGTCCCACCCGTTGGTGAGGATCACCCCGCCGTTATCCCAGAACAGCGTCGTCACTTCCGCCATGAACCTTCCCCTGAGCGATTGCACCTGTGAAGCGATGAACCTGTGCCGGAGCCGCAGCGCGCGCGAACGGCGTTTTCTATTATCCTCTCCGCGCTAGCGCGGCAGAAGCGGAATTCTCGAACCGGCTGGCGAGTGCTGGCCTCGAGCGCGTTGCGACGAATGTGCAGTAACATGAGGCCACGGAGCCTTCGAATGCGGCGCAAACAAGAAGAACTCTCGGTTTTCAGCGTCGGCCATTCCACCCGCCCCATCGCGGAATTCATCGAGCTACTGCACGCGCAAGGTGTGAAGCAAATCATCGACATCCGCACCATTCCTAAATCGCGCCATAATCCTCAATTTAATAGCGACGCTCTAGCGTCCGCGCTCCGGGCAGCGAAAATTCGCTACGTTCACCTAAAAGAACTCGGCGGTTTGCGCCACGCGCGCAAGGATTCCGTGAATCTTGGCTGGCGCAACGCGAGCTTTCGCGGCTTTGCGGACTACATGCAGACTCCGGAATTCGCGGCTGCTCTCGATCGCGCCATCGAATTGGCGCGCCAGCGCCCAAGCGCGTTGATGTGCGCCGAAGCAGTTCCGTGGCGCTGCCATCGCTCGCTGGTCGCCGACGCGCTGCTGGTCCGCGGCGCGCGCGTCCTGCACATCATCAGCAAAGCCGAGCCCAAGCCACACGCGCTCACGCCCTACGCCCATGTCCGCGGAAAGCACATCACGTATCCCAGCGAGACGGTCCTGCCGTTGACCTAATTCCGAGTCCCATCCTAAGATGGCTGCCTCTCATGGCCATGCCCGCTCACCTGAGACGTCAATCCGAAACCTCGCGCTTCGTTCCGCAGAGGCTGATCGTGGTTCCCGCCGGCACCAGGATCGGAACCTCCGAAGTGCTCGCCGCGATTCGTGCCGGCAGGATGGGCAAATTTGAGCCAACCTGGCGGCGTCAGAGCCGCCAGGCGAAATCCCGACTGCATTCGGGGTCCCCATCCCAAGCTGCTTTCGCGCGCGGTGGGGTGGAAGAGCGAGAGATTTCATGTTGAGCCAGGGAGCCAAACTCGGCAGCTACGAGATCACCGCCGAGCTCGGCAAAGGCGGGATGGGCGAGGTGTATCGCGCGCGGGATGCGAAGCTCGGGCGCGACGTGGCGCTGAAAGTGTTGCCCGAGGCGTTTGCGCGCGACTCCGAGCGCATGGCGCGGTTTCAGCGCGAAGCGAAGCTGCTCGCGTCGCTCAATCATCCCAACATCGCTGCAATCTATGGCTTCGAGGATTCCGGCGTCACTCACGCGTTGGTGATGGAGTTGGTCGAGGGGCCGACGCTGGCCGACCGCATCAAGTCCGGGCCAATTCCTATCGACGAAGCGCTGCGGATCGCCAAGCAAATTTGCGAAGCGCTCGAATATGCACACGAGCGCGGCATCGTTCATCGTGATCTGAAACCGGCGAACGTGAAGGTCACTCCTGACGACGCGGTGAAAGTCCTCGATTTCGGCCTGGCGAAAGCCATCGAAGGCGATGCGTCGTCGATGGACATCGCCAATTCGCCGACCATCAGCCGGCTGGCGACGCAAGCGGGAGTAATCCTGGGCACGGCTGCCTACATGTCGCCGGAGCAGGCCAAGGGCAGGTCGGTGGACCGGCGAGCCGACATCTGGGCATTCGGCTGCGTGCTGTACGAAATGCTCACCGGCAAGATGGCATTCAGCGGCGAGACGGTAACGGACACGCTGGCGGCAGTGATTCGCGCCGAGCCCGACTGGTCGCAGCTTCCCGCAGCTACACCGATCCGAGTCCGCGTGCTGCTGCAGCGCTGCTTGCAAAAGGACCCGAAGCAGCGCCTGCGCGACATCGGCGACGCACGCATCTCCCTCGACGAAGTTCTTTCCGGCGCGCCGGAACCGTCATCTGCCTCTGCCACTACGCCAGTTTCGGCGCCGCTTTCGCGTCGCGCCATGCCGTGGGCCGTTGCAGCGCTATTGGCGATTATTGCGGCGGGCGTCGGCACATGGGCTTGGCTGGCGCCGCGGCATACAGCAGAGTCATCTGTGCTGGCGTATATTCCTCCACCACCTGGAACTAGTTTCCGCTACGTCGGTTTCGGCGAAGGCCCGGTGGTGGTATCGCCTGACGGAAAGGAATTGGCCTTCTCAGCCACCGATCAAAAAGGCGTTACCCAAATTTGGGTCCGGCGGCTCGCGAACGGGGCGGCTACCGCCTTGGCGGGAACCGACGACGGCGCCCAGCCTTTTTGGTCCGCCGACGGACTTTCCCTGGGATTTTTCGCGGACAGCAAGCTGAAGACGATAGCCATTGGAAGCGGCACGGTTCAAACCCTGAGCGACAAGATTTGCGATGAATTCCGTGGGGCATGGAACGCGCAAGACGTAATCCTTTTCGTGCCGCGATGCGACGGACCGATAGACAAAATATCCGCTGGAGGAGGAACTCCGCAGCCAGTTGTCCAACCGGCGACCGGAGCAGTTGTGATTGGCGAGCCAGCTTTTCTTCCCGGCGGGGCTGAATTCCTCTACATCTCGGAGGATAAGACTGGATCGGCTTCGATTGGGATGGCCTCGCTGATCTCAGGCAAATCGCAGGTGGTCCTGAGTCAAGCCAGCTTGCCTCAGTTCGCGTCAGGCGATTTGCTGTTTTATCGCGACGGAAAAGTCTTTGCCGAGCGATTCAATCCCGAGAGCGGAAAACTGATGGGAGGCGCTCTGCCGCTCGCGCAGGCCGTCACGTTTTCGGCTTCCGGTAACGGCGTGCTCGCGTGGCAGGGGGGCACTGCTAACGCCCGTCTGCAATGGTTTGATCGCAACGGGAATCCGCTCGTCACCATTGGCGATGTACGGCAGTGGGTAAATACGGAAGTCTCCCCGGACGGAAAAGAAATTCTAGCCGACGCGGCAACACAGGACTCGACCGATCTTTGGTCGTATCCGGCCAATGGCGGCGTGGGGGCGCGGCTGACATTCGGCCCCGGTCCCAAAATTTGGGCCGCGTGGTCCCCGGATGGGAAATACGTCGCCTATGCCTGCCGCCCCGGAGCAACCTGGGCTATCTGTCGCAAACCGGCGGACGGATCGGGAACCCAGGAGGAGCTGCGGAATTTGGGACCGGACGCCCTCGGTGCCGAAGTTGTCGACTGGTCGCCCGATGGGCGATATATCAGTTTCGACATGTACAGCGCGAAAACGGGACGTGGAAACGACTGGCTTCTCGACCTCGACGGAAGTAAGAGGTTGTTCGAGCCCGCTGCGGTAAACGCCGCGCAGTTCGACGGTAATTTTTCGCCCGATGGCCACTGGTTGGCGTATTTTTCGTACGAAACGGGCTCGCCCGAGGTGTTCGTCGTTCCGTTCCCGGCTACCGGCGCCAAATACCAGATTTCGCAAACGAGTGGTTGGGCGGTGCGGTGGGCGGCGGGCGACAAGCTGTTCTTTCTCACCATGGGCAATCGCCTGATGGAAGCTGACCTTACGATGAAGGGGGACTCTCTGCAAGTGAGGTCGATCGAGCCGCTTTTCCAAATGAGCTTGCCAACGACAAATGCGCCGCTTTTCGATGTTACGCGCGATGGCAGCCGGTTCATCGTGGCCACGTCAGCCGACCCGGCGGCATCCGGCTCGATCACGCTCCTGCTGAATTGGCCGGAACTGGCCCAGAATCCACACTGAAGCCGGAGCTAAACCCGAGCGAAGCAAAATCCTAATGTGCGGCGGGGCGTCGAGCTTGTCCTGCGGGCGGCTTTTTCATGAGGAACGCCAGCGGAACCAGGCACGCCACAATAATCGCCAGCATCGATACAACGTCCTTGAAAGCCACAGCGGCGGCCTGCTGCTCCATCATCATCGCGATCTGCAAATATGCCGCATGCGTGGCATCCACGGCGCTCATTCCGCGGCTGCGCAACATGGCGGCCATTCCTTCGAGCGCCTGAAGATAGACGGGACTCCCGCCACTCAGGTGCGCGGCCATAAAATTCTGCCGTGTTTGCGTAGTGCGTGTCACGGCCGTGCCCACCAGGGCGATGCCGATGCTGCCGCCGATATTGCGGACGAAATTCATCATGCTCGAAACCTGATTGTTCTGCTCCATCGGGATACCGATGTAGCAAAGCACGTTGGCGGGGATAAAAATGAACGCCAGCCCTGCCACCTGGTAGACGCGCACCAGCGAAATCGTAAAGAAATCCATGGTCAGGCTCAGATGCGTGGCCATGTTATAGAGACCTATCGCCGTCACTCCAAAACCGATGGCCATCATCTTTCGCATATCCATCCGGCCCGAAAGCGCGCCGGCGGTGGGCATCGTCAGCAGCATTATGAACCCGCCGAACGCCAGCGCTTCGCCCGAGACAACAGCGGGATAGCCCATCAAGTTCTCCATGAATTCCGGCAGCAGCACGGTGGTGCCATAGAGCACGCCGCCCAGCACAAACATCGAAAGCATTGCAGCCGCGAAGTTGCGGTGCTTGAAAAGCTTCAGCGCCACGATCGGATGCGGATGCCTCCACTCCCAGACGATCCAGAAGATCAGCACCGCGCTAGCGAAGATCGTCCCAATGGTGATCAAATGCGAGCCGAACCAATCGAGTTCCTGCCCCTTATCCAGCACCATTTGAAGTGTGCCAACTCCAAGCGCCACTAACCCTAGTCCGATGTAGTCGATGCCCCCCTTTTTGCTCTTCTCTTTCTCGACTGCCATATACGGTGGGTCTTCCACGAATCGGCTGGTCATGATCAGCGACAAAATGCTGATCGGCACATTGATGTAGAAAATCCACCGCCAGCTGTAATTGTCGGTCAGATATCCGCCCAGAGTTGGACCGATCGCCGGCGCCAGCACCACCGCCATGGCGTAAATCGAAAATGCCATGCCGAGCTGGGAGGGCGCAAAGGTATCCGCGAGAATCGCCTGCTCGCTCGGCTGCAGTCCGCCGCCTCCCGCTCCCTGCAAAACGCGAAAGAACACCAGGACACCGAGGCTCGGCGCCAGACCGCACATGAAACTGCTGGACGCGAACAACACCACGCACGCCATATAGAACTTTTTCCGTCCCACCCGCGTGGCCAGCCACGCGCTGATCGGCAGCACGATGCCGTTGGAAACCAGATAGCTCGTCAGGACCCACGTGGATTCGTTCGTGCTCGCCCCGAAACTACCCGCAATGTGCGGTAGAGCGATGTTGGCGATGGAAGTGTCCAGCACTTCCATGAACGTGGCGAGCGTCACCGTGAAGGCCACGAGCCATGGATTGTGGCGCGGACGCCAGGCAACCTGGTCAAAGGTGATTGCGGCGGAACCCATGAATTGCTATTGTAAACTCCCAGCAACAGAAATAACATACATACGTGCATGTATCTAAACAGTCGCGCACCCAGCTCGCGACGACTAGCGGTCGTCGGAAGCTCGGCGTACGGCCGACGGCGAACGCACTGCCGGCATCTCGCCAGCATTTGCGTACCGCCGCCACGCGCCGGAAACTTCTCGCGGCTGCCGAGAACGTCTTCGCGCGCGACGGCTTTGAAGCAGCGCGCTTGGCCGACATCGCTGCATTGGCGGGATACACGCGCGGCGCCTTCTACGCGCACTTCAAGAGCAAGGAAGATATTTTCTTCGCGCTGTTGGAGCTATGGGTCGGCCGCAGGATCGCTGAAGTAAATGCTGTGCTGGAAAGCCACTCGAATCCAGCGGCCAGGCTGCGCGCTCTTCGCGAGCACTACGCGCAAACGGCGACGGATCGTCGTCTGGCGCTGCTTTCACTGGAATTCAAGCTTTTCGCCATTCGACATCCGAAGGCGCATGCGCGCTTGCGCACCCGTCAGCGGCCACTGCGCGAATGCGCCGGAAACATCCTGCGCCGCTTGGCCAAGGATGCCGGGGCGCACTTGGCGATTTCCGGCGTAGCAGCCGCCACTGGACTGGGCTCGCTTTCCAACGCACTGCTTCTCGAGCACCTCGTCGATCACGTGTCCGTCAGCGACTCAGACGTTCGCCACCTCCTCGGTGTTTTCTTCGACGCAGTGCTTGTAGCCAAAGCCAGCGGCTAGCTGCTGCAATTTCGACTCCCCTTCCCTTCTTTAATCTCCGCGTGACCGTGTACGGTAAGCCCCCCGCTCGTGCGGATTGCCTTTCTATGGCAAAGTAACCGCTCATGGCAGACTCCGGAAATTCCCGCCACGCCGGGCGCATCGCATTCACATTTCCCGATTTCACTTACCTGCAGGTCGCGCGATTTTGCAGCGTGATTGGCACGGAAATGCAATCGGTCGCTGTCGGTTGGCAGGTGTACGAAATCACCAATCGCGCTCTGGATCTCGGCCTTGTGGGCTTGGCGCAATTCCTTCCCGGCATTCTTCTGTTCCTGATTTCCGGACACACCGCGGACCGCTACAACCGCACGAGAATTCTGATGGTAAGTTATGGTGGACTCGCGTTGTGTTCGGGACTTCTGCTGGCGATCACTCTGAGCGGAGTACATTCCGTTTATCCGATTTACGGGGTGATGCTGCTGATCGGCGTGGCGCGCTCGTTCAGCGGACCTTCTGGACGCGCGCTGCTGCCGCTGGTCGTACCCGAGGAGCATTTCCAGAATGCGGTCGCGTGGGGATCGAGCATTTTTCAGACGGCCACGATCCTCGGCCCGGCGGCGGGCGGTTTGGTATACGCGCTATTCGGCGGGCCTACCGTGGTGTATGGAATGGCGATGGTGGCGACTGCGGGAGCCTCGTTGGCGATTCTGCGCGTGAAGCTGAAGACCAAGCCTGCAGTGCGGGAAACTGTCACTTGGAAAACGGTGCTCGCCGGACTGCGATACATCTGGGAGCACAAGATCGTGCTCGGGTCCGTTTCGCTCGACCTGTTCGCGGTGCTGCTCGGCGGGGCAGTGGCGCTGCTTCCGGTTTATGCGAAGGACGTACTGCACACGGGACCGTTAGGACTGGGGTTGCTGCGATGCGCGCCAGGAATCGGCGCGGGAGCGATGGCCATATTATTGGCGCATCGTCCGCTGCGGCGCAAAGCTGGGCGGACGATGCTGTGGTGCGTCGGCGGATTCGGCGTGTTCACGATACTGTTCGGCGTGTCGCATAGTTTAGCGCTATCGATGGTTGCGTTGGCGCTGGTGGGCTCGTGCGACATGGTCAGCGTGGTGGTTCGCGGAGTTCTAGTGCAACTGGCGACGCCGGACGAAATGCGCGGACGCGTGAACGCCGTGGAAATGATTTTTATCGGCGGGTCGAACGAATTCGGGCAATTCGAATCGGGAGTGACGGCGGCTTGGATCGGCAGCGTGCCGGCCGTTATTTTGGGCGGCGTTGGCTCGATCGTCGTCACGCTGCTTTGGGCCGCGCTTTTTCCCGACCTGCGGAACGTGGACCGCTTGGCCGGCGCCGGAGAACCGGTTCGCGAATCCACTCTCACCAGAAGCGATGATTAATCGTCGCCAGCGGCTTTCTGCTCCGCCGGAGGCGCGGTGGCTCCCACGTAAATATTCGCGGGACGCCACGGCTTTACGGTAACGCCTCCGCTGACGCGCGCCTGCATCCAGGGCACGTAAAAATTGTACGGGTGCGCGGGTTCAGGCGCGCTGGCTATTTCGAGGCGTTCGCGCAGTTCCGCTGGAATCGTGAAGTCCAGCGAAGTGAGGTTGTCTTCAAGCTGCACGGTGGTGCGCGCGCCGAGAATCACGGACGTGACGCCGGGCTGCGTTACCAGCCAATTCAGCGCGACCTGCGCAGGCGGCTTGCCGAGTTTCTTCGAAACTTCCTGCAGCACCTCCAGAACGCGCCAGTTGTGCTCGGTGAATTTATTGAAAATCGAGCCGGGGCCCGAGAGGCGGCCTTCGCCCTTTCCCGAGTTCCCCTCCCTTTTGTACTTGCCGCTGAGAAATCCGCCGGCGAGAGGGCTCCACGGGCACAGGCCGATGCCCAACTCCTGGGCGGCGGGAATGTGTTCGCGCTCAATGTTGCGCTCGGCGAGCGAATATTCGAGCTGCAAGGTGGCGATGCGCTCCTTGCCTTCTTTTTCGGCGATGGTCTGCATGCGCGAGAAATACCACGCGGGCGTGTCAGACATTCCGTAGTAACGGATTTTTCCTTCGCGGACAAGGTCGTTCATGGTGGAGAGGACTTCCTCGATCGGCGTGAAGGTGTCCCAGGCGTGGAGGTAATAAAGATCAACGTAATCGGTGCGGAGACGGCGCAGCGACCCTTCGATCGCGCGATAAAGATTTTTGCGGCCGTTGCCTCCCGCGTTGGGATTTCCGGGTTGCGCGCCGAAGGTGTATTTCGTGGCGATGACCACGCGATCGCGCAGCTTGCCATCGGCAACGGACTTTCCGACGAGTTCTTCGGCGTGGCCATTGGTGTAGCCGTCCGCCGTATCGATGAAATTGCCTCCGGCGCCGAGGAAGCGATCGAGCTGCTGCCTGGAAACGTCTTCTTCAGCGCCAAAGCCCCACTCGGTGCCAAAAGTCATGGTGCCAAGGCAAAGCGGGCTGACCCGCAGGCCGGTACGTCCGAGTGTCGTGTATTCGTTGAGCTTCATGAGTATGAGTCCTCCGGAGTGCCATCGGATGCGTGGAAAGAGCGAGCGGATGCGGTGGAAGATTGCGCCGTGAGAAAAAGCGGAAGATCGCGAAATGCCTGCAGCGCGACGTTCCGGGTGAGAGCGTACCGCTGTGTTTGTTTTCTATAACTTACAGGCGCGTCCACTCGATTGACTGTTCCGGATGGAAGTGGCAGGAAGCGGTGGCGACAAGCGAGTAAAAGGCGAAATAAAATCGTCCGTGATCGACGATACCGCCTGCTCGCGACGACCGCCAAAGCCATCTTTCGTGCTCCTCCCGGACGCTGCGCCCGCTTTCGCGCCTCACTACTACGCTAGCATGGGCGTCAAGCGCCCGCAGATTTGCGTAGCTGTTAAGCTTGTGTAGTCAAATCACTTACACGCGCAAATGAGCCGATTGGAGCTGCGAAATTTAGCCGGTTTTCTGAGGGCGTCACTTCAAGCTGGAGCCCGAGGCGCGATTGGCCGATTACGAAGGGCTGAGTCTAATTGCGATGGGGGAAACATGGGACATGTGGCAGAAGGGCGCTTGAGCGCAGGGGCGCGATTTCCAGAGAGGCGATCGGCACCGAGGTTTGAGTTCGATGCACAGCTGGAAATAGTCGATCCGGTGGGACAAAAGCAAATCGCCGGGCGCGTGACGGTGCTGAGCGAAAAGGGATGCTTTGGACGGACGCAAGAGCGGCTGGACCATCGTGGGGTGGTGCAGGTGCTGATCCGCAAGGATGAGTCGGTGTTCGAGACGTGGGCGTGGGCGACCCCGAGCAGTCCGGAGGCAGAGACAGGAGTGGTGCTGGTCTTCATGGATACGCCGGCAGAACAGGCGAAGACGCTAGAGGGCTGGTTGGGTGGGCTGGGCGGCGCCAAAGAAGAGGCCAGCGTCCAGCAGCGACAAAGCGATTAGCGCACGAGATTCATTGCTTCGACAACGGGGGCGGATTTTTCTTCGAAGATGAGGCAGCGGTCGCTTTCGATCAGTCCTTTGCGCTGATAGCGGAAAAGGAAAAAGAACCCCGCCGCGACCGGCAGAAACGCCACCAAGAAAATCCGACCGGTTAGCGCCCAGTTTTCGGCGGTTGTGGTAACTGAGGTGAAAGCGAAAAAGCCAAGCAGGGAAAGCAGGGCGGCGACGATGGCGTGATCTGTGAATCCGGCCACAGAACAGGTAAATGGAATTTTCCGGAATTTAACCAGCAAGCCTTCGAGCAATAGAGCGCACCACGTGGCGACCAAGGCCGTGTGCAAAATTCCGACCCGCCAACCCCAAAAATACGAGTACGCAGCGAGGCAGGGCGCAAACAGCAGGGGAACCAGAAAAGTGAAGGCGACTTTGCGGGCCAAGGAAGAAGCGTGGTGATTCTTTGGATCGACGTTGAAACGGAAAATCCAATTGCAACGGAGCGTTGCCGGAATTGAGAACGCCGCGTACATGCCAAGAATCGTGAAAAAACCGAGAACGAGCGGGATCGAAAGGATTTCCGGCGAGGGGATAGCGCCCGCAGCCGGCTTTTGCGCCGCCAGCGCCGGCAGAAGATCCTGCGAAGCGAGTATTACGCCGATAGTGGCAAACGCTCCGAAGATAAACGCATGCTCCTGGCTGCGGAACAACGCCCGCAACGCAAAGCGGTAGCAGGCGCGCTCGAAGGAGTTTTTGAGCAGGACGCGATCGAGCCATCGGAATACGAACGAACCCGGCGAGCCACCCGCAGGCCGCGATTCGACCATTTCCGCGCTGCGAAGGTAGCACCGGCGATAGCTCACGGAGAAAGCCGCCACGGAAAGCAACAGCACCAGCGCGAGCGCCCACAGAGCAGCCGAATCAAACGACGCAAATGCCGGCCGACGAAGCCCGCGCATCGATTCGCAGAGACCGAGAAACCAGGCAGGCGGCGGCACGCGAGCCCATGGACGCGCAACATGCGCGAGAGCCGGAAATTTTCGGGGAACGGTGAGCGCGGTGGTCAGCAAGGCAAGGAGGCAAAAAAGGAGTCCGCACCGGACGTAAAAGGAAGTTTTCCGGAAGACGCGGTAAGGCAAGATAGCCATCATCGCGCCCAGAAGCGCGAAAACGGATAGAAATCCAAAAGCGCTTGCCGACAGTACGGCCAAAACATGCGTGGCGAAAAATTTCAGGAAAATGCCGAAAGAATCTTGCGCGGTGACGAAGACCGGAAAGAGCACGCAGGAAACCACATTTACGTCGATGGAAAGAAGCGCCGCCAAACACAGAATCGCGGAAACATTGGCGAAGAAATTGGCGCGGCCCGGGATTGGAAGAGGCGCCAGATTGAGAAAATCGCGGCGGTCGGGCAACAGGCGGTCCCATTTCCAGACGGCGATGGCGGCGGGAACGACCACGGCCAAGGCGATAAAGAAGTATTCGTCGGAGACAGATGCGGTGTACGGATTAAAGCCGATTTGCTGGCCGCGGACGAACCTGAGCAACGAGCCGTAACGGTCGGAAAGAATCAGGGATGCAATCGCTCCGGGCGCGGCAAGCACGGCCAGGATGGTCCCGATGCTTAGATCGAGCTCGCCCGGTTCTGCGGACTCGCCGCCGGAGAATATTCGATGGATCGCATGGCGCACCAAACGCGGGAATGGCCGATGATGCCAGCCATCGATCCGCTCCCAGAAGTTCGTGTACATATCAGGCGGCTCACGCGGAGCTAATAACTTCAGCGATGCTGCGGGCGGTTTCTTGGGCGTCGCGATCGGAGACCAGGTGCACGAAGGCTTGTTCCAGAGACGCTTCGCCAAGTTTTTGGCGGAGCTCGGCAGTGGAAGTGTGGGCGATCACCGTTCCGCTTTTCAGAATCATGACGTGCGAGCAGATTTTCTCAACTACTTCCAGCACGTGGGAGCAATAGAAGATTGCCTTGCCGCGGGCCCCAAGCGTCTTGATTAGCTCTTTAACGATTAGCGCGGAAACGGCGTCGAGGCCGGAAAGCGGCTCGTCCAGAATCAGAATCCCGGGATCATCGAGCAAGGCGGAGATCAGGAGTATGCGCTGGCGCATACCCTTGGAGTAGGACGCAATCGACGCGTGGCGATAGGGATGAAGTGAAAGGAGCGCCAGCATTTCGTTGGCTTTTTGTTCGAACTTTCTGCGATCCATCCCGCGCAGGGTGCCAACGAGTTCGAGATATTCCCAACCGGAGAGAAAAGGATACAGGTCCGCATCTTCGGGCACGTAGCCGACGCGACGGCGATACGCCATGAGGTCGCGATAGATATCGGCGCCGAACGAAAGCACTTGTCCGCGGGTGGGTTCGAGCAGGCCGGTCAACATGCGAACGGTGGTGCTCTTTCCAGCGCCGTTGGGGCCGAGGCAGCCGAGAATTTCTCCACAGTGCAACGAGAACGAAACGCTGCTGACCGCAGGTACTGCGGTGTAGCACTTCCTCAATCCTTTTGCTTCGAGTGCGATCATGGTTAGTCGCGATTTTCGGAATCTGGCAGCGCGGGGGCGTAGCGGTTGGGCGCGTTCGGGCCGCGACCGGCTCGATAATCACGCCCATTTCGCGCTTCGCGACGATAGAACGCCAACATGCGGACAGCCTGTTGCGCTTCCCGTTCGAACTCGAACTCGTTGAAAGAGGGGTCCGGCGGGCCGTAGAGGGGGAGAAGATCGGCTTGGCGTTGGGCGCCCCAAAGCAGAGACCACCTGAAAGATTGCGATGCGGAATAGCCGCAGGCGAGAACAAGAAGGCTGCTGACAGCGGCCCCCGCCGCAAATTTCCACCAGGCGGAATGAAAAAACCATTGACGAGCAAGCGAGAGTGATGCGTCTGCAAGCAGGCGGCTGGTATCCAGGGGTGCGGATTCGTCAAAGATGCAGAGCATTTCGTCGCCGTGCTGCTCGCGAAAATTCGACGGATGCAGGCAAATCAGAATCCGATAGATGAAGCGGCTCGTCACGATCGACTCGACTCCGCGGCGGGCAAATGGAGTTTTGCTTCCTTGACGACCGACTTCAGGCGTTCGACATCAGCCGATACGACTCGCCGACCCAAATCGGTGAGGCGGTAATAGCGACGGCGAGAGTCCTCGCTGGACGAGGGAGAACTCGTCCTTTTCACAAGCCCTCGCGCGGCAAGCTTGTCGAGATTTTCATACAAGGTGCCGGGACCGAGTTTGTACTGGTCTACGGATTGGCGCGCCACTTCCTGCATGATGGCGTAGCCGTGGCGGTCCTCGGCGGCAAGCGCCAGCATGATGTGCAGAGTTGCAGGCGTAAGCGGCAGGTAGGATTTGAGATCGTCTTTCATGGTCAGTATACGATATATCCGCTTCCGATATACATGTCAACTGGAATTTTACGAGTCACGTAGCGGCGCGGCTGCCAGCTGCAGTTTCACCTATTGCCAACGTTCGGAAATTACTTCGCCGAGGCCTTCTTCAATTCGCGGTGCAGCCACGCGCGGGCGGTAGACCATTCGCGCTTCACGGTGGCCGACGAAATGTCCATGGCCGCCGCGGTTTCCTCGATGGAGAGTCCGGCGAAGTAGCGCAACTCGACTAAGCGGCTTTGCTGCGCGTCGAGAAGGGCAAGCTTGTTGAGGGCGTCATCGAGCGCCACGAGATCGACTTCCGGGCGGCGGGGTTCGGCGAAGGCAGTGTCCAGAGTAATCCGCTGCGCGCCTCCGCCGCGTTTCGCGGCGAGACGGTTGCGGGCGTAATCGACCAGAATGTGCCGCATCATTTGAGCGGCGACGCCGAAAAAATGGGCGCGGTTCTGAAAGTGCGGCGGGGTCTGGCGGGCCAGTCGCAGGTAGGCTTCATTGACGAGGGCTGCGCTCTGCAGGGTGTGGTCGAAGCCCTGCCGGGCAAGGCGATGGCGCGCCATGCGGCGGAGTTCGTTGTAAACGAGCTGAATGAGCGCATCCCGGGCGTGGGGGTCGCCCTGTTGCCAGTTATCGAGAAGCCTGGTGATTTGCGCCGAAGAGTCCGGGCACATGTCCCTCCTCCTCGCAATGACGGGTCCCAAGAACAGCTGGGCCACAGGATAAACCTTTACGCAGCAATGAGTAAAGGGCGGCAGAAGCCGCGGCTGGCGGGATTCGCGGCGAATCAGCATCCGGCGCAAAAAAATCCTCGAAAAGCGTGAGCCGGTTTTCCTTTCGTTTGCGGTTTACAGGGTGAAGGCACGATACGGACTTCGACGTTGGGCACGAGGCCGGGATCGGCCAACCGTCAGGAGAGGAGAACGAAAATGAAAACCAATCGAAAATCGATCCAAGGTGCGCTGGTTGCGGTGGCGCTAATGGCGGCCTGCGTCTTCAGCGGCCCGGCCAAGGCACAATCTGAGTTTCAGGGAAAGTTTACGCTTCCATATGCGGTGCAGTGGGGTAATGCGGTACTGCCGGCGGGCAATTATGTGCTCGGGTTCGCGCAGGGAGCGGAGTCCTCTTTGCTGGCTGTTCGCAACGCGAAAACACAGCACGTCGTGTTCGAACCTGCCAACATCCGCGACGGCAACGCGGGCGGCGAAAGCGTGCTGGTGATCCGCGTTCGCGGCCGGCAACACGTGGTTAGCGCGCTCAAAATCGGTGAACTCGGCGAGACCTATGTTTACGAGCGCATACCGGAGTCCGAACGGGAACTGGAAGAGGCGCATGGCACGCAGACGATCCCAGTGCTGATGGCCAAGAAGTAGGAAACGTCGGCGCGGTGAAGTGAACGAACGGGGCCAGTCGCCCGAGCAGAGGCGGCTGGCCTCGTTTATTTGCCGCGCAACCGAAATCCGAGAAGCTCCCTCAGTGTAAGCGGAGGGCAATAAAGGCAATGTCGGAGGGGAAGAGAACCCAACTGCTCGCCATCGATCGCGTACGTGATTGGATTGGCTTCGCAATGACTTGAGCGTGCGCAAGGAACCACAGATGACTTTTTTCAGGGAGGTTTTGACAGGCGAGGCTGTGTGTGTTCAGATGGCGCCGGAGAATCGACTTGCGGAAATATCGTCTGGCACTACTCATCGCAGCGCTGTTTGTACTCTTCGTGATCATAGTTCCGCTTTTCTCGTCCGGCGTAGGATTGCTGGTCGATTGGATGTGGTTCAGTCACGCTGGTTTTGGCGATTTATTTAGCAAGGTTTTGGGGACGCAGATTGCGCTGGGAGTTATCGGCGGAATTGTGTTCCTGCTGCTGACGGGATTGAACCTATGGGCGGCGCGCGGGGTAGCACACCGCTCGGGATATCTGACGGTCGTTCCGGCGATCGACATTCCCTCAGTGGAGAAGCTTCCCACTTTATTTCGTCGCCTGATCGGCCTCGGTCTCGTGTTCCTGGCCTGGCTCGTTGGCGAATGGTCGGCGGGACACTGGAACGAATATCTCTTCGCGACGCACGCGGCGCACGTCACGCAAACCGATCCGATCTTCGGCATGAGCCTGAGTTTCTATCTGTTCCGGCTGCCGTTTGAGTTCTTTCTGTACCACAGCGCGCTAATCATCGTGGTGGCCAGCCTGCTGACGGCGGCGGCGTGGTATTTCGTCGAAGGCGGCATTTGGGTAACCCCGAATGGAGTGGGGCTGGGCCGCAATGCACGTCGCCACCTGATGGTTTTGGGAGGCCTGCTCTTCGTTCTGTTCGCCTGGCGCGCGCGACTGGGCATGTTCGATCTGGTATACGCGCCGACGGGACTGGTGTACGGCGCGGGATACACAGACATCCACGTATCCTGGCCGGTTCTTTGGATCCAACTGGTGCTGTGCGCAATTACGGCGATCGCTTTTTTCGCGGGAGCCCAGAAGGGCGATATACGCCCCGCGGCGTATTCCGTCGGCGCGGTGATCGGCGTGGCGATTCTGGGCGGATGGCTCGTCCCGGCGGTGGTGCAATCGTACGTGGTGGCACCGAGCGAGCTGGAACGGGAGCAGCCATATATCGCGCGCAACATCGAGTTTACGCGCCAGGCGTACGGGCTCGACAAGTTTGACGAGCGCGATTTTCCCGCAGTCCAGGATCTGACGGCCTCGTCGGTCGAGCAGAACACTGCCACGATGCGGAATCTGCGGTTGTGGGATTCCGGGCCTCAGCTCACCACCTTTCAGCAGCTTCAGGAAATCCGCACCTACTACGATTTCGCGAATGTGTATTACGACCGCTACACCATTCATTCCCAGTTGCGCGAAGTGTCTCTTTCGGCCCGGGAGCTTTCCGCGCAGAGCTTGCCCGATCCCAACTGGGTGAACCAGCATTTGATCTACACTCACGGATATGGACTATGTCTCGGCCCGGTGAACGAATCCACGCCGGACGGCCTGCCCGTGCTTTTCATAAAGGATATTCCTCCGGCGTCGTCGATTTCCGTGAAGGTTACGCGCCCGGAGATCTACTACGGGCAACTTTCCAACAATTATTGTCTGGTGCGGACCAAGGCCAAGGAGTTCGACTACCCATCCGGCGAAGATAACGTCTACAACGTGTACAAGGGTTCGGGCGGCATCCCCATGGGCGGCTTGTGGAAGCGCCTGCTGTTTGCGCTGCGCTTCGGCGAAACAAACATCTTGTTCTCCAGCTATCTGCAACCGGGAAGCCGCATCATGATGTACCGCCGGGTTCTGCAACGAGTGGAAACACTGGCTCCCTTTTTGTCGTACGACAGCCATCCTTACCTGGTGATTGCGGACGATGGTTCATTGCAATGGATGGTGGACGCTTACACGACCACCAGCGACTATCCTTACTCTGAGCCTACCGACGGTGTTGGCAACTACATCCGCAACTCCGTCAAGATCACCATCAACGCTTACAACGGACAGGTGAAGTTTTACGTCAGCGATCCTTCCGATCCATTGATCCAGACGTACGAACGCATCTTTCCGGGCGTTTTTCAACCGCTCTCGGATATGCCAACTGACCTGCGCGCGCACATCCGCTATCCCCAGGACTTCTTCGCCATTCAAGCGGCCAAATACGCCGTCTATCACATGACGGACCCCAGCGTGTTCTACAGCAAGGAAGACTTGTGGCGCGTGGCCGGGCGCACCGTAAACGGATCATCCACGCCGATGAGCCCGTATTACGCGGTGATGAAATTGCCCGAAGTAGGGAAAACGGAAGAATTTATTCTGATGGTTCCCTTCTCGCCCGCGCGGAAGAACAACATGATCGCCTGGATGGCGGCGCGCTGCGACGGAACCGACTACGGCAAAGTTCTGGTTTTCACGTTCCCCAAGGAAAAGCTGATTTACGGCCCCGAGCAGATTCAATCGCGAGTGAACCAAAGCCCTGCGATCTCGCAGCAGCTAACTCTGTGGGACCAGGGCGGGTCAAAGGTGATTCGCGGCACGTTGCTGGTTGTTCCGGTGCAGAACGCCGTGATGTACGTGGAGCCTCTTTACCTCGCCGCTGCGGGAGGAACTTCGATCCCCGAATTGAAGCGCGTGATTGTGGCCTATTCAGACCACGCCGTGATGGAGCCGTCGCTGGCAGACGCATTGAACGTGATTTTTGGCGGACAGTCAGGAGAGTCCACCGAGACGGCTGGAGCCGCGTCAACAAGCGCGCCAACAGCCGCTTCGCCGCCCGGGAAAGCTATTCCCGACTCGCTGAAAAGCATGATCCAGCAGGCCAACCAGCACTACGAAAAGGCTCAGCAGGATCTGCGTCAAGGCGACTGGACCGGCTACGGCCAGGAAATTCAAAAGGTCGGGCAAATCCTCGAACAGATGCCCGCGAAACACTAGTCCGCACAAACTGCGCGCCGCGCACCGCGTCTATAATCTGTCCCCGGAAGGGGAGCGAATTACGCAAATGCCGTCAGAGACGGCCGACGAGGAATCTGCTTTTGCATTCGCAGTTCCGGGTGCCGCACTCTGAACGGTTCTCGCGAAGGGTGCGGATTTTTCCGCAGTCTGCTATGTTTCGCGCGTGGAAATCGTCAGAAATCCTTTGGAACGGCGCTACGGCGAACATCACCTCCACTTCATCACCTGCAGTTGTCACCGTCGAATGGCTCTACTAGGCAGCGCGAAACGCCGCGACGTTTTCTTACAGGTTCTCGACGACGTGCGGAAGCAACGCCGTTTTTTGCTGGCTGGCTACGTCGTAATGCCGGAACACGTTCATCTTCTCGTATCCGAGCCAGACACCGGCACTCCGTCAACCATCATGCAGCTACTAAAGCAAAACGTATCGCGGCTGCTCAGACTAGAAACCCCAAGCGACGACTCTCCCTTTTGGCAGAGGCGCTTCTATGATTTCAACGTTTGGACCCGAAAGAAACAATTCGAGAAACTGCATTACATGCACATGAATCCGGTGAAGCGCGGGCTCGTGGACGATCCAGGCCTGTGGCCTTGGAGCAGCTATCGCTACTACCAGTTCGGCGAAATGGGAAAGTGCACTCCTGATCGTGAGCCAGAATCGGTCGCCAATCGACCAAAGTAAAAGTCAAAATCCGCACCCTTCGCACACTTCACTCAGAGTGCGGCACCCGAAAAACCTGGGTCCATCGCGTGGTGACGGCTTCCCGCTTTTGAATTTTCGGGTTGCCGTGTGTGGAGTCCGGGCCCGCCGTGGCCCAAAAGTCTAAGGCGCAGCCGAAGGCCGTTCCACTTATGGTTTGCTTTTGACTTTCCGGGTGCCGCACTCTCAGCGGTTTTCGCGAAGGGTGCGAATTGTTCCCGGTGTTCCCGGTTCCAGGTTTTCGGCCTTTGATTTTCCGGGGTGCCGCACTCTGAGCGGTTTTCGCGAAGGGTGCGGTTTGTTCCCAGTGTTCCCGGTTTCAGGTCTTCGGCCTTTGCCGTTCCGCGTGTCGCATCCTTCGCGGTGTTCGCGAAGGGTGCGGATTTTTCGTGGACCGTTACGGAGTGCGGCCTCGCCGCGCCGTAGCCGAAAAGGCGGGAGCGCAGCCGATGGCAGTCTGGCCGTTGGTTCGCCTTCGACTTTCCGATCGCATCCTTCGCGGTGTTCGCAAAGGGTGCGGATTGTTCCTGGTGTTCCCGGTTTTAGCTTTTCGACCTTTGATTTTCCGCGTGCCGCACTCTGAGCGGTGTTTGCGAAGGGTGCGGATTTTTCCCTTGCCATAGGCCAGGCCAAGCTGTGCGTCCCCATCGTCCGCCGCGGCGTCACCATCTTCGCTTACGCCAACAATCACTACGCCGGACACAGCCCCGCCGCCGTGACCGAATCCTTAGAAATCTGGAAAAGGCTCGCTCTTGAGCGACCGATAGTCTTAAATGACTTTCGTGCTGAGCGAGTCTTGTGCGCGAAGCGCGATATCGTGAGATGAGGGATGTGCTTTGGAATGCACTGAAAGACGATCCGGTCTATAATCCCGTCGTCACAATGGCCTATGAATTCCCGCGAAACGCCAAATGCAAATCGACCCGAGTGACCTCGCGCGACTTCGATCCCAAGCCTCGCGAGGGGAGCTGGTACTTTTCACCGGCGCCGGTTTTTCACTAGGCGCCAAGGATTACTCCGGTCGAGTCATCCCCTCGTCTGCCCAGCTGAAGCGAGAAATCTGGGATATCTGCTACCCAGATGAGCAGTTCGACGACACCAGCTCTCTCGGCGATCTATACGGCGCCGCACTCCGACGAAAAAAAACGGAGTTAGAGCGTCTATTGCGGGAGCGATTGAGCGTGGATCCGGCTTCGCTGCCGGAGTATTACGGGACAATATTCACCTTTCCGTGGTTTAGGTGCTATACCCTCAACGTCGACGACCTAGAGTCGGCCGTGGCACGTAGATTCGGCGCACAGAGACAGCCAGTTTCGATCTCGGCTCGAACTGGCGACGGCCTCGGCAAGGTGCGCAGCACCGAGCGCGGGTTAGAAGTCATACACCTTAATGGCATGATCCCTGACTCGCCCGAACTGCTCACCTTCTCGGAAAGCCAATACGCCGAGAGAATCAGAAATCAGGAACCTTGGTACTCGTGCTGCGTCGTGGACATAACCGCGCGACCAGTGGTGTTCGTAGGCACGGGCCTCAATGAATCACTATTCTGGCAGCACATGGAACTCCGAAGACGTAGAGAAACGCTGGGGCGCGACTTGCGCCCGACTTCCATTCTGGTTACAAGAAATCTGTCACGCCCCCGCCGCGACATCCTTCGGGACCTCAGAATAAACTGGGTCGAAGGTACAGCTGAGGAGTTTGCCGCCGAAGTAATGCCGAACCTAGCGGCCGAGGCCGCAAGCGGATTTGCGTTTATCAGGCAGCACATGGAGGGTCACGGCACTGGCGTGATCCCGCTAGTAAGTCAACTGGCGGCCGAGGACCCGAGCGCCCAAACCGAATACTTACTCGGAGAGGAACCGCGATGGGCAGACTTGTTATCCGGCAGAGCGATCGAGCGCGCTCACGATCGAGCGCTACTGGAATTTTCCGAGGACGTTGTCGATGGTAAGAGGCCGTCAACGGCTATTGCCATCTCCGGAACAGCAGGCACCGGGAAATCCACCGCGCTCATGAGCCTGGCGCTGAAGCTGTCCGCCACTGGTATCCCTGTTTTGTGGATCGACAAAGACTCAGAGATCACGCCAGCCAAGATGAGAAATGCGGTGCGCAACGCCAAGGAGAAAATCGTACTGGCCATCGATGACGCGGATATGTACGGGCGTGAACTGGTAAATCTGCTAAGCGACCTCGTACCAGAGTCTAAGGGCTTCTTGTTCGTTTTCGCGGCCAGGTCCAGCAAGCTCGACGCGATCACCACAGCCGCAGCCAAAACGTCTCGGCTGAGACTTCACGAGCACGTCGTCCCGCCCCTCAATGACGAGGATATCGACGGCTTGATCGCTGTCCTCGACAAGAACAAGCGCCTGGGCATCCTTACCGGCGCATCAGACGATGCTCGCCGCGCCGCATTCCGGGACCTAGCAGGAAGACAGCTGCTCGTGGCAATGATCCGGGCTACCTCAGGCGAGAACTTTGAGAAAAAAGCACAGGGAGAATTCCTCGACCTAAAAGGTGCCCAGCGGTACGCTTACGGCCTCGTCGTGGTTGCAACAGCCCTACGCTACACGATCTCCAAGGATGAGGTGCTCCTTGCGTTCGACGACTCCCACGAGGAGGCATTGGTTGCTCTCGAACGTCTTTCGGCGCACCATCTCATCGTTCCACAGCCGCCAGTAGGGCAGTACCGCTGCCGCCACAGGGTCATAGCGGATCTAGTGTTCGACACGATGAAAGAACAGGGCGAACTCGGCGAAGTTCTGACTGGCCTCACGTGGGCACTAGCTACGAAAATCGGTACGCCCCCGGACCGGCACTCCAGGACGGCCAAGTTCCTCATTAGGCTGATGAATCACGACTTTCTGCTGCGGACAATCAAATTCATGAATGCGCGCGAGCTCTACACGAAACTTGAGCCATTGCTATCATCCGACTATCACTATTGGCTGCAGAGGGGCTCGCTCGAAGTTGAGGTGGGCGATATTCGGAAAGCCGAGAACTTTCTAGGGGCCGCCCGGTCCCTTGGAGCAGACGACTTCCGGGTCACGACAGCCTACGGCTACATGTTGATGCGAAAAGCGTGCGAAGCGCCCGCAGATACGCACGCGGAAGAATACTTAGAGGCTGGAATGGAGCAGCTCGAGTCAGTTATCGAGACATCAGGCAGTTTGAACGAATACCCTTACCATGTGTTTGGGAGCCAGGGCCTTGCCTGGGTGCACCGCGGCATCGCCCGAAAAGACGACAAGCGAGCATTCCTGAATCGGCTACTTGAGGTTGTGGGCGGGGGCCTGGAACAGCACCCCGGCGCAGAAAAGCTGATGGCACTTTCCCGCGACCTCAAAAAGGAAATGCTGCTCACGGTTGCCTCCGCCTAATCGCAGCTTCGACAAAGCAGCGCGCCCTGTCGGACCACTCAGGATGTTCCGTAGACGGCGCGTGAACATCGTTCACGACTGCTTTCCCTGTGACCCTTCCGCCTCGCCGCTTTCCTCGTACTCCCGATTCTGGCGCATCAGCTGCGCCCAAAACGGCAGCGCATCGGCTCGACGCAGCTTCTGGCAAATCCGAGTCACCGAGTCCAGCTCGCGGCTATCGAGCGCGTGCATCAGCGACTTCACGATCGTTTCCTGTTTCGGCAGCACGTTCCCGATCAGCTTCTCGCCCTGCGGCGTCAAACTTGCCACCATCACCCGCTGCCCGAATCGCTCCTTGCCGCGCCGGTTTTTAGGCAGTTGGCTTTCCCTGACCTCCGTTGGAGGGAGCCGCTTTTCACCGCAGCTCACCCACCCGAATTCTTCCGCCCGCCGGATCGTCTCGTAGACGTTCTGCCGGCTGCGCCCCAGCCTTTCCGTGGCGTCGCTCAGCGTCACGGGGCCGTCGCGGTACAGCATCACCAGCAGACGGAACTCCTCGCGCGTCAGGCCAAGTGCATCCAGCGGCAACCGCAGCTTCCGCTCCATCCAGCTCGCTGTTTCCGTGATCTCCAGGTACGCGCCCCAGGCCCTCTGTTTTTTCTCTTTTCGCGCGGTCCCCTGTTTTTTGTCCAAAAGCCGCCTCCCAAGGCTGTTTTGCGCGCCAAAATCGTCAATCTGAGGCGCCTTTTCTATCATGCTCCATGCTCATTGTGCAGCACAAAGTTTTCGCTTTTTATTCAGTGCCGTTCGACGCGCGGATACGCGGCGATTTCGCGCGCCAGCGGAAAATATTTTGCCTGGCGCGCGAGGAGATGTGCCTCGTTCAGTTACGGGAGAGAGAAGGCGACGAAGGCGCTGCCGGAGGCGTAGAGGACGTACTGCTTGCCGTCGATGGCGTAGGTGACGGAGTTCCCTTCGGAATCGGCGCCGCCAAGGGTAAATTCCCACAAGAGCTTGCCGGTTTCGGCGTCGAGCGCGAAGAAGTTGCCTTCGTTGCTGCCGGCGAAGACCAGGCCGCCCGCGGTGGAAAGCGTACTGACTTCGGCGGGCGCGAGCATGCGATATTCCCATTTCCTTTTGCCGGTCGCGGCGTCGAGCGCGCGAATGGCGCCGTATTCCGCGTCGCCGGAAAGATTCATGCGGCCGCCGCCGCCAAAGTCAGGGAACTTCACTTGCGGGCGGCCCGAAATGGTGTAGGCGCCGGTTTCGCGCGCGGAGACGTAGAAAAGTTTTGTCTGCGGGCTATACGACGGGCTATTCAGATTGGTGCCGCCATGGCCATCGGGGAAAATCAGCTGGCCCTGCGGAGTGGGTTCGGTATCGGGCATCATGATGGGCTGGCCATTGGCATCCAGGCCCTTGGCCCAAGTTTGCTTGACGAATGGAACGCCAGCCACGAATTTGCCCGTGACGCGATCCAGCACGTAGTAGAAGCCATTGCGATTGGCGAAGCCGACGAGCTTGCGCGGCTTGCCGTCCACGTCCTGATCGAAAAGCACCGGGACCTGGATGGAATCCCAATCGTGCGTATCGTGCGGAGTGAACTGGAAATACCATTTCATTTTTCCAGTTTCGGGATCGAGAGCGATCAGCGAGTCGGTGTAGAGATTGGCGCCCGGGCGATCCGCGCCGTTGTAATCGGGAGCGGGATTGCCGGTGCCCCAGTAGATCAGGTTCAAGTCAGGATCGTAAGAACCGGTGCCCCAGGTGCTGCCACCGCCAATGCCCTTCATGCTCTTGCCCCAGGTTTCCGAGCCGGGCTCGCCGGGAAGCGGAATGGTGTAAGTGCGCCAGAGAAGTTTTCCGGTTAGCGCATCGTAGGCGGCCAAGAAGCCGCGAATGCCAACGTCCCCGCCAGAAACGCCCATGATTACTTTTCCGTCGAGGACGCGCGGAGCGCCAGTCATGGAATAGCCCTCGTCGTTTTGATCGACGTGGACGTCCCATTTGACGGCGCCGGTGATGGCGTCAAGCGCGACGAGATGGCAATCGAGTGTGCCGACGTAGACGGTGTTGCCATAGACGGCAACGCCGCGATTGGAACGGTGCACGCCGATCGTGTAAAGCTTCGCGGGCAAGCGCCCCGTCCAGCTCCAGATCTCGGTGCCATAGCGAGCGTCCAGAGCGGTGACAGTGCTGGGCGGCACGGTGATGTACATGATGCCGCCTTCGACAACGGCGGAGGATTCGAGCGGCCCTCCGGCTCGAGCGGGCTGATAAATCCAGGCGGCGCGCAGGTTTTTGACGCTGGCGCGATTGATTTGCGTGAGGCGCGAGAAGCGCTGCGATTTGTAGTCGCCTCCGTACATCAGCCAGTTCTGCGGCGTGTCGTCGGCATGCAGCAGTTGCTGGTAAGTGACCGGCTGCTGCGCCAGAACGCGTGCGGGCACGATCAGCGAGAAGGCAGCGGCGACGGCAAGCGCGTAGAAGGAAATTTTCATTGGGCGCCCTTTAGAGTGATGAGGTAGGCCACCAGATCGTCCATCTGCGCGGGGGATAAAGTACTTTTGAAGCTGGGCATGAGGCTTTTGCCCGGCTCTGGTTCGAGCGAGCGCAGATCGGGTTTCCACAAGGAGTGGAATTTTCCGGTGACGTCCTTGAGCACGATTACGAAGGAACTTTCTCCAACGCGCATGCCTTGGACAGCTTGGCCATTTTTTTCGACCGCGCGGAACATGAGATATTCGGTCCATTTAGCACCGTAGAAGCCGGTACCGTTTTGAGGCAGATTGGCGCCAGGATCGATGAGCCGCCCCTTGAGGCTGGTAGGACCGCGCATCGCGCCGATGCGGGTAAGCTCGGGGCCGACGCTGCCGCCGCGGCCATCGATCATGTGGCAGGCAGAGCAACCGCTGGATTGGAAGAGAGCTTCTCCGGCTTTGGGATCGCCGCTGACGGGACCGGCGGTCGCGTTGACGTCGAAGGTACGAAGAAACGCGACGATATCGGCCGCGTCTTTGGCGGACAGATCGAAAAACCCAGGCATCGCCGTACCGCGGATTCCACTATGGATGATGTTTTCCACGGCGGCGTCACCGAGGCTGCCGGGGACGCCATGCAGATCGGGGCCTTCTTCGCCGGCAGCGTCGATCCCGTGACAGGTGGAACAGTCTTGTTCGAAGAGGGTTTTGCCGCGAGCGGGATCCGCAGCGGCGTGGACCGGCTTCGCTTGCGAAACCGGCGCGGATTCCTGCGCGACGGCCGCAGGGACACGAGCGAGAAACAGCGCGCACGAGCTCGCTAGAAAGATTGCGGCAAACCGGCAGAATTTGCTTTTGTTCACACTATCCCCCCACCCACTCGTTGCGTCGTCCGTTGCATTCGGTGCGGGTCGGTTCCTTGCTCTCTCCCCAAACCGCCCCGCTCCGACGATGGTCACTGCCACTTCATACTAATCCGGCTACGCCCACTTATCGATCGAGACGCTTCGGATGTAGTTCATGTTGCCGACCTGGAAGAACGTGTTGGTCTGTCCGCCCATAACGACGAGGCTGATGTCGTCGGCCTTGGGCCAGCACGGAATCCGCGCGTCATCGGGAAGTTTCCACCAAGTGGCATAGGGCTCTTCGCCTTTGAGAGCACGCGGATAGAGCCAAACGTATGCAAGGAACGATTCACGATAATCCTTGGCAGAGACGGTGGTGTTCTTCCAAAGCCACTCAGTCAGTTTGTCTTTCGTATCGTAACCCTGCTCTTTCAGCGCTTTCGCCGTGAGCGGATCGAGGATCACGAGCGCGTTAAACATGCGCGTGAGCGTGGGAAACATGCTGCTGATCTGTTCGTCGAACTTGGGCATCATGGCGCCGGCGCCCTTGGCGCCGTGACCGAAGCGAAGGTCCCATCCGTCGAAGAGGCTGACGACGTTTTCTTCGGGCTTGAAACCTTTCTGGACGTGAAACGGAGTCCAGGGGCTGTTCTTTTCGTCCTCGACAACAACGGCGTTGTTGTAGTTCAACTGATTGCCCTGTCCGCCGTAATAGTTCTGGCCGGGAATGGCGCCGGCGCCGAGATTTTTGCCCATCAGCGTCCAGGCGCGGCCGATCGTGGCATTGGGCTGAGCGAAAGGGCTTAGGCCACCGATTCCGTAGTTCATGTTGAGCTTGTCGCGAATGGGACCGTTGATGATCATCGAGTAGCCGAACGAAGTGGTCGAGCCACCGAGAGCGAGAAAGCCGGTGGACGCAATGGCGAGGATAATCGGGAAATAAGAAGGATCGCATCCGGCCATTACGGCGTTGGCGGCGACTTGCTTCACTGTGTATTTGTACGTGCCAGTGACGCCTCGCCCCACCTGGCCGACGATCTCGTCGGGATGGTGACTCGTGCCTTTCAGCATTTCGTTTACGGCCTTCTCGGTCGGCACGATGACGGGCAAATAGTCGGTCATCCCATTATTCAGGAAATATCCTTGCAAGTACTCAAGCGTATTGGGGCCGATGGTGGCGGGTCCGGCGGAAACAGGAAACAATCCTGATTTTTCATCCTCCGGCGTAAGAGGCCTAGTAAGATCAGCTACGATCTCCTTCATTAGCGGCTTGCCGGTGACGGGATCGGGACCGTCGACCAGAGCATGCAATTGTGGAATGGTCTTACCCCAAACGGGATGTGGCGTGAAGGCGATATTAAGCGTTGGCATACCGCGCTCCGCCGCCGTGGAATGAGCCAGATCCACGTACGCTTCGGTAACCATTGCAACAGCCGGAACACCCATTCTTTCCATCGTTACGCAGTGACTCACGGTCGCTGGGGTGCAGCCTGCTCAATGCCCGATGGCCATAATGACGGCGTTGCCTTTGGCCTTGATCTCCGCCCAAAGCTTGGGATCCGGCTCAGGATAGGTGCCCGCCTTCCTGCGGTACACCGTCTTGACGCTCGGCATATTGCGCTGGAACCAGTCCGCTACCTGCTTCAGGAGCAAGTCCGCGCCAAAAAAGCCGGTATCGACGAGGTAGACGGTCTTGCCGTCGAGAGTGGTGAGGGCAGGAGCCATGGGAAACCGCTGAACGGGTGGCGGAGTACCTTTGGGCGAGAGGGCCACGAATTTCTGGTCGCCTTCGGAGCTACCAGAGTCCGATTGATGTTTTGCCGATGCCGCGTCCGCGCTAGCGCCCGCCAACAGCGCGGGTGATATTCCCAGCAGCGATAGTAATTGTCGTCTGTTCATGATTTCGGTCCTCCGAATGCCCTATCACTTCCTGACACGAGATCCGTGCGATTCACTGTCGCGGACATCGCTGAGTTTATGGACGTATGGGACCAATATCCCGTTTAAGGTATTTTTGTCGACCGCCAACGTACAACCGAAGGGAACAAAAGGCAATGCGTGCATACGGCGGCACGGTGCACGAACTTGCAACCTTCAAAAGAGGGACGATTTGTCCGCGCGATCGAAGCCGCTACATGTAGCGGGCCGCGAATTTCAGAAACGCCGGCCAATTGGGAAAATCGGTGTGCCCATACTGATGCTGACGAAACGCGAGATCGCCGGAAAGCAGCGCTGTGTCGATTGGAGGCATTTTCGTGACGCCCAAATCGCGTTTGCCAAGCAGACGATATACGGGGCCGGCGTCTACCTCGGCCATGAACTGTCCCTTGTCGTCAAGCCAGTTGCCTTCGACGGCGGGCGAACCTTCGCTAAGGAACAAAGGACGCGGTGCCGCGAGGGCCATCAGTTCGTGAGCATCCACCGGAAGATCGCCGGCATTCAGAGGGCCTGCGTATTTGAGGAAATTGCCAGCGAACCAGTGGTATTCACCTGTGGCTGCTAGATCGGCGATGGACTCACCAAAATTGCGGCGAAAAAGTTTCGCTCCACCGGCACCAGACGAGCCGATCAGACCGATGGCGAAACGCTGATCGTATGCCATGGTAACGAGAGCTGCTTTTCCGTAACGCGAAAGCCCTTCGATGCCGACATGCTTGGAATCCACGTGCGGATCGGTTTCAAAGTAATCGAGCAGTCGGCTGGCGCCCCAAGCCCAAGCGCGCAGGGCGCCCCAATCTTCCAGGCCGCGCGGCTGTCCCTTGTTGCAGAGGCCGATGATACCTTCGGTGAGGCCCGCGCCGTTGTCGTCCTGATAGCTCGTGGGGATAAGGATCGCATAGCCCCAGCCGCGTTCGAGGACCTGCTGTTGCCAGGACGGTCCTGGCGGCATCGGCGGGAACTTTTGACCTCGCTTAGCGAGCATGGCCATGATGCGCTTCATGACTTCAGGATCGACTCCGAAGTCGATCATCACCGGAACCGGTTTAGTAAGCTTGGCTGGGAGCGTGAGGCTGGCCCGGATATCGACGGTAATCAGAGGATATGAGGAGTTATCGACGTGGCCGACCAGGTCATGTGTGATCGCCGCGACACCGCCGACAGTTTCGTGTTTTGTGCCGATTACTTCCCAACGAACCTGCGGCGTGCGCGGTGGCACGCGGCCATATACCTGGCTGTCAAAAGCTTTCACGATTTGGGGGCGGCGCTCGGTCCACCAAATTTTCGCGGAAGTGACCGGACTGCCATCGCTAAGGATCAGAGGATCGGGATAGTTCGGAAAAACACCGGCCTTAGCTTCATCATAGTTGGCGTGGTGAGGAGCATTTACGTCTGAGGCGGGCGGGGGCCGAAGCGCCGAGATGTGCAAGAGGGCCATGATGCGCTGATGGTCCTGCTCGGATGACAATTTGGCTGGCGGCGTAAGGCCGCTCTTCGTCGTTGCGCCCGATTGAGCGAACGCAACGCGAGCGGGGAACAATTGCCAGCATGAAACCACCACGACTGCGGCCGATAACATCGATGCCCATTTAATAATTCGCACGATTGCTCCTAGCGGGCGCCCCAGTTTCAAGCCTGGGCGCTAGAGACGGCACTGAAAATAGCGCGTTCAGGGGTACGGGACAAGTGTCGGCAGAAGTTCAGCTCTCGGCGCTGAAACTACGAGTACTAACCAAAGCAGTTGCGGCATCCAGCACGGGCGGGTAAGCGCGGCCACGCGATGGCAACGCGATTGCGTGTCCAGTCTGCTAATGAGGCCAAGCAGTAAACAGAGTTTTCTCGTACCATGAATTAGTTCTGCTTCATACTTGTGTTCGAGGCGAACCCAGAATTTCCACAGGAGCACCATGAAGAACCTCGCGGCCACGCGTTCACCGAATGAAAAAGCGGCAAGGCAGGACGAGCGCAGAGAATGCCCACGTTATACGCTCGGCGCGCCGGCAGAAGTTCGCGATCCGGCGGCCAAAACCAAAACTGCCGGACACGTGACGGTGATCAGCAGGAAAGGCTGCTTTCTGAGAACGCCCAGGCGATTCCAACCCAGCGCGGTAGTGCAGCTGCACATTCAGAAAGGCGATACGGCGTTCGAGACTTGGGCGAAAGTGGTTCCCAATGTAGCGGACGTAGACGAAGGAATGGCGCTGGTGTTCATGGGAACAGCGCCAGAGCACGAACAACTGCTTACTCACTGGATAGACGAGCTCTCAGCGCACCCGCGTTAGAACGCGCAAGACTCCCACGCAAGCAATTTCGGGAAAGTTAATCACGGTAGGACTGCTTCACGCGAAATAGGCCCGCACGCATCGTACGTGTGCGCCAGAACTACGATTCTGGAAGCGAGGACGAACCGGGATGGCGAAGCTTCCAAACGATTTGACGGAAAATTCCTAGCCACATCACCACGTCCTGCTGAGGCAGATTCAAGCGCCGGACCAAGCGTCGAATGCGTTGGTCAGCGTCCGCCACACGACGACGATCGAGAAAGCCGCTTTCGCGCAGGGCTGCCGCGAGCGAATCGCTGATGCGCTCGATTTCGGCGGAAGCTGCCGTGGACGTTTTTTCTGCCGCGCCCGGCGCTTTTGAGTTGCGAATCAGCTCGTAGAGGCAGACGGCAACCGCCTGTCCGAGATTCATCGAGATGTTTCCCTCGCAGGTGGGAATGCGCATTAGCCAGTGACAGTGACTGAGATCGTCGTTGGATAAGCCGAATTTTTCCGAGCCGAAAACCAGAGCGACGCGGCCGGTCCGCAATCGGCGGCGTATCAGGCGCGATCCGTCTTCAAGACGGCGAACCAGATGGTTTAAGCGGCGATGGCGCACGGCCGTAGTCCCGACGACCAGCGAACAATCGGCTACAGCCGGAGCGACGGTGTCGTGCTCTTCGGCTTTGGCCAGCAAATCCGTAGCGCCTACGGCTGAGCGCGCTTCGCGAAAGGCCGCTTCGTAAGGATGCACCACTCGTAAGCCAGAAAAACCGAAATTGCTCATGGCGCGGGCAGCTGCTCCGATATTGAGCGGGTTGCGCGTGGACACCAAAACCACGCTGAGACGGTCGAGTTCAGTCGGTGCGAGCAAGGCGAACCATTCTAAAGCACTGTTGGCCGGCTCGTTTGCGGAACATTCAGAGTCCGCTAGAGCGCCGCGCGTCCCCTGCATCGAATCGCGAATTTCTCCCGGCAATCCAGCAGTACTAAGCGCGCAAATCGTTGGTCCCAAATCGATCGTACCAACCGGTTTGAGAGCAACGGTCCATCGCCGAGCTGACGAGCAGAACGCTACCCTGATTGCGTTCGAGGGGAAGATCCGCAGCCTCCGCAGCACCACCCGAAAACGCAAGGGTTTGTGGGGCCCCGGAGAGGGCCAGAAACTGAGGGATACCGGCAATGCGACTCCAAGAGATTCGAAAGAAAGCGTGCATCGGTTTGTTCTTAGCGGGCGCGCTCCTGGCTGCGCCAAGTCTGACGGTGGCGGGCGGCGCAGCTGATGCGGCTGGATCGGCAGGGCCGAGCGCCCTGCCTGCCGCGCCCGCGCCGACAGCTGCTCCGGCTCAGGAATCGCAAGCACTGGAAACTTTACCGCTCGAACAGCCAAAAATTGATAGGAGTGGCATTAGGAGCGCCGAAGAAAGGCCTTCGCGAAGGAAATGGATTGCGCTGGCATTGGCGGAACACAGTGCAGCGGCTTTCGACTCATATACCACGCGTCAGGCCATCGGACGCGGCGCCGTAGAAGCTGATCCGGTGATGCGGCCGTTCGCGAGTTCGCCGAGTATTTACGCTGCGATTCAGATTGCGCCTCTGGCGCTGGATTACGCGGCGCGACGGATGCAGCGTAGCCAGAACGCGTTCGTACGCAAAATGTGGTGGCTACCGCAAACGGGCGGCACCGCGATGTACGTTTTTTCGGGAAGCCACAACTTGGGCGTGGCGGGGCGGCTCTAGCTCAGGTCAGTCAACGAGAGCCCGCGGAAATTCGAAGCGTGCGGTACTGTCTGTAACTGCAGATTCATCGGAATAATTCGGACTCGCGTTCTACATCTCAAACAAAGTAGGTTCTGGTGGTTTTTGTTCGGCACGCTTTACGCCGGGCCATTCGGGGAATCCGAGCCTAAACGTTGCGCCCTGATTGCGCTCGCTTTGCACGCGAACAAAACCGCCGCTTTGCCGAACAAAATCATGCACAGTGCAGAGTCCTAAGCCCGTGCCGCTTCCGGGCGCCTTGGTGCTGAAGAAGGGATCGAAAATGTGCGCGAGAATGTCGGCGTCCATTCCGATACCGGTATCAGAGACGGTGAGGATGACGTAGTGGCCCGGAGGTACGCCGGGGTGAAGGACCGCATCGCGATCGTTGACTTGAAGTCCGGTGGTTTCAACGACCAGCTTTCCGCCATGGGGCATAGCGTCGCGGCTGTTGAGCGCTAAATTGAGCAGCGCCTGCTCGATTTGCAAGGGAAAGACCTTCACCAGTTTCGGCAGCGGGTCCAATCGAAGGACGAGTTCGACATTGCCCCGGAGCACGCGCTGGAGCATTTTCCCGATGCGCGCGACGGTGAGATTGAGGTCAATGACCTGCGGCTTGCTGTTGCCCTCGCGGCCAATGGAAAGCAATTGGGATACGAGCGACTCGGCGCTTGCGATGGCACTCTTTATTTGGCCGATGTTGTTCGTGATCGGGTCGCTCGGCGATATTTTGCCTAGCATGAGGTCGCAATGCCCTAGCATGACGGTCAGCCAGTTGTTAAAATCGTGCACCAATCCACCCGCGAGTCTGCCCAACATTTCAGTGCGGCGAGCATATTGAGAATGTTTCTGCAGCCGCTTGCTTTCGGTCACATCCCGCGCAATGGCCAGGACGCAATCTGTGCCGCCGAGTTTGATCAGTTCAGCTGAAAACAGACACTCCCGGACCTCGCCGTGCTTCATGCGGAAAAGGACTTCGCATCCATGCACGCGGCCGTGGCTCCGGAGGCGGGTCAACATCCTCGACCGGTCGGCTGGATCAACCCAAGTGCCAATAGCGAGAGACGTTTCCCCAATCGCCTCGTCGCGCGAGTATCCCGAGAAGCGCAAAAATCCTTCATTGATTTCGAGGAAGCGTCCGTCGGCGAGGGTAGTGACGGTGATGGAATCGAGGCTCGCGTGAATGGCCTTTGAAAAATTCGTTTCGGCCGAACGGAGCGCAACTTCCATTCTCTTCCGCTCGATCGCGTTTAGCAGCGCTCGCCGCAGCAGCTTCGGTTGCAGTTCCTCCAGGAGCAGATAATCCTGCGCGCCAGCACGCAGCGCTTGTTCCGCGTTGGCTTCGCCGGTCGTGCCGGCAAAAACAACGATGATCGGGACATCTCGATACTGCGCATGCAAACGGCTAACGTGCATCAATGAGCGAGTATCGAGGGAATCTAGCGCTAGCACGATCGCGTCGAACGAAGACGCGGCAGGCCAATCCATTCCGGCATCCAGCGTGGCAGGGCGCTCCAAGTGAAAGGAAGGATTGCTACACGAGGCCAATTTTTCTTCAACTTCTTGGAACCACGACGTACTTTGAGCTTCTTCTTCGATCATCAAAATCTTAAACATAGCACTGCACATTCACCTGCTATCTTTCGGTTTGTCCGGCTGCCGTGACGCGGGAGGAGAACCACGATGGCCCCAAAACTCCCGGAAACGGGCGCCCCATGACGAGAACAACCTATTCGGGCATCTCGCCTTCGTGCAATCAGCGGCCAGCGTCTGCTTCGCGCCCCTCTTTGAGCTTGCCCTGAGCTCACGAAGCGGTCGCGCAAACTCAGACGGCGCGTGAGAGTAGATAAAAATGGGAGCGAGTAAAATTCCGCAGATTGCTTACAAGAAAACCTGTACGGCGGGGCAAACCGGCACGAGGGGGCAATTGGAAACAAAATGGTAGGCCCGTGCAGGCTCGCCGAGCATTTACGTGGCGATTCAGGTGGCGCCGTTGGTACTGGATTACGCGGCACGACGGATGCAGCGGGGCCAGAACGCGTTCATACGCGAGATGTGGTGACTACCGCAAACAGGCGGCACGGCGATGTCTCTTTTCTCAAGGGTGCACGACTTGGGCGTAGCGGGGCGTTTTTAACTCTCGAGTTCCCGACTCGACTCGTGGTGAAGCACGGTTGCCCCGCCGCGACGGTATGGCCCTCAACTTTTCAGCGGGATAAGGGCTCGCAGCCTACTCTCTCGTAGGAACAGCCCGAGCCAAACGAGAACTCCAAAAATAATCGGGAAGCTGAGGTTGAGCGCCGGACTTGCTGCGCGTACGTTCGCAGCAGTCGCGCCGCCAAGATAAGCGGTTAGCAAAATCGCGCCCAGCACAGACGTGCGCGGGATCACATACAGGATCGTGCAGATCAGCAAGGTCACGCCGATACCCATAATCGTGTTGACTGGGAACCCGATGCGCACCGTTGCGTCAATCACCTGCTGCACTTTCAGAATCTTGGTGATGCTATCGAACAGCATGAACAGAACGACGATCGCGCTTACGATACGTCCGGACCAAACAGATGCTCCCGAAACCGAAGCCGCTTCCATGGTCGAATCCATGATCTTCGCCTCCTCGCTGATAGCGACCGCACCTGATTGCGCGAATGCACTGCGGGCCCGTCTTAACTGAAAAAGAATTCCATGAGAATCGACGCGAGGACAGGAGCCTTGACCATGTGCGTCTGGCCGGGCAGCGTCCGATGGCGCGCGTTCGGGAGAACATCCGCAAGCTCTTGCATGGCGTTCTGCCACCACATAGGACTTTTCCCGCCGACTGCAGTGAGAGCCGGCATGGTTACGGAAGCCCAACGCGCGGGCGATAGAGGCTTCCCTGCTCGCGCGTCCGACACGATCGTTAAATCGTAAGGAAGAGTGTGCGCCACGCGTTTCAGTTTCGGCCACATAGGTGTGAAGCGCATCACGCTGACAGCGATGGCCGGCGTCCCCACCGTCTTCATGAATAGCTTGAGCGCGTCAGCTCGGCGATTCGCCGCGATCAAAGCAGTCATTTTCGCGAGATAATCGTCGGGACGCAGCGGGCGGGCATCGTCGTAAAAGAACGGCGCTTCATAAAGAGCGACTTTCTTTATGCCTTTCAGGCGAGCGGCCGCCTCTAGCGCCAGAGCCGCACCGGAAGAGACGCCGGCCAAGTAGGCCGAACCGCCGGCTTCCTGGATGAGCGCTTCAATATCCTCGATTTCCCGCTCGACGGAGTACGGAGGCGTATCGCCGCTTCGGCCCCGTCCGCGACGGTCGTAGTTGAATACCGTGAAATGAGACGCCAAAAGCTTCGCGACTGATGGTAATGGCCCTAACCCTCGGTGGCAGAGGGCGCCATCCACAAGTACCAGAGCCGGACCGTTACCTGACCGGTCAAATGCGATGGTTGTCCCGTCTTTCGATCGTACCGTTTTCATGGACGTTCCCTCCCGGTTGCTAGAAACTCGCCAAGAATTCTGAGAGCCGATCCATTTGCTGATTCCAGCCGATTTTTGCCCCGCGAGTGGCATCGGACTCGAATGAGAACAGCTGGCGCACGATGATTTCGGTTTTACCTTCGGATTCGACGAACGTCACTTCAGTCCACACTCGCTGCTCGGGCAATCCATGGATGGAGCCGTCGAAGATCAGCCGTTCCGGCTCGGCGACGTCGAGGTAAACGCCATCAAACACATAATCTTTACCGTCCGGCGCGCGCATGGAGTAATACCATCGGCCACCTGGCCTGACGTTCATTTCATGAATCGTGGTTTTGAATCCGCGCGGACCCCACCACTCCGCGACGTGCTTGGGATCGGTCCAAACTTTGAACACGAGCTCGCGAGGAGCATCGAAGGTCCGCCTGAGGAGCAACTCTCCTTTTGGCTCAAAGGGAACACCGATCACTTTGCCGCCCGATTTTCCGCTAGCTCCCGCGTTTCTTTTCGGCATGCTTTTTCTCGCTCTCTTTCATGTCGTGCAGGTATTCGTCAAGGCGATCGAAGCTGTCGGTCCAGAACCTTCGGTAGTGCTCGACCCAATCGGCCACATTCTTAAGTGGGCGAGCCTGGATTCGGCAGGGTCGCCACTGAGCTTCGCGACTGCGAGCGATCAGACCAGCTCGCTTCAGCACCTTTAAATGCTTAGAAACAGCGGGAAGACTCATCGCGAAGGGCTCAGCCAGTTCTGTGACAGAAGCTTCGCCCCGTGAGAGCCGCGCGAGAATCGCGCGCCGCGTGGGGTCGGCGAGGGCCGCGAAAGTTGCGCTAAGTGAATCGGGCGTCACATTATTTAACCTTTTGGTTAAATACATCGGCTCTTTTGGCGTGTCAAGTTTTTTCTTCACATTTCTATCGCTGCAGAAATTGCGAACCGTGATTACGTTCCTCCGGAAACGAGCTCAGCCCCTGTTCGCATATATGACTCCATGTAAACCTTGCGTCTCGGACATCCGTGGTCGGGGTTTGACCTGAGGATTTGCGATAAGCAACCGCGCAAACGAGACGGTCGCGCCTATGCCTAGCTCGAAACAATGAAAGCGGATAGTAGGCCCGTATGGGTATTCGCTCGGCCGGGTCGGGTGCCGCTGAAGCCGATTCGTTGATGCGGCCAGTCGCTGGTTCGCCGCGTATTTACGCGGCAATTCAAATTGCGTCAGTGGCGCTGGATTACGCGGGATGACATATGCAAAGGAGCCGAACGCGGTCATCCAGAAAATTTCGTGGCTACCGCATATGGGCGGCACCGCAATGTACGTTTTTTCGGGAAGCCACAACCTGGGCGTGGCGAAGCGGCCATAACCGACCAACAAGCTGGAGGTTCGCAAAACTTCTGGGCGAGGCGCGTGTTACACCGATGTGAAGTCGAGCGCGCCGCCGCGCCGAAGATGATCAGCGGCCTCGCTGACCATTGAAGTAACAATGGATTCCGCAGTGGGACGATCTTTGAGCAAACCCACCGCCTCTCCGCAAACAACTGGAACGGTATTGAGATCGTTCCGCGATCGGGCCTCAGCATATTTTTCAGATAGCGTTCCGTATGCGTTGAATGCCTCGGCTTCGCGATGGGCCCATTCGTCGGTCAGCTTGTTTTTGAGAAAACGAAATGAGTACTCCTCCGGCCAAGGCACGGCACGCAGTGCATCGAATGCCTTCGTCCGGATAGTCGAGTCGCCCGTGGCGGCGCTGGCCTTTTCGATGTGGGTCTGCGGCGTGAGCGATTCCGCCGACGCCCAAAGACGCGTGCCTACCACAACGCCGTCGGCGCCGAGCATCAGAGCCGCCGCCAATCCCCTTCCGTCCGCTACACCCCCCGCGGCTAACAGCAGTGTTTCAGGTGAGCGCCCCTTCAGGTAGTCGGCAGCCTCAGGCACGAATGGAAAAGTCGAGCGGGAAGCTCCGTGCCCTCCTGCTTCGGTTCCCTGTACCACAATAGCCGCGGCACCAGCCTTCAGCGCCATCTCGATTTGCGCGAGGCGCTGCACCTGGCAGATCAGCAGAGCACCCGCCTTGGCAATCTCCGCTGCAAAGAGGGTGGGGTCGCCGAAAGAGAGGAATACGCAGAAGGGTGAGTAACGCAAAGCTTTGCTCAACATCTCAGGCGCTCGTTGCAAGGCCCAAGTGATGAATCCCACCCCGAATTTGCCGGATTTGGCTAAAGTGAGCTCGGCATCCAGAGGTGCTTCTCCGGTTGTCGTGCCGCAGTAACCTCCGCCCACGATCCCAAGTCCACCCGCGCGAGACACTGCGGCTGCAAGCGCGCCGCCAGAGACAAACGCCATCGGCGCACACACAATCGGGTGCAGGATTCCAAACCGCGTCGTCAATCGCGTCTTAATCATCTTAGTCATTGGTTGCTCAGACGCAGAGGTTTGCACCGTTTTCGCGCCCCGGTCCCTGCGAGTTTGACGGGGATTGTGGCACAAGCGACGCACAAAACAGACTGTGATGCAGAAGCCACTTCCGCAAATGGTTGAAAAGAATGGTAGGCCCGTGCGGGCTCGAACCGCAGACCTCCACCGTGTCAAGGTGGCGCTCTAGCCAACTGAGCTACGGGCCTAACGACAGCGACCAAGGGATTCTACCATGCACACCGAACCGTGAACAGAATGCGGTGGATGCGCATCTGCCTTCTGCACGCAGCAGGTGTGCCCAACGCGGGCGTCCAAAATTTCCCACGGGTTGCGCTATCGAGGTGGAACAACTTTGCACATCCTCAGCGAACTACGGCGCCGCGAAGGTCTAAAATATCGCCATGGAGAAGAAAATTTTCTGGGGCTGCTTTACGGTCCTGGGCGTCGCTGCGGATCTTTTCTTGCCGCTGTGGTGGGCGGTGGGCGCGACGATTCCGATCCTGATTTTCAGTTGGTGGTTTGCCTATCGCCGTCACTGGGTCTAAGTTTCACTTGGCAACCGCAATTCCCCTGCGTCGCGACATTTCCAAACGGAGCTACGCGTTAGAATCGCAAGCAATCTTTTCTCGAATGGCCGTAACGGGATTATGATGGCGCCAAGAAAGGGTCTGGGTCTGCGATCCGCCTTGCTGGCAGCATTCGGAGGTATCGTAATGGTTCGAAAAATCAACGAAAACACAATAACCGATGCGGTGATCGAGCAGATGTCCGGAACCACCGATGCGCGATTCAAAGAGATCATGACGGCGCTGGTGCGCCACCTGCATGATTTCTCGCGTGAAGTGGACCTGACGGCGGAAGAGTGGCTGGGCGCGATCCGGTTTCTTACGGCAGTCGGCCAGAAGTGCACGCCGCACCGGCAGGAATTCGTGCTGCTTTCCGACACGCTGGGATTAAGTTCGCTGGTGAATGCGCTGCACGACAAGCGCGCCACAGATGCCGCCACCAAATCGAGCCTGCTTGGCCCTTTCTACCGGCAGGACGCGCCGATGATGAAACTTGGCGACTCGATTATTTCCGAGAGCGAAGGCCCGGAGGTTGTGTTTTACGGGCGAGTGACGAATGCCGCGGGACAGCCTGTTCCCAATGCGCTGGTGCAGGTCTGGGAGCCGGACGAGACCGGAAATTACGATTTGCAGAAGCACGATCCATCGGTGATGGATTTGCGCGGATGCTTCCACACGGACTCGGAGGGCCGCTATTATTTCCGAGGAATTTGTCCCACCGGCTACATGATTCCGATGGATGGTCCGGTGGGCGATATGATTCGCGCACAGAAACGGCACGGCTACCGGCCGGCGCACATCCATTTCATCGTGAGCGCGCCGGGATATCGCGAGCTAGTGACCGCACTGTACGTGGCAGGCGACGAGCATATCGATTCGGACACGGTTTTTGGCGTCAGCGATTCGCTGGTGATTTCGGTAAACGAGAAAGATCCGAAATCGCCCATTCCGAACTTGCCGAGCATTCAGTACGACTTCCAACTGGCGACCACGGCCAAAAGCGCGGCCATGTCTGGGCGCGTGGGCGTGGACCCATCGCAAATCCTGCACAAAACGCATTAGAGCGCGGTCTAGAACGAACAACCGATAGATGCTTTTCAGGCGCGATGCCGAGCCGTTTCGTGAATTTGCGCGCGCACGATTTTTGCGCCAGCCGCCATCGCTTGCATTTTGCCGAACGCTGATTCGGCCGGCAGATACTTCATTCCGCAATCGGTGGCGATTACCAGGCGCTCGGGGCTCACGAAAGGCAGGGCCCGCTCGATGCGCACAGCCACGGTTTCCGAGGACTCCACCTCGTGGGTAGAAAGGTCGATCACACCTAGAATGATCGTTTTCTTTGGAAGCTGCGTGAGTACGGAACATTCGAGTTTGCTCTGCGCGGTCTCAATGGAAATTTGCTGCACCGGCGCATCGGCCAATTTTTCGAGGAATGAGTAGGCGGGCGGGCGGCCAGGAACGAGCGCCGCGTATCCGAAGCAGATGTGCAAGGCCGTTGTGCCGTTCACGCCCTCGACGGCGCGCGCGAGCGCCGCTAAGCCATACTGCTGCGCTTCCTCCGGACGCGCTTCCATCCACGGTTCATCGATCTGCACCACGTCCGCGCCCGCGGCGAAGAGGTCTTTTATTTCGGCGTTGACCGCGGCCGCATAGTCGAGCGCCATGTCTTCCACCGTGCGGTAATGATCGTTCTGTGCTTGCTGCGACATGGTGAACGGTCCGGGCACGGTGATTTTGGTCAGGCGATCGGTATTGGCGCGGAGAAAGCGCATATCTCGAACCTGCACGGGATGCTTGCGCCTGATTTTGCCGGTCACGCGAGGGACGGTGACAGCGTGTCCGCTGCGGCTTGTAACCGTGCCGGGATTTTCGAGATCGACGCCTTCGAGCGCCGTTGCGAAACGGTTCGAGTAGCTTTCGCGGCGCATCTCACCGTCGGTGATGATGTCCAGACCGGCGCGTTCCTGCGCGCGAATGGCCAGAAGAGTGGCATCATCCTGCGCCTGTTCGAGCCATTGCGGCGCGACCCGCCATAGCGCCGCGGCGCGCACGCGCGGCGGCATCTGATGACTGAGCTTTTCTCGATCGATCAGCCAGTCCGGCTGAGGATACGATCCGACCAAGGATGTGGGTAGCAGATTCATGGCGCTCCAAAATGAGGTTCGAAGGCGTCGCTTGTCAAGCGGCTTCGCCGTGTGCGCTGCGGCACAGTACGGAATTCAGCACGCTCGTGAATCGCTCCGTTGATGCGCCGTCGGCCGTTTTAGCGCGCCACGCCACGAATCCGTCTGGCCGGATCAGAACGACACCCGTTGGCGAGATTCCGTAGGCCGCTTCGTATTCGCCGGAGGAACCCGTTAGACCAGCGCTGCCAACGGAATAAATGTCGAGATCGATGCTCGACTGTTTGGCGGCCGCGCGCGCACATTCGCTCCAAGCTTTGCCTTCGGAGCCCGTCAGCAGGACAAAATTACCACCGAACAGGTCGAGCGTGGAAATGCGCTCTGCGCCTTTTTCGAGGTAAAGATGCGGAGCGCGGGTTCCGGGCATCGCCTTTGATTCACGCGGATTGATGTGCCCACTCGCGGCGTTTTCATCTTCGGGAATTATCCCGGCTGAACGATAGACGTATCCGCACTCGATGTTGAGATCGTTTTCGAGCGGCCGCATATCGTTCGAACGCAGATAAGGCGCCGCACGCGACACGTATCGTGAAAAGGCCTGCTCGACGGTGAACGACGCTGCGGGTCGGCGCTCCGAATCGTAAGTGGAGAGAAGTTCAGGGCCCGCGATCCCCCTCAAGACGTATGCCAGCTTCCAGGCTAGGTTGTGCGCGTCCTGTACTCCGGTGTTTCCGCCGAAACCACCGTGAGGAGGCATTACATGCGCGGAATCGCCGGCCAGGAAGAAGCGGCCCTGCCGAAAGCACTCGGCGGTATCGGCCTCGGCGTCCCAGTGCATCACGTTGTCGATCTTTACTGGCACATTATCGTCGCCAAGCGCCGAACGAAGCATCGCGTAGCATTTTTCTTCGGTCAGCCCCTGCGACACGTCGGTTACCGGATTTTGGGGATCGCCCAGCCAATGCACAGCCAGAAAACCGGATGTGAAAGGCTTCTCGATCCGGAAAAATCCGTTCAGCACCGGATTGACCACGTACATGACGCTCAAACTGCGTCCACGCAGAAGCGGCCCTACATCGCCGTGAAAATAAATGGTGATGCTTTTTGAAACAACGCCGTGGCCAAGCATGCGGATGCCCAGGCTTTCACGAACTTTACTGTGGCTGCCATCTGCTGCCACCAGGTATTGGGCGCGCACGGTGGATGCCTCACCGGTATCGCGATGGCGGATCACCGCCGAGACGCCGTCGCGGTCTTCTTCGAATGACACCATTTCGGTTGCGAAGCGCAATTCCGCGCCCAACTCCTGCGCACGCGATTGAAGCAGCGGCTCCAGAAGGTTTTGAGTAATGAACAACCGCAGGCAAGGGCTGACGTCGCGCACGCCTTCATTGAGATTGGAGATGAACCACGCGATTTCTTTCCCCGTCAGGCTTTCGAGGGCCATGATCGCGCCGTCCTGGACGAACTGCTCGTCCGATTTGCGCATCACGATCTGTTCGATGCCAACTTCGCGCAAGATTTCCATGGTCCGCTGCGTAATCATCGCCGCGCGGGGATGGATGGCGGTGCCGCGATGATGTTCCACGGCAAGGCTGCGAATGCCGTGTTGGCCCAGCAAGAGCGCGGTTGACATCCCCACCAAGCTGCCGCCCACGATCAATACAGGAACTTCGATGTCAGCCATACTTGCCGCACCTCGATTCGCCGATTTTTTCGCGGAATACCGCTGACGGGCTCCGCGACCTGCTTTGCCGGCGTTTATACCCCAATCCCGGCTGTTGACAAAATGGAGACTGGGCACAAATAAAGCAAGAATGAGCCGGAGAAAGCGGTCGAGTTGTGCTATACTGCATGTGCGTTGATACGCGGTTGTGTCGTGCGGTCCCTCTGGTGCAGTTTCTGATCTGAGACTACCCGCCCTTCAGTTCCCTCCGATGTGTTCAGCGTAATTTCAACCAAACTGGCAATGCAGGCTCCCGGGCCTTACGGGATACGTGCAAGTGCAAGCGAGCGGTGCCGCCAGAAAAGAAAGCAACTCAGATTCAATGCAAAGCTTCTCAGAACTTCCCATTTCAACTTATTTACAGGACCGCATCGCCGCGGCTGGTTTCGTAACGCCTACGCCGGTGCAAGCTGCGGCTATTCCGCAGGCGCTGGCCGGAAAAGACGTGCTGGCCACGGCGCAAACGGGCACAGGCAAGACGCTCGCGTTCCTGATTCCGATGATCGAAAAGATGTTACAAGACAAGACGCGCGGAATCGCCGCGCTTGTCCTCGGTCCGACGCGAGAGCTGGCCATACAAGTGGCCGAGCAGTACGACGCGCTGCGCGGACGGCAACTGCCACCCGCGGCCGTAGTAGTCGGCGGACTTTCCGAAGGAAAGCAGCTGGACTCGCTGCGCAAGGGCGCTCGCCTGGTTATCGCGACTCCCGGGCGTTTGGAAGATTTTCTCGACCGCAGGCTGATCGATTTCCGCGCGCTGAGCATGCTGGTGCTCGATGAAGCAGACCGCATGCTCGACATGGGTTTCCTTCCGTCAATTCGCCGAATCGCTTCCGCGCTTCCGAAACAGCGCCAATCGATGTGCTTTTCCGCCACGCTCGAGGCTTCCGTCGCTCATCTGGTAAGCGATTATCTCCACCATCCAGCGCGGGTCGCACTCGGCTCGACACTAAAGCCTTCCGAGAACGTGCGCGTGCAGGCGTTCGAAGTGCCTGCCGATCGCAAGCAGGACGCTCTAAAGCGATTGCTGACCAAAGAGCCGGGGCGGTGCCTGGTGTTTGCGCGCACCAAACGGGGCGCGGAAAAGCTATCGTGGATGCTTGAGCGCGATGGATTCGAAGCCGCCATCATTCATGGCGGGCGCTCGCAATCGCAGCGCATCGCGGCGCTGGAAGGTTTCAAGCGCGGACGCTATCGCATCCTGGTGGCCACCGACGTCGCGGCGCGAGGCATTCACGTGGAAGACATCGCTCACGTGATCAATTACGATCTGCCGGAACTCGCAGAAAATTTCATTCATCGCGTGGGCCGTACTGGACGCGCCGGCGAGCACGGCGTCGCATCAGCGCTTTTCTCGCGCGAAGAGCGCGGCGAACTAGCGCAACTGGAACGCACGCTGGGGATTAAGATCGAACGGATGCCGCTGCCGGAGGAAACGCTGGTGACCAAGCCGCGGAAATCGGAACGCGCCGGGGCACCTGCACAGAAATCGGCTTCGGGCCGGCGTTCAGCAGTGGACAGCTTGCCCGGCGAGTACCTGCAAGTGCAGATGGGCGACTAAACGCCGCCCTCTGCCCGGATACTTCCCCGTAAGCCTTACGATTTCCGGGCGCCTTGGCAACCGCTACGGCGCCCGGAAAAATTCTGCGCACGATTCACCATGTAAGCCTTTCGGATCGCAACTTTCAGCACCCGCATATCCGCCGGAAATTCCCGGAAAGTCAAATACATCGCGATTGACACCGCGGAAACGCGGTGCTACCGTTCTGACCGTCAGCCAATCCTCGCAGTTTTTGGAGTAGATCATGCCCTACAAATTGACGATCAACGGACGCCACGAGACCGTGGATGTTCCCGGGGACATGCCGCTGTTGTGGGTGATTCGCGAAGTCCTGAACCTGCACGGCACGAAATTCGGTTGCGGAGGGGGTTTCTGCGGCTGTTGCACTGTGCACCTGGGGGATCGAGCGGTCCGCTCCTGCCTGACGCCGGTTTCGGCGGCGCACAACCAACACGTGACCACCATTGAAGGGCTTTCGCCGGACGCGACGCATCCCGTGCAGCGCGCGTGGGTGGAAACAAATGTGCCCCAGTGCGGCTATTGCCAGGCCGGACAGATGATGTCCGCGTCGGCTTTGCTGAAAAAGACTCCTCATCCCTCAGACGCTGAAATCGACACTGCCATGAATGGCAACCTCTGCCGCTGCGGATGCTACCATCGCATCCGCGAAGCGATTCACGTTGCCGCGGAAATGTCCACCGGCGCCGAAGCGTCTTCGAGCACGGGACTGTAACGGTCCGGAAAGGTATAGGAGAATCCCATGCCAACCATGGAAAAAGTTTTTATTGATCGCCGATCCTTTCTAAAAGTGACCGCGATGGCCGGCGGTGGAATGCTTCTGGCGCTCTACGCCTCGCCACTCGATGAAGTGTTCGCGCAGATGCGCTTTCCGCAAGTGAAGCTGGTGCCGGCATCGTTCGTCATGATTCATCCGGATAACACGTTCACGATCATGGCCAAGAATCCGGAGACCGGCAACGGTGTGCGCACCATGCTGCCCATGATCATTGCGGAAGAGCTCGACGTGGAGTGGAAGGACGTGAAAGTCGAGCAGGCCGATGTCGACCAAGCCAAATACGGCATGCAGATCGAAGGGGGAAGCACTGCGGTGCCATTGAACTGGATGGCGATGCGGCAAATTGGCCGGGCTGGCCGCCAAATGCTCGTCGCCGCCGCGGCGCAGACCTGGAGCGTGCCGGAATCGGAATGTACCACGAAGGCCGGTAGCGTCCTCCACGAGGGATCGGGCAAGAGCGCGACGTATGCTGACTTGGCCTCCAAGGCAGCCACGGTGCCGGTGCCGGACTTCCAGTCGCTAAAATTCAAGGATCCGAAAGACTATACGATCGTAGGACACCCCACGACGGACGTGGATGATCCCAACATCGCTGCCGGCAAGCCGATTTTTTCGATCGATGTGACTATGCCCGGTATGCTGGGCGCGGTATTCGTGAAGTGCCCGGTGTTCGGCGGCAAGGCCGTAAGCGCGAACCTAGACGAGATCAAGGCTCTACCCGGCGTGCGGCATGCGTTTATCGTCGAGGGAAACGGAAACACTGCCGAACTTTCGAGTGGCGTGGCCATTGTCGCGGATCAGTGGTACCAGGCGAACCACGCACGCAAAACGCTGAAGGTACAGTGGAACGAGGGCCCAACCGCCAGCGAGAGCAGCGAAGGCTATCTGCAACAAGCGCAGGCGCTCGCTCCGCAAAAGCCGCAGCAGATTTTGCGGCACGACGGCGATGTGGATTCGGCCTTCGGCAACGCGGCACACGTGGTCGAGGCGTTCTATGCATATCCATTCCTATCCCATGCAACGATGGAACCGCGGAACACCACGGCCAGATATCAGGATGGGAAGCTCGAGATATGGACCAACAGCCAGCTTCCAGGTATAGGAGTGATGCCACTGGCCAAAATTCTGAATATGTCGCCCGCCGACATCAAGGTCTACATGATTCGCGGCGGCGGCGGCTTCGGGCGCGGGTTGGTGAACGATTACTTCATCGAAGCCGCGTACATCGCCAAGACAGTCGGAGGCGGCGTGCCGGTGAAGCTGCTTTGGACCCGCGAAGACGCTATGCATCACGACGCATATCGCCCTGCGGGCTACCATTCGCTCAAGGCCGGCGTGGATTCCAACGGCAAGGTCATCGCCTGGAAGAACCACTTCATCAGCTTCGGCTCGAACGGGCGTTTCGCATCGGCGGCTAATATGGAACCGGACGAATTTCCCGCGCGCTTCGTTCCTAATTACGAGCTGGGAACTTCGCTGATGCCCACCGGAATTCCCACCGGCGCAATGCGCGCTCCGGGAAGCAACGCGATTGCCTTCGTGATTCAGTCGTTTATCGACGAGTTGGCGAACGCGTCCGGAAAGGATTCGGTCCAATTTCTGATCGATTTAATCTCGAGTGAGCCTTTGCCCGCGCCTACGGGCGGGATGGGAATGCGCGGCGCGCCGTACATTGCATCGCGGATGCTCGGTTGCATCGAGAGGGTTCGAGACAACTCCGGATGGGGCAAGCGCAGCCTGCCGGAAGGCACGGCCATGGGCATCGGGGCCCACTTCTGCCACATGGGTTACTTCGCCGATATAGCCGAGGTGACCGTGACCGGCAACCAGGTGAAAGTGAACAAAGTCTGGGTGGTAGGAGACATCGGCAGCCAGATCATCAATCCCTCTCGCGCAGAGAATATGGTGGCCGGCGCCACTATCGATGGAATGAGCCAAGTGATGGAATACGAGATCAACATCGATCACGGCCGCGCCATGGAAAACAACTTCAACAACTACGAGCCGGTGCGCTTGATAAATGCTCCGCCGGAGATCCACGTCGAGTTCCTGAACACCAAGTACTCGCCCACAGGACTCGGCGAACCGCCTCTTCCGCCGGTGCTTCCGGCCATCGCCAACGCGATTTTCAAGGCGACTGGAAAGCGCGCTCGGCGGTTGCCGCTGAAGCGAGAAGGGTTCAGCTGGGTGTAGTTGCAGGTTCTTCCGGCGGCTCTCGCACGATGAGGGCCGCCGGTTTTTTTTCTGCGTACCAGGGCTTCGCGGCACCTCCCGGCAAGCCTGACTCGAAAAACGAAAACCGGTCATACGGGAGTGCCCGTTTTTCCGATGAGGAACGCCTCTGCCCAATCGTGAATTGAGTGCTGGTTCGCGCGGTTGCACAGCGAGTCGTGTTCTGATATAGAATTCGCGCACGAAAACGGAGAATCGGGGAGATCATGCGAAAAATTCTGTTAACTACGGGTATGACGGCGGCGTGGATTCTGGGCGCAGCGATGGCTTGCGCTACGGCAAGCGCGGCGGCTCCGGCGCGCCGGGGCCCTATAACCGTGCCCGCGGCGCGCGCCGCTGCAGCCAGCGATTGCAATCGCGTGTGCCTGAACGGATTCGTAGATAAGTTTATGGCCGCGCTGGTGGCACACGATCCCTCGAAGTTGCCGCATTCGGCCAACGTGAAGTATTCCGAAAATAACGTGATGCTGAAACTGGGCGACGGGCTTTGGGCCACTGCCGACGGCGTAGGTACCTACAAGATTTACATCGACGATCCGGCACGCGGAGAGGTGGGCTACTACGGCGTGATCGATGAAAACCACACGCCGGATATTCTGGGCGCGCGCCTCAAGGTCGTGAATCATGAAGTGACGGAGATCGAGGTGTTGGTGGCTCGGAGCCAAAGCGCCAACGGTCCGTTTCCGGCGAATGCTCTAAAAGAAAAGCCCATTTTTTCCGAAGATGTCCCGCCGAGCGAGCGGCTATCGCGCGCCAAAATGATCGCACTGGCAAACGGGTACTTCGACACGATCCAGAAGAACACCGGGAAGATATACACATCCTTTTCTCCCGATTGCCAGCGCATCGAAAATGGCATGATTACGGCGAACAATCCAAACGGGAAGGGCGTCGCCAAGATGGGTTGCGAGGCACAGTTAAAGACAGGCCTTCTTCGGTTTGTAACGCGCTGCCGCGACCGGCGCTTCGTCGTAGTCGATCAACAAAAGGGACTAGTACTGGTGAACGCTTTCTTCGATCACGCCGGGACGGACGATACGTTTAAATTGGTCGACGGCACGACGTACCACGTGAAAGCACCATTCGACCGGCCATTCTCGTTCGTGATGTTCGAGCTTTTCAAAATTGACCACGCGCAATTGCGCCAAATCGAAGCTGTGATCGTCACGGTGCCGTACCACATGCCCACGCCCTGGAAATAGGCGGATCGCTCCGGCCTCGCGGTCGCGAAAAACTTGACGTAGAACATTAATTGCTGAGGAGGACGATAATACGCTAGGGGAGGTATCGAGAACGTGCGCGGTCTCGCTGTTGCGCCGCGAGAGCTTTAGCGCCCGCCGGGCAGGCCGTGGAACAGGATCAGTCCGATCACGCTGGCGGCCAGCGTTCCAAAAATGCACGCGACGATAAGCCAAAATGCTTTCTGCCACTCGCGCCTGCTCTCTTCAATTGTTTTAGCCATTGGAAAAACGTCCTGACCAATCTAATCCCTCTTTCGCGCGAATGCCACGCTTTTTTGCGCCTAGGCTGCGGTCCAGAGAAGAGAGAGCGTGTGCGCAAGCGGCGAGGATCCGGTGCCGTTTCGCTGCGCATGTAAACGATGCGCCTTTCCGTGTAGCGCAGTGTAGGGTATTTTGATGCTCGCTTCGCGCGTTTCCAAGGCGCTAGCCGTCGGAGTTATTTTCAAAACATGAATTCGGAACCGATCACTGGCGGACCGCACCGGCCCCTACCCGATCCGAGCGGAGGTCCACTTCGCGAGCATCCCATGACCAGCCCGTTTCTGGGGCCGCATGGTCTCCGCGTAGGCTGGCGGTTGGTGGTCGCGATTTCGCTGTGGTACGTGATCTCCGGCGTCCTGCCCAAGCTCCTGGTTTGGATTCCCGGCGTGCGCTCGATCCTGCGGCACTTCAGCATTTCCACGCCGATCCTTACGCCAGCGGTGCTGATTTTTGGCAGCGTCATAACGGCGTCGTCGGCTCTACTCGCCGCGCTGGTAATGACTCGGATCGAAGACCGTTCATTCGCGGATTACGGGCTCCCCGGCAAATCCACGTTTGGTGGGCGATTTTGGCTCGGAGCCGTCTACGGCTTCGCGATGGTCAGCTTGCTGATGGGCCTCATCGCGGCCTTGCACGGCTTTTCGGTCCATGGATCCGCGATTCATGGCCTTTCGGCGGCGAGTGACGGGCTCTTGTACTTTGCCGGATTCATCGCAACAGCCATCTTCGAGGAGTTCGCATTTCGCGGCTACCTCCAATCCACACTGCAATTGGCCATAGGCTTTTGGCCGGCAGCACTAATTCTCGGCGCTGCATTTGGAGCCATTCATCTGATCAATCCAGGAGAATCTATATACGGCGCGGTGATGGCCGGGTGTTTTGGCCTGCTGGCCGCCTTCACCCTTTGGCGCAGCGGAAACATCTGGTTCGCCATCGGATTGCACACCGCGTGGGATTGGGGCGAAACTTTCTTCTATTCGGTCCGCGATAGCGGGTTGCCCGCAGCGGGCCACTACTTGAACTCGATGTTCCGTGGCCCCGTTTGGCTCACCGGCGGATCTGTGGGGCCCGAGGGAAGTGCAATCGTTTTTGTCGTGCTAGCTCTCGCAGCGGTAGGGGTTCACCTTCTTTTTCCCCGCAGCAAACAATCGCGATAATCGCCGCCTCGCGAATCCTTTTGGAGCGATCAGGCATCTAGTCTGCGATGCCGAGCACGGCGCAGCGTAGCAAGCGCTTCATCGCGCTGCACGATGGTGATTTGACAAGACCGGGTATGGTCGCTAAAATAGCCCGATTTGAGTGAGGGTTTTGCCCTCGCCTAGGACTTCGACTCATGGATAAGAAGCGTCTCGATTATTACAAGAAGAAATTGCAGTCCCGGCGCGATGAACTTCTGCGCGCAATCGCGCGCACCGAGCAGGAGGGCCGGGAAGCAGACGAGGATCCCACCGTGGATCTCGCCGACAAGGCCGCGAACTCCTATACCAAGGAGTTCCTCTTCGGCCAAACGCACAATGACCGCGCGCTCTTACAGTTGGTGGACGACGCGCTGCGTCGCATCAAGGAAGAATCCTTCGGCCAGTGCATTTCTTGCGAGCAGGAATTGCAGCAGAAGCGGCTCGAGGCAGTGCCGTGGACCCGCTACTGTATTGCCTGCCAGGAAAAGCAGGAGCGCGGCCAGCTTTAATTTTCCAGCAGGTTAATCCTTCGAAATCACGCGGGGCCGGGAACCGCCGAAGTGCGGTGGTGTCGCCACCAGACCGCGCGCATAGCGATTTGCCTGGCGATTGATACTCGGTTCGCGGCCACCGCGAATCCGTACAAATACTCAATCCCGAGCAGTTTCTACGATCTTCCCGCAGTTCGCGAACTGCGGTAGCGTTTGGCCGATTCGCCCGGTCAAACTCCAGTGGCCTTCAAAAGCGCCATCGACTCGCTTGCCGCAGTCTTTTTCCCCGCACCTTGCGGCATCTGCGGCCAGACGCTCATCACCGCCAGCCGCATCCCTATCTGCGCCTCCTGCCTGAACGGATTTGAACGCATCACGGATCCGCTCTGCGCTTGCTGTGGTCGTCCCCAGGTTGCGCCCGCGGCGCGGACCAACCCGCCAGCGCGTGAGGCCGGGGAGCTGCGCTGCCGCCTGTGCCGCTCCGGGTTCTACGCGTTCGATCGTGCGCGGAGCTTCGCAGTTTACGACCGCGCTCTCTCTGAGGCCGTTCTTCTGTTGAAGTACGAGCAGGTAGCGTCGCTCGCCGATTGGTTCGGTGCGCGGCTCGCGGAAGTTGCAATCGCTGCCGGATCAGATTGGCGGGCCGACGTGGTCGTACCTGTGCCACTTCATCGCGACCGCTGGCGTGAGCGTGGATACAATCAGGCCGAATTGATTGCCAGGGCCGTGGCGCGCCGTCTAAAACTGCGGCTGGAATCAAAGCTCATGGTCCGCGTAAAGCCGCGCCCACCCCAGCTTGTGCTGTCCCGCAGCGAACACTGGAAATCGGTGCGTGGCGCGTACGCGACCCGCGCAGGGATCAAGATTGACAACATGCGCATCCTGCTGGTAGATGATGTACTGACGACCGGCGCGACGCTCGATGCCTGTTCGCGGGCGCTCACCCAAGCAGGCGCCTTGGCGGTTTTCGGCCTAACCATTGGGCGAGTTCGCTCTGGCCCGGCGGCTGGTGTCTTGGCGCCTCCGGTTTCAAGCGATTCGGCAACCAAGCTGGATCGCAAAGGCATCTAAACGCAGTAAGGAGTTTTGTATCGACGATTGAAGGGTGTAATGGACAATCGGCACAAAACCGGATTGCGTCCGCGGCCCAACATCTCGATTGCTGGCGCTTCGACAGAAGCCGCTATGCAAAAACCCGCCGATCCGCCTGGTAGTAGCCGCTCACTGATGCAAGCACCCGTGCTGGTGCTCAACGCTACATTCGAACCGATCAATGTGACCGCTGTACGCCGGGCTCTTGTGTTGATGCTAAAGGGCGTGGCCCAGGCCGAAGAAACCAATCACGGCGAAGTACACTCCACTTCCAAGTCCGTCGCGGTGCCTTCGGTGATTCGTTTGCTCAGCTACCGTCATATTCCGCAGCAGAGCCGCGCGCTATCCAGAAAAAACATTTTGTTGCGCGACCGCAACACCTGCCAATTTTGCGGAAAGCTCTTCCCCGCCTCTGAACTGACGCTTGACCACGTGATGCCGCGCTCCCGCGGAGGCCGCTCGACATGGGAAAACCTGGTGGCATGCTGCTACCGGTGCAATAACCGTAAGGGTGATCGCACGCCCGAAGAAGCAGGTATTCAGCTGCAGCGCCGTCCACGTCCATTTACTTTGCATACTTCGCGTCAGTTGATGAGGCTGATGGGACACCGCGACGAAAAGTGGCGCAAATATCTTTTTTATTGATCGTCCCGTTATCGCCGGCCCAGAGTGCAACCTTTTCAGAACGTTCGCGTCTAACTTACCAAACACTTCTAGGACACACCCCGGGAAGCCGGCCAGCAACAACTGGTCAGCTTCCCTTCTCTTTTTCTACGCGGTTCGCTCACCACCTTCGGCGCGGGCACAGAACAACTTCCGATAGGCTATTGACGGAAAGTAACCTTCAACCCGCGCCGCCAATTCTCGTTCAACCCAATACGCGTCACGGAGATTTCCGGGGAAAGATATTTCAGAAGTGTTGCCGTGGCCGAATGAAATCGCAGCGCCGGCGCGGCCAACCAGACCAGTGGCGGCTTAGGATCGAGGGTAATTCCGGTGAAATAGCCGTAGCGCTCGAAATCGCCGTCGCGCTGGTGCCGCCGCACGCGGAGCCAGTAATCAACGGCCTGCAACGGTAACTGAATGTCCTCGGTCGCCTTTAGCTCGATGACCACCAGGCGCCCGCGCCGCGTCACTCCCAGCAAATCCAGGATTCCGCGATCGCCCGCTGCCAGCGCCGGCATTTGCGAATAGACGTACCGTGGATCGAGAACCGCGTCGAGCTGTGTGCAATCTTCCAGTACAACACTCTCCAGCCAGCGTTCGGGAGCCGCGCGATATAGCCGGTTATTCGTGTCGCTCGCAAGCGGGCTTCGCTGCAGCTCTAATTTCGCAATTAGCCGTTCGAACAGCGGCTCCTTCGCCGTGGTCACAAACTGCTGTGAATCGCCCAAGCCAAACTTCAGACCTTCTTTCGACCACCGTGCAAACTCCAGACCGCGGTAGCAGAAGGCAACTTCTTTCACCCCGACCAGCACGCGCAAGCGCACCGGCACGTTCGAGTCGTCCATGATCCGCGCCAGCGTCGAGGCGCGCGAAGCGGAGTCGCGCGCCGCCTGCAACACGGACTCGGACTCCCTGCGCGGCACCAGCCAGCTTTCCAAATTCCCGGCATCTGCGAGATCCATTTTCTGGATTCTCCAGTCGGACTCCCGATACTCGAAAATCTCCGTCCGCGCTGTACCCGATAGCGCCAGCGCGCGCTCGCGCAGAAGCCTTGCGCTGCCCTCCGGCACAAACAGCCGCAGGGCTTCTATTGAGTGGCGCTCAGCGCGACTGCGGGTCCAGTCGAGCCAGATGATTCCGAAGGCCAGCATGCCTTCGATCGCGGCGGAAGATTCTCCCGGCGCGATGGCCATCAACGCATACGAGCGCCCGCCCTCGCGCATGCGTCCGCGCGCATACCAACTCGATAAAGATCGCTGTAAATCCGGTGCGGTAGTCAGCGCTTCGATTTGCGCGTCTGGGAATCGCTCGGAAAGAATGCGCTTAAATCGCGCGCGAAATTGATCGCGGGTGATGCGTCTCGCGGAACGCGGGAGATCAGTCCGAAGGAATTCAATGCAGCTGGGTCTGGCGCGGCCGAAGCGTTGCACCTCAAGGACGATGCGATCTTGGGATTGCTCGCGAACGCGCAGCACGCGGCGCGTCACGCTCCGTTCCTCCGACCAAAGGTGAACCAGCGAATTTTTGCCCCGGCTGCGAACTTCGCAATGCAGCCCGGCAAGTTCCGCGAGCCACTCGCCATCCTCGCGGACTTCCGCGTACCCCGAGGCGGCCATTGCCTCCAAGGCGCGATCCAGCTCAGCCCATTCGTTCATAGACAACCGCCCTAACGTTTAGAAAAACAGTGCTGCTACTGCAAAACAAGCCCGGTGACGCGGATTGTAGGATACTGCTGATTCCACTCCGCGGGAAGTTGTTCAAAAGTGAGATCGAATGAGCGCTGTTTGCCGGGGCCAAGAGGCTGGCTAGCGGCTGAGATCACCCGATGGGTTTCGCGCAGAACCACTTGATTGAAGGGATCGTGGAATTCAACCAGGACTTCCAAAGCCTCGATCGTGCGGGTGCCCTTGTTGGATATGATGCCGTCCAGATATGTGAATTTTTCATTCAACATATTCGACGATTCGGAGAGCTCCAGGTTCTGAAAGTGGATGTTTCCGGCGTAGCTCTGCGCGTCCGCGCTGAACGGCAATTTCGGCTCGGGGCTCAGCTTAGGCGGTTTCGACGAACGCGTCGCGACCAAGAAGATGATAACGATCACTGAGACCACCGCGAGCCCCGCCAGGAAGGCCACCGGAAAGCGGCTCTTTTCTTCCGTCTCGAACTTTTCCGGTTCGGTCATTGCCCGTCAGCGGCCGAACGAAAGTCTCAAAATCAGCGGTTCCGGCAGGCCGGCTTGCGTCATTCGTTGCTGAACCCGCTCGATATTGTATGGAATGCGCCAGAACTCAACCGTCCGGTTCTGAAGGTCGGCAATAGCGAATCCGGCGCGAGGGTTGCCGTCACGCGGCTGGCCCACCGAGCCCGGATTCAGCAGATACGTTGCGTCCGGTTCGATGGCCACTCTGGAAGATTCCCGTCCTGCGGCGGGCGTGGCCTGCAACGCCTGCACGTCTTCTCCACGGAGCGAAAATCCGCCCTGAAGATGCGTATGGCCGAAGAACGTTACTGGCGTTGGTGCATTTGCCAGCGCATCAAGTGCAAGCGCCGGTGCGTAGACGTACTCATCCTCATCGTAGACAGAACCGTGGGCTATCGAGAAACCATCGACCGTTTTGGGCCCCTTCGCAAGATTCTCCAGGAACTCGCGGTTTTCAGGCCGAAGTTGCTGGCGCGTCCACAGGACAGATGCTCGCGCGATAGGGTTAAAATCCTCGATGTCGTCTACGCCAGCTACTGCCTTATCGTGATTGCCGCGGATGGCAATGGCGCCGAGCGAGCGGATGGAGTCCACCACTTCATTCGGGTCCGGGCCGTAGCCTACAAGATCGCCCAGACAAACGGCTTTTTCCCATTTGCCCTTAGCCGACGCGAACACCGTCTCAAGCGCCGTCAGATTCGAGTGAATGTCGCTGATGATCAGATAGCGCATGTCATGTCACCGGACCAGCATCGCATCGCCGTAGCTATAAAACCGATAATCCGAATCCACCGCATGCCGATAGGCGCGCAGAACGTTGTCGCGTCCAGCAAACGCCGCAACCATGGCAAGCAGAGTGGAGCACGGCAAATGAAAATTTGTGAGCATTTGATTGACGACCCGGAATATCTTGCCCGGAAACAGGAAAATATTCGCCTCATATTTTCCGGGCGCAAGTGAACCGCCGGTTTTCTCAGCGCAATCTTCAAGGGCACGAACCACCGTGGTTCCCACCGCGAGCACCGGCCGGTTTTCCCGGCGCGCTCTTGCGATCGCTTTCGCCGCGCATTCGGGAATCTCGTACGATTCCGAGTGAATCTTGTGTTCTTCCAGGCGCTCAGTGCGAACCGGCTCGAAGGTGCCTAGTCCGACATTCAAGGTAAGCTCCGCGATTTCCACTCCTCGAGCGCGGAGCCGATCGAGAATATGCGGCGTGAAGTGCAGGCCCGCGGTGGGCGCAGCCACGGCGATTCCGCACCGCGCAAACACTGTCTGATACCGGTCGCGATCCAGCGGCTCGTCTGCGCGTTTAATATAGGGCGGCAGCGGAATGTGTCCGAGGCGGCCGAGCGCTTCGTGGAAGCCATCTTTCGACGTAAAGCGCAGCACGCGCAGCCCGAACTGGCCGCGTCCCTCTACCTGCGCTTCTAATTCTCCCTCGCCAAAGATGATTCGTTCGCCGGTGGGAATTTTTCGACCGGGCCGGACCAGCGCCTCCCAACTATCCTGAGAAAGCTGGCGAACGAGCAACACTTCGATTTTAGTATGCAAGAATTCCTGCCGGGCCGGATTCCGGAGACCCAGCGGTTGCGCGTGAATTCCCGCGCGACGGCCGAAGAGCCGCGCCGGCACTACGCGCGCATTGTTGACGACCATAAGTTCGTCCCCGCGCACGATTTCCGGCAACTCGCGGAATTGCCGGTCTTTCCACGCCCCATTAGCGCGATCCAGCAGCAACAATCGCGACGCATCACGCTCGGCAAGCGGGCGCTGCGCGATGCGCTCCGGCGGCAGCTCGTAATCGAATTCTTTGACATCCATCTAGGCTTTCGCAACCTGCTCTGAAACGCGCTCGATGATCTCGCGCATCTCTTCGTGAATTTTTCCGTTGGAAGCAATCATCACGCGCGCGCCTGGCTGGTATGGCTTGCCGTCGATGCTGGTAACCATGCCGCCGGCTTCGCGCACCACGATCGTTCCTGCCGCGGTGTCCCAGGACTTGAGGCCAAATTCCCAGAATCCGTCGAAGCGACCGCAGGCCACGGCGCAAAGATCGAGCGCAGCCGCGCCGTCGCGCCGAACGCCATGCGAGCGCAAAGTGAATTCCCAGTAGTAGTTGATGTTCGCGCTTTTCTTGCGGTGATGCGTGGGAAAGCCGGTGGCAACCAAGCTTTGCGAGATCGATGCGACCGAAGAAACGCGTATCCGATTCCCATTCAGATACGCTCCTTCGCCGCGCGCCGCGCTGAACAGTTCGTCGTACACAGGATTCAAGATCGCGCCTACGATGGGTTCGCCATCCTCAACCAGTCCGATCGACACGGCAAAGCACGGATAGCCGTGCGCAAAATTAGTGGTTCCGTCGAGTGGATCCACGTGCCAACAGTATTTCGCGCCGGCGGCCTCTTTGCCGCTTCCCTCCTCGGCCACGATGGCATGGTCGGGAAAGCGTTCGCGCAATTTTGAGACAATTAATTCTTCCGAGCGCCGGTCCGATTCGGTGATCAGATCGACCTCGCCCTTATACGCGAATTGCTTGGGACGCTGATGATCGGCGCGCAGGATCGCTCCGGCTTCCTGAGTGATTTCGATAGCAGCCTGAAGAAACGGGTTCATACGAACCGGGAGACCGCGAGCGCGTCACTCTTGCGCGGCAGCCGCGAAGTACTCCTTTTTGTAGTGTACGGTGTACTTGCCCTTGACGGTGAGCGATACGTGGCGATCGCTGCCGGGGGGCGGATCGGGATAGGGATAGTAGCCGATCAAATATTGTGTCCGCAGCTCGCGGCCGATGCGATTGAACATCTGGGCCACCTGGCGAACGTCATCTAGAAAATAAAGCGCGCCTCCGGTGCTATCGGTAATGGTGATCAGCGCGTGCTCACCGCCGGTATTGCGGCCGTTTTCGTTCCTGACGGGATTCACGATGATGGAGTAGAGTAACGCACCGGAAGCGATAGCCGAGCGGCGCGCGTCGTCGAATTTCGAGACGCTGGTAGTTTCGCCCGCGTCGGTGACCAGAACGATGGCGCGGCGGTGATTCTCCGGAAGTCGCTGGAGCGATTTGGAGCCGAGTACCACGGCGTCGAAGAGCGACGTGCCAGCGCCGAGAGTGATCCGGCGCACGTCGGCTTGCAACTGTTTTACGTCGTCGGTGAACGTGCCGATCTGCGTAACGTCTTCGTCAAACTCAAAAAATCCGAGCGAGTCGCCTGGGCGAACAACTTCGCCTATGAATTGATCGGCGGCTTCCGCCTCAAATTTCAAATCGACGTACTCGCTGCCACTAATGTCGATCATCAGCGCGATATCGAGAGGTCGCGCTGTCTGCGCTTCGAAACGCACGATTTTCTGCGGCACGCCATCGTCGGAAAGCTGAAAGTCGTCCTTTTTAAGGTCGATGACGGGCTCCCCGTTGACATCAAGAACGCTGGCGAAAATATTGACGAGATCGGTTCGCACGCGGATGACCGGAGGATTTTGCGAGAGCGCGGCCGTAGGCAGCGCCAAAATCGCAGCAAAGAGCGCTGCGCTTGCCACCAGCATGGGGGAACCAAGGGCGAAAATTTTCATTACGAGCCCGACTCACCGTTTGTTGACGCGGGAGGCGCTGGGGATTGATCGCCTTCGGCCCAGACGGCACCACCAACGAAAAATTCCTTTTTCCAGATAGGTACGTTGCGCTTGAGCGTGTCGATGGCAAATCGGCAGGCGTCGAATGCGGCGGCGCGGTGCGGAGAGCTAACGGCGATAAATACACTCGTCTCACCAATCTCCAAACGTCCCAGCCGGTGCACAATGGCCAGCCGATGAACGGCAAATTTTTCATGGATAGCGGCGCCAATTTCGCGCATTTGGGAGTAGGCCATCGCCTCGTATGCTTCGTATTCCAGATACAGCGTCTTTCGGCCTTTGAAATTGTCGCGGACAAAGCCGTCGAATACCACCATGGCGCCATCTTCGGGCGCTTTGAGCGACGCGAGAATTTCGGCAGGGCGGATAACCTCACGGATGATACGGAAGATGTCCTGCTCGACGGCTGCTTGCTGGCCTCCGCTGACCGGGGGTAGAAACGCGACTTCGTCGCCGGCGGAAAGCGGCGCGCGCCAAGGCGAGTATTCCTGGTTCACCGACGCGGCGATGGACGCGCGAAACTCAGTAAGCTTGGGAAAGCGGCGGCCGTAACGTTCAAATAGGTCCTCGACGCGCGCGCCGTCGGATAGCTCCGCTTCCTCCTGCGAAACGCCGGTGATGTCCTTCAATTGGCCGAAGAAGAGAACGCGCACACGCATGAAGCTCATTCTAACCCGCAGGGCCGGGAACGAGAAGCAGCGGGCGGCGCAGGTGGCCGCTTCAAGAACTTACGGCGGGAGCGGTGCCGCGAACGGGTGCGCGGTGAATTCGGTGCCAGCTCCCTGCGCAAACTTATCGTTTGCACGGACTGTGACGGGTAGGGCCGTACCCGATCCTTTGTTTTCTGTGGCTTACATGCGTTTCTACTCAACCGGGTGTGACGGGTAGGCGGAAGTGATTCGTAACTCGAATTGGCGGCACCGGCATGTGGTCGACATCGGCAAGGAACCACAGCCAGGGTGCAAGAGCAGGCACCCCGAGTTCGTTCGGCATCGAATTTTGCCTGCACAAACACCACAGATCGGCCGTATCAGAATCCAAGAGCGGGCTACGACTGGCCACCGGTACAGATTAGATACAGGTCGCCGACTGCACCTTGGCCGAGCGATTTATGGCGCAAGCTGGTGACGGCTAGCGTGTTATCCCAGGGCTATGTTGTAAATATCTTTGCTCGACGCGCAGCGGAGAACCGAAGCCGAAAATTGCAGGCACCCGCCATCTGCTTGTCAATCGGAAAGCTTTCCCGGATAATCGATGCATCGAAGTTTGAACATCCGCGCAGTGGCGCTATGGTGCAACGGTTAGCACGCGGCCCTTTCAAGGCTGAAATACGGGTTCGATTCCCGTTAGCGCTACCAGACTTCCCCAAGAAAGATTCACTCAGAGAGAACGAGGAGTAAAATTGAGTGCGTGCTGACGTGCGCGCATTGCGGCGAGCCGATCGACCAGGCCGACGGCGTATGGTTCCATCCGAGCCGGCGATTTCAAGGTCAAGGCGGCAGCTTGCCGACGATGTGCGACTTCGGCGATCGAGTGGGGCCAACGCGCGCCACTCCCATGGCTCTGAGCCCGGCAGACAAGGATTATCTTTACTCGATTCACGTGACCATCGATGAGGAGAGCTTCATGCTGGAAGCACTTTGGCTGGATTGGCAGCACGCCAATGCACATCACGGACACCGTCTTTGCGCCGATTGCGGCGCAGCAGAAGGCGGCCAGCACTTGCTGGACTGCGCGCGGCACGCGCATATGAAATTCAACGGCAAAGTAGAGCAGCAGACTCCCCGTTTCAGCGGGCGGCTTCACAGAGTCTTTAGAGCATGAGAATCCAGCCAGATAGATAGTCGGTTTCCTTGACGTAGCTCAATGCCCTCCGGAAGGCAATAGGTGTTTCCCCGATAGCCCGGCAAAACCGGCGAAAATCCATAGAGCAAGTTCACATCGATTCTTACTCGGAAGCCCCGATTGTGAGTCCGCGGGCCCACAGTTAGATTGGAGCTGGCAGCATCATGGCTGCCGTTGGATCGCAGATGCCGCAAAACGCTCCGGAGACGCTGAAGGCGGCGACTGGTGAAGCTCCCAGAGGATATGCGATCAAAGCGAATTCGAATTCTCGGAGGCAAGCACAGATGAAATCGAGTGGTTTTGTAGCAATGGCTGCATTGTTCCTGGGTTTTTTTGGTCTGTTTGGCTCGTCCGGCCGGACCTTTCACCTCATGCCCGGAACTATGGTTCCGGCGGCGACCGGGACGGTACACGTCAAAAGAGGGAAGAATAACCCAAACATGGATCTCGACATTAAGGTGAAGAATCTCGCCCTTCCAGGAAGTCTGACCCCTCCAGCGAACGAATACATTGTTTGGATTGAGCCGCACGGTGATCAGCCGCTGAAGCAGGGAGCCATTGGCGTGGATGGTAAGCTCCAGGGAGAACTAAAGACCCAGACTACGGCGAAGAACTTTAACGTGATCATCACCGCTGAGAGAAGTGAGGCTGTAACCAGTCCCTCAGGGCCGGTGATATTGCACGGCCACATAGCTGATTAGACGCGCGCAAAGAAAATAACGGATCGGTTGGCAACGCGGCCACCGGCGGTCTGCAGGGGCGGACTCCGGTGGACTTTGCTTTTGCCGCGAGTGACTTCTTACGTGAGTGCCGGCTGCAGTCTACTTTAATCGGAGGAATCCAGCCGGCCCCACTGAGGAAGGGCGCGGCGGCCAAGCGTAGCGTCGGCGGCCCACGCGCCGAGATAGACGGAAAGGGCGACGCCGTGGCCGGCGTAAGAAGCGAGCACGATGCCATCCTCACTTTGCGGATGATGCGCAAAGGCAGGCGTCCAATTTTCGCGAAACGAAATGGGCCCGCTCCACTGGTGCGTGAACCGGGCAGACGCGAGAGCAGGGTGTAAGTCGCGCACGCGGCGTTCGAGCAAGGCGAACATGCGCGATGGCTCGGGCGAAGTGATGTCCACATCCATCAGGTCGCCCGACTTGGGCGGGCTGACCAGACCCGCGCCCCATACGATTGAGTTATCTGAGCACAAGCGACCCCACAAGTACGGCAGGTCCACGGTGTAGAAGGGCTTGCGTTCGGCGAGTCCAACAGCGGCGAGTTGTTCATTGGATAAAGGTGCGCTGGAGGCGGCCAGGGTTAGGCGCGGTTGCGCGCGCTCGGTTAGGCCGGCAAGATCCAGCGACAGCGCATTCGCAGCTATTACCACTTTTTTTGCGCGCACCATACCGCCGACAAGATGGAGCAAGGGACGCGGGCGCCAGTCAATTGCAGTTACCGGCTGGTGCTCGAAGATTTGCGCTCCCAGCCGGTGCGCGGTGCGAGCGAGCCCGCTGACGAGCTTTCCGGGGTCGAGCGAGCCTCCCGGCACTTCGCTTACGACGTGTAGATCGCCGGAGTCCGACCAATGGATCGACGAATTGGCGACCGGGACGCCAGACGATTTGTCGAAAGGCTCGCCCCCGCGCCCCACCTCCCAGGCGCCCGGCAGCAACAGGTCGCAATCGACGCCCAGCTTTCGCAGGATGTCGGACAAGCCGCCGAGCACGTCGCCGAGCCCGGGAAGATCGCCGGCCGCGGTTTCCGCCAGCACCATGCCTCCGGTTCGGCCGCTTGCGCCCGCGCCAATCTCGAAAGATTCGAAAACCGCAACGGAAGTCTGCCGCGAGAGCGTGCGCAGCCAGGCCGCCGTCGATAGTCCCGAAAAGCCGCCACCGACGATGGCCACGTCAACGACTTCAGGCAACGGCAGTTTGGGCACGTGAAAGTCTATTTTCCACGGAGGAATGCCCCAAAGGTCGCGTGCGGCAAGATCGGGCATGGGAGCGGAGCTGTGATGAAGCTCGAAAATGACTCAGCGCAAAGAAAGTCCGCCGTCGAAATGCTTGCGACGGCGGAGCGAGTTTGGCTCAGAAAATTAATCGCGTATGCGAGCTATAGAACCGGTTCGGTCCAATTCTGAAGCGTCTGTTTGACGTGGCTCATGAATTGATGCGCCACCGCGCCATCGACCACGCGATGGTCGTAGGACAGGGTGAGATAGACCATGGACCGGATGGCAATCGCGTCGTCAATCACAACCGGGCGCTTTTCGATGGTGCCGAGGCCCAGAATCGCGACGTTCGGTTGGTTGATCACGGGCAAGCCGAAGAGCCCGCCGAAAACGCCGGGATTGGTGATCGAGAAGGAGCTTTCCTGCACCTCGTCAGGCTTGAGCTTCTTGCTACGAGCGCGCTCGGCAAGATCGTTGACCGCGCGGGCGAGGCCGAGAAAATTCTTCTCCTCGGCGTTCTTGATCACCGGAACAATCAGTCCCCAGTCGAGCGACACGGCTATACCGATATTGCATTCCTTATGGAGCACGACGTTGGTGCCATCGACGGATGAGTTGACCGTGGGATACGCGCGCAGAGCTTCGACGGCGGCGCGGATGAAGAACGGCATGTAGGTGAGTTTCGTGCCGGTTTCCTGCTCGAATTTGTCTTTTAGCTTGGCACGCAGCGAAACCAACGTAGTCACGTTCACTTCCTCGACGGAATAGACGTGCGGCGAAGTGCGCTTGGAGAGCACCATGTGCTCGGCAATGCGCTGGCGCATGATGGACATGGGCTGCACTTCGTAATGGCCGAAATACATGCGCTCGCGCGGCACGGCGGTTTCGAGAACAGATGAGGGCGCACCGCCGGACGCTGGTTTCGCAGAAGGCGGAGGAGGTGCGGTGGACGACGCGGCGCCACCCTCGACGGCGGCCAGGATATCTCGCTTGCTGACGCGGCCCCCGGCCCCGGTGCCGGGAATCTGCGTAAGATCGACCTGGTGCTCGCGCGCAATGCGGCGTACCAGAGGAGATGTGCGAATTTTGTCGCCGTCTGCAGCGGGATGCACTGGCGCAGCGGGCGGCGCGGCAGAAACGGGCGTGGCTGCTTTGGGCGCGGGCGCCGAAACCGGCGGCGGAGGCGGCGCGGTAGTGGGCTTGGCAGCTTCGGTCTTGAGCTGCGCGGCTGGCGCAGGCTTCGCAGGCGCGGGAGGCGCAGCGGCAGCGGCGGCACCGGCTGCATCGATGGTGCCGACGATCGTCTGCACCGGAACAGTCTGTCCCTCGCTGACTTTGATCTCTTTCAGCACCCCGGCGGCAGGAGAAGGAATCTCCGCGTCGACTTTGTCGGTAGAAATTTCGAAAAGCGGCTCGTCGCGATCGATTTTATCGCCGGGCTTCTTGAGCCATTTGGTGATGGTGCCTTCAAAAATACTTTCGCCCATCTGGGGCATGATTACGTCAACTGCCATGGTGGTCTCCTCGACAAGTCCTAGACAAACGCTTGGCGCTTAGGCCCTGCGGAGACATTCCTCGTGCCACACGCCTGGAATGCCTTCGAGGGTATAAATTTCGTCGCCGCCGTGGAAAAACTCGACCTTCTCGACTTTAACGACGCGGCCGGCGGAGTCGAGCTGCTCGGGCTCGAGCTCGTGATGGTATTGCCCGGCTTCCAGAAATTGTTCGAGGAAAGCGCGGTCGGCGATGCGCACGTCCGCCCCGATTTCAAATTCAGCTTGATTTAGTCCCTTGGTTTTCCCCACGGAGCAAGACCTACTTTCTTCTAGAGTTAGTATTGTGCCAATTCCCGCGCGGCGGCGGCAACTTTTTCAACGCTGGGGAGAAAATATTCCTCCAGCGGCGGCGAGTACGGGACGGGGGTATCGAGCGCCGTGACGCGCGCGATGGGTCCATCCAAGTGGCCGAAAGCATCTTCGCACACGATGGCGGCAATTTCTCCAGCAATACCGCCGGTGCGTGTGTCTTCATGCACGATTAGTAGTTTACTGGTTTTTTTCACGGAATTGACGATGGCGTCGCGGTCGAGCGGCAGCAAGGTGCGCAGATCGATCACTTCCGCGTCGATGCCTTCCTTAGCCAAGACCTGCGCGGCTTCGAGCGCGGTGTGCGCGGCCGCGGCGTAGCTGACGATGGTGAGCTCGCTGCCTTCGCGGCGAACGGCGGCTTTGCCGATGGGCACGGTGTATTCAGAGGCGGGAAGCTGCTCCTTCACGCGGCGGTAGAGAAATTTATGCTCGAAGAAGAGCACCGGATTATTGTCGCGAATGGCGGACTTCAATAAGCCCTTGGCATCGTAAGCGGTGGAGGGATAAACGACCTTCAGCCCCGGCGTGTGCACGAAATACATTTCCGGATTGGCGGAATGGAATGGGCCACCATGAACCCCTCCTCCCGATGGGCCGCGGATGACCATCGGTACGGGCGCGCCCCAGCGGTAATGCGATTTCGCCACGAAATTAGTCACCTGATTGAAGCAGCATGCAATGAAGTCAATGAATTGCATTTCGACAACGGGCCGCAGGCCGAGATAGCTCATGCCGCAGGCGGCGCCGACGATGGCCGTTTCGCTGATCGGAGTATCGATGACGCGCTCGGAGCCGAATTTGGCGAGCAGTCCTTCGGTGGCTTTGAACGCGCCGCCGTAGACGCCGATGTCCTCGCCAAGGGCAACGACGGCGGGATCGCGGTCGAATTCCTCGAATAGCGCCTCGCGAATGGCTTCGAGCATAGTGACTTCGGCCATTAACGCCTCCGCTTCCCGTGGCGATGGGGCGTGTGCTTCGCGGGCTGATTTTGCTGCTGCTCGCGCTCGAATGCGCGATCTTTAGGTCCACGGCCAAAAGGAACACGTAAGCGAGGCGCCTCCACGCCAGCTGCCTCGACTGCTTTTTCCGCCGGCGGAGCTGCAGGATGCGGAGAAGGCGGAGGCGCTGGATGTTGCGTTTTCAGGTGCGCCTTGGCGGCTTGGGCTGGCGGCGCAGAAGTGGCTGGAACTGCGGGCGTCGCCGCGCTTTGCGCCGCGGGCGCTGAGGCGGCCACTGCACCGAAGTCGGCTACTTTCCATACGGCCTCGACGCTGGCGGCGGGCGGCATTACTTCTTTTTTAGGGCGGCGCCATTCGGCTTCGATGGCATGGCAGCCTTCGCAATAGACTCCCTGCTCGGCCGTTTTCGGGTCGGGCAGCGGCGACTCCTCCGCGAATTTTTGGTCTTCGGTCAATTCGCGTTCGATGCGCGCGTCGATATCGGCCTTGGTCTTCGCGTCCCAGAGGCCACTTTCGGTGAGATATTTTTCGTAGCGCGGGATCGGGTCGCGAGCTTTCCAATAATCGAACATTTCCTTGGGCACGTACTCGGCGGGATCATGCTGCGCGTGGCCCTTCATCCGCATGGTCTTCGCTTCGATCAGGACAGGGCCGCGGCCAACGCGGCACTCGTCCACTGCAAACTTGGCCGTCTCGTAGACGGCGACCACATCGTTTCCATCCACGATACGGGATTGGATTCCGTAGGCGAGAGCGCGGTCGGCAAGATTTTTCAGCGGAACCTGGCGCGAGACGGGCGTTGAGTAAGCCCATTGGTTATTTTCGAGGACCAACACTAGAGGCGCATGCTGCACAGCGGCAAAGTTCAGGCCTTCATGAAACGCGCCGGTGGAACTGCCGCCGTCGCCGATCCACGTCATCGCGACGATTTTCTGTCCGAGATATCGGCCCGCCATGCCGACTCCGGCCATCACCGGAATCAAATCGCCGAGCATGGAAATCGGCGAGACAACGTGCAGCTTTTCCAGATCACCGAAGTGGCTGGTGCCGTCTTTGCCGTGCGTGGGAGAGGTGAACTTAGCCATGTGCTGCGTGAAAATATCGCGCGGCCTGGAGCCTTTCACCAACAGCGTGCCGATATTGCGGATCATAGGCGCCAGCCAGTCGCGCTGTTCGAGCGCATAGGCTGTGCCGACGGAAACGGCCTCCTGGCCAAGGCTGGAATAAACGCCGCCGACGATTTTGTTCTGCCGGAAGAGGCGCACCAGGCGCTCTTCGAGCTGGCGATTGAGCTGCATGAAGTAGTACAGCTCGAGGTGCCGCTCGCGGGTCAGTTTGTTGTCCATGCGCCTTGCACGTCCCTTTCGATGCGGCCAACGCTCGCTTTTGGCCGGACGGCAGCTTCTCCCATGACTTAAATCACCGCTGAAGCGGCGCGATCGTCGATGGCGCGCGCCGAATGCAGGTGTGCGTCGAGTTCCTGGCAACTCACTCGCAGCGGCTTGAGGTCGAATACAGAAGCGAAATGCTCCGCGAGCCGTTCGCGAACTTCGTCAATTGCCACGGCGCGCCCCAGAGCGCGTTCGAGTGACGTGGCGCCCTTGCCAGCAAGCCCGCAGGGGACGATTAGATCGAAATAGCGCAGATCGGTCGCCACGTTGTACGCAAAGCCGTGCGAAGTGATCCAACGGCTCAGATGCACGCCGAGGGCCGCAAGTTTCGTTTCTCCCGCTGGCGAATCGAGCCAGACGCCGTGATTCACGTCGCTGCGGTGCGCGACGAGGCCGAAATCAGCGGTGGCGCGAATCATCAGTTCTTCAAGTTGCTCGACATACCAGCGGATATCGCGGCGATATTCCGCAAGGTCTAGTATCGGATAGCCGACGATCTGCCCCGGACCGTGATAGGTAATGTCCCCACCGCGATCGGTGTGATGAAATTCCACATTCATTTGCGTCAGTAATCGTTCACCGGCGCGCAAATTTTCTCGCTTGCCATTGCGGCCGAGCGTGACCACGTGCGGGTGCTCGCAAAGCAGCAGCACGTCTGGAATCGCACCGGCCTTCCGAGCTTCGACGAGCTCGCGTTGCAAAACACACGCCGGTTCATAGGGGACCAGTCCAATATCGGCCACCCAGACGATTTTTTCGGGCTGCTGCATTCGGATCTCGAAACGCAAACCTCGCGCGGCGAAGCTAGGAGTTGATCGTCAGGCCTCGCACGGAATTGAATGCGTCGCCCATCGCTTCCCAGACCGTGGGGTGCGCGTGAATCGTGGCGGCCATATCGTCGAGCGTGGCTTCGAGGCCCAGCGCGGCAACGGGCTCAGCAATGATTTCCGTCGCCAGCGGACCGATCGCGTGAACGCCGAGGACTTCGCCGTATTTCGCCTCGGCCACAACCTTGATAAAGCCTTCGTGATGCCCGAGGATGCTGGCTTTGCTGTTGCCGAGGAACGGGAACTTGCCGGTTTTCACGTCGAAGCCGGCCTCCCGCGCCTGCTTTTCGGTCAAGCCGATCGACCCGATCTGCGGCTCGCAGTAGGTAGCGTTGGGACAGCGCTTGCGATCAAACGGCTGCACGTCTTTTCCAGCCATGCGGCCGACCGCGATGATACCCTCCATCGACGCGGCGTGCGCGAGCTGTGGTAACCCGGCGACGATATCGCCGATGGCATAGAGCTTCGGCTCCGCGGTTTCCATGTACGCGTTCGTATGAACGTAACCGCGTTCGACTTTGGCTTTCGTTTTCTCGATGCCGGTGTTTTCGGTGAGCGGCCGGCGACCCACGGCGATCAGCACCTTTTCCGCGATGATAGATTGCGCTTTGCCGGTCTTGTCCTTGTAGGTGACCGTCGCCCCGCCTGCACTCTTCTTCACGGACTCCACGGCAGCTTCCAGTTCCACGCGGACGCCGCGCTTTTTAAACGCTTTCAGCAGCTCGGAGGAAATTTCGTCGTCTTCGAGCGGCACCATCTTTGGCATCGTTTCGAGCAAGGTCACATCCGAGCCAAATGTTTTGAAAATCGACGCGAATTCCACGCCGACGGCACCGCATCCGACCACGACCAGGGAATTGGGAATCGCTTGCAGAGAGAGGATTTCGCGGTTGGTAAGAATCGTCCGGTCGTCGATTTCCACGCCTGGAAGCGAGCGCGCTTCGGAGCCAGTGGCCAGCATGGTGTAAGTGGTTTCGAGTTCCGTGACTTTGCCGTCTTTTTCCACCGAGACGCGGCCGGGCCCAGCGATGCATCCCCAGCCTTGAATGGAGTCGACTTTATTTTTCTTGAAAAGCATGCCGATGCCGCCGGCGTGCTTTTTGACGATCTTGTCTTTGCGCGCCTGCATGGCCGGCCAGTTCACTTTGACGTCTTTTACTTCGAAACCGAATTCCTCGGCGCGCAGGAAATTATCGTAAAGGTCGGCGTGGTGCAGAAACACTTTGGTGGGGATGCACCCGACGTGCAGGCAAGTGCCGCCGAGGAACGGGTCCTTTTCCACTACGGCGGTCTTGAGTCCCCATTGACCCGCGCGAATCCCGGCGACGTATCCGCCCGGGCCGCTGCCGATGATCACCAAATCATATTTGGCCAATCGCTCTCCCCTTTTCGTTTGATGGCTTCCCGCGAGCCGGTGATTCAGTTGAAGGAGTGCACTAGCGGTGGTTCTGCCAGCCCCGCAGCCAGAAGATTTTAACAGCCGCCGCTAACAGCCGCAACCGCAGACGGCCTGAATTCCGTGCCGGAAACGGGCCTTTCTGTTCCGCTTCAGAGGGCCGCTGCAAGTCCATCTGCGCCTCCCTGGCCCATGAGCGCGTTCGCCGAAGTTCAGTCGCTCTGAGAGCATTGTGAAGCTTCACACGGATATTTGACGCAGTGTTTCAGACCGGCATAGGCGGAAAATCTGACGTTCAAGCCACAGCCTCGCCAAATGGTTGGTCTAAGCGACAAATTTGTACCCTACCCCGCGGACGGTGAGCAGATGGCGCGGTTTCCCGGGATCGTCTTCCACATAGCGGCGCAAGCGAACGATGAAGTTGTCGATGGCGCGCGTGTCCGTGTCTTCGCGGAGATCCCAGACGTCTTCCAGAATCGATTTGCGCGAAACCACCCGGCCGGCGTTACGAATCAGATGGCGGAGCAGCTTCGCTTCCATCAGCGTCAGCTGGATGGTATTGCGGCCCGAGCGAAGCTCAAGCGTATCGAAATCGAGCGTTTTGCCACGAAAGGAATATATCTCACCAGGAGCTCCGTCTCGCGACGAAGCGGCGGTTGCGGGTTTTGCCGCATTCGAGCGCGGTCCGCTCGCCTTGACCGAGCCGGCATGCCAGGCGCTGCGGCGCAGTAATCCCTGCAGACGCGCCAAAAAAATCGGCAATTCGAAAGGCTTGGCGAGGTAGTCGTCAGCGCCAGCTGCAAAACCTTCGAGCACGTCTTCCGGTCGGCTTCTAGCCGTGAGGATCAGCACGGGCACGTAGTTTTTCGCCTTGCGCAGAGCGGAGGCGACGGAGAAACCATCCACGCCGGGAAGCATTACGTCCAGAACCACGGCGTCAAATTGTTCGCGCTCATTCAGCAGCCGGCGGACCGCCGATTCGCCGTCGGCGCACAGATCGGCGGAATGGCCTTCGGCTTCGAGGTTGAAGCGCAGACCTTCGGCAAGGTGCATTTCGTCTTCGACCACCAGAATGCGGCTCACGAACCGAGCCTCGGAAGTTCAAAAGTAACCGTGGTGCCCGAAATGCTGCCGCCGCTTTCGGCGAAGACGCGGCCCCCGTGCGCGCGTGCAATCGATTTCACGATAAAGAGACCCAGGCCTGTCCCTTTCGCGTGTGCGAACGGGCGCCCGCGAACGCGATAAAAGCGTTTGAAGATGCGCTTCAGCTCGTGCGCGGGAATACCGATGCCGCGGTCACTAACGCGCAGCGCGATGCGGCGATCGTCTGGCAAAGTTTCGATCTGGACGGACACGTCAATCTGATTGCCGGAATATTTTATGGCATTGTCCAGAATATTGGCGACCGCAGTGCGGAGTTCTTCTGGGTCACCATGGACGGTAACGGGCGCGCCATCCGCCGCCGTGGGCGGCAAGCTCTCGCGCCAATACAGGGCGCTGGGCGGAAGGTGATGGCGGGTGCGTGCCAGTCCCATGCATTCGCTCACTAAGCCGCGGAAATCGAACTCAACTGGGTGGCGCTTCGCATCGGCTAGCCGGACCTGGCCGGCTTTGAGCACCTGTTCCACAGTGCCCAGCAGACGGTCCGTATCCTCGAGCATGAGCCCGTAGAATTGCAGGCGCTGCGCGCGATCCAATTCGCGGCGCTGCAGCGTTTCGAGATACAGCTTAATCGACGCGATCGGAGTTTTCAGCTCGTGAGTCACGGCGTTGATGAAGCTGTCGTGCTGCTCGTTTCGACGAATCTCTCGGACCAGAAAAATGGTATTGAGAACCAACCCGGTGATAATCACCAGAAAAAAAATGATGCCCGAAAAAAGCAATACGGCATCGCGCCAGTTGCGCATGATCCAGCTGACATTGAGGAAGACCGCCGCGGTAATTGACGCGACGCCCAGGAGCAGGAAGATGATTGTCTTGCTGCGGCTAATAGCGCGCATGGCTCACTAACGCCATTGTACCGCGAGCCATGACGGGCGCATCAGGGGCCCTACAAATCAGCCCTGTATACGACCAATGTGCAAAGGGCCACGCTCTACAGCGTGGCCCTTTGGCATTTAAAGGAGACAGACGTACTAGACAGAGGCGAAATCGGTAGCCGACGTCGGAGCGACCATCTCAGATTGCACCGCCGCTTCGAGCGATTTTGCAGCTTCTTTCAACTGCTGCTTCGAGGGAAGTTTAACAGTATAGACGTTCCACACCAGGCCGAGTTTCTTTAGCAGCCAGATGCCGTACCAATTGGCGTCCACTTCGTACCAAGCAAGGCCGTGGCGCGCAGAAACCGGGTGCGCGTGATGGTTGTTGTGCCATCCCTCGCCCCAGGCCAGCAGCCCGACCCACCAGCTGTTGGTGGAAAGATCGCGCGTCTGAAAGCGGCGCGAACCCCATGAATGCGTGGCGGAATTGACAAGCCAAGTGGAATGCAGCCCGAGAACGGTGCGGAAGAAAATGCCCCACAGGACGTATGGCACGCCGCCGATGGCCAGAAGAATCAGACCGAGAACGATCTCGGGGACGTAATGATACTTGCTGATCCAGACGTGAAATTTGTCCTTCGCCAGGTCGGGAACGTAGTGCGCAAGCGTCGTCGCGTCGTGATGCATCGACTTGCCCATTAGAATCCAGCCCATGTGCGCCCACCACTTGCCGTCGATTGGGGAGTGTGGATCGCCTTCGTGATCGGAGTGCTGGTGATGGATGCGGTGGGTGGCTACCCAGAAGATCGGCCCGCCCTCGAGCGCCAGCGTGGCGCACACGGTGAGAACGTACTCAATCCATTTATGCGTCTTGTAGCCGCGATGCGTCAGCAGACGGTGATAGCCCATGCCGATGCCCAGGCTGCCGGCCACCCAATTCAGAAATACGGCCAGGAGCACCAGCTTCCAAGAAAAGAAAAAGAGCGCTGCGATGGCTCCTACGTGGAAAAGCACCATCGCCGTAGCCGTAACCCAATTGATCTGGTTGTCGGCTGCCGCTGGTTTCGCTATATCTTCGATGTTAAGCGCCATGGGTCCCTTGTGTGTGGTGAGGTGTATTCTGCTCTTGCGCACATTCAGGATAGCAGACGCATCCGGATGCCTTTGTAATAGTTGTGTAATAGGCTTGCGATGCGCTGAAAGAGTCAGCCGAGCGACGGCAAATCGAGCAATTTAACGGCAATTAGACAAAGTGGTTGACGACTTTTCAGGCTGCTGTTCGTTGCGCGCAATAGGCACGCGTAGGCGTCCCTAACAAATTTTCTCTTCGTTTCAACTTACAGACTACGCTTGGCGGCCTGCTGCGCTCCGGGCTCGCGCCTTCGCGCTCAAATGAGAAAGCGTCGTCAGTTTCCCGTACACTGAATGGAGTGGACTCCACTCTGCGACTGCGCACCCGACCGTGGATATGGCCGGCTCTGCTGAGCTTGGATGCACCGGTGATTGCCGTGCTGTGGCTGTTGCTGTTCAGCCGTGCGCTTGGCGTCCGCGTGCCACGCGCCGAAACGGCGGTGCTGGCGATGGCCGTGTGGCTGATCTACGTCGCTGATCGCGTCCTAGATAGCTTCGGTGAAAGCGAACGCGAGCCGCTGGCACCGCGGCACCGTTTTTACCGCGACTACCGCGCCGCTTTCGTGGCGCCGTTCTGCGCGATCTTGCTGCTGGCTGCATGGATTGCATGGACGCGACTTGGCGAGCATACGCTTCGTGCCGGAGTGGTCCTCTCCGCGATGGTGGCCGCTTATCTCGTCGTGGTGCATCTTTCAGGCCGCCGGGCGCAGCACTGGTTTCCCAAAGAGCTTGCCGTAGCGCTTTTGTTCTGCGCGGGAACTTGTCTGCCGGCGATCGCTCGCATCGGCGAGCCAACCGCGCCGGAGATTGCTACGTTCGTAGCGTTCGTGCTGGTAGCGTGGATGAACACGGCGCTCATCGAATATGCGGAGTGGGCCACGCTACGTGAACGAGGCGCCGAACCGCCCGCTGCACTGACCACTGCCGTAGCGCGTGGCGCGGTTCCGCTCGGAATCACGATCGGCGTTTTCGTCTTAGCGGCCATGTTTGGGGCGGATTTTCGCGCTCTGCGGCCGGTGCTGCTGGCAGAGGCTGCGAGTGCGCTGGTCCTGGCAGCGCTTGGCGCTAGCTGGCCGCGCATATCGTCGTACGTGCTGCGAATATCCGCGGACGCCGTTCTGTGCACTCCGGCCGTAGCCTTGGTGCTGTTTGCGGCGGCGCATCGCTAAGGCGGCGCGGGGATGCACTCCGCAGACGAGCGAGTATCAGCGCGGTATCATCGAGCGGCTGCCGGAGCGGCTTAGCATGATCGTGCGAGGCCGGCGGATCGAGCGCGTGTTTTATCCCGTGTTCCCGCCGCATGAAAACGCGGAACAGATTTTTCCGCTAGCTGCGAGAGCACCCGCTGGCCGGATAGGCGCTGGGCGAACTTCAAACAGAACATCCCAGGCGAACAATCAGCGTGTTTATCGAGGCGCCTGATCAACAGGCTGTTGCAGGCGCCGGCGCTCCCATTCGAGCGCGACGATAAGCCAGCGCTCGAATTCGGCTTCCGTGGCGATGGCCACCGGCTGATAGTCGTTCGTTGCGGCTATATGCTCGCTGCTGATTCGGATGCTTTCCATTGGTCCGTCCCTGTGCTTGGGGCGCTGCCGCGCCTGGCGACCTATTGAGCTGCTCCCGTAGGGATGGGGCGATTGTAGGAAGATTTACAACCAGGTCAATGAATGCACGATGTTTTTCGTCTAAAAGTTTTCTAAACACCGAAGAACTGTATTTTCAGCAGTTGCGGAATGTGCTGAGCGCTTTGGTAGGCAGAATTGGCGTGCTAACATTCCACTCACGCCCTTTGCCCCAGTACTATGACGAGTTATCCCAGGCCGGTGCCGGATGTCGTGCGATTCGGTGTCTACGAGTGCGATTTCCGCGCAGGCGAGCTCCATAAAAACGGAATCAAGTTAAGGCTCTCCGAGCAGCCGTTCCACCTGCTTACCGTCCTCTTGGAACGCTGCGGGGAATTGGTGACTCGACAGGAATTGCGAGAACGGCTATGGCCCAACGACGAATTCGGAGAGTTCGACGATGGGCTCAACACTGCGATCAATAAAGTCCGATCGGCGCTGGACGATTCGGCCGAAAATCCCCGATTCATTGAGACCGTGCCGCGGCGCGGATATCGGTTTATCGCGCCGGTGGAGACTGTCGGCGGGTCTGAAAGAGCGGCGGCGGAATCAGCCGGCGAGGCGAGAAGCGGCAGGGCCGCCGGCGCTGCGCCGAATTCCGCGTCCGCCTCCTTTCTTCGGAGCCGGCGGGCATGGCTGAGTGCGGGATTGGTGGCGGTCGTTCTTTTAATGGCGGCGGCAGCGATCTGGTGGCGGGTGCACGCGAGAGATAGTTCCCGCGACACGACGAGTATCCGGTCGATCGCCGTACTTCCTTTCGACAATTTTTCTGCGGACCCGAGCCAGAGCTACTTCGCCGACGGAATGACGGACGAACTGATCACCGACCTAGGGGAGCTTGGTTCGCTGCGGGTTACATCGCGCGCGTCGGTGATGCGTTACCGCGGCGCGCAAACGCCGATTAGCGAAATTCGCGAAGAACTCGGCGTGGATGCCGTGGTGGAAGGATCGGTGGTGCGCTCGGGAGAAAACGTCCGGGTGGATGCGCGGCTGGTGGATACCGCGGACGATCGCCAGATTTGGGCGCAGAATTTCACACAGAGAGAGGACGACATCATCGCGCTGCAGGACCACATCGCGCGGGCGGTGGCGCAACGAATCGAAGTGGCCGTTGATCCCTTGGTGTTGAAACGGCTGGCCAATGCGCCGACGGTGAACGCCGAGGCATACGAGGCATATCTACACGGCAGCACCTACCTGGTCCAGCATTCAAACGCCGACCTGTTGAAGAGTCTCGATTATTTCAAGCAGGCGACGACGATCGATCCGACTCTTGCGGTTGCTTATGCCGCGGAAGCGGAGGCGTATTGCTATCTGGGAGATTACACCGTTCTGCCGGATCGCGTGGTGTGGCCGCAGGCGGAAATGGCAGCCGAGCGCGCGATCTCACTGGACGATTCGATTGGGAAGGCGCACGCGGCGCGGGCGTTTGCGCTGTGGCGCTACGAGTGGAACTGGAGCGAAGCAGACACGGAATTTCAAAGGGCTTTGTCGCTCAGCCCCAGCGACTCCGATACGCATCACCTTTACGGAACGTTTCTGGCTTCCAGAGGCGACTTCGCCGCCGCCGAACAGCAGCTGAGAATCGCGCGAGAAATCGATCCCCTTTCGCTGATTATTCGAACCAATCTCGGCTGGCTGCGGTACTACCAGCGGGATTACACCACGGCGATCGCGGATTACCGCAGCGTATTGGAATCCGATCCGATGTTCGCTCCGGCGCGCGAAAAACTTTGGATCGCTTACGCGCTGAAAGGCGATCCGCAGGATGCGAGCGCGGAACTGGAAAAAGTCTTTCGGTACTACCGCCACGCAGGATTGATAGTTCGAAATTCCCCCACGACAAGATCGAGCGATCCGGCTGTTCGTTTTCGCGCGGAGCTTCGAGCTTACGCGAATTCTGGTTACCTGACGCTTTACGAAAAATCCCGGTACCTCGCCGTGGCGGGCGACCGCGAGGCGGCCCTGAGGTCGCTGGAGGAAGCCCAGCGAGCGCGCGAATCGTGGCTGGTGTACGCTTCAATCGAGCCGGCGTTCGATTCCTTGCGCACTTTGCCAGAGTTCAAACGGCTGATTGCCACAGTCGGACCCCCTCCCCAGGCTCACCCATAAAATTTAGGGCGAGTTTTTGCCGAACGTGCCGAGATGCTTCGGGCAGAACCGCTTTTCGTTCCTACAAACGGCCGTAATAGAGGTGGGCGGTGTATTCGATGCGCACGCGACCGTTTTTCCGGTGGGCGTCGAAAATGCGCTGGAGTTCTTCGAGCATCGGCAGGTGATTGGGATGTTCCGGCGGCGGCGAATACGACGAACTGAGCAGGCGTCCACGCAAGCCCTCGAAATCAAATGGCTGCTCATTCGGGAAGGTTCGGTGGCCAAAATCGCCTGGCGAGAAGAAAGCGGCCATGCGCTGGTCTTCAGGGTACTGTGCGGAGACTTGCGCATAGTCCGGGGAGTATTTGCGCAACAGTGCTTCGTAGGCGCGCAGTAGTTCGGAGGTTTCGACGCGGCGCTCATTCCACACGACGGCCACCCAGCCGCCGGTGCGCCCATCCGGATGCCTACCCGGGCGCAAGATGCGCGCGAACTCCTTGCGGGCCGCTTTCAGGTCGAACCAGTGAAACGACTGGCCGGCGGTAATGAAATCCACGCTGGCGTCCGGCAAAGTGGTGGCTTCGGCTGCTGCGGCCACGCTATGGAATTTCGGAAAGCCGCGCAGTTCGTGCTCGCCAGCCGCGCGCATTTCGGCATTGGGCTCGACGCCATAGACCACGCCGCCGTTATCGAGAAACAGACGTGCGAGCAGGCCAGTGCCGGAGCCGATGTCGGCAATCACCGACTCATGCGCGAGGCCACATTCTTTACGCAACGTTTCGAGAATCGCGCGCGGATAGCTCGGGCGGTAGCGGACGTAATCCGCGACACGGGTCGAGAATCGCTGTTTGGAATCGGTTGGCGTCATCCGAGGTCGTTTCGATTCACATTATATCGCCTGCAATGAAAAGACATCGGCCTTGATAGCCTTGTTCTGACCATGTTGTATGACCATGGTATGCTAATATAGTCACGAGGAGTATTTATGGCCGATAGCAAAAAGAAACCCGTGGAAGAGGTAGCCATCTCTGAATTCAAGGCCAAATGCCTCTCCCTGCTCGATAGAGTGAACAAGACAAAGAAGCCGCTGCGGGTGACGCGCCGGGGAAAGCCGATCGCAGACGTGGTTCCCCCGGCTGAGGAATCGGCGCCGCGTGATTGGATTGGCTCAATGGCCGGCACGATCAAGATTACCGGCGACATCATTTCACCAGTGATCGATCTTGAGGATATTGAGGCGTTGCGCGATTGAAGCTGCTACTAGACACCCACATCTGGCTATGGAGTCTCGGCGAACCGGAAAAGCTTTCGGAACGCGTGCTCCGCGAGCTGGGGAATGATGAAAACGAACTGTGGCTGTCGCCGATCAGTTTGTGGGAGGCGCTGTTGCTACATGCTAAGGGCCGAATCCAAGTGCGTGGCGAGTCTCGGCAATCGTTGGCCGAGGCCGCTTCGCGGTTTCGCGAAGCACCACTGACCCATGAGATCGCCTTAGCGGCGCACCATCTGGCGTTTCCGCACCGGGATCCGGCGGATCGATTTTTGGCGGCCACGGCCGAGGTGCTGGGCTTGACGCTGGTGACCGCCGACGAGCGATTGCTCGGATTGGGAAAGATTGCGACGCTGGCGAACCGGTGATTTCTACTGCTTGCGCCGGTAACGCTCTAGCGCGCGATGCATTATGGAGTCGATCCAAGCGGTCTTCGCATCCGTGTAAGCATGCGAATCATCGGGATGCAAATCGCGGCAACGTCGCTTTTCGCGATCGTATGCCAAGGCCACTTCCGGGTTATCTCGCAGGTAATCTCGGAACGCCAAATGTCTCTCGATTTCCGAGTCCTCGGTCCGAAAGCAATGCAGCTGAACTAGACGGCGGCCGGTGGTTTTGTCGCTTAGCGTACAGTATCGGCGATTGCGAATACCGTATTCCCCCCACGATTCGTACCCGAGGCCTTCGAGTGCGAATTTCGACGCGTCGAGTTCATCGAGAATTTTGATTTCGGGCATCAGGTCAAGGATCGGCTTTGCGCAAATTGCCGGGATGGCCGTAGATCCGACGTGGTGAATCGCCATCAAGTTTCCGCCGAACGCCGGCGAAACACGCTCGATCTCGTCGGCGGCCATTCTGCGCCATTCTGTAGAGTATGCAACGAGTTCGACTTTAATCGGAGCAGGCACGACGATCAGGGAAACTGGCGGAGGAAGCGGACGTCGTTCTGGTAGAGCAGCGGCAGCTCGGTGACGCCATATTTCATCATGGCCAGGCGATCGACGCCCATGCCGAAGGCGAAGCCGGAGTGCTGCGCGGCGTCGTAGCCATTTTTGACGAAGCCGTAGACCGCCGGATTCACCATGCCCGCCCCGAATAGCTCGATCCAGCCGGAAAATTTGCAGACGCGGCAGCCCTTGCCGCCGCAGACGTGGCAAGTCGCGTCGACTTCCGCGGAAGGTTCGGTGAACGGGAAATAGCTGGGGCGCAGGCGCGTCTTAGCCTTCGGCCCGAAAAATTCGCGGACGAAATATTCGACGGTGCCCTTGAAATCGCAGAAGGTGATGTCCGTATCGACGGCCAGGCCTTCGATCTGGTGAAACATGTAGCCGTGCGTCGCGTCCGGATTATCGCGGCGATAAACTTTCCCCGGCACGATGATGCGCACCGGCGGCGGCTGCCTTTCCATGGTGCGAATCTGCATCGGAGAAGTGTGCGTGCGCAGCAGATGGCCGCCGCGAGCGCCTTCGATATAGAAAGTGTCCATGTTGTCGCGCGCGGGATGATGCTCGGGAATGTTAAGCGCCTCGAAATTGTAGTAGGGCGTCTCGATCTCCGGGCCTTCGACCACGCTGAAGCCGATGGAGAGGAAAATTCGCTGTAGATCTTCGTAGGTTTGGCGGATCAAGTGGCGCGTGCCGATGGTGCGCTCGACTCCGGGAAGAGAGAGGTCAGTTTTGGGCCCTAGCCCCAGGTCGACGCTTTCTCTCCAGCTGTTGAGGTCGTCTTCGAGGGACTTTTCGACATAGACTTTAAGCTTTTGAAACTCCTGACCAACAATCCGCTTTAGCTCCGATGGGGCTGGCTTAAGCCAATTGTCGCCAATGCGTGTGAGGCCCCCCGACTTGCGACCGGTCCAGCTAAGTCGCAGCGCCTCGAATCTGTCGATGCCGCCAACTCCAGTCGCGCTCAGGTCGGCGCATTCCTTATCGAATCGCTCGCGCATCCGCTCGAATCGCGCGGCGATCTGCTCGGGCGTGGTGTCGCCGAGCTGGGCGAGGGTTTGAGTTGTGGGATCGGTCGTCATTGACGGAAAACGATGCGGGTGGAAAAAATCCGCACCCTTCGACCAAAACGCGAAGAGTGCGGCACCCGAAAAACCTCCTCGCGCGCTAGGCGGATACTCGCGTTTGCGACGGAGTTGCGGCCAAGTGCTGCTTGGCCGAGGCGACCAACGCGGCGAAGCCTTCGGCGTCCGCGACGGCCATGTCTGCCAGAATTTTCCGGTCGAGATCGATGCCGCCGACCTTAAGCCCGTGGATCAACTGGCTGTAGCTGAGGCCGTTATTGCGCGCGGCCGCGCCGATGCGCTGAATCCACAGCGTGCGGAAATCGCGCTTGCGCGTGCGGCGGTCGCGGTAGCTATAGCGCAGCGAGCGATTCACCGCCTCTTTTGCCGAGCGGTAGAGCTTGCTCTTGGTAAGGAAAAATCCCTTGGCATGCTTCAACAGCTTTTTGCGCCGCGCGCGACGCTTGGTGCCTCGTTTTACTCGAGCCATTTCAGTTTTCTCCTGGTGCGCGCCCCACCTGGTTACAGAACTCGGTGTGCGCTCGCCAAATCAAATTCGCCAAATTTTAACGGGAAGACAAACGAGGTCCGGCCGGCCGCAGAAATGCGCGGCGACAGGACGGGTTTGTCTCTTGGAACTGCTTACCACGCGCGAGCAACGTTTCCGCGGCCAGCACATCCGGTCGGCAGGCACCCGTTACGCACCGCCTGACACGGAAAAAATTCGCTCAGACTACTCGATGCCGTAAGGCAGCGCGAGGCGGACGTTCGGCACGTCCGCGGGATTCACTTCCACTTTGTTTAACAAATTGCGCATACGGCGCGGCTTTTTCGTGCCGAGCAAATGGCGCTTACCGGAGCGCCAGCGCATAACTTTGCCGGTGGACGTAATCTTGAAGCGCTTGGCGGCGCCGCGATGCGTCTTCAGCTTGGCTTTCTTATTCTTCTTCACAATTTCCTCGGATCAGAAAATTTTCAGGCTGCGCCTTCGGCCGCGGATTGCGACGAGCGCGAAGGCGACGGAGCAGCGGCTCCCTTTTTCGGCGCCAGCAGCGCCAGCAGGATATTCGCTTCCATGCGCGGACCGAATTCGACCTGCGCGTGTTCGCCGATATCTTTCAGCAGACGCTCCATCTTGGTGCGGCCCACGTCCTGGTGGGCCATTTCGCGGCCACGATGGAAAATCATGGCCTTCACTTTGTAGCCCTCGCCCAGGAATCGCACGATCTGGTTTTTGCGCACCTGGTAATCGTGCTCCGCGGTCGAGGGGCGGAACTTCACTTCCTTAATATGCGAGCTTTTCTGGTGCTTCTTGGCCTCGTGGGCCTTTTTACTCTGCTCGTAGAGGAACTTTCCGTAATCCACGAGCTTGCAGACCGGAGGCACGGCATTGGGCGAGATTTCTACGACGTCCAGGCCGGCTTCGCGCGCCTTCTTCATCGCATCGAAGAGGGACACAACGCCCAGCTGGGTCCCCGCGTCATCAATCAACCGGACCTCGCGGGCGCGAATGCGCTCGTTAACGCGAAGACCTCCAACACCACTTCGCTCAGGGATAAATACACCTCCGGGGCACGCTCATGGCCTCAGGCGGCCCGCTTCCCGCCCTTGGCTACACGCTACTCCCGAGGGACGGGCTGATAAGTATAGCACGGACGAACGGGCAACTCGCAAGCCGGTCAATCAGCCGAAAAGGCGATCAATACATTACCCGTCTTAGAGCCAACAACGGCATATCCCGAACCGATGAAGAGCATTCCATTCACGATGGCTGGCCCCGCGCCGTCGATCGCGCCGCCATGCGCTGGAACTTTGTTCACCGTGTCATACGCGTGGGCTGTGTCGTAGGTCCACAGCTCGTGGCCGTCGGTGGTTGAGACAGCGTGAATTTTGCCGTCGCCTCCGCCGACAAACGCGACGCCGGCAATCGCGGATGTGGCGGCTGAATTCGCAACTCGGCCGGCAGGTTCACCGAAAGACGAGTACCAATCGACCTTGCCGGTGGCCAGATCGACGGCAACCATGCCTCCGGCGTGCAGACCGTAGTAAACATGCTGATCGTCCGCTGCGCCGCCCCAGACGATGCCATCCAGCTCATTGTAAAACGGGCTGGGGTGCTGCGCTGGCGGCGCGACATGAGTCTCCCAAAGCCTTTTTCCATGGTGGTCGGGATCGAGCGCGATCACGCGTCCGTTTTTCGTGCCGAACACGAGCACGCGCTTGCCGTTCGAGAGAGTGCGAAGGATTGGCGAGTTGCCGACGTCCTGATCGGGGCCGTTTGGCTTCGGGCAGTTCGCGGACTTATTGCTGGGACCGCAGCCGCCGACGAATGCGTCATTTTCCTCAGACTGGTAATGCCAGAGCATTTTGCCGGTCTTCATGTCGAGCGCAACGATCGCGTCGGTGGTGGTTGGCACGGGGCGGGCCTGCGCGTCGCCGGTGCCGAAATAAATGGCGTGGCGCTTGGTGTCGATGGTGGGCGAGTCCCAAACATCGCCGCCCGAGGGTGCGTAGAGCTGCACGCCGGCGGCATTTTTCTCTGTAGGCTTCGGGAGGCCAACCAGATAAGTCCTCCAGATGAGTTTGCCGGTGTTGGCGTTCAGGGCGACCACGTTTCCGCGCATCGTGCAGCAGGGATAATCAGGAGCGGACGCGGAAAATTCCTCGGACGAAGAGACCGGCACGTACACGACTCCGTCATAGACGGCGGGCGCAGCGGTGATTCGGGAGATAAAGTCGTCGTCGACTTTTGTTTTCCAAAGCTGTTTGCCGGTGCGGGCGTCCACTGCGTAGGCGAAGGAGTGACCGTCGCCAAAGTAGGCGGCGTACTTCGTATTACCGTTGTCTTTCACCCGGCGCACAGTGATCGCGGTACGCGTGTATCCTTCGGTTTGGTACGACCAATAAACGCAGCCGGTTTGCGCGTTGAGCGAATACACATAGCCGATATCGGTGGGGACGAAAACGCGCCCGGAGACGACGGTTGGCTGACCGTAGGCGGAAAGGCCGTTGGGAATGCCGAAGGCCCATTTCACTTTCAGGTGCGGAACCTGCTCGGGCGTAAGTCCGGCGGCATCAGCGGGCTCATAGCGCGTGTTGTTGACCGTTACTCCCCATCCATTCCACGCAGGCTCTGAATCGGGCGGCGCGAGCGGAGGATTCGACGCGCACTGATTGGGCATATCTTTCGCTGCACCCTGCTGCAGGCTGCCCAGCGGACGCCCGCTCAGAAACGTGGCAAGCATCTTGCGCTGATCCTCGGTGAGCGTCGAACCCTGCGCTTTCATCAGGCCGGTGGTGAGCGCCGTATAAATGCGTTCCGGAGACATTTGTCGAATCACCGACGGTTGCGGAGCGCGCGGGACATTGGGATTGCCGTGGCAAATCATGCAGTGCTGCTCGAAAACGGCGATGCCGGATTCCGTGCCAGCGGTTGGCCTGGGTCCCTGCGCGCGAGCGGCGCTGGAGAGGCCGGAGCTAAAGATCAACGCGCAAGCAGTTACTGCGATCATGCGAAGCACTCGAGTCATATACGATGCGTTCCTTCCTGATTGAAACTTATTTGTCGCTAATGCCGCCCCACGGCGAATTCAGATGATACGGCAAACCGGAGCCAACCATCTCGATCCGGTGAATCTGTCCGCCGCGAATTTTGAAGCACTCCGTCACCTGGATGCTGGAAGGCTTGTTGAAAATGCCGGGCATTGTGACGGTCTGGCCGTTGGTGAGGTGGATCGTATTCACGGTGCCGTTCTGATCGAAGGTTACATTGGCCCACACCACGCCACGTTCTTGATCGACGATCGGAAAGCGGCGCTGCCAGATGCGCGTGACCACGGCGTAGTAGCCGCTCGCGAATTGCGCTTTGCAACCAAGCGCGAAGGCGTTGAAGGCGGCTTTCGGCGAAAGCGTGGGATTGTTGGTGGTCTGCATGCCGTTCTCGGTGCGATTGCAATCGTCGGCGAAAAACGAGTAGTCGCCCTTGCCGCTGTCGTTCTCAAGGCTGGCGAAATATTTGTTGGCGGTCGCGATCATGAGCGCTCGAGAAACGCGCTGGGATTCCGGAATCGTTTGCGACCAGATGGGATCGGGCGTGCTGGCGTCCAGCGCTGCAATGCCGGAGGGGCCGCCGCCGCCCTGGCGATAGTAGGAAGTTTCAATTTCGGTGATGCGGCCAAGTTGCACGCGAAGGCGCATGCCCATGAGCAGCAAGTGATCGCTTTCGTGCATGGTGACCATGCAGCCGATCTGCTGCATCACCAGATCCGAAAAGCAGAGCCGGAAATGGCCGACGGAGGAGGCGGTGCCCCAGAAACCGTCACCCACCTGCATCGCCTGATCGTTTTCCGTGTACTTCACGTCCTTGGCAAGCGGAAGCGACGCCGGATCGTGAGATACGACGGCGTTCAGATACTCGGTGGCGAGGTTTTCCAGGCAGGCGCGGTCGCAATTCACCGGAATCGGGCCTGCGGCGTATGCTTTCGGAGCGAAGCGTCCGGCAAACAGCGCCAGCGCCACGCAACCGGCGGCGCAAATCACGAAACATTTTACTCGCATCGGATTTCTCCTTCCGCACGCATCATTAGCGCGTTAGTGGCCCGAGCCTTCCGTCCAGCCATTGCCCAAGCCGTAGGGAAGGGTGACGAACGGGAACGCCTCGACTTGGTGAATCAGTCCACCTCGGATTCCGAAAGTTTCCATGGTGTCGAGATTGAGCATCATGGCCGGCGGCGAATTCGGAGGAGCGCCGCGGCGCGTGCCGTCTTCGACGAAAAGAGGAAACGTGGCGACGACGCCCTTCTGCTCGTCCACGACCAGCACTCTGCGCGGACGAATAAACTTGATGAAGTTGAGGACCTTCGTGGAGATCTGCGCGGAGCAGGTCATCATGCTCATCTTTAGCTGATACTGGCCCTGCGTGGTATTCGGATTGGGCAGAACCGGCGAAGGCATCATGCGGCCACCCGGCGGAGGATTGTTGACGGTCTGATAGCCGTTTTCGTGGCGCACGCAATCGTCGGCGAGTGCGCCGATTTTTCCATCGTCGCCTTCGAGCGCGTCAAAGTAGGAATTAGCGGCCCAGATCATCACGTCGCGCGGTGTGCGCTCCGAACGAGGCACGTTGTCAACAAGAGCTGCACGCGGAGTTTGCAGCAGCGGGAGCGCGGCTTTGTCCACACCTCTCGTATAGAGGTGCTCGATCTGCTGAATCTGATCGCGATCAATTTTCAAGCGGACGGCGATCAGCGAATCCTCGCCATTGATTTTCACGCGCGCTTGCTCGGCCACCTGGCCGAAAACTGGATCAGCAACGATGATCTTGAAGCTGGTGGGCGCCACTTTCGAGCGCCACAGCATCCCTTCGCCGATATTGAGCTGGGCGGAGTTTTCGGTAAAGCGCACGTCGCGCGCGAGCGTGGGCAGTTGCGACGGATCGTGCTTGAAGATGGCGTTCATGTAGCCATCCATGATGTTGACGAGGCAGGCGCGGTCGCAGGGCTTCACGATGGAAGGGCTCCACTCCGGCGCGGGACTGGGCGCGATGGGAAGTTGCTGGGCGCGGGAATTCCCCGGCGCAAATAGCGCAGCAATCAAAGTGAGGCAAAGCGTTCCGCAGAAGCGGCTGGTTTTCATGTGAATCCACCCCCGAGGGCTGGAAGCTATAACTTTTTCGGCAGTCCCGCAAGCGTAGATACAGATTTGCCTCCGCGGAGCCTTAGGCCAGTCGGAACCACGTTTGATTGTCATTCGGATTTAATTTGCAGCGGCGTTGCCTGAGGCGATGCATGCTTCGAGGGCATCGTGAGTGGCGCGGGCCCAGCGAGGGAGGGCGCGATTGTCCATGTATTCGATGACGGAGCCGCCACCGGCGAACGTCTCGTTGAATTCGTAAAGGACAGGATTTTCTTCGGGCTCGTCTTCGTCGCGCGGGCGAACGAACTGAACATCTTGAAAAGCTTTGAACTGCGCTGCGACCGCGGGGCAGCGATCCGGAGAGAGCGTCCAGACACCGACTTTGAGGTTGCGCTTCAGTTCGTCATAGGACGCGGAAGGCTGCGAGGTGTGAAGCGACTTGAGTTGCTGATAGAGCGAAGAACCTTGCGCTTCACGGAGCACGGCGCGGAGCGACTTCGAATCCTGGGCGTCTTCGAAGACGATGGAATACTCGCGGAGGTCGTTCACGTTGCTGCGATGGACGCGAACGGCGATGAAATCACCTTCGCCAGATTTGATGGGGAAAAACCCCTCGAAAGCCGCCGGGAAATATTTTGCGACCCAACCCGCAGCGGATGGATTTTGCGAGCGGGCCGTCGCGCAGCAGGTCGCAATCGCGAACGCGGCGGAGGCCGCAGCGATGGCGATTCCGGCGCGTTTCATTTTGAGCTGGCAGCCAGCCCGGATTCAAGTTTGGGGTCGAGCGAGCGCGAGTCAACCTCTTGCCGCAGGTCGGCGATGAATTGAGCGACGGGACGCGGGCCGAGATCGCCGCGCGAGCGGTGGCGAACGGCAACGGTGCCGGCTTCGGCTTCTTTGCCGCCGAGCACGAGCATGTAGGGGATTTTTTGCAGTTGCGCGTCGCGAATTTTGGCTTGCAGCTTTTCGTTGCGATCGTCGAGGTGCACGCGGAAGCCGGCGCCCTTCAGTTGCTGCGTGACGCTGCGCGCGTAGTCCATGAATTTTTCGCTGAGCGGCAGCACGGAAGCCTGCACGGGAGCGAGCCACGCCGGGAACGCTCCGGCGTAGTGTTCGATCAGGACGCCGAAAAAACGCTCGACAGAACCCCAAAGCGCGCGATGGACCATCAATGGCGCGTGGCGGTTGCCATCCTCGCCGACGTATTCAAGATCGAAACGGCGCGGCAGATTGAAATCGAATTGCACGGTGGAAAGCTGCCAGGGACGGCCAATGGCGTCGACCAGCTTCACGTCGATTTTCGGACCGTAGAATGCGGCCTCGCCGGGAATATATTTGTACGGAACGTTCATGCGCTTGAGGGTGCTGGTGAGAGCATCTTCGGCGCGCTTCCATTCTTCAGGAGTACCAGCGTAAATTTCCGGATGCGATGGATCGCCGCCGGAAAGCTCAACGACGTAGTCGCTGAAGCCGAAAACGCGCAGAACTTCCCAGGCGAATTCGACGCAATCCTGAATTTCCTTTTCGATCTGATCGGGCATGCAGAAGATGTGCGCGTCGTCTTGAGTGAAGCCGCGGACGCGCATGAGGCCGTGAAGCACGCCGGAGCGTTCGTAGCGATAGACGGTGCCCAGTTCGGCGAGGCGCACGGGAAGCTCGCGATAGCTACGCAGGCGCGACTTGTAAATCAAAATGTGTCCCGGGCAATTCATGGGCTTGAGCTGGTAATCGGCCTTCTCCACTTCGATCGCGCCGAACATATTTTCTCGGTAAAAATTGGCGTGACCGCTGGTCTTCCAAAGATCGAGGCGCATGATGTGCGGCGTGTAGACGAGATCGTAGCCGCGGCGAACGAGTTCATCGCGCAGCCAATCCTCCATGATGCGGCGGATGGCGCCGCCCTTGGGATGCCAGAAAATCAGGCCGGGGCCGGCTTCGTCTTCGATACTGAAGAGATCGAGTTCCTGGCCGAGCTTGCGGTGGTCGCGGCGTTTGGCTTCTTCAAGGCGGTGGAGATATTCATCGAGCTGCTTTTGATCGACGAAGCAGGCGCCGTAGATGCGCTGCATCTGTGGATTCTTTTCGTCGCCTTTCCAGTAGGCGCCGGCGACGCTCATCAACTTGAACGCCTTGATGCGGCCGGTGGAGGGAATGTGCGGGCCGCGGCAGAAGTCGATGAATTTTCCGGTGGTATAGAAGGAGACCATCGGCTCGACGGCTTTTTCCTCGACCAGCTCGCATTTGAATTGCTGGTTGGATTTGCGATAGAGCTCGACCGCTTCGGGCTTGGGGATCAGCTTGCGCTCGTTGGGAATGTCTTTGGAGGCCAGCTCGTGCATCTTGACCTCGATTTTTTCGAGGTCTTCGGGAGTGAAAGGCTGCTCGCGAACAAATTCGTAGAAGAAACCGTTTTCGATGGGAGGGCCGATGCCGAGCTTCACGTCGGGATAGAGTTCGAGGACGGCGGCGGCGAGCAGGTGCGCGGCGGAGTGGCGGAAAACCTGCACCGCGTCGGGATCTTTGGCAGTGAGGATCGAGAGCTTCACGTCGCGATCGAGCGGGCGCGAAAGATCGATGAGATCACCATCGGCGCGCGCGACGAGAGCGTCCTTCGCCAGGCGCGGTCCAATCTGGGCAGCAATTTGCGCGGCCGTGGTGCCGCTGGGCACTTCGCGCGCCGAGCCGTCAGGCAGAGTGATTTGGATGGCGTCCATTTTGGTTTTCGTTTCTGTATTTTGCGCGATTTCCGGCGGCCGATGGGCGTGAAAATTCGGACATTACCCATGCACCGGGACGTTCCGCCCTTTGCGACACTCGACCCTTTGTTTTCAATGGCTTAGAGGGTGCCAAGGCCGATTGACTGTTCCGCCCTTGGATGCGTTGAAAGTGGTCTGGATTTCTAAGCGAGATGTGAGACCCGCCGCCCGCTCCAACTGCGACCCAAACTGCCTTGTCACTTCCCATGGACCACGCGCCCAAAAAACCTCATTTAACATAGCACGATCTAGAAGATATTTCATCCGCTAGTTTGGCGGTCGCGGGGTGTTACCTCTTTTTCCCAGCTGCTTAGGTACTTAGTTGAATAATATAAGAGACTCGTAGTATATGAGAATCATAATTAATCCTTCTGTGTGGGGTGTGCGATGCCATTTCGTATGTTTACGAAATCCGCGCTTGCGGTGGTCAGCACCGCCTTGTTTTTGTTTCTTGCCGGCCTGCCCCGCACCTTGAGCGGGCAGGAGAGGATGAATCGCTCAGACCAGGATGAAGTTCAGGGCATGCTGAAGGACGCGCATGAGGCAGTGAAGAAATATTATTACGATCCGAAATTTCACGGCATCGACCTTGACGCCCGATACCGGCAATACCAGGATCGCGTCAAGACCGGACCGAACTTGAACGAGGGAATGCGGATGGTGGCGGCTTTTCTATCGGGATTAAATGACAGCCACACGTTTTTCATGCCGCCGCAGCGCCCTTACAAGTGGGACTACGGCTTTCGCATTCGACTGATCGGGAACACTGGGTACATATCCCGGCTTCGCCCCAACACGGATGCCGCCAATAAACTGCAGCCGGGCGATCAGGTGCTGGCGTTTGACACCTATTCGGTGAATCGAACGGACTTTCAAGCCCTGTCGTACGCGTTTAACGCTCTGATGCCACAGCCCAAAGTGCAGCTCGATGTGCGCGACCCCGACGGGACCGCGCGGCGAGTGTTTGTGAATACGAAATTCCAGCAGGGAAAGAACGTCCTGGATTTCACGGCGCAGGGCGGGGGAATCGATGTGTGGAAGTACATCCAGGGCGAGGAGGACGCAGATCAATTAGTTCGACAACGCCATGTGGAGATGGACGGCATCATGATCTGGAAAATGCCCGAATTCGTGCTGGAAACCGACCAGGTCGATCACCTATTTGATATCGCGCGCAAACAAAAGACGCTCATTCTGGACCTTCGGGAGAATCCCGGCGGGAGCGAGGATACGCTGACCCGCATGGTTGGCGACGTGATGGATCACGATGTGACGATTGGAGACCGCGTGGGGCGCAGACACCTGAAGCCGTTGGAAGCCAAGTCAGCGGGTGGGCGCGTATTTACAGGGAAGCTGATTGTGCTGGCGGACAGTGAATCCGCTTCAGCAGCGGAATTGTTTGCCAGAGTGATACAGCTGGAGCACCGCGGCATTGTGCTGGGCGATAAGACCTCCGGAAGCGTGATGGAGGCACGCGAGTATGGATACGAGCAGGGGTTGGAAACGGTGATCTCATACGGTTTTTCGGTGACGGAAGCAGATCTGATTATGAAAGACGGCAACAGCCTGGAGCACGTAGGCGTCACACCGGACGAGGAGATCGTTCCAACGGCCCAGGACCTGGCTGCAGGGCGAGATCCGGTGCTAGCGAGAGCGGTAGCAATTGCGGGGGGAACTTTAGACGCGGAATCCGCCGGGAAGCTGTTTCCGTTTGAATGGGCGCAATTTTAACGGACATTACGACGCGCGGGTCGCGGAGCGTCGCGTTACGTGAGCACGTCGTTGGCGCGGTCGTCTGTGATCATGTAGCCGAAGAGGCGAGCGAGGCGGCTGCGTCATTTCCTGTAGGTGACGACATCCAATTCCACGATGTCGCTGATGTATCATTCGATTAGTCCACAACGGAGGCGCATATGTCTGGCTACGATATCGTTCGCGCGTATCTAGGCAAATCCGAATCCGACGTAGGCATCGTGGCTCCCGTCGAAGGCTTTTCTCCGCAGATTGGAATTCTGTTTCGATGATGGCATTCATTAGAGTGCAGGTCTTGAACTGCGTGAAAGGCATGTCCGTTCACGAGCTAGATTTTCTCCTCGACGCCAATGCCAACACGATCGGAGCGACGCTTTTCCACCTCGCGGCCGCGGAAACGTACTATCAGCTGAATACGTTTGAAGAGATGGAGTGGGATTCTTGGCCGGAGGCAGTCAAGAAGCAGTGGGATGTGCCGATGAATCTCGGCGAACCCGCGCGCAAGGTAATTAAGGGCAATTCCATCGATTGCTATCTGAGTATTCTGGGCAGCGTCCGTGAGAAAACTCTCTCCGAATTTCGGCAGCGAGACGACGACTGGCTAGCCATTCTCGACAAAGGCTGGGGTTGGAACAATCACGCTAAATGGTTCCACGTCGCCGAGCATGAGTCGAATCACAACGGCCAATTCAAATTTGTAAGAAGCCGGTTCCGGCGATAGCCCCCGGAATCTTCCTGGCTCGTGCTGAACTGGTCTGGGAAAGGCGCCTGAGCGTTTTGCTCAAATCCTTGATTCGGCGAGGATGAGTGGAATATAGTTTGCGCGATGGCAGCTACACCCATTTCGGGATCGCAGAGCCGGCTGGAGCTGATACGAATCGAGGCGGAAGATAGGGCTGCGCTGAACGGCTTGCTGTGGGAGCCGCAGCGAGCTAGCGATTCGGTGGCGATCCTGGTGCCCGGAGGCACGACCGGCGCCGCACTGTACCCGGCACATGACTACTCCCCTCTGGCCAAGGACCTGCTCGACAGCGGCTACGCGTTTCTGCTTTCCAACATGCGCGCGTCGTACAACAACGCCTACGCGGAATATGGCGACGCGGTGAAGGATATCGCCGCATTCGTGACGTACGCAAAGTCAAAGGGCTACGCGCGAATCGCGATTTTGGGCATCAGCCTTGGCGGACCTCGCATGGCGCAGTACATGGCTGAGCGAGGCGATCCCGCGGTGAAATCGGTAGTGTTCATCGCCTCGATCCCATCGCCATACTTGGAGTTTCAAATCCGGAGCAGCGAAGCGGACAAGAAGCGGCTCGATGAGACGCTGAAGCACGCGCGAGAATTGGTGGCGCAAGGCAGGGGAGAGCAAGCAGTCGCGTATGACAACTGGTTTCCCGGAGGCGTGTCCGTGATGGGAACAGCGAAGGCGCTGATCAGCTTTTTCGGAGCGCCGAGCGATCCGAGCGCGCCGAGCTCCGTCAAATACGGCCCGATGATCAAGGTTCCGGCGCTGGTGATTCACGGCGACAAGGACGAGCTGGCCCTTCCGCCCAACGCTCACAAGGTTTACGACAGCCTGACGGCCGCGCCACAGCGCGATCTGGTCTGGGTGAAGGGCGCAAGCCATTTCTTGACGCCCGGGCCGCTTGCGGAATCCTACGCCCGACAGACTGCCGATTGGCTCTTGAAGAACATGCCCGCTTCTCCTCGCCGATAGTAACTTTCCTTGTATATCGTGACTCCGCGCACGGCCTTGATTGCAGGAACTTAATCGGTATCCCCTAACCTTAAAGTTGTGTGTGGTAATCTTCGCGGCCGAAAGGCAATCCGCGCGCGCCGAATGAGAAGCTCGATTATCGAGGCGTGGCGTTACGCCAAGACTCTGCCGCGCGATCAAATCGAACCGGCCATGACAAGGGCTGCGGTGTGTCAGTCGCATCACACTGTCAATGGTGCGTAACTTGGATGCCCGACCGAACGTCACTCACGTGGTGCTGCGCGTCTTTACGATGGCGCGCTGATTCCAACTAGGGGAGGGATCGGATATGAAGAGCACCTGGGCGGTTTCAATAATGATGGCACTCGCGCTGGTTGCAGCAGGTCCGCCAGCAATGGCGCAGATTGCACGCGTGCACGTCACGGGCGGCACTATCGCTGGGACCGCCGCGAATGGCGTGTCGGAATTTAAGGGTATCCCGTTCGCGGCGCCGCCTGTGGGTGCGCTGCGATGGAAGGCGCCCGAGCCCGTGAGGCCCTGGCATGGGGTCCGGCAGACCACTGCGTTCGGCCCGGCGTGTATGCAGAGCACCTTCGGAGGCGGAGGCGGTCCCGTGGGCCCCGGAATATCGGTGAGCGAAGATTGCCTGTATCTGAACGTCTGGACTCCGGCAAAAACGCCCGGCGAGAGGTTGCCGGTGATCGCTTGGATCTACGGCGGCGGGTTCACGGGCGGTATGACCAGTTCTCCGCTCTACGATGGAACCCATTTCGCGCAGAAAGGCGTGGTATTCGTCAGCATCTCTTATCGGGTCGGCTCATTCGGCTTTCTCGCCACGCCACAGCTCAGCCGCGAAAGCGGCCACGGATCCGGCAACTACGGGCTGCTCGACCAAATCGCCGGGCTCAAATGGATCCGCCGGAACGTCGCCAAGTTCGGCGGCGATCCGTCCAAGGTCACCTTGCTTGGCCATTCAGCGGGAGGCTTCTCGGTCAGCATGCTGGCCGGCTCCCCCTTGGCCAAGGGACTCTTTCGCGCCGCGATCTCCGAAAGCGGTTCCAGCTTCACGCCGCCAGAGAATTCCCCGTGGGCCGGGGCCACTGTCGAAACGCTGAACATGTCCGAGGCCGCCGGTGAAAAGTGGCTCAAGAGCCTCGGTGCCTCGACATTGAAGGAGGCGCGGGCGCTACCGGCCGCGAAGGTGTTGGCAGCACAACGCACTAGGGGAGGGCCGCGCTTCTGGCCGCCGGTCGACGGTTACGTCATCACCGGCGATCAGTACGAGCTGTGGAGCGACGGCCACTTCAATGACACGCCCATCCTCGTGGGTGACGTTTCGGACGAGGCGGCGGGCTTCGGCGTCCGCAAGACCGATCCGGCAGCCTTCGAAGCGATGGTTCGCCGCGGGTACGGCAAAGAGGCGGACGCCATCCTTGCAGCCTACCCACATGCTACCGACGCGGAAGCTACACGGTCCGGCACGCAACTCACCAGCGACACGCTCTTCGACTGGAACCAGTACACCTGGGCGCGTCTCGAATCGTCGTACGGCAAGCACAAGGCGTACATGTACTATTTCAATCTGCCCACCAAGAGGGATCCCAACGGCTCGGGTCATGGATCAGAGGTTGCCTACGTGTTTGGCAACCTAGGGGGCCCCGGCCGCCCTGCGCCGACAGCGAGGGACTTGGGAATCTCGCAGGAGATGCAGAGCTACTGGGTCAACTTCGCGACCAAACTCAATCCGAATGGCCCGGGCTTGCCGCAGTGGCCGGCTTTCAGCGCATCGCCACCGCTCGTTATGCGGTTCGGCGTTGATCCAGGGCCAGTCCCCATACCCCATTTGGACAGGCTGAAGGTTCTCGGCACCTATTATGCCTGGCGGCGGGCGGGCTCAAACTAAGTGCGCAACTGATATGGGAATCGCTCGATCATACTGATCGCTGAAGCACCGATAGGCCGGCTTGCGGACTCGCGGAATCTCAGTAGCCAGCAAGGCGTTAGGTGCGGAGGTCGTTGGCGCGGTCGTGGGTGGTCATGTAGCCGAAGAGGCCGGCTAGGCCCCAGCGTCCTTTTTTGTAGGTGACGACGTCAAGCTCGACGCTATCGTTGATGTACTCGCCGGAGGTGGTGTATCGGCTGGCGCCCTGAAGCGCGTGGACCTTTTCCAGCCCCGCGTGGAGAATGCGGCCGCCGGGAGGCGCGTCGGCAAAATCCCATCCCCAGTTGCCCATGCCGAGCTGCGCAAAGAGGGCGCGATACTCGGCGAAATCGACGTGAAACTTGTCGAGCATTTCCTGCGTGTAGTTCACGGCGGATAGACGCGATTTGACGCCTTGAACTTGAATGGCTTTCAGCGCCTTGTAATCGCCCTGCGGTGCTAATTCCCAGGTGGGGCCACCGGCGCTGACGCTGAGGTTCACGCCAAGTTGGCGGATGGGGCCCCAGACGGCTTGTTGGTCCCGATTCATGTAGGCGAGGCAATGATCCTGGCGGAGGCGGCGCGCGGCCGAGGCGCTGTCCAGATACTCAACGTGGAGCATTTGCGCGGGTGTGAAAACGGTGGACATGGCCTGGATGGCCCACTTGCCGTCGTTGTTGGTGACGCAATAAATTCCCTGGCAGCGAAGGAGCTTGTGGCCGTCGGGACCGAAGCGGTTGTAATTGAGCGAGAGATTCACAGCCACGGGATTGGAGTTGAAAATTTCGATGCCATCGAGGACGTCATAGCAGCCGGGCTGGAGGTAACCATCGTGATCGGTGAAGCGCTCTGGATGTTCGGTCATATTCAGGGAGGCCGGCGCGTGGGCGATGAGATCGTCGGGAGTTTGGACGACGATCGCGTCGGTGCGTTCGAAAGTGCCGAAGGGGAAGTGCAGCAGGTCCGCCATCGCTTTTAAGTTGCGCTCGCCGAGGGCGGCAAAATAGTCCGTCATCACGCGGACCGCGGAGGGCACCGAGTCTTTGTAGCAGATTGGGAAGCGAAGGTCGGGAATGCCGCGAGGCGACATGCCTGCTGGAGGTCTCAGATTGGGTTCGGCGTTCTGCGCTTGCGGCGCGGCGTGTGCTGCCGCCTCGTCTGGATGGCCGAGGGCTGATACAACTCCAGCAGCGCCAAGCAACCCGGCAGCGGCGGCACTCTTGATGAAATCGCGGCGGTCGGTTTGGACGCCCGTGTCTTGAGGAAGCGACTTATTTTCACTCGCATCAGCAGCCATCACAAAACTCCTTTCACGCCTGCGTTATAGAACAACGGACTGATAAAGCGCAACAGCGCGAACATCTTAATCACTGTGCTGCGAAATAATGGAGCGGCATGGGCGTAGATTGACCTTCCTAGAGGGGATTAAGTACGTCAGCGGGATCGCACCACCGATGGCGGCGGCAAGAACCTCCGCTCAGAGGGCGGCGGCGTTGCTACCAGCGGCCGACGTGAGCGCCGCCGTCTACGTGGAGAACCTCACCCGTGACTTGGCTCGCCTGGGCCAAGTAAAGGACGGCTTGCACAACGTCTCTTACATCCGCGAATGTTCCCATTGGCGACCGGTTTAAAGCGTCCGCGGGATCGTTTTTTTGAAGAGCTGTGGCTACGGCGCCGGGGGCAACGGCGTTGAAGCGGATGCCATCTTTGGCATACTCCATCGCAAGACTCCGGGTAACCGAATTGAGGCCGCCTTTGGTCATCATGGACACCGAAGCGTTTATACCGGCGATCGGGTGATCCGCAAGCGACGCAGAAATGGTCACAACGCTCCCCGATTTCTGCTTCAACATCTGCTGCACCGCAAGCTGAGTGATGTACAAGAATCCCAGCAAGTTGGTGGAGGCCAGGGCGTTGAAGTCTTTGGTCGTATAATCAGTGAAAGCCTTTTTGCGAAAAATTCCGGCGTTATTCACCAGAACATCTATGCTTCCGAATTTTTCGACGGCTGCTTTCGCAACGTTTACAGCAGTTTCCTGCGTGCCAATGTCGCCATCGACGAGTGCCAGGCTGGGCGATGGAATCAACGATGAAGTGGCGCCAAGAGATGTTGCGACGATGCTATAGCCATGCTCGCGGAAACCCTCAACCAAGGCCGAACCGATACCGCCCGATGCTCCCGTCACGATTGCTGTTCGTCGAGATGACATGGTTTGCTTAAAGGCCCAAGTCGCTTAATCCCGGGTGGTCATCGGGGCGGCGACCGAGCGGCCAGTGATATTTGCGGTCGGACTCCGAAATAGGAAGGTCGTTGATGGAGGCGAAGCGCGCGGCCATCAGCCCGTCGTCGTTGAATTCCCAATTTTCATTGCCGTAGGAGCGATACCAGCTACCCGAATCGTCGTGCCACTCGTAAGCGAAGCGCACTGCGATGCGATTTGCGGTGAACGCCCAGAGTTCTTTGGCGAGTCGATAGTCCAGCTCCCTAGCCCATTTGCGAGTGAGGAATGCGATGATCTCGTCGCGGCCGTTGATGAATTCGGACCGGTTCCTCCATCGGGAATCGATGGCGTATGCCAGAGCTACTTTTGCAGGATCGCGAGAATTCCAACCATCTTCGGCGATACGGACTTTTTGAGCGGCGGTCTCGCGAGTGAACGGAGGCAAAGGGGGCCGGGTTGACATTGCTGCAGTTGCCATCATTTCTTCTCCACGAGCCGCATCGACGCTATCAGCGCCGCCGAATGACTCCGGACGCCATCCCATTCGGGCGCCATCCGCCTGAAAACCCTTAACCGTCAAGCGCGTCGAAGTTGGGCGGCTCATTGGATGTTCCTCGCCGGGCCGGAAGATTCGACGGCCAGTGTGCCGCCTCCCGTCATCTCGCAGCAGATTTTTGATCTGGGCGCTTGTTCCACCCGTGAAAGCGCGAACGGTCGCCAGCATCCCAGGACTGGCGGAGTCCAGGAGCGCTCAGGTCCCAATCAGGACGGATCTCACGCGTCACCGTGCGCAGGTCGTTCCAAAGATCGGAGATCGATGGCCGTCCCCAGAACCAGTAGCCGTTGTAGACGCTGTGGATCACAAGGCGTGGCTTGAGAACCAGCGTGTACGGGATCATCGGGTTGTGCTCGGGATCGGTGTACTCCTGAATATCGAGGTCCTTCTGGACGGTTCTTCCAGGATCAGACAGGAAGGTCCACTCAGCGCCGATCGAAGCACGGAACTCCTGGAGCGTGTGATGGTCGTCCGTAGAGATGGTGGCGACTTGGGTGTAGGCCACGGCAATCTTGGGATAGAAGGCCGCGAGCTCCCGATGCTGCTGGTGCTCCTTCGGGCAGTAGTGACCTCGTGCGAGGGTAAGGACCAGCGGGTCGTCGCCCTGCAACTCGCTGAGCCTGCGGGGCGTGCTGGTGTGATCAGGCAGCTGGTAGTCAGGAAAGGTCCCGCCAGGCAGGATGTCTGGACGCATGTTTGGGCTCCTCAAATTCGAAGACATATCCTTCGATTGCTTGATTGTAGGACGATCCCAATCGGATCGTCACATCGTCAGCACGACGCGGAACTGCGCCTTGCCGCTCATCATGCGATCGAATGCCTCGCCCGCTTTTTCCAGCGGATAGGTTTCGATCATGGGACGCACGCCGGATAGTTCGCAGAAGCGCAGCGTGTCCTCGGAATCGGCTGGAGTGCCGGCGGCCCAACCTTGAATCCACTTCACGCCAGTGATGAGCTGGATCGGCGCGACTTCGATGGGTTCAAAAGTGGCGCCGATCACCATTAGCTTGCCGTTGGGTCCGAGACCGTCGATCAGCTCGGACATTGCTTTCGAGTTAGGAGCCGTGGCAAGAATCACTTGCGCACCGCCGAGCTTTTGCAGCTCCTCGGCTGGTTTGGTCGATTGGCTATCGATGTAGACGGCGGCTCCAAGCTTCTTGGCGAGCGCCGCGTTTTCGGGTCCGCGCCCGATGGCCGCGACTTTGTAGCCAAACTTGTTCGCGAATTGAATGCCGAGGTGGCCCAAACCGCCGACGCCCTGCACCGCAACGAGGTCGCCGGGCATTGCGCCGCTGTGGCGCAGAGAGTTATAGGTGGTGATTCCGGCGCAGAGGAGCGGCGCAGCTTCTACGTAGCCAAGGCTGTCCGGCAGGGCCGCGAGCGCCTCGACGGGAACGACCGTGTATTGCTGGTAGCCACCGTCGTAGCTGATGCCGGGAACTTGCAGGTTGCGGCAGTTGCGAAAATCGCCGCGGCGGCAGGATGGGCAGGTGTTGTCCTGGCCGCCATGCCAGCCGACGCCGACGCGCTGGCCTTGCTTCCACGCAGTTACGTCGGCGCCGAGTTCATCGATGACGCCGGCGATTTCGTGGCCGGGCACGCGAGGATATTGAATGCCGGGCCAAGAACCGTCTTTGGTGAGCACATCACTGTGGCAGACGCCGCAGGCCTGCACCTTGATGCGAACTTGACCTGCTTCCGGCCTGGGAATTTCGCGCTCGACGATCTGGAAATCTCCGCCTGGTTTGGCGATTTGGGCGGCCTTCATTGGTGAGACGCCAACTCTTGGGGTTGCCATCATGCCTCCCTGAATGCCGAATCTGATGCAGTAGGGCGTTTGTCCGATGCGAGCAAAAAACAGCTCATTGTGCGATTGGGTCAGGGGAACAGATCTGCCCACCAGATGGTTCAAAGACGATTCAAAATCCACACGCCGCTTCAGGGAATGATCACGTTCGGAAGGCCGCGAAGGTGGGTGTCTGAAGTGACGAGGTGGGCCTGGTGGACGCGGGCGGTGGCGTAGAGAATGGCGGCGGGTGCGTGCAGGCGGTGCTCGACGCTGAGATGGGCGGCGGCGAGGGCGACTGTTTCGTCGAAAGGCACAACGCGGTGATGGAGCGCCTGCGACAGGAAACGATCGGCAAGGGTGCGGCCGCGATGCTTAGCCAGGTGCTTGTAGACTTCGAAGATCACCAGCGAAGGAATCAACACCGACGATTCGGATTCGAGGTAGTGGCCAAAAGCAGAGGCCTTGGAGTCTTCGGTGAGGTATTCGAGCCAGCCGGAAGAATCGACCACGAAAAGCTCAGGAGCGCTCCGTGTGGTCACGGTACTCCTCTTTCCAGCGCATGCCCTTGGCCGAGCCTCGCAGCTCTTTGACGGGACGATGCGGCACCAGGTGGAGCGAACCTTCCAGCGAATAGATGAGCAATTCTTCCCCGGGCTCGATGGCGAGTTCCTCGCGCAGCGATTTGGGAATCACGATCTGAAATTTCGGCGAGACTTTCACTTTGGCTTTTTCCATAGCAAAACCCTCCGAAGAATGTATCGACCTTGTAGTTGTATGTCAACTGGCCCATCGATCGTAGATCGGTAATACGGCGATTTCGACGAGTGACATGTGCCTGAAAGCATGGTCGTTAGGCTGGCGATCGCTTCGCGCGCCGCACAAGGACAGCACCGAATCGCTCGCTGAATGCGAATGCGGGAGCGCGCGAATTGGACATCAGAATTTCTCCTGTCGACGCGCCGACATAATTATCGCAATAAAAAAGTCGCATGCGTCAAACATCAATCGCTGTGTCATGAGAAGACCGTCAGAAGTTAGCGAGAGCTCCCACAATTTTCTCGGTTGCGTGGACATTTCAATTGAGACGAATGTTGTAAATACCAATTTTTTGCGCGAACTCGGAAGGCGGATTTCGTCGGCGCCGCTCAATGATGTCCTTTGGAAAATCGTGCGCTTCGTATCGGATTTCGTGAATTTGGATTCTTGCTTCCTGTCCATCGTCTAGGCCGAGATACGGGTGCTAAAGTCTCCGCGCAACCCGCATGCCGACATCTTGGACCGGCAGCGCATTCCAGCGGGCCAGGTAACCACTGGTGGCCAAAAAATGGCGGGAGTAATTAACGTGCAACGCCGGCAGCCAAAATTTCACAGCAGGCGAGATATTCAATTAATATCGATCATCGGCTTTTTAATGGCAGCGGAAATAGCATTGGCGCGGATGGAGTCTGAGCTGGCTGAGCTTTCAGGCCGTTCGCGCAAATCGACTGCTGAGGCGATAACAAGTTGAACTTCCTACTGATGATTGGGACGGCGCAGTACTGGGCGCGATTGGGCGTCGCCGCTATGTCAGCAGCAGCCATGTCACTGGATGCATTTCACCAGCGCATCCGGGCGGCGCGACGCGCCGTTCTCTCCCGCTGAACTCGGGAATCGATCTCTCCAAACAGCACGACCACGCTGGCATTCGATAGAAATCCGCTCTTTCGCAGCAAACACGAGCGCACAAGTGTGCGAACGCTCTCTCTGCCTGTGTTTAGTGGAACAGGTGTATAATCCGCGACCAAATCACCGATAAGCGCCAAATTCAGAAGCTGTTGCAGCGCGCAGACGGCGGCCTGAGGCGAAAGTCGGGACGGTCAAATGCGAAAAGGGGGTGGAAATGGGCAAATTGAAGGTGTTCCTATGTTTGACGACGGTGGCGGCATTGCTGATGGTTTCCAGACCGGCGGCGGCGCAACAATCGTGCGAAAGCCTGGCATCTCTGAGCATTCCCAATGTAACCATCACGCTAGCGAAATCGATCAAGGCGCCGCCCGCGTTTGAGGTGCCCAGCACGCCCGGACGGTTCGGCACGCCGAAAGGGCTGCTAGTGCACGTGCCCTTCTGCCGAGTGGCGGGGTACGCTACGCCGACGAGCGATTCGCATATTTCATTTGAGGTGTGGCTGCCGGTGGCGGCGAATTGGTCTGGGCGATACGTGGGAGTGGGGAACCCGGGCTTCATTGGCGCCATCAGCTATGGCGGATTGGTCCGGCAGGTGGAGAAGGGCGATGCCACGGCTTCAACTGATACGGGGCATTCGGATGTGGGCGCGACGAGCGAAGCGCCGTCGGCCTGGGCCATCGGGCATCCAGAGAAGATCGCGGATTGGGGTTACCGCGCGGTTCATCAAACTGCTTTGGCTGCCAAGGCGCTGGTCCGCGCATACTACGGGCGGCCGGAGAAGTATTCGTTCTGGAGCAGCTGCCACGAAGGCGGCAACCAGGCGCTCACAGAGGCGCAAAAGTATCCGACCGACTACGACGCCATTGCCGCAGGCGATCCGGCGTACGACATCACGCACTTGCAGGCCGTCTCCGAATACATCACATGGCTTTCGCTGAAGGATGGCGTGAAAGCGCCGGGCTATATTCCGCCGAGCAAGTACGCGGTGATCAACCGGGCGGCACTCGACAAATGCGATGCGCTGGACGGCGTACGCGACGGGTTCATCGAAGATCCGATGCTCTGCCACTTCGATCCGCAAACGATTGTCTGCCCCGGAAAACAGGATTTGCCTTCGTGCCTGACGCCAGCACAGGTGCATACGGCCAAGCTGATCTACGCGGGGCCGAAATTCACAGATGGCAAACAGATTTACCCGGGTTTCGATCCGGGGAGCGAGCTGGGATGGGGGCTGATGGCTGCGGGACCCGAGCCGTTGAGCATCAGCACGGGATTTTTTAAGAGCATGGTCTTTGATAATGAAAACTGGGATTTCCGCACGTTCGACGTTTCGCGCGATACCAAGCTTGCGGAAGAGCGAATAGGGAAATACGTGGATTCCACCGATCCGAATCTGGAGCCGTTCAAGAAGCACGGCGGGAAGCTGCTGCTATACGAATCGTGGGACGAGGCGATCATTCCGCCGCGCGGGGCGCTCGACTATTACAACAGCGTGGTGAAGACGATGGGTGGCGTACAGCAAACGACGAATTTCTTCCGGTTGTTCATGGTGCCAGGGATGGGAATGTGCCCGGGATTCGGTATGGGAGACAACGGCACGTTCAACGCGCTGGATGTGATCGAGAAATGGCGGGAAACGGGCGTGGCGCCGACGCGCATCGACAATACGCACAAGGTGAATGGCGTGGTGGACCGAACGCATCCCGCGTGTGCGTGGCCGAAAGTTGCGATTTACAAGGGCAGCGGAAGCCCTTACGATGCAGCAAATTTCACGTGCGGGAACCCGAAATGGTAAACGTCGTGGAATGGAGCGCTTCACGACGATCGCGGCGATAATGAACCGCGGCGCTTTTTATGCCGCAGGAGCCGCTGGCGACGGTTTCCGCTTCTGTTATATATAGCGAATCGGAGGGACTAAGCCGCGATGGGGAAATTCATCTTAGGACTTATCATCGGAATTATTCTGATCCCGGCAGCTGCGGCCGTGTACTTTGCCGGAGGGTTTGCGCCGGCGGCAGTGAACGATCCTCCGTTTCCATTCGAGCGCGTGATCGCCGGCACGGCGCTTCATGCGCGGATTGCGCGCAGCGCGCCGAAGCGCGAGCTTTCAAGCTTCACAACGGCAAATATCGTGGATGGCGCCGACGTGTATCGACATCATTGCGTGGGCTGCCATGGCCTTCCCGACATGCAACGCACGCGCCCGGAGCCGAAAATGTACCCTTCGCCCCCGAAGCTTTTCACTCCGGATGGCTACGTGACGGATGATCCGGTTGGCGTGACGTACTGGAAAGTGAAAAACGGCATTCGCATGACTGCCATGCCGAGCTTCGAAAATGTATTGAACGACCAGCAAATGTGGGACGTGGCCGCGTTGCTGGCGAGCGCGGATAAGCTCCCGTCCGAAGCCACGCAAACGCTGAAGCAGCCGCTGTTCCCTCCGCCACCGGCACCATCGAACGGTAAGCCGACGCCACCAGCTGGAGCGAGGCCGAAGGTCCACCATCCAGCTTCGCGGCCATAGCTCGAAGCTCGATTAAGCAAAAACAGGCTGCGGTCACTCGGAATTCTCTCGTTTCCGCGTCAAACTGGCTTGCTCGCCGTGTCAGAAATCGACATGCAGGCGAACACCTGGCACGAGGACCGGCCCGCGCGCGCGATTGTATCCGGGATTGTTGATGTGCTGGGCGTCCGCGGACGCAAAAACCCCGCGCCACAAATGCGCCGTGTAGAATGCCTCGAAGATCTCCTCCGGTCCGTAGGTCAGTCCTCCATCGCCGAGCAGAAATCCAAGGCCGCCCAGCGCTAGATATTCCTGGTGTGCGGCGACGATTCCATTTGCCACGAAGGCAGTTCCCGCTCGATCAAATCGGCGATGCCAACGGCCGCCCGAAGCAAACACTCCTGCTTCAGCTGTTCGGTCCACCTCCGTATAAGCGAACGACTCATTGCGGCCGTCGCTCCATCCGAGACGCCCGAACACACCAAAGATCGGCGTGATTTGCTGTTCGAAATTTAGGCCGAAGCCATACTTGTGGCGGCCTTGGCGGCGAGTGGCGGTTATGTCTGGAACTGGAGTGATACCTCCGCGGTATTCGGCAATCGCCTGCTCGTAATTCCCCATATCGGCAGTATTCAGATAACTGAGAAACCGGACCGTTCCGGGCCGGCCGAAGAAGTAGTTGCCAGTCGCACTGAACTCTAGATTCTCTGAATGCGCGCGTGCTAGATCAGCGTCAAGGTAAATTCCATTCGCGACCTTAGGCATGAGCACTTCGGCGAAGCGCACGGTGAACCAGTGATCGTCGTATTCAATTAGGGCTCCATCGGTATAGCCTCGGGTGTTCGCTCCGTAATCCCATGCGCCATTATTGTCGACGGTCCAATTCAGAAACTGCAGATGGCTGTCGGAGCCCCAGGAATTCACATCGAAAAAGTCAGGCAGCCCGAATTTGCCGATGCGAACTTCGATGCGCCGCGCAGGGAGGGACGTGGCGAGATGCAGTTCGTCGCGATCCGCCTTAACGCGCTCGCTCGATAGCGGAATGATCTGCTGGATTATCAGGCGCGCCAGATAGGGCGTGGCGCCCAGCGAAGGATTACGAACCACGTCCAGATTCGTGAAACCTGCCAAACCTAAAGCGCTGCTCAGGCCCGTGCCTCCGGCGCTCTCCACGTCCATATAAACCGACGTGGTCGGAGTGAGTTCGTAGCCGAGATAGAGCGTATACAGCTTGGATGTGGCGCTCTCCGCGGTTGAACGCAAACTATGCGGCCCCGAATACGCTGCGGGAAACGAAGGATGCCACTGGAAGATGACGTTGGCCTGCCCCGAAATCCAGTAGCGGCTGGTACCGGAATGCGGAAAGAGAGTTACCGGCGAAGACTTGTCTAGATCGGAATCGCCAGAGCTATGCGCGCGGGTTTGGCTGGAGTAGTCAGCAGCGGGGGAAGTCGTAGACTGTACCGCGCCGGGACCTTCACCGAACGCAATCTCAATCGACTGCGGCGATTGCCGCGCCAGCGCAACCGGTCCCATCACTGCACCGAGAAGCGGCACGCCGAAGATAAACACGACGAATTGGATCGAAGCGCGCCGCATCGTCAATTTGTGCACCAGAGCACAGATTCCCTTACGACTTTATGAACGCGAATGCTTGCTAGGAGATCGAGAATACTGGCTTCACGGCTTTTCCGGAAGCCTGATCGGCAATGGCCTGATTGATTTGCGAAAAATCATAGTGGTTGAGGAAGCGATCAAATGGGAAGCGACCCGCGAGAAACAAATCGACGAGATGCGGAATGAAGGTGTGCGGCACGCTATCACCTTGGACGATCCCGCGGACACTTAGCCCCTGCAAAAATACGGTGTACATATTTAGCTGCAGGCCGCCGGCAGGAATGGTCACGAAACCGAAATGCCCCTTCGGCGCTAGCGCGGCGATGGCGTGCTCGCCGGCTTCAGCGCGACCGGTGGTATCGAGGACATAATTTACGCCGCCGGGAAAGTTTCTCCTGATCGCGCTCCCTGGGTTCGTGTCCCGTCCCGCGAGCACCACATGGGTTGCGCCCAGGCGCTTCGCAATTTCCAGGCGCTGGGGAAGCACATCCACGGCCACAATTTGCGCGCAGCCGCGAATAATGGCGCCCAAGACAGCGCTTAATCCCACCGGCCCGACTCCGAAAATCGCGATGCTACTGCCCGGCGGCGGCTGGAGGGAGTTCATCACCGCGCCCGCGCCGGTCTGAACTCCGCAGCCGAGAACTCCGAGAATTTCGAGCGGGGCGTCCTTGCGCACCACGACGGCATTGCGCGGCTTGGCGATGGCGTAATTCGCAAATGACGACTGCCCGAAAAAGTGGCCGTGAATGCGCTCGGAGTCTTTTGCAAATGTGCCGGGCTCGCCGAAGCGACCGTCTGTGAAATTGAGGACGGTGGTTTGAGAGCAATACGCAGGGTCGCCGCCGGTGCAGGCGCGGCACGCGCCGCAGGAATCGAAGGTGAGCACCACGTGATCGCCGGGCTTGATTGCGGTAACGCGCTCACCCACCGATTCGACGATTCCCGCGCCTTCGTGCCCGAGCACGACCGGTTTCGGGACGCCCATTCCTCCGGCAAGAACTTTAACGTCGGTGTGGCAGAGGCCGCAGCCGACGATGCGCACGAGAATGTCGTCCAGACCTGGACCGCTGAGATCGAGATCCTCGATTGATAATTGGTCCTGGCCCTCGTAAGCGACGGCCGCGCGTACCTTCATCGCTGGCCCTTCATGTCCCGCGAATCATGATTCACGAAGCACGGCCAGCACTCGCTTAGGCGTGAGCGGATACCCGCGCGTATGTACGCCGGTTGAGTCATAGAATGCGCAAGCGATCGCTCCAGCCGTTGCGGCCGCTGCCCCGCCCGCGGACAATATTTGCTTCCGATAATTGCGATGCCAGCGGCCTCGGATTCCCCACTGATACGATGTATCTGACGCCGACTCAATTTCGCGCATGGCGCCGTTCACCCGCAACTTGAGCTTCGTCGCCATTTCGTTCCCCTGCGGCGTCAAAACTTGATTTGCGTCAAGAGGTTATCATCGCGTTACGAAAATTTCGTGAATTTCTAGATTTGGACTTCTGGAGTTCCACGCGCGCCGATAGGCAGAAGAGTTTACTAGCAGCGAATCTTCAGAGAGCCAATGCGAGGCAGTGCCAAACGCCGTTGATCACTTTCAACTGATGGACGCGGCCCTCTTCGGTGCGGAGGAAGTAGAATCCATCCAGAAAAGTCCTGCTTTGCAAGGAATGAATGCGGCACTTCGTCCAACGGGTCGGCTTCGCAGCGCGTCCGTGCTGCGGGGCCGCTGGCGGCGATTTCAGGCCGAACTCAACTGGGTACTCGATTCCGGTGGCAATCGCCGGAACCAAACGGCCGCGCCCACTGAGTTCGTGAGTCGAGCGCGAGGCTGTCTCTGCCGAAGCCAGCGACCGGAAGTCGTCAGGCGCTTCCGCCGCTTCGTTCTGGCCTCGAGTCTTTCCAAACGCCACGCTTGCCTCCCCGTCTTTCAGTTCAACTCTTGATGATTGCAGTACGAGTTCTACGCCTCTTCCGCAACTTCGTCGGCATCTGTGCCGCCGAACTGAAAACTATCGTCGAACTCGATGGGCGCGCCCGCGCCCGGTTCGGCGGTTTTCTCTTCTTTTCTTTGCGCGCGGCGCTCCGCTTTCATTCGCTGCTTTTCCATGCGCTTCATTTCTTTTTGACGCTTCTGAAAGGTGGTTCTCGCCATAGGCGCTCCTATCGGAATTGTTATTACCAGCGCGGTTCGCGGGGCTGGCGCGCAGCCTCGCCGTAGTCCTCGGTTGAAAATGAGCCTCGCCGTCCGCCTCCGCCGCCCGGCCCGCGACCGGGTCCAGAACTGCGGCCAGCACCAGGGCCACCACTATACGGCGCAGGCCGGCCGGTTTTCGGACGTGCTTCGTTCACTTTGATGTTGCGGCCGCCTAATTCTTTGCCATCCAGAGCGGCCATGGCGTGCTTCGCCTCTTCGTCATTGGGCATTTCCACGAACGCGAATCCTCGTGACCGGCCGGTTTCCCGGTCCATTGCCATGTGAACGCGCGTAATTTGACCGAGCGGAGCAAAAAGATCCCGCACATCGCTCTCGGTCGTCTGAAAACTTAAATTGCCAACAAACAGATTCTTCACGTCTTCCTCGCAATCGGGAGCCGCTTTTCAATCAGCATACGGAACTCTCGATGATTTCTATTATTTACCCAATTACTTGCAGTTGTCCACCAACTGAATAGCCAGCGCGCGGATTTAAAACTCCTCGACAGGTTTGTGGTACGAGAACCGGGACGCAGCTCGTGGCGCATGGCTGCTGCGATAGCTCTCCAGATCGGCGTCGGTGATCAGGTAGTGCGTGCTGGGTGGATGATTGGCGTAGGTGGCCAGCTCCTGCCGGAGCTTCAACGAGCAAACGTCGGGTGCATCCTGGTAGCGGACGCGGCGGTCATTGAAAGCTTGATTCGAAATCGACAGCGTGAACTCGCGGGGGTCGGTGGATGGCTCACGCACCGTGAAGGTATATTCGCGAACTGATGCCTTGGATTCGAATTTGACAAATTGCACTAGGATTTCGCGGCTCACTTCACACCAGAGGCCGGCAAAACCGCGGCCCCGGAGGCTGCTTTCTTGGATTTTCGCGCGCGCTTACGCTTCGGCGGCGTTCCCTCGGCCAACTCGACAACCATAATGCTGGTCACGAACTTCTTCATGCCGTGGAGATCAAAATCGATCGAGGTGCGCTCGGAGTCCGACTCCGTGATCACTCCCAGGCCGTATTGAAAGTGCTTGATGTAAGTGCCTTCTGCGAGAGCTTTCATGAACCCTCCAGAGTTCGAATTGTTGAAGTGAAGCGGGCTCGCCCGT
>JBAWEZ010000080.1:0-5863 GCA_049591475.1 Candidatus Acidiferrales bacterium
GAATAGAGTTGCACGGCTGGCGGAGTGCCCTTGGGGCTGACCGCCGTGAACTTCTTTTCGCTGCCACCATCGCTATGCACACGCTTTTTCTTTGGTTCTGCCGCCACCTCGGAGCCAGCCAAAAGCGCCGGAGACGTGCCCAACAACGCCAGTAGTTTCCTTCTATTGATTCTCATGGATGAACTGCCTCCTAATCCTTTGATTGCGTTCCTGCAAGTCTGCGGCGCATACATCCAAAACGTCCTACGCGGCGAAGCTCGTCCAATTCAGTTCACCGGTCGAGAGATACCGAAGATGCTCTGAGGCGGAAGTTTTGAAGTGAAATGCATGCAGTTCTGCCCCGTTACCCGCTTTTTTATCCGCCGACTTCCACTAACTGCTCCAAGACGACGCTTCCCGCTTCCACGACGTCGGCAATCTCCCAAGTCTCATCGCGCTTGTCAAGAGGCAATCTAGGACTTGACAATAATCGGTGCAGGTGATATTTGGACGAGCACGTTGAGGGCGTACAGGTGGGGAGGTTACCTAGGTCTCGCTGGGGGGGCTTGGTTTACTTGGGAATACCTATTACTGATTCGGCTTTACTATTCTAAATAAGTGCAGCGGTTCGAATCCAGATGGCTTGGGGGGATCGATGAAGCGGACTTCGGCCAAGTTAGTGGTGCTCTGCACGTTCTGTTTGCTAGTTAGTGCTGCAGTTTTTGCACAATCCACATCGCAAATATCAGGAACGGTTGAAGACAGCAGCGGAGCAGTGGTGGCGGGAGCTCAGGTGACCGTCACGCAAACTGCTACAGGAGTTATTCGAAGCGCGACATCGGCTGCGAGCGGCGCGTACGCGCTGCCGAGTCTGCCTCTCGGTCCGTACCGGATGGAAGTCAAAAAGGAAGGGTTCACCACCTACGTCCAGACCGGCATCGTTTTGCAAGTGGCCTCGGCCCCGACGATCAATCCCGTGTTGAAGGTGGGCGCAGTGGCCCAAACGATCCAGGTGGAGTCCGCGGCGCCGATGATTGAAACGACGAGCACTGGCGTAGGCCAAGTGGTGAACTCGCAGTCCGTGGTGGACCTGCCGCTCAATGGCCGCCAAGTGACCCAACTCATCACGTTGGCTGGCGCGTCGAATACCGTCCAGTCCAGCTTTGGGCAGCCGCCGTCTTCAGGACAGCTGGTTTCCACCAAGAGCTACCCGAACGAGGCGGTGGTAAGCGTCGGGGGCGGACTGCTGAATGGAACCACCTACCTATTGGATGGGGGAACGTTCAACGACCCGTTCGACAACCTCAACTTGCCTACACCGTTTCCGGATGCAATCCAAGAATTCAACGTGCAAACCAGCGCTCTGCCGGCCGAGTACGGACAGCACTCGGCGGGAGTGATCAACATGGTAAGCAAATCCGGCACCAACCAGTTTCACGGAGACGCGTTCGAATTCGTTCGAAACTCGGATTTCAACGCCAACGATTACTTCGCCAAGAGGAGCGATGGCCTGAAACGCAATCAATTCGGCGGCACCTTGGGAGGGCCGATCAAAAAGAACAAGGCGTTCTTTTTTGTAGGCTATCAGGGCACGATGATTCGATCGGCGCCTGCGGCCAGCCCCGCTGTTCTTCCCACCGCGTCGGAGCTCGCCGGCAACTTCCAGAACTACGAATCGCAGTGCTTCAAGACGCCCCAGACGTTGAATCCTGCATACTATACGAACAACATTCTGAATTACGCAGTTCCTTCGGTGGTTACAAGCTTCGCGAGCCACTTTCCGGTGGGCCCGGAACCCTGCGGCAACGTTACGTACAGCACGATCGCCAATCAAAACGAAAACATGGGTTTGGCGAAAGTCGATTACCAGATCAACTCCAAACAGTCCCTGTTCGTGCGTTATTACGTCACTCACAGTCTGGTGCCTTCGAGCTATACCGGAACCGAGCTATCGATTCAGACTGCGGGCACCGACGACACGGTGAATTCACTGGATGTGGGTCATACCTATCTGGTCAGTACCAACGCGCTAAACTCATTCCACTTTGCCTACAACTCAGACGGCATCACAAAGTTTCAGGTGCCGGTCACCGATGCCAGCGACATCGGAATCTCGGGCATTTATATGGGTATACCCCACTATTCCAATATCAGCATCGGAACCGACTTTGCGAGCGCCGGTGGATTCGCTACGCCAGGCATCGATCACACCACGACGTATCAGTTGAAGGACGACTTCAGCTTGGTCAAGGGTTCGCATCAGCTGCAGTTCGGTGTGGACTGGATTCGCCCCCAGCAAACTTCTTCGTTTTGCGTCTACTGCGACGGGGGTTGGAGCTTCTCGGGCCAGCTCACCGGCAACGCCATGGCGGATTTCATCGCCGGGGCGCTCGATTCATTCACCCAAGCGAATCTCACGCATGACGATGAGAACTGGAGATACATCGGGCTATACGTGCAGGACAGCTGGAAGATCAGTCCGAGGTTGACGCTGAACTACGGCCTGCGCTGGGAGCCTTATCTCAACGGCAGCTTCCCGCTCAACCAAGTCACGCATTTCGATATGGCAGATTTTGTAAACAACGTGCATTCGATAACTTATCCCAATGCTCCCGCGGGAACGCTGTATCCAGGCGATTCAGGCTTTCAGACCGGCAGCCGGCCGAACTACACAGCCTGGAACAATTGGGCGCCGCGCATTGGCTTGGCGTGGGATCCCACAGGCAATGGCAAAACACTCATTCGGGCCTCTTGGGGAATCTTGTACGACATGCCGCAGACGCTTTTCTACTACGATTACGCGGGAGAACCGCTGTGGGGCGAATCTATAACACTCATCCAGCCCACAGGAGGGTTCGCGAATCCCTGGTCGGGTTATCCTGGTGGAAGCCCATATCCGATCACGCAGAATGCCACCTCCGCTTACCCGACAGTTGGGTCTTACTACACGGTTCCACTGCACGTCCATAACACTTACGTGGAACAGTGGAACGTAACGATTCAAAAGCAGATAGGGACAAGCTGGCTTTTGAAAGCGAGCTACTTGGGCAACGACATGGTACACCTTTGGATGGGTCAGCAGTTGGATCCCGCAGTCTACGTCCCGGGTAATTGCGTAGCGGGTCAATATGGGCTGACGGCAGCAGGGCCGTGCTCAACCACCGCGAACACCCAGGCGCGGCGGTATCTCACGCAATTAAATCCGACTCAGGGAGCATACTACGGATCGGTCGCGAACCTGAACGACGAAGGGACGGGCAGCTACAACGCGCTGATCGTCACGGCTCAACATCGTTTCTCGAACCATTTCGAGATGTTGGCTAATTACACTTGGTCGCATTGCATCGCCGATCCGGTGATTACAGGGCTCGGTTCCGTTTACACCGACCCCAACGACCCCCAGTATGACCGGGGAAACTGCGCGCAAGTGGACATTCACCACAACTTCAACCTTTCCGCGGTTCTACAGTCGCCGCATTTTTCGTCGCGAGCGGTCCAATGGATCGCCGGGGACTGGGAACTTGCGCCGATCGTGAGCGCGCACTCGGGCAGCTACTTCTCGATCACCACTGGTTTGGACAACACGCTGAATGGGATTGGCGGGGATCGTCCCAATCAAGTGCTCTCAGACCCTTACTGCGCCACCAAGACCGTCAATTGCTGGCTTAACGCGAGCGCATTCGCCGACCCAGCACCGGGTACTTTCGGAGACCTGCCGATTAACAACTTGGAAGCCCCGGGCTATTTCGATGTGGACCTTGCTCTATCGCGGCGGTTCCCAATCAAGGAACACCAATACTTCGAGATCCGCTTCGAAGCCTTCAACCTTGAAAATCGCGTTAATTTGCTGTATCCCGGCGAGACGGGGTTCGGCGGCGACACCCTGACCAGCAGCACGTTCAGCGAGATTCTGGCCGACGTCAGTCCGAGAATCATGCAATTCGCGGTCAAGTATGTCTTTTGATTATCGGTTGAGGAAACCCGGAAGCCCGTGGAGCGGCGTGCTCGCTCCACGGGCTTTCAGTTCAGTTCAGCTCGCAGTTGCCATTTGAACTCCAAACAACCATAGAAAAGCTCCGCCGGCGAAGACAATTATTCCGGCCCATGCAAGAATCGGCCGCCACTTGGACATGATTCCCCTTCGCGCTGCCGCACCAGCGGGACGCCGCCGCCAACGCTGAGTTTATCGCCTGCAATGCGAGCATTGGACCTGACGCGACGTCCAGATGTGCTAGGGCAATGGCTGCCAAATGTGCGCCTGTGACTTGCAGACCGTTCGGGCTTGTGCAGTAGGTCGCAATCTCAGGCTCACACTCGCATTCGTTGCTGATCGAAAAAGGTCCATCAGACTGGCTATTTTCCCGCGGCATTCGAAACAGGTTGCTGCTGGTGATTCCCGGGTACTACCGACAAGTCGACGGTGATCACGTAGATAGCGATCGCCGCAAGCATGCAGAACAGGCCGACCCAGAGGCGCCAGTCGCGATGGGCGCGCTTCCAGTAGGGGGTGGTATCCCGAGGAATATGTTCGCCGTCTACCGCCGTCTGACGTTGATGAACGTGCTTCTTTTCGCGCATCGCTTACCCACCTCTCAATTGCGAATCGATTTCGCAGCCCATCGACGCGTGTGCATTCACTTGGTGCTCGCGAGTGGCCTGGGCTCCAGGCTCTGTGTCCAGTTTCTCGCGAAAGATTCGCGAGGCATAATACCATCCGAGCACCTAACGACCGACGATGACCTGAGGGTGCACATGCTAGGTTTGCGAGCGTGGGGCCGGTTCCTTCGATTCTGTTGAGCGAAAGAACCTACGGATCCGTGGGCGGTGGCGCGCCCGGGGAGACTCGAACTCCCGACCCTCTGCTTAGAAGGCAGACGCTCTATCCAGCTGAGCTACGGGCGCTCTCTCCCTAATCTCTCATATTGCAAACACTTAGGCTACAACCTCCTCTGTTTTCCGAACTGCCGTTTTAGGTACATTCGGTACACTTGGAGCCAAAATTGAGCCGGGCAATTCAAACCCGGCTCCGATTCTGTCAGCAGTCTGCTTACGGAACTACTTCACATTTCTTTTGAGCATTGAGTAATCGTCGCCGACTGACTGCTTGGCATGACCGGGGCCAGAAACGTTCAATATCGGCAGGGGCAGTAGCGGATCGCAACGCGAATGACGGGAGCGGTGTTTGCGACTGGTGCGAGAAATTTCAAGCGGAGGCCCGGCACAAAGCGCCGCGCGTCCGTGCCATTGACCCGCAATGCGAAGAGGCTTGATGCGGAGGAAGCAATCAGGCGCGGTGAGCCGGCGAAAAGCGAGGGCCATTGAACGAGGGAAAAGATGTCTCGTAAGAGATAGCGTGCGGCTCGCTTCGGCGAGCCCCACGCGCGGATGCTCGTCAGTCGGATAACGTAACGGCGGCGAGTATTTCGGCGCTCGAAGAACTGCCCGAGCCGTTCGAGGTCGGTGGCGTCGAAATCCGCAATGCTATTGGCACCGAGATAGAGGCCGACGCAGTGCAGACGATCCGAGTCGCGCCGCCTTAATCCCAATGCCCGCAGTGCCGCCGATCACGACCACGGTCTGCCCGAGCAGCGCATAATCATGGCGGGCCGGTCCGATTGCAGATTCCAAGGCCATTGTTCCTCCACCTGTCCGATCGCTGGACGGCGCACGCTTCCGCCAGTTCAAGCGGGCCCCAGAATTTCGGATCACCTCAGTAATTTGCCGACGAGCCAGTAATCGACACTGAACTTTCCCGGACCAGAGCAGATCAGCCAGATAAAGAAGAGCACGTACAGGACTTCCGGAAGGTACAGGAAATCATCGAGCCAGTTGAGAGGCGAGAGTTGTTTAGGTACGGTGGAAACCGCGCTGGTCAGGGTGGCGA
>JBAWEZ010000081.1:0-5975 GCA_049591475.1 Candidatus Acidiferrales bacterium
GGTCCAGAAGATTCGCAACGGGCTCCAGGCCGCAGGACTTAAAAACAGCACCATCCAAACGATCAGCGATTCGAGCGACATTGGATCGCGCGACGACGTGATGATTGGCCTCGCGCAGTCGTCCGACGAGGATACGCTGGACGCCGGCAAGCAGAAGATTTTGGACGTCCTACAGAAGACCTTTGGTACGGAGGCTTCGGGGCTTGCCGATTTCAACGCCGCGAGCCCCGCTGCCCTGGCGGCAGACCTACTGCAGAAGGATCCGCTCTCGCTGGGCGTGAATGCTGGGAACCGCTACACGCAATTGGGCAACGCGATCACCTCGGCGCGAGATTCTCAACATGATGGCATCGTGACGAATTTTGACCAGCTGAGCAACGTCCCGGGTGTTACTCCAGCGGTCATCCGAACACTGCAGCACGATTACTCCCTCAGCGACTTTACGGTGCGCAACGCCGAAACGGTTGGGCCCACGGTAGGCGCGCAATTGCGGCGTCAAGCGCTGTGGGCGACGCTCTACGCCTTGGCGGGTATGCTTGTGTACGTTGCGTTCCGATTCGAGTGGGTTTATGGCGCTGCAGCAGTAATCGCGGTTTTCCATGATGTGCTGATTACTCTCGGATTTTTCTCTTTGTTTCATTACGAAATTTCGCTGACGGTGATCGCCGCCCTTCTGACTCTGGTCGGGTATTCGATGAACGATACCATCGTGATTTTCGATCGTGTTCGAGAAAACCTGCGATTGATGAGACGCGAATCGTTCCCGGAGATCATCAATAAATCCATCAACCAGACACTTTCCCGTACGATTCTGACAAGCGGTCTGACACTTCTGACGGTATTGGTTTTGTACCTCCTGGGAGGGGAAGTGCTGCGATCGTTCTCCTTTGCCATGGTGGTAGGAGTTGTGGTAGGAACGTACTCCAGTTTTGGCATTGCGGCCCCGATCGTGGTGGTTTGGAACAGGTTCAGCGGGGGGAAGGGAGCGGCGGTTCGCGCCGGATCCGCAGCCGGAAAGCGCGTGCCAGCCGCCGCAAGGAGGTAGTCTATGTTCGATCAAATGGTGGTTTCTAGCGTCCATGGAAATAAGACCAATAAGCCGTGGGCCGTGGCAGTCTCGGCGATCATTCAGGTGTTGGTCGTGGGCGTTTTGATCCTAATTCCGTTGATTTACACGGAAGCACTGCCGAACGCGATGTTGAGCACGTTTCTGGTAGCTCCTCCGCCGCCTCCGCCGCCGCCTCCACCCGCCCCCAAAGAGGTAATCGTGCGCCGGGTGCCAATTTTGCAGCCGCAGAGAATGGTGGCGCCAACCGTGATTCCGAAAAAGATTGAGATCGTAAAGGACCAGGCGCCAGACATCGGAATGGTTGGCGGCACGGGCGTCGCGGGCGGAACAGGTGTACCGGGAGGCATCATTGCTGGGCTGGGGGCTGCTCCGCCTCCTCCGCCTCCGAAGCCAGTGACCCCGCAGCGTATTCGCGTTGGTGGAAACGTGGAAGCGGCCAAGCTGGAACGCCAGATTCAGCCGATCTATCCGCAGATTGCAAAGACGGCACACATCCAAGGGACCGTCGTGTTGCACGCGGTGATCGCGAAGGACGGTTCGATTCAAGAACTGACGTACATCTCCGGTCCCGCACTCCTGATGCGTTCGGCAATGGACGCGGTGCGCCAGTGGCACTATGCGCCGACGGAGCTGAATGGACAGCCGGTGGAAGTGGATACGACGATTCAGGTTGTGTATACGCTGGGCGGTGATTAAGAAAACGCCGGACCCGCTTCGTGGGCCCGGTTCGCTGGGGCTGGGATTTGCGACCGGCAGAATCTGACTGCCGCGATCGATGGCGGTGACGAGGAGGAGTGAACTTTATGCTTGCGAATTTGGTATGGGCATTTCTCTTGCAGGATCAAGGCGGTAATGCCGGGATCAGCTGGAACATCATTGACATGTGGCACAGCATGGGCTGGCCGGCACGCGCAGTGGTGATCATTTTGTTCATCATGTCGGCCTGGTCGGTGGGCATCATGATTGACCGCTGGCTGATGTACAGCGCAGCCCGAAAGCAGTCTCGTGTTTTCGTGCAGCAGGTTGCCGGCGCACTGAAGGACAACAAACTCGACGAGGCCATTTCCATCGCCGAGCGTAACAAAAAGAGCCACATCGCCAAGGTAGTTGCCACGGGCCTTTCGGAGTTCCAGGCGGCATCTGCCCAGGTGAATGACGAAGAAGTGATTGAAGCGGCGAAGCGCGGTTTGGAGCGCTCGGTGGCCATCGTCCACGCGGAGATGAAGCGCGGCCTTTCCGGCCTCGCTACGATCGGCTCCACGGCGCCGTTCGTCGGGCTATTCGGCACCGTGATGGGCATCATCAACGCGTTTAAAGGCATCGCCAACACGAAGATGACCGGGCTTGCGGCCGTCGCTGGCGGTATCGCGGAAGCCTTGATTACCACCGCGCTCGGCTTGCTGGTAGCCGTTCCGGCCGTGTGGACCTACAACTACTTCACAAACCGCGTGGAAGCTTTCGACGTGGAGATGGACAACTCCTCGATGGAGTTGATCAACTACTTCATCACGCGCCGGAGCGGAAAGAAGTAAGCCATGGCTTACAAACCAAAAGCACCGCCGGTGATGGCTTCGCCAAATGTGATTCCAATGGCGGACATCATGCTGGTGTTGCTGATCATCTTCATGGTGATCACGCCCATGTTGCACAAGGGCGTCTCCGTGGATATGGCGGCGGCGCAAAACGTCGACAAGATGCAGGCGGCCGATAAGGACGACGCCATCATCGTGGCGGTCACGCGTGACGGCAACACCTATCTAGGCAATAACGAGATCACCCTCGATCAGATCACCGACCAGGTGAAGGACCTGATCTCCAATCGCCTCGATAAGACCGTGTACATTCGCGCGGATGCCCGGGCGAAGTATGGCGACGTGGTCAAGGCAGTGGACGCGGTGCGCTCGGCTGGCGTGGAAGACTTGGGGCTCTTGACCGAGAAACTTCCTCCGGGCCAGTCCGCTCCGCTTCCGCCGCCGATGAGCACGGGCCCGGCCGAGTAAGCGCAGGTACGATCAAGGCGAAGGAGCAATCGTATGGCAATGAGTGTTGGTGGAAAACAAGGCACCATGTCGGAACCGAACGTAGTTCCGTTGATCGACGTTTTGTTGGTGCTCATCATCATTTTTATGGTGATCACGCCGCGGACACCGACCGGGTTGAAAACGCTGGTGCCTCAGCCGACGCCGCCCAATCAAAAACAGCAGCAGCCGGATAGCAGGACCATCGTCGTGCAGGTACTGTCCAACGGCCAGGTGAAAATCAATCAGGATCAGGTCAGCTGGAACGATCTGGGGCCGCGCCTGTTCGATATTTTCAAGGAACGTGCCGACCGGATCGCGTTCGTTAAAGGCGACGACAACGTCGAATTCGCCCAAGTGGCGCATGCCATCGACATCATGCGCGGGTCGGGTATCGACCATGTCGGCCTGATTACGGCGAAAATAGAGGCGGGGCAGTAGCGGTTGAGGGTTCTGGACGGCCGACCCGGCGAGGGCTTGCCTGGGCCCGGTGTGTGGCGATCATAAGGAGAATTAGGATGCGACGGAGGATTGAGGTTTGGTTTGTCGCGGCGATTCTGCTGGCCGCAGTCGGGGCGGGTGCCGGCTGCAATAAATTGCGCGCAAGAGACCAGCTAAATAAGGGCGTCCAAGCTTACAAGAACGCGCAGTTCGACATTGCCATTGAGGATTTCAAGAACGCCCAGGCGCTTGATCCGACTTTGACGAACGCGCAGTTGTATCTCGCCGCTGCTTATGCCAACCAATACATTCCCGGCGCACCTTCCCCCGAAAATCTTCGCAACGCCGATTCAGCGATTCAAGTGTATAAGCAAATCCTCCAGCAGGATCCGAATAACCTTTCGGCCATCGATGGGATCGGTTCGCTTCTGTACAACATGGGCAGCACTCCCTTCGACGAGAGCAAACTCATCGAAGCGAAGTCCTATCACGAAAAGCACATTCAGATCAGCCCGAACGATCCCGAACCGTATTACTGGGTTGGCGTGATCGATTGGGCGCTGGCATACCGCGCCAATCGCGATCTGCGCGACGACTTCAATCGCACGGCCAAGCCCAAGCGGCAGATCAAGGAAAACGATCCACTGCCTGACAAGCTTCGCACGCAATTCACCGACAAATACGGACAAACCGTCGACGAGGGAATCACCAACCTCCAGAAAGCGATCAGCTTGAAACCGGATTACGACGATGCAATGGCTTACCTCAATTTGATGTACCGCCAAAAGGCTGATACGGAGACGACCCAGGAAGCCCGCGAAGACGACCTAAAGAAGGCGGACGATCTGATTGAGCAGGTGAAAGCCATCAAGCAGAAGAAGGCGGGAATTCAGCCTTCCTGATCATCGTGAGCGTCGCGAACCGTTAAAATTAATCTCCGGCGGGCGATTGCAGCCCGCCGGTTCTTTTTGCGGCAACTTCGGTCGGGTGCCTAGCATTTGGCGGCAAGGAATCGACAGATTATGAACATCGCGCGAAAGTCCCGACGTGTTTGGTTGGTGTGCGCCTTCACATTCGCCTGTTTGGCTGGCGGGATGGCGCTGTCGCACTCGCTTCCGGCGTTTGCTCGACCCGCGCCGTCGAACGCTCACCAATCTGAAGCCAACAAGTCGGCGCAGGCCCCTGAGGCCGATCCATGGACGAGCGGCCAGACCGTCGAGCCCGCCACGCTCGCCAAAGAGATTGGCGGTCCTGCAAGCCGCCGGCCTGTCGTGGTGAGCGTGAGCCCTCACGCACTTTATTTGGGTGGCCATATACCCGGCGCGATTTACGAAGGACCGGGATTCAAAGCCCAGGCGATCGAGGGACTGAAGCGATGGGCGCAGCGTTTGCCGCGTTCGACGAACCTGGTAGTTTACTGCGGTTGCTGCCCGCTGGTGCATTGCCCGAATTTACGTCCGGCATTTCGAGCTTTGCAGTCCATGGGATTTACGCATTTGCGCGCATTGATTCTGCCCACAAACTTCTATGCGGATTGGTATTCGAAGGGCTATCCGACCGAAAAAGGCAATTGAGGATCTGCCAGATAGCTACTCGCCCGTTACCGAAAGTACCGTTTACCCTTTGTCTGCAGCCATTTGACGCGGCCTCTGGGGCTGCTTACGATTGAAAGCAAGGGGGGCATACAATGCCTTCGCGTCAATGTCCGTTTTGCGGCAGGGCGATTTCTGGTCTGCATTCACAGTGCCCTTTCTGTCGAGAGGCAGTGGAGCCCGTTCCGGTATTGCAGGCTGGTATTGGTCCGGCCGGACGCCCCGTCGGCGGCGGCGGAAATCGGAAGATCCGGCAGGGATTGCTCTACATGCTACTCGCGGCAGTTATCCAATACCTCGCCGGCCGCTACGGCGCTTCTGTGCTTCACGTTTCAGAGCATATTCAGCCGCTGCTTACGTACTATTTAGTGCCTCTGCTGTTCGCCGGCGGCTTGGGACTTAGCATCTATGGCTTCTTTCTGCATGCAATGCCGCAAGGCTAGCTGATCCTAACCTTATCTCTATAACTCCTCTTTGCTTTCAGTTCTGATCCGGCAGCGCAAATACCCAAACGGCCGCTCCGTGCGCCGGCGGATTCTGAATCTCTGGAACGAGCACGGGAAACGTGGCGGTCTGCGGGCCGCCGCTGCCGACAACCACTGCAATGTACTGCTTTCCCGCGACGCTGTACGAAATCGGGCACGAACTCGGCACGTCGTTCAGCCGCACGCGCCACAATTCTTTTCCAGTGGAAGCGTCGTAGGCAGTGAGGTTGCGGTCGAGCGCGCCGGCGAACAGCACGCCTCCCGCCGTGGCCAGCAGGCACGTGGATTGCGGAGCGCGCTGACGGTCGATCCACACCGGTTTCTTTGTCTCCAGATTGAATGCCTCGATGCGGCCGTATTTTCCATCACT
>JBAWEZ010000082.1:0-2617 GCA_049591475.1 Candidatus Acidiferrales bacterium
CTATTCATAATTCCCCGCCGTCCTTGCTGGAAGACATCTGCTTCGTTATGCTTCCGCTATGGTGAATCAAGGGTCCCGAATTCTGGTCATTGAAGATGACAGGGACATCGTGGAACTGGTTCGTTACAATCTTGAAAAAGATGGTTATCAAGTAACCGCGTGTGTCGATGGCGCAACTGGGCTGGCGCAAGTAAGAAAATCGCCGCCCGATTTGCTGCTCTTGGACCTTATGCTGCCCAAACTTTCGGGCCTCGAGATTTGCAAGGAAATTCGCCGCGATGATAGGCTCGGCCGCTTGCCCATTTTGATTCTCACGGCGCGCGGCGAAGAAGCCGATCGCGTCGTGGGTCTTGAACTCGGAGCCGATGATTACGTCGCCAAGCCCTTCAGCCCCCGTGAGCTGGTCGCCCGCGTGAAGGCTCTTCTCAGGCGCGTTCAACCGCCTGGCGAAGAGGTGAAGGTTGTCGAGATCGGAGCCCTCCGCGTCGACCCGAGTTCCTATCGCGCACAGCGCGAAGGCAAGACGCTCCCGCTTAGCACCCTCGAATTTCGTCTCCTCTACTATCTTGCATCGCGTCCCAATCGTGTTTTTTCCCGCGACCAATTGCTTGACGCCGTTTGGGGCACCGACCGCTTTGTAACTCCGCGCAGCGTCGATGTCTACATGCGCCGCTTGCGCGAGAAGGTCGAGCGGAATCCCGAAAAACCCGAATATTTGAAGACTGTTCGAGGAGCAGGCTACCTCTTTGAAACCGCCGCGAATTAGTCTCTTTTGGAAACTTGGGCTCACCTACTTGTTCTTGTTATTTGTTGTTCTGGTGAGTGTGGATTTCTATGCCGGCCGCGTTTTGCGAGATGAATACATCCGCGCTGCCGATCAGCAGCTCAGCTCCCTTGCGCAGGTTGGACACGCCAATCCTCCGCAGTTTGCAAATGCGGCGGATGTAGCCTCGTGGACGTTCTGGATGTCTCGCAGTGGCGCTCGCGTCACGCTAATCGCGGCCGACGGCCGAGTGCTTGCCGATTCCGCTCATGACATCGAAACAATGGAGAATCATTCCAACCGCCCCGAATTTCGCGCAGCGATGGCCCGAGGGCAGGGCGACTCTGTTCGGCATAGCCACACGCTCGATCGTGATTTGGTGTACTGGGCCATTCGTCTCGATCGTCCAGCCCAGCCTCCAGTGATTATTCGCCTCGCCACTTTTCTTGCCCCCATCAACAGCGCCCTCGCATCCGTTCGTCGCGCTCTCTGGGAGGTTTCCGCTTTGATTCTGCTTGCGGGCATCGCCATCTCTCTCATGTTCTCCCGTGGATTCGTGCGCCGGATCGAGAATCTGAAAGGATTCTCTGGCCGCGTGGCCGCGGGAGATTTCAGCTCTCTGCACGGTGAGCCCGGCAATGACGAATTAGGAGAGTTGGCTGCATCACTGAATGACACCGCAGCGCGGCTGAGTGCCACGATCCAGTCACTCACTGAAGAACGCAACCGTTCCGCCGCGATCCTCCGCAGCATGGCCGAGGGCGTGGCTGTCATCGACGCCCAATCGCACCTGGCATTCTGCAACGAAGCATTCGCGAAAATTTGGAATGTTGATCTGCGGGATGCCGAAGGCCGCTCCGTAATCGAAGTGATTCGACAACCCGAGGTTCTCGAATTGATTCCGCAGGCGCTGGCGGCGAATAAGACGCTCGTTGGCGAGATTTCTGTCGGGGGCGCGCGCCCACGGAGCTTTTCCGCTACGGTCGCTCCCATCACGCCGTTTGAAACGCCTGGAACGATGCGGTCGCATTCATCTTCTCCGACGCCAGGCGTGGTCATAGTACTGCACGAAATCACGGAGTTGCGACGTCTGGAGCAAGTCCGTACAGACTTCGTCGCCAACGTTTCCCACGAGCTCCGCACCCCGCTGACTACCATCCAGGGATTTGCCGAGACTCTGCTCAGCGGCGCGTTGGAAGATAAGGACAACAATCGCCGATTCGTTGAAATCATCGGCAATCATGCCGCGCGATTGAGCCGGCTGAGCACAGACTTGCTCAGGCTTTCGCAAATCGAGGCCGGCAAGATGAATGCCGATTCTCAACCTATCGATCTTAAGCTTCTGGTTGAGAGTGGCGTGGAGACGGCAAAAGCCGCAGCCGCGCAGAAAAAAGTCATGGTGACAACGCAGGATTTGCCTTCGAACCTGCCGCGCGTTAGCGGAGACGCGAACCTTCTCAGCGAGGTTCTGCGAAACCTGCTCGACAATGCTATTCAGTACACGCCTGCTGGCGGTCGAGTGGAAGTCAGCGCGGCCATCGACGGTGCTTTCGCCGTGGTAACCGCCACGGATACCGGCATCGGCATTCCGCAGACTGACCAGCCGCGTATTTTCGAGCGTTTCTACCGAGTCGATGCCGCGCGCTCGCGTGAAGTGGGCGGCACGGGCCTGGGCCTATCTATTGCCAAGCACATTGTGGAGGCTCATGGCGGCAGGATTTGGGTCGAAAGCACCGTTGGCAGCGGCTCCCGCTTTCATTTTTCTGTTCCTCTTGAGCCCTCCTTGACTGGCGAACTCTCCGCGAATTCATAGGCTCTTTATCTTCCTGCAATACGGGCTGTGCAGACTCTCCG